>JBBSQC010000009.1:0-104054 GCA_038258215.1 Actinomycetales bacterium | reverse complement strand
GCGGTCGCGGCGGGGACGACGACGATCGCCACAACCCAACCCGTGACCGCCGCCGCTACCAGACCGACCCCGAGGCCAACCGCGAGGAGGATGCGGGTGCGACGGGTGACCGTGGTCATCCGTGACAGTCCCGGGAGCGGCTTCTTGGGTGTTGGGGGGCGGGCCTCGACGGGGCGCAGCCCGAGGACGAGGGCGATCAACCCGCCGACGATGAGGGCACCGGCCAGCGCGGGGATTAGGGCGGGGGGCAGGGCGGTCATGAGGCGGCCCCCCGGGCCTGGGCGTAGAACCCTTCGAGGTCGAACCCGTACCGGGCGAGGTCGCGGTAGTCATCGTCCAGGATGTGCGGGGTCGCGACCCGCTCCCCGGGGGCGGTGCGGAACACGTGCTGGATGGCGTACCCCTTCTCCTTCTCCCCCTGTGTCAGGGTGATGATCTCGGCGACCCACCGGTGCCGCTGCGGGGTGCCGTCGCGGGTCGGTTCGGTCTCGAGGTGGACGTGGACGACCACGTCGATCGCTGAGGCGATCGCGCGGACGGCGTAGTCGTGGGTGACGTGCGGTCCGGCTTCCATCGCGCAGGTGACGAGTTTGCCGATCGCGCCTTCGGCGTGCGCGGCGTGGGTGGTGGAGATCGACCCCGCGCCGGACTCCATCGCCTTGAGCATCGCCAGGACCTCCGGGCCGCGGACCTCCCCGACGATCTGACGGGAGAGGTTGAACCGGAAGGAGTCGAACAACGCCTCGGATAGGGTGAACTCCCCCGCCTGCCTCCCGTCCGGGCCGCGCTCCCCCGACCCGGGTCGGGCCTCCCACGCGTGGACGATCGGGTGCTGCTCGGTCAGCTCGTGCAGGTGCAGCTCGTACTCGGTCTCGAACGTGCCGATCGCCTCATGCGTGGGGATCTCCGCGCAGAGCGCCCGCACCAGCGTCGTCTTCCCCGCCCCCTGCGCGCCGGCGACCACGATGGAGCGGCGGGCCTTCACCGCGGCCGCCAGGAACGACGCCGCCAGTTCCGACATCGTTCCGTTCTCCACCAGATCACCCAGGGTGACCTTGCGGAGCCGGTGGCGGCGGATCACCACCGAGGGGCGGGGGGTGACCCACGCGGCGGCGGCGAGGCGGGAGCCGTCGTCCAGGCGTAGGTGCAGCGTGGGTTGGGCCTCGGAGAACGGGCGGGCGTTGACCTCAGAGCGTGAGGCGAGGAACACGAGGAAGTCGATGAGGTCCTGGTCGCTGTCCGCGACCGGGGGGCCAGGGATGATGCGGCCGTCGGTGAGCTCGAGGGTGACCCGGTCGTGGCCGGTGATGGTGATGTTCTCCACCCGGTCGTCATCCACCAGTGGTTGGAACCGGCCCAACCCGAACAACGCTGCGTCGACCGCGGCGGCGATCGCGCCCTGTTCGGCGGGGGACCAGGTGCCCACCCCGGCGTCGATGCGTTCAGCGGCCTCGTTCTGCAACAACTCGGTGATGATTCGCCGGCCCCGCTCGCGCTGCTCCGCCGGCAGGGTGCGGCCGCGGTCCTCCCCCAGGGCTGCGCTCAGCCGGTCCGAGGCTTGTTGGCGCAACGTCGCCACCAACACCCAGTCCAGCTCCCCCGCGTACGGGCGCGGCAGCGCCCGGGCTGGGGTCAACGCTGCAGTGTCGGAGTCGTCGTCGGCGCGGCCGTTGAGGCGGGCGTCGGGGTGGGGGTCGGGGGCCATGCTGAACCCGCCGCGGCGCCGGCCGGTTCGCGGGCCGGTCGGGGCCGCGAACAGCGGCAACGATGTCGGGTCCGAACTCGCTGGCGGCTGGTCCGGGTCGGTGGTGGTCATGACGTCCCTCCGGCGGGCTGCAGAGCCAGCTGCTCCCGGTTGGACTGGAGCCGGGTCGAGATCGCGTTCTGGGCTGAGCGCAGGCTGCGCAACAAGGGGCTGGTGTCGAACCGTCGCGGTGCGGTCGCGCCCTTGGCGAAGACCTCCGCAGCGGTCGGGTCCCACGCCAGGGAGGCGGTCACCGGCAGCGAGAGGACCTTGGCGACCTCCCGCGCCCGGTACGGGTGCCCGTCGCCGACGGTGAGCACCCCCAGGCTTGACAGCGCGCCTCGGTTCTCAAACCCCGCGCGCAGGGTCTGTGCCCAGGACCTCGCCCCCGACAGTGCCACCAGGTCCGTGCGGACCGTCAGCAACGTCAGGTCCGCCCCGTCGATCAACACCTCGGGTGAACCCACCAGGCCCAGGCGGCCCGCGTCGACGATGACGTCCTGACCCATCGCCTCCAACCCGGTGAACGCCTCAGTCAGCGGCTCCCACAACCCGGACAAGGAACGGGCCTGGGCGTGGGTGCGGGTCCCGGGAAGGATCGTCACCGTGGTGTCCGGTATGGCCATCGTCACTGAGGGGATCGCCTCGAGCAGCCCGCCCTCGCGGTGCGCGAACGCCAGGTCGATCAACGACTCCGGCGGCGTCGACGCGCCGCGGAAGTACCCCGCCAACAACCCAGAGCCGCCGGTGGGGTCCGCCTCTACCAGCAGCACGGGGCGCGGCCAGGACAGCGCCAACCCCAAAGCGCTGGCCGTCACCCCAGGAGCCCCCGACGCCGACACGAACACGATAACCGCCACGACGTCACCGCTCCCGCGAGTCCAGAACGATAGCGACGTTCCCGGTCGCTGCCCGCGCCGCGAGCTCCGCCGCCACGCCCGATGGGACCTGAACGCTGACCACCGTGACACCGTCGACCTCATCGGAGTGCACCCCCACCACCGTGGCCGCGATCGTCACCGGGGCGGTGTCAGTGATATCGCCTTGCGCGCCCGGGGTGGCGACCACGCGCACTCGGTCCCCCGGCACCAGCGGCTCCCCCGGCAACAACGCGTCAGTGACCCCCACCCCAACGATCGAGGACCCCGCCGGCGGCACCACCTGCGCGGTGAACTGCTCCCGGGTCACCAACGTGCCCGCCGCGATATCGGTGGCAGCACGCTGCCCCACCACGCTCGAAGACTGCGACGCCGGAACCGGGGACAACGCCGGGTCCACCCCCACCTGCACCCCCACCAGGTCACCGGCCTGGATCACCGCACCCCGCTCGATCGCCGTACGCGCCGCAACCACCGACTGGGTCGAGGACGCAGACGACCACGCCCACGCCCCCAACGCCCCACCCAGAGCAACCGCCACCACCGCCGCAGCGATCAACACCGGGCGACGCCGCAACTTCGGCGGCGGTGTCACCGCGCGCGAAGGGGGGCCTGCGTTGGCTGAGTCCGCAGCGGACCGTCCTCGCCCCTTTGTGGGTTCGGTGGCCGTGGCCACCCCTGACGCTGTCATCCGCGCTCCCCTTGTCATTGCGTCAGCACCTGCGCCTCGCCCATCGTGATGACGGTGCTGTCAGTGAGCGCGAGCGGGATGGTGCCGCTCTGCCCAATCCCGGCCCACGCCACGCTCCAATGCGACGTCGCGCGAACGGTGTACCGCCCCTGCTTGGTGTACCGGTGCCCACAGTCCGGGCTCTGCTTCGCTCCGAACCGGTCCTCATACGGGGTCCCCGGCGTTCGGCACACAACCGTGGAGCCGTCACCCATCGCCCACACCACCTTCGCGACCTTCGCGGTCGCCGTCACCGAGTACGCGCCCGCAGACACCGTTCGCGTAACAGGACCCCACGACGAACCAGCCGGGTTCTCCGCCCACATCCATGTCGGAAGCCCGACCAAACCGATGCTGCCCGGTTTTGGCTCCGGCACGATCCCGATGCTCACCGCCCGAAGGCTCATCTGAGCGATCGCTGTGCGTGCCAGATCCGCCGGGTCCGGCGGGGCACCCACTCCGGGTGGGGTACCCGCCCAGAACGACACAACCACCGGGGCCACCGTTGTATCGAACGCTCGAGTGCACCAATAGATCGCACCGAAGTCATGGCCCTCCCACAACGGGTCGCTCTTCGGCGGCTGCGGGCTCACCGCCTTGGCGTAACACTGCCGAGACTGAACCCACCACCCGTTCTCCCCCGAACACGGCACCTTCTTGGCGGGACTCGTCGATGTATCCGTGCACGTAGCAAGGGAGACAGGCTCGTTGCCTCCACTGCCTGGTCCGTTAGGCAAGCCAGGATCACCCGGTCCGGGTGGAGGGTTCACTTCCAAGGTGCACGCCCCCGACCAGGGATCGACCGATTGACCTGGAGGGCAGATGACGGGCGCTTCAGCGACCGCGGCCGCCGAAGCGCCCAGCCAGCAGAGGGTCAAGACACAGAGTGCTCTGGCAAGAGTCAGCACGGCTTGCCTTTGAGCGTGTCGCGAGTAACGAAGAGGCCGTCCGCGGCTTGCACCACCAGGTAGGTGTACTGCTGACGATCGGGTCGGCTCGACGCCACTACAGACTTGCCTGCCGCATCGACGAGGTCCACGCCAGAGACGTCGACGCAGGCTTGAACCTCAAAGGTTCCGGCTGTCTTCTTGGTTGCCCTGACGTCATGCGTGACCGTGACCCCCTTCGTGACAAGCCCCCTCGAGCGGTAGCCCGCAACAATGCTTTGCCATTGAGCAAGTGCTTGGTCACGCGCGACAGTTGCAAGGGCATTCGGATCCTCGCCGGTCGAGGTCCCCACTCGGTCTAGGACCCTCCAGAACCTGACGACTGCTTCCTCCGCATCGGCAAGGTCCTGCTCCGCTGGACTGGGCGTCTCAATTGCGGAAGGAGACGGTCTGGCCGATGAGGTGGAAGACGGGGTGCCGCTCGACGGTCTAGATGAAGCGGTAGGCCCTGGCTCGTCGCCACTGGTGCAGCCAGACGCCAGGCCAAGCGCCAGTACGACCACCACGCTTGACCTACAAAGTGAGGTTCGCATCGCACTCCTTTCACCTACGTAAAGCTTCGCGAGCGCCCTTGGCGGACGCCCTCGCGACAACTAGACACTAAACCACTAGTGGTCATGACGCGCAACCACGACGCCTCTCCAGTGTTTGGAAGACCACTACGTTTCCCCGATCGCCGTCGCCCCCGCGAGCCCAATGTTTGACCACCGTCACAAGAAGTGGATCACGAGATCCCGACACCCGCGCGTCGAGCGTCCGGCAAGCAAAGCGCTGCGCCGCCTAGCCGGCAGTACTACGTCCTTCTTGACTCAGGCTCAACGCAGCCTCAACCGCATTGGTAGACACGCCGAGAAGCCTCCCGAGTTCGCGCAACTCCTCTCGGTGGGGCGTGTGTGCGAAATGGCCCCGATCCCACCGGGCAACGGTGGCCTTCGACACGTGAACCCGCTCTGCGATGCTCTGTTGGCTGAGGCCAGCCAACAGCCGAAGCCGTCGGAAGTCAGGTGGGCCGTCACGTTCGGGGAGCATCTCGGCAATCGGGATGGCTAGCGCCTTCGCCAGCTTTGGCAGTGTCTCAGCCCTTGGCGCGGACGTTCCCAACTCCCATAGCGAGATCCGTTCGCCACCGGCCACGTCGATCAATCGCGCCAGTTGGTGCTGCGTCAGTCCGGCACGCATTCGCGCAGCCCGCAATGAGGCACCGTCAACCGTCACCCAGGAAGCCATCAGCGACCAACCTAGAGCCCCTCGTCCAGCGGACCGACTACAACACTCGAAATGGCTGCCGTGTACACCCCTCGCGAGGCCGGAACCAATCCCACTCAGGTTGCAGCCCGGCTCGGCCCCGGTGGCAATACGCCAAGCCCTGGCCGCATGGTCGGCACTCTCACCATGAGTGCATCAACGTCCGCTGGGTCGAGGCGCAGTACGCGCGGACCACTTCGATAGGCAGCGAGTTGACCATTGGCGATGCGCCGCCTGAGGGTCGGGATGCTGATTCCCGTGCGCTCCGCTGCATCCGACAACGACTCGAACCGCTGTCCCACTACCTGTGTCATCTGGTGACCTCCTCCCCTCTACAAGTCGAAGCAAGGGTCTTGGCGGACGCGATCCGTGAAGTTTTTTGCTGAGTGCCCGAAAATGTGGGCTGGGATGCTCACCACACAGCGCCCGGCGACTCCCTCGCATTGGTTGGCCAACTCGAGTTTTTGCACCCCTCGTGAGAAGAATCGCGCCTAGCAACTCCTCGCAATAGCGCTGCCCTGCGCCTCGCCAGCAACGGCAAACCGCTGGTCGAACGCCGGTCGGCAGCGTGCTGGCGTCGACGCGTCTCACCGCGGCGCCTCTTACCGCTCACGTACATAGTGATGTCCATCACGCTAGGAAATCGACCAGACGGGGGATCTTGGACTACCGCTCGCCACAGGAAGAGGGAGGTGACCGATCAGCACCTTCTGGCACGTATCTGGCACGCGGGCCAAGAGAAAGGCCCCTCGACCTGACGTTTCCGCAGGTCAAGGGGCCTTTCGTGCTGGTGGCGGGTGAAGGATTCGAACCTTCGAAGCTTTCGCGATGGATTTACAGTCCACTCCCATTGGCCGCTCGGGCAACCCGCCGGGCGCATGGAAGGATAGCAAGCCGGAACCGGCACACCGAATCGACCAGGAGGACCCGTGGCGGACAGCAGCTTCGACATCGTCAGCAAGTACGACAAGCAGGAGGTCGCCAACGCGGTGAACACCGCCGCGAAGGAGATCGCCAACCGCTACGACTTCAAGGGGGTCGGTGCGAGCGTCGAGCTCGCCGGGGAGGTCATCAAGATCGAGGCCAACACCGAGGAGCGGTGCACCGCCGTGCTCGACGTGGTGCAGACCTGGCTCATCAAGCGTGGCGTCTCGCTCAAGCACCTCGACGTGCCCGAGGCTGGCCCCCGCCTGTCGGGCAAGGAGTACAAGCTGGACTGCGCGCTCAAGGAGGGCATCTCCTCGGAGAACGCCAAGAAGATCGCCAAGATCCTCCGCGACGAGGCGCCCAAGTCGGTCAAGAGCCAGATCCAGGGTGAGGAGCTGCGGGTCACGAGCAAGTCGCGCGACGACCTCCAGGCCGTGCAGGCCCTGCTTCGGGAGCAGGACCTCGACGTCGCGCTCCAGTTCACCAACCGCCGCTGACCGGGTCTCGGAGAAGCCGCGCGGCCCGCTCAGGGGGCCAACCCGTCGACCCACGCGGTCAGTGCCGTCGCCACGCGCGCGCCCTGCCCGAGCCACGGTGCGTGTCCACCGTCGACCACCTCGACCTCGGCGTGCGGGATGACCCTGCGCAGTCCTCGGGTGACGTCTCCTCCACCGACCGGATCGTGGTCGCCCCCGACCAGCAGTGTCGGCACCTGGAGTCCGAGGAGGTGGGCGCCCGTGACGCGTTCGGTACGGCGGAAGCCGGTGCGGCTGAGCAGCGCCCACGGTGTGATGAGAGCGCGGACCTCCTGGTGCAGTGCGTGTTTCGCGACCGGGTCGTTGCCGGACGCCACCAACAGATCGACGAGGCCGGGATGGTCGCCGATCGTGTCCCCTTCGCCGACGCGCGCGGCGAACTGGTGCACTGACCGCGGAGTCTCGGTCTGCCGAGCGATCAGCTCGCGCACCCCGGGAGTGCCCATGAGCCGGAAGGGCAGTGGGGCGCGAGTGCCCGGCAGGGACGGCGTGCCCACCATGGCGAGCCCGGTCACGCGCTCGGGTCGGGCCAGGGCGAAGTGCAGCGACCAGAGACCGCCCATCGAGTGGCCGACCAAGGTCGCCGAGTCGAGGCCCAGGGCATCGAGCAAGCGGCCGATCCACTCCGTCGCGGTCCGGCGCGGCGTGTCGGCCGCCGGCACCGGATCGCTCAAACCGAAGCCGGGTCGGTCGACGACGATCAAGCACATTCCGTCGAGCCGCGCCACGAGCGGCAGCCAGAACAGGCCGGGGCTCCCCGAGCCGTGGATCAGGACGACGGGTCGGCCCGCTCCCTTCGTCACGACGTGCACGCGGGCTCCGTTGGCCGTGTGCACGGTGGACCCTGACAGGCCGGCGTCCTCCAGCAGTCGCTGGTGGATCCGCCGGACCTCAGCCGGATGGCCATCTGTCGGTGCGTCGGGTGGACGGGCGCTCATCGTCGTATCCCATGGGTCGAGGGTGCGGTATCGCCCGAGTCTGTGCGCACACGGCACCTGCGGATAGGACACAATCCGTACTACGCCTCCCGAACTGCGCCTCGGAGGTCCACCCCAGGGAGATGTGTCTCGTGCGCTCCTACCGGCAGTACTGCCCCATCGCTCGCGCCTCGCAGGTCCTGGCCGAGCGCTGGACCCCGATCATCATGCGCAACCTGCTCACCGGCGCGGAGACCTTCACCGAGCTCGCTGACGGTGCACCCGGGATGTCGCGGACCCTGCTCAGCTCGAGACTGCGCGAGCTCGAGCGAGCGGGGCTGGTCGACATCGTCCCGAACCCTGGCAGCCGCGGCCACCTCTACCGTCCGACGGATGCCGGGCTCGCACTGCGGGAGGTGCTGGTCTCGATGGGTAGCTGGGCCGAGGAATGGTTCGAGCTCGATCCCGAGGACAGCGACCCGGGCTACCTGCTGCACAGCTGGTGCCGCCAGACGTTGGCCGTGGACCGCCTCCCCGCCCGGCGCGTGGTGACGCGCTTCGACTTCACCGACCAGCCCCCGAAGCATCGCCGGTTGTGGGTCCTCTTCGACGGCGCAGCATCCGAGGTCTGCCTGACCGACCCTGCGATGACGGAGGACCTCGTCGTGACGGCCAAGTCGACCGCCCTCGCCCGATGGCATGTGGGCCGCCTCGAATGGGCCGAAGGGCTGCGCGCCAGGACGATCCACGTGGCCGGGCCTCGCGACCTGGCCCGGGCGCTGCCCACGTGGAACACCCGCAGCCCGTGGAACGCCTGAGGACCGGCCTCACCCCTGACCCCCCTCGACTTCTTGCGTTCCACCCACGCCGGAGGGCCTCCAGGGACCGGTCGGACGTGGCTGTGGCGCAATAAGTCGGGAGGGGGGAGGGACAGGGTTCGACGGATGGGTCGGGACTGCCGCACGGGGGTGAGGCTGACGTAGCGTGAAGAAATGAGCGACTCCTCCGCTGCCGCGCCGTCGGCACCACCCACCGCCTCGACCGTCGGTGAGCTCCGCGCGCTCGGGCACGCACCTCGGTCGGTGCGCGCCGAGATCCGCGACAACCTCCTGTCCGCGCTCGGCGCGGGCCGCGACCCCTGGCCAGGCCTGCACGGTTTCGGGTCGACCGTGGTTCCCCAGGTCGAGCGGGCGCTGCTCGCCGGGCACGACATCGTGCTGCTCGGCGAGCGCGGACAGGGCAAGACCCGCCTCCTGCGCAGCCTCGTCGGCCTGCTGGATGAGTGGAGCCCGGTCATCGCGGGCTCCGAGCTCGGTGAGCACCCCCTCGAGCCGATCACCGTGGAGTCCCGCCGCCGGGCCGCCGAGCTGGGCGAGGACCTGCCCGTCACGTGGAAGCACCGTGACGAGCGGTATGCCGAGAAGCTCGCCACCCCCGACACCAGCGTCGGAGACCTCATCGGCGACGTCGACCCGATGCGCGTCGCCGAGGGCCGCCGGCTCGGCGACCCCGAGACCATCCACTTCGGCCTGATCCCCCGCAGCCACCGCGGCATCGTGGCGATCAACGAGCTGCCCGACCTCGCCGAGCGCATCCAGGTCGCGATGCTCAACGTCATGGAGGAGCGGGACATCCAGATCCGCGGCTACGTGCTGCGGCTGCCGCTGGACGTGCTCGTCGTCGCGAGTGCCAACCCGGAGGACTACACCAACCGGGGTCGGATCATCACCCCGCTCAAGGACCGCTTCGGCGCCGAGATCCGCACCCACTACCCGCACGAGCTTCGCGACGAGGTGGCGGTGATCCGCCAGGAGGCCCAGCTCGTCGCGACCGTGCCCGACGCCCTCGTCGAGGTGATGGCCCGGTTCACCCGCGGGCTGCGCGGCTCCTCGGCGGTGGACCAGCGTTCAGGGGTCTCGGCGCGGTTCTCCATCGCCGGCGCCGAGACCGTGGCCGCAGCGGCCCTGCACCGGGCGACCACCCAGGGGGAGGAGCAGGCCGTGGCCCGCGTCGTCGACCTCGAGGCCGCCTTGGACGTGCTGCGCGGCAAGGTCGAGTTCGAGAGTGGCGAGGAGGGCCGCGAGCGCGAGGTGCTCGGGCACCTGCTGCGCACGGCGACGGCCGAGACGGTGCGTGAGCACCTCGGGGGCGTCGACCTCGGGCTGCTCGTCGAGGCGATCGAGGACGGCGCCATGGTCACGACCGGGGACCAGGTCAGCGCCCGCGACTTCCTCGCGGGCCTCCCGGTGCTCGGGGAGTCGCAGGTCTACGACGCGATCGGTGAGCGGCTCGGGGCGACCAACGACGGGGAGATCGCCAGCGCCATCGAGCTGGCCCTGGAGGGTCTCTACCTGGCCCGCCGCATCTCCAAGGACAGCGCCCGCGGTGAGACGATCTACGGATGAGGCGACCATGAGCCCTGGGCGCCGGGCCGACTACGGACGGTATGCCGGTGGGCCGGACCCCCTGGCGCCGCCGGTCGACCTGCGCGAGGCCCTCGACGCCATCGGCGAGGAGGTCATGGCCGGTGCCTCGCCGGAGCGTGCGATGCGTGAGCTGCTGCGCCAGGGCTCCCAGGGTCGCACCGGTCTCGACGACCTCGCCTTCCAGGTGGCCGAGCGCCGGCGCGAGCTGCTCCGCGAGCACTCCCTCGGTGGCACCCTCGACGACATCAGGCGCCTCCTCGACGAGGCGGTGCTGGCCGAGCGCAAGCAGCTCGCCCGAGACCTCGACGACGACGCCCGGTTCGACGAGCTGCGCATGGAAGGCCTCCCGTCGTCCACGGCCACGGCGGTCAGCGAGCTCGGCGACTACCGGTGGCGCAGCAGCGAGGCCCGCGAGAAGTTCGAGGAGATCAAGGACCTCCTCGGCCGCGAGGTGCTCGACCAGCGGTTCGCCGGGATGAAGCAGGCCCTGGAGAACGCGACCGACGAGGACCGCGCTCGGGTCGAGCGGATGCTCACCGACCTCAACGACCTCCTCGCCGCTCACGCGCGCGGCGAGGACACCGACGAGCAGTTCCGCGACTTCATGGCCCAGCACGGCGACTTCTTCCCCGAGCAGCCCCAGACCGTCGAGGAGCTCATCGACGCCCTCGCGTCCCGGGCCGCGGCGGCCCATCGGATGATGGCCTCGATGACGCCCGAGCAGCGGGCCGAGCTCGCCGAGCTGTCCCAGCAGGCGTTCGGCTCCCCCGCCCTGATGGACCAGCTCTCCCAGCTCGACGCCACGCTCCAGGGCCTCCGCCCCGGTGAGGACTGGGGTGGGTCCGAGCAGTTCAGCGGCGAGCAGGGACTCGGGCTCGGCGACGGCACCGGCGTGCTCCAGGACCTCGCCCAGCTCGACGCCCTCTCCGAACAGCTCAGCCAGTCCTACCCCGGCGCCCGGATGGACGACGTCGAGTTCGACGCCCTGACCCGCCAGCTCGGGGACGACGCCGCGGTCGACGCTCGGGCCCTTGCAGCGCTGGAGAAGGCACTGCGCGACAGCGGCTACCTCACACGGGCCTCCGACGGCACGTTGCGGCTCTCCCCCCGCGCGATGCGCGAGCTCGGGAAGTCGCTGCTGCGCGACGTCGCCGGCCGGCTGTCGGCCCGCCAGGGACAGCGTGACGCCCAGCGCGCGGGTGCCGCCGGCGAGGCGAGCGGCGCGACCCGGCAGTGGCAGTTCGGCGACACCGAGCCGTGGGACGTCACCCGGTCCTTGACCAACGCCATCACCCGCACGGCCGGGGAGGGCACCGACCCGCGGCACGGCATCCGGCTGGACATCCGCGACGTGGAGGTCACCGAGACCGAGGCCCGCACCACCGCCGCCGTGGCCCTGCTCGTCGACACGTCCTTCTCGATGGCCATGGACGGCCGCTGGGTGCCGATGAAGCGCACCGCGCTCGCGCTGCACCAGCTCGTCTCCAGCAGGTTTCGGGGTGACCACCTCGAGCTCATCGGCTTCGGCCGCCACGCCGAGGTGATGGAGATCGAGCAGCTCACCGCGCGGGATGCCTTGTGGGAGAAGGGAACCAACCTCCACCACGCGCTGCTGCTGGCCAACCGGCATTTCCGGCGCCACCCCCACGAGCAGCCGGTGCTGCTCGTGGTCACGGACGGTGAGCCCACCTCGCACCTCGAGCCCGGCGGCCAGGTGTTCTTCGACTACCCACCGCACCCGCGAACCATCGCGCTCGCCGTGCGGGAGCTGGATGCCGCAGCCCGCCTCGGCGCCCAGACCACCTTCTTCCGACTGGGCGACGACCCGGGGCTGGCGCGTTTCGTCGACTCGATGGCCCGGCGGGCCGGCGGCACGGTCGTGGCCCCCGAGCTCGGTGACCTCGGGGCGGCGGTCGTGGGGTCCTACCTCGGGTCGAGGTCACCGGAGTCGGCGTTCGGGTCGTCCTACCGCGACGCCTTCGGCGGTCGCGGCTTCTGGGCGGGCTGAGCGAGCGGGAGCGACTGGGTCGAGCGACCCGCTCAGGGCTCGATCAGCTCGTGGGGGTAGGTGCTCGACCGGCCCTGGAACGAGGCGATCGCCGGGTTCTCGAGCACCCCGGCACGGATCTCGATGGCTCGGCGCACCGTCGTGTCGGTGTTCCAGGCCTCCGGGCCGCGCATGACCGTATCGAGGAACGGGAGGAGCGCTTCGCTGATCTCCCACGTGGCGGAGTTCCACAGGTAGGACGGGCTGTGGTCCACCGCGTAGTAGAGCACCCGGTCGGCGACGACGAAGGTGGGGTCCTCGAAGGTCGTCGGACGAGCCCAGCTGAACCCCATGCCCTCGTCGCACGAGACGTCGACCACCACCGTGCCCTGCTCGACGTGCTCCACGTCGGCCTCGGTCATGAAGGTGAGGGGCGACTCCGGGTCCTGGAGCACGCAGTTGACGATGAGGTCGTGCCCGGCGAGGAACCCCGCGATCGGCACCTCGCCGTCCTCGGCGGCCACGTGGCTGGTGCGGGGCTCGTCGCCCTCGCTCGCGAAGGTCACGATGCGCGCCGCGTGGATCGGCGAGGCGACCGCGGCCGTCTGGCGCGTGGTGAGCACGTCGATGTCGAGCACGCCCAGCGCCCGCAGGGCGGTCACCGCACCACGCGCCGTCGCCCCGAAACCGATGACGACGGCGGTGAGCCGGCGCCCGTAGTCCGAGGTGCGCCCGCTGATCTGCAGGGCGTGCAGCACCGAGCAGTAGCCGGCCAGCTCGTTGTTCTTGTGGAAGACGTGCAGCCCGAACGACCCGTCACGGTTCCAGTGGTTCATCACCTCGAACGCGATGAGGGTGAGCTTCTTGTCGATCGCGATCTGGGTGAGCTCGGCGTCCTGGACGCAGTGCGGCCAGCCCCACAGGACCTGCCCGGTGCGCAGCGCGTGCAGGTCGGCGTGAACCGGCTTGGGCTGCAACACGACGTCGCACCGTTCGACCAGCTGCTCGCGGTCGAGGACTCCACCCACGAGGTCGGCCAGCTGATCGTCCGTGGCCCCGAAGCGCTCCCCGTAGCCCCGCTCCAGGTAGATCCGCGCCCGGAGGTCGTCGGGCACCCGGCTGAGGTGGTCCGGGTGGATGGGGAGCCGGTGCTCGTTCTCCTTGACCGAACGGGCCATGACACCGAGAGTGAGCAGGTCCATGGACCCTCCTTGCGATCGTGGTCTTCCGGCCACGTCGACGTGGACACCCACCGATCATCACACAGGCACGTGGCAGGTCGTCGGCGTGGGCCAGGGCAGGTCAGCCGAAACGGCGCCGGCTGGCGAGTGCCTCGCGGAGCGCGTGGTCGGCGTCGACGAGGGCGCGCCGCACACCGGGCGTCAGGTCGTCACGCGCCAGCATCGCGTCCGAGGCGGCACCACTGGCGTCCTCGACCAGCGAGGTGGGGTGCAGGGCCGTGACCACCCGAGAGAGCGCGTCGTCGCCCATCCGCGCCGACATGCCGACGACGAGGTCACCGACCCGGTCCACGTAGGGCCGCACGAGGTCCCGGTCCGGCGCCAGCCAGAAGCCCGAGGCGATCTCCAGCGCAGCGTAGTTGGACAGCCCCGAGTCGTCGCGCAGGGTGGTCCACGCCCACTCCTTGGCCTCCTCCGTCGGCCGCACGGCTCGCACGCCGTAGGCCGCCAAGCGCCCCGCGAGGGAGCGGTCGGACTCCTCGGCCGCCTCGATCTCGTCGTCGGTGAGCTCACCGAGAGAGGAGAGCCGCCGCAGCACGAGCCACCGGAAGTCCTCGTCGTCGACGAGCGGAGCCGGGATGCCGTCGCCAACCAGCCACTGCCGCAAGCGGTCGGTGTCCGAGCCGGTCCGGGCCCACACCCGCGCGGCGACGACCTCGAAGCCCCGGCCCGCCGCACCCTCCACGCCCGAGGCCCGCTCGAGCAGCCGGTCGGCCGCCCCGGCCACCCGCCCGCGGGCATCCTCCTGCTCCCCCTCGGGGAGGTACATCGGCACCAGGGATCCCGCCACGAGCGTCGAGACCCGCGAGAGCACCGCCGCGTCGCTCTCCTGCCACCAGGCGGCCTCGAACACGTCGAGGACCACTCGGGGGTCGACCTCCGCCCGCGCGAGCGACCCGAGCAGGGACACCCAGACGACCGAGCGAGCCGAGGCGTCCGGAACCGACGAGAGCTCCGCGGCGAGCCGACCGAGCGAGGAGTCGTCGAGGGTGACCTCGGCCCAGGTGAGGTCGCCGGCGTTGGGCACCACCAGGGAGCCCTCCGCGAGGTCCGCGACCGTGGAAAGGCGCATGGTGCGGGTGTTCCCGTCCAGCACCACCGACTCGCGCAGCACCTCGTCACCACCGGCGAACGCCGCCAGGTCGAACGTGTGGGGCCGCTGGGCGGGATGGTCTGGTGGCGTGGTCCGCGTGAGGAGCCCGGCAGCGTCCAGCGCGAGCCGGTCGGCCCCCGACGTCCGGAGCCAGGCGTCGGCCCAGGCGTCCAGCGAGCCCCCCGACGACCGCTCCATCGCACCGAGGAACTCGGCGAGCTCACCGTTGGCGAACTCGTGGGAACGCAGGTAGTCCACGACACCCGCGACGAACGCGTCGTCCCCGATGTGCGCGATGAGCTGGCGCAGCACGGAGGCACCCTTGGCGTACGAGATGCCGTCGAAGTTGCCCAGGGCCGAGATGGCGTCGGGCGCCGGGGAGCCGGCGACCGGGTGGGTGCTGGGAGCGCGGTCCGCGGCATACCCCCACAGCTTGCGGATGATCCCAAACTCCACCCACGCGTCGGTGGCGCCGAGGGCGTCGGTGAGGGCGCGGTAGGCCATGTACTCGGCGAAGGACTCGTTGAGCCACAGGTCGTCCCACCACCGCATCGTCACGAGGTCGCCGAACCACATGTGGGCCATCTCGTGGGCGATCGTGTTGTCGCGCACCAGGGTCTGGTCCGGGGTGGCGGCGCCCCGGAAGACGTAGGTGTCGCGAAAGGTGACGCAGCCGGGGTTCTCCATCGCTCCCGCGTTGAACTCCGGCACGAAGACCTGGTGGTAGTCACCGAACGGGTAGCGGATGCCGAAGAGCCGGTGGTAGTGGTCGAGGCAGGCTCGCGTGACATCGAGCATCTGGTCCGCCTGCTCCCGCAGGTGCTCACCCAGTGAGGCCCGGGCGTGGATGCCGAGTGGGATGCCGTCGTGCTCGGCCGTGACCGAGGCCCACGGGCCGGCGCACACCGTGACGAAGTAGGTGGCGAGCGGCGGTGTCGTGGCCAGCCGCCAGCGGCCCGGGCTCGACTGTGTCGCAATGCCGTTGCCCAGCACCTTCCACTCCGTCGGGGCCTTCACCGTGACGGTGTAGGGGGCCTTGAGGTCGGGCTGGTCGAAGCAGGCGAAGACCTTGGGGGCGGCGTCGAGGAAGAGGTGCCCGTAGACGTAGTCCTCCCCGTCGGCGGGGTCGGTGCTGCGGTGGAGCCCCTGCCCGTCGTGGCTGTAGGCCATGGCTGCCTCGACCTCGAGGACGTTCTGGCCCTGCAGGTCCTCCACGGCCAGCCGGCCGTCGACCAGGGAGGACGGGTCCAGGTCCCGGCCGTTGAGCCGCAGCGACGTCAGGGACTGCGGCCGGACGTCGACGAAGGTCGAGGAGCCGGACTCGCTGCACTGGAAGCGAAGCTCGGTGCGTGACCCGAACACTTCGGCGCCACGGTCGAGGTCCAGGTCGACGACGACCGACTCCACGGTGATGAGGTCTGCGCGGGTGACTGCTTCGGTACGGGTGAGGGACGGCATACCTCCCACTCAACCAGAGGTGGACGACCGAGTCGCCGCATGGTGGTGCACCTCTGTGGGGACGGCGTGGCGGTGGCCGAGGGAACCCGGTCGGCGCCATCATGGGATGTGCCGGGGCCGTGCGCGGCCGAACGCCTGACGGAAGGGGCGCCGCCGTGAGCGGGCTCACCATGATCATCGTGGGCCTGGTGCTCGGGGTCGCCGGCGGCTGGTCCATCCGCACGGTGCTCCTGGCCGCCGGCTTCGGTGTGGGCTGGCTGCTGGCCAGCGTCTTCGGCGCCAACGTCCTCGTCGCCCTGATCATCGCGCTCGCCGGGGCCCTGGCCGCGTGGCTCGTCCTGCGGCTCGCGGCGACCATCGTCTTCTTCGGCGTCGGCGCCCTCGTGGGCCTTCTCGTGGGGGCCCGCCTCTACCGACTGATCGAGGGCGGCGGCGGGAGCGTCGTGCTGGCCATCGTGTTCATCCCGGCGATCGGCGTCGTCGGGGGCTGGCTGGCCGAGAAGGCCCGCGAGCGCTTCGTTGCCTGGGGCACCTCCATCGGTGGGGCGGCTCTGGTGCTCAGTGGCATCGGGGTGCTCGTCGGATCACTGTCCTGGCTGCGCGACCCCACGGAGTCGTGGCAGTCGGTCCTCGGTGCCATGGTCTGGGCGGCGCTGGCCGTCGGCTTCCGGATCGCGCAGAAGGTCGTGGGCAGCGGGGACCCCTCGGAGGATTGACTCCTCCCACCCGGGACGGGAGGCAGACTGGGGCGATGGACCTGCTGCGCACGCCCGAGTCGGCCTTCGACCCGGTCACCGACTTCCCGCACCCGCCGCGGTTCGCCGACGTCACGACGCCCGCCGGTGGGGAACCCGTGCGGATGGCGTGGTACGCCGCCGGCCCGGAGGACGGTCCGGTCGTGCTGCTGCTCCATGGTGAGCCCACGTGGTCCTACCTCTACCGGGACGTGATGGTCGTGCTCGCCGACGCGGGCCTCCGGGCCGTCGCGGTCGACCTCGTGGGGTTCGGTCGCTCGGACAAGCCGTCGCACACCGACGACCACTCCTACGCCCGGCACGTGGCCTGGGTCGGGGCACTGGTTCTGGACGTGCTCGACCTGCATGACATCACGCTCGTCGGGCAGGACTGGGGCGGGCTGATCGGCCTGCGCCTGGTGGCGGAGCACCCGGACCGGTTCGCCCGGGTCGTGGCGGCCAACACCGGGCTCCCGACCGGGGAGCACGACATGCCCCAGGATTGGTGGCAGTTCCGACGGGCCGTCGAGAGGGCACCGGCCCTCGACGTCGGCCGACTGGTGTCCGCGGGGTGTCGGCGGCCGCTCCGCCCGGGCGCGGCTGCGGCATACGACGCACCGTTCCCGGACCCTGCCCTCCTCGCGGGGCCACGGGCCATGCCGACGCTGGTCCCGACACGGCCCGACGACCCGGCCAGCGAGGCCAACCGCGCGGCCTGGGACCGCCTCCGGTCGTGGGACCGACCCTTCCTCGTCGCCTTCTCCGACTCCGACCCGATCACCGGTCCGATGGGCCCGGTCCTGCAGCGCGCGGTGCCGGGCGCCCGGGGGCTGGGGCATCCCGTGCTCGCGGGGGCCGGGCACTTCCTCCAGGAGGATGCCGGGGCCGAGCTGGGTGCCGTCGTCGCAGCCTTCGTCCGCAGCACCTGAGCCGCAGCCGGGCACCCGGATGTCGTCACGACCCGCTCACCCCTACCCTTGTGGCTCCGCGGGTTCGTCGATGGGGCGGTGAAGGGCTGAGATGACTTCTTCCCTGCATGCCGACGTCTCGGCGACCCTCCAACCGGGGTTCGTCGGCGCGACGGTTCCCGACTGGCTCGTCGCCGCCCACGGCACCGGCCTGACCTCGGTGTGCCTCTACGGCACCAACGTCACGGGCTCGTCCGGCCTCGGGTCGCTGTGCGTCGAGCTGCGCGAGCGGCTCCCCGGTGTGCTCCTCGCGGTCGACGAGGAGGGCGGTGACGTGACGCGCCTGCACTACCCGGCGGGCTCACCCTCGGTCGGGAACGCCGTCCTCGGTCGGATCGACGACGAGGCGACCACCTCCTCGGCGGCGGCCCGGATCGGCAGCGAGCTCGCGGCATCCGGCATCGGGCTCGACCTCGCCCCGGTCGTCGACATCAACTCCTCCCCCGAGAACCCGGTGATCGGGGTCCGCAGCTTCGGGGACACCACCGACCGCGTGAGCCGGCATTCCGCGGCGTGGGTCGCCGGGCTCCAGGGTGTCGGGGTGGCCGCGTGCGCCAAGCACTTCCCCGGTCACGGCGACACCTCGGTGGACTCCCACCACGGCCTGCCGCGGATCACCGTCCCGCTCGGCGTGCTGCTCGAGCGCGAGCTCGCACCCTTCCGGGCGGCCGTCGGCGCGGGTGTGGCCTGCGTCATGACCTCGCACATCATCGTCGACGCGCTCGACCCGGACCGCCCGGCGACGTTCTCACCCATCGTGCTCCGAGTGCTCCGGGAAGACCTCGGCTTCCAGGGCGTCATCGTGAGCGACGCGCTGGACATGGCCGGCGCGAGCGCCGTGACCGGCATCCCGGAGGCGGCCGTGCTGGCCCTGCTCGCGGGGGTCGACCTGCTGTGCCTCGGCTCGCAGACACCACCGGAGCGGTATGCCGCGACGCACGCCGCGATCGTCGACGCCGTCGAGTCCGGCCGGCTCCCTGAACAGCGGGTCGTGGACGCGGCGAGCCGGGTCAGGGCGCTCGCCGCGCGCAGCACCGGCCACCTCGGCGCCCGCCCTCCCGAGAACACCCCCTCTCCCAGCGCCTCCACCCCCGGCTCCACCACCCCCGTCCCCGCCCCGGGCCCCGGCACGTCCCCGGTTTCGACACCATGGTGGCCAAACCCCGGATCCATGGCCGAAACTGAACGCCATCCCACGGTTTCGACACCATGGTGGCCAAGCCGGGAGGCGCGGCAGGGGGATATCTCGGACGCGCAGGTCGAGGACGGGGAGATCTCGGACGCGCAGGTCGCGGCCACGTTCACCACCAGCGACGCGTTCGCACGGTGGGTCGAGGATCCGGCATCCCCGGTGGTGGTGCAGGTCGGCACCGGGAGCAACCTCGCGGTGGGAGCGGTGTCGTGGGGGCCCCTCTCGGTCGGGGTGGGCCTCGACCCGGAATCGGTCCCCAGCGGAGCCAAGGTCGCCGTCGTCGGTCGCTCGGTCTCGGTGGACCACCCCGCGCGGCAGGTCGTCGCCGACCTGCGGGCGGCGGGGCACCACACGGTGCTCGTCGAGTGCGGCTGGCCACGCGGTGGCGCGGACGTCGAGACCCTCGGCGGGTCGCCGGCCGTGGCCCGGGCCCTCGTCGGGCTGCTCGGTATGGAGGCACCACGGTGAGACTGGGTAGCGACAGTGGTGGCACCGGAACCGCGGCACTCGGTAGCCTCGAGCCCGTGGTGGCGCACTGATGGAGGTCCTGGTCAGCTCGACCGCTGAGGAGACCGCTCGGAGGGCAGCGGCGGCCGTGCTCGGCACGCTGTTCCACGACGCGTCCCGACCGGCCGTCCTCGGTCTCGCCACCGGCTCCTCGCCGGTGGGGCTCTACCGCGAGATCGCTGGCGTGATCGAGCGAGGTGGGGCGGACTTCTCCGCCGTGCACGGTGTCGCCCTCGATGAGTACGTCGGGCTGCCACCCGGCCACCCCGAGGGCTACCGCGAGGTCCTGTTGCGCGACGTGTGCGACGTCGTGGGCCTGGCTCCGGAGCGTCTGTCGGTGCCCGACGGCTCCGGCGCCGACCTCGCCGCCCTCACCTGCGCCGCGGACTCCTACGAGGAGCACATCCGGGCGCTCGGTGGGGTCGACGTGCAGGTGCTGGGCATCGGCGCCAACGGTCACCTCGGGTTCAACGAGCCGGGCTCGGCCCTCACGTCTCGCACGCGGGTCAAGCGCCTCTCCGAGCGGACGCGCCGCGACAACGCCCGGTTCTTCCAGGGGATCGACGACGTGCCGACGCACTGCGTGACCCAGGGGCTCGGGACGATTCTGGGCGCGAGGCGTTTGGTGCTCATCGCCACCGGTGACGCCAAGGCGGAGGCCGTGGCGGCCGCGCTCGAGGGGCCACTCACCGCATCGGTCCCGGCATCCGTCCTGCAGTGGCACGCGGACGCGGTCGTCTGCCTCGACGAGGCGGCGGCCGCATCACTGCGCAACCGCCAGTACTACGACGACTCCGCCGCCGGCCTCCCCTGACCTGACCCGGAGGTCCTAGGGGTTGATGCGGTGGCCGTAGGCCATCTGCTCGAGGCGGGCGATGCGCTCGGCCATCGGGGGGTGCGTCGCCATCAGGCGGGACACGTCCTGCGCCCGGAAGGGGTTGGCGATCATCATGTGGCTCGCGTTGACCACCTGGTTGGTCGGGGCCAGGGGCGTCCGCGCCGTGCCGAGCTCGAGCTTGCGCAGAGCCGACGCGAGCGCCAACGGGTCCCCGGTGAGGGTGGCCCCGTCCTCGTCCGCGTCGTACTCCCGGGTGCGGGAGATGGCGAGCTGCACCACCACCGCTGCGAGTGGCGCGAGGATCGCCAGGGCGAGCCCGGCCATCGGGTTGCGGTCCTCGTTGTCCCCGCCGCCACCGAAGAACATCCCGAAGGAGAGGAACTGCCCGATCGTGCCGATGACCCCCGCGACGGCAGCGGCAACCGACGAGGTGAGGATGTCCCGGTTGTAGACGTGCATGAGCTCGTGACCGAGCACACCTCGCAGCTCGCGCTCGTCGAGCAGCCCGAGGATGCCCTCGGTGCAGCAGACCGCCGAGTTCTCCGGGTTGCGCCCCGTGGCGAAGGCGTTGGGCGCCTGGGTCGGTGAGACGTAGAGGCGCGGCATCGGCTTGCCGGCGCGCGTCGAGAGCTCACTGACGATGCGGTACATCGCCGGCGCCTCGGCCTCGCTGACCGGGTAGGCGTGCATGGCCTTGATGGCGAGCTTGTCGGAGTTCCAGTAGCCATAGGCGCTCGTACCGATCCCGAGCAGCGCGAACAGCAGGAGGAACGAGCTGTTGTTGAAGTACGAGGCGGCGAACCATCCCATGACGAGGAACAGGGCCCAGATGCCCCCGAAGAGGGCCGCGGTCTTGAGGCCGTTGAAGTGCCGGTGCATGTCTCCTCCAACGCTCGGGTGCCGGGGTTGCGTTCCGCGCCGATCGTATGCCGTGCGCCACCTCAGCCGAGGAGACCCAGGAGCAGGCCGGGCAGCACGCTGAGCACCAGGAGCAGCGCGGTGCCCACGACGAGGACCACGGTGGGCCCACGGAACTGGCCCACCGGGCGGGCACCGGCAAAAGCGTCGGGGTCCGGGTCGGATTCGGGGTCCGGTTCGGGGCCGGCCCGCGCCAGCAGCACCGCGAACCACCGGAGGTAGACGACGAGCCCCAGGACCACCGCGACGACGGCGACGCCGACGAGAGGCCACAGCCCGGCCTCGACGACCGGGCGGAGGGCGACCACCTTGGCGACCAGTCCGATGACGGCCGGCGGCAGCCCCGCGAGCACGAGGAGCGCCACCGCGAGGGCCAGCCCCGCGAGCGGGTCGCGCCGAACCAGGCCGCGGTGGTCCTCCAGGGAGCTCGCCCCCGAGCGGGCCACCGCCGCGAACGCGACGACGGTGGCGACGGCATACGTGAGCACGTAGGCCGTCGTGGCACGAGCGCCGTCCGCCGAGAGCACGACCAACGGCAGCACGACCCAACCGGCCTGGGCCACGGTGGACCACGCGAGGAGCCGGGTGAGGCTCGCCTGTCGGATCGCCATGACGTTGCCCAGCAGCATGGCCGCCGCGGAGAGGACCCCGAGCACGAGCACGATCTCCCGCGCGTCCAGCCCGGTCAGCGGCCCCAGGACCACGAGCAGGGCAGCCGCGGCGGCGATCTTGGATGCCGTCGCCAGGAACGCCCCGGTGCCCAGGTCGGCGCCCCCGAAGACCTGGGGAGTCCACGCGTGGAACGGGACGAGGGAGAGCTTGAAACCCAGACCCGCCAGCAGCACGGTCACCGCCAGCGCGAGCACCGCGCGCCGGTCCGGGTCGGCCCACGCCGCGGCGACGCTGTCGGAGGCGAACACGGCGTCACCGGTGGCGGTCACCCACAGGGCGATGCCGAGCACCAGCAGCGCGAAGGACACGACCGAGGTGACGAGAAGCGTGAGGGCCCCGTGGCTCGCGGCTCGCGTCGCCCGCAACGCCACCAGCGCCACGAGCGGCACGGTCGCCAGCTCGAGGGTCACCAGCCAGGAGCCGACGTCCCGAGAGGCGGCGACCCCTGCGCCACCGGTGGCCGCCGCGAGGATCAGGGTGCTGCTCACCGCGCGGTCGGCCTGGGTCACCAGTGCCAGGGCACCGGCGGCACTGAGCAGCACCCCGGCCTGCAGCGCACCCGTGCCCGGACCGGCGTTCCAGAGGCACGGGTCCCCCGGGTCCGGCAGGCACAGGCTGCGCAGGGTCGTGCCTCCGTGCAGCACCGAGGGGCGCAGGGCCAGCACGGCACCCGCGACGAGCAGCACCGCGCCGAGCACCGGCGCCCAGGGGGCACGCCGAGCCGGCGCCACGGCATCCCCGACGAGCACCACCACGGCGCCCAGCGCCGGGAGCAGGGCCGGCGCGAGGACGAGTGCGTCGAAGGACACCACGGCGCTCACCGGGCACCCGCGATCAGCGTCACCGCGTCGGCCGTGAGCGACAGGAGGGGTCCGGGCGCCACGCCGAGGGCGACGACGACCACCGCAAGGGTCCCGAGCACCACGCGCTCGACCCCGACCGTGTCGGGTGTGGCATGGCTGCCCGGCCCTGGGCGGTCCCCGACCCAGACGACTCGCGCCACGCGGAGGGCGTAGGCAGCGGACAGGGCCGCCCCCACCGCGGCGAGCACGGCACACGTGACGAAAAGGGCCCGGGGCCGGTCGTCAGCGGGGGACCACGCGGCATACACGCTGAAGAACTCCCCCCAGAACCCGGCCAGGCCCGGCAGGCCGAGACTGGCCGCGAGCCCCAGGACCATGAGGAAGCCCAGCCTGGGCGAGGTCTCCCGCAAAGCCGGTCGTGCGACCGCGAGGTCGACACTCCCCCACCGCACCTTCAAGCCGCCGACGATGACGAAGAGGAGTGCCGACACGACACCGTGGGCGATGTTGGCGAACAGGGCCGCCTGCAGCCCGGTCTGCGACCCGGTGGAGAGCGCGAGCACGACGAACCCCATGTGCGCGACCGAGGAGTAGGCGATGAGCCGCTTCAGGTCGCGCTCGACGAGGCACACGAGCGCACCCCAGATGATGCCGACCACGCCGAGCACCGCGAGCTCCGGGCTGACCGCGCCGAAGCCGTCGGGAACGGACATGATCGGTAGGCGCACCAGGCCGTAGGTGCCCATCTTGAGCAGCACCGCGGCGAGCAGCACCGAGCCGGCGGTGGGGGCGATGGTGTGGGCGGGAGGCAGCCAGGTGTGCAGCGGGAAGACCGGGACCTTGACGGCGAGCCCGCCGACCAGCAGGGCCGCGACGAGCGCCTGCCGGTCCACCGGGACGGATGCCGCTCCGCCCGCTGCCAGCTCGCGCAGGTCGGAGGTGCCGGCCGACGCGACGAGGACGAGGATGCCCACGAGCATGAGCGTGGAGCCGGCCGCTGTGAAGAGCACGAAGCGCTGAGCGGCGTCCCTGCGGGCCCGCACGTCGTGCGCGTCGCCGAACCGGCTGATGAGCACCCAGATCGGCACGAGCACGACCTCGAAGGCGATGAAGAAGAGGATGGCGTCGCGCGCCGTGAAGGTCGCCAGGGCTCCGGCCTCGACGAGGAGCAGGCAGCCGAGGAAGGTCGCCGGCGTACCACCGGACGGCAGCTCGGCCCAGGCGTGGGCAGTGACGAGCACGCCGATGAGGGCGGTGAGGAGCACCAACGGCACCGACACCCCGTCGACGCCCAGCGACCACCGCACCCCGAGCTCGGGCACCCAGGCCACATCGACCTCGGGCCGGGCCAGACTCACGCCCACGGCGAGGGCCAGGGTGAGCACGGCGGCACCGGCGGCTGCCGGGCGCGCTGCGCCGCTGGTCATCGAGCGTCCGCCGGTGAGCAGCCACAACCCGGTGAGGGCCGGCACCGCGAGGAGCAGGCTTACCACCACGCGACCACCCCCGAGGCACCGAGCACCACGACGGTGCCCAGCGCCACGACCGCGGCCACCACGAGCCCGATCGCCGAGCTGGGGCGCTCGCCCCGTTGGAGCCGGGTGCCGGTCCAGCCCGCCAGCCGGGTGGCGACCGCGGTGCCCCGGACGTAGGCGTCGACCACCTCGGTGTCGAGGAACGCGACCGTGCGGGCCAGGGCCATCACCGGTTGGGCGACGAGGCGCCGGTATGCCGTGTCCGCGCCGAGACCGCGGTCTGCGTGCGGCACCAGGCGAGGCAGGATCACCTCGGCGGGGTCGCGGTCGAACCCACCACGCAGGGTGAGGGCCACACCGACGCCGATCGCGAGCACGGTGATGAGCACCCAGGTGAGGGAGATCCCCTCGACGCCGAAGACCCCGGTGAGCAGGACGAGCCCACTGAGAGCGCTCAGCACGGCGAGCACACCGAGCACGGCCTGGACCCCGAGCGGCACGCGGACGGCCTGGGGCGCGGACACGACGTGCGCGGTGAGCACGAGGTAGGCGCGGGTGCAGTAGGCCGCGGTCACCGCGGAGGTGAGCACGAGGGCCACGAGCACGAGGATGCCGGGGCCACCGTCGACGGCGCCCTCCCACGCGGTGGCGATGACGTGCTCCTTGGAGAGCCCGCCGAGCACGAGCGGCACACCGGCGAGGGACAGCAGCCCGAGCACGAACGAGATCCGCAGCATCGGCACGGCGGCCGCGGTGCCGCGCAGGGCGCGCGCGGCGGTGCCACCGCCGACCAGCCCGGCCCACCCGATCGCGAGGAACAACAGCGACTTGAACACCGCGTGGGCCCACAGGTGGAACAAGCCGGCCCCGGGCCCGGACTCGGCAGGTGCGGCCGCGAGCGCCGACAGCATGATGCCCACCTGGCTGACGGTCGACCACGCGAGGAGGCGCTTGAGGTCGCTCTGGGCGAAGGCGAGCACCGCGGCCAGGAGCATGGTCACCGAGACGGCGACGCCGAGGAACCAGCGCGCGCCGGGGCTCACGACGAGCAGGGGGAACAGACCGGCGAGCACCACGGTGCCGGCCGCGACCATCGTGGCGGCGTGGATGAGGGCGCTGGCGGGGGTCGGGCCCTCCATCGCGTCGGCGAGCCAGTCCTGGAACGGCACCTGTGCCGACTTGCCGAGCACCCCCACGATGACCAGGCAGAGCAACACCGAGCGCAGCGTGCCGTCGGGTGCACCGCACGTGGTCAGGGCCTCGCCCACCGTGGACCCCACCGCCACCTGGCCGTCGATGCACTCCGTGGGTCGAGACCACGCGTCGACCACGCCCGCGAGGCTGGTCGTGCCCGCACCGGCGACGAGCCCGATGACGCCGAGGACGAACCCGATGTCGGCGACCCGCGTCACGAGGAAGGCCTTGTGGGCAGCGCGCCGCGGGCCCTCGCGACGTGACCAGTGCCCGATGAGCAGGTAGGAGCACCACCCCATGACCTCCCACCCGACGACGGTGAGCACGAGGTCACCGGACAGGACGACGAGGAGCATCGCCGAGCCGAAGAGGGAGACCGTGGCGGCGAACGTGCCGTAGCGGTCGTCGGCGCCGAGATACCAGGTGGAGTAGGCCTGCACGGCGAAGGTCACGAGGGCCACGACGGTCACCACCGCGACGCGGGTCGGGTCGACCACGAGGGCCAGCGGCACCTCGACCTCGCCCAACGGGAGCCGAGGCCCGCGAGCGGTGAGGATGCCGGCATAGGTGCCCCACGCGATGAGCGTGAGGAGCAGGGTGAGCCCGCTGCCGGCGAGGGCCACGGCGCCCGACGCCCGGTCGTCGCGACGCACGGCGAGCCCGATGACCGAGGCCACGGCCGGCACGAGCAGCATCACCCACGGGTTCACGGCGCCTCCCCACTCGGCTCGTCGAGGTCGATGCTGGACCGTTGGCGGTAGGCCGTGAGGATCACCGCGAGTGCGACGACCACCTCGGCGGCGGCGATGGTGATGACGAACAGCGGCAGGACGCTGCCGGCGGACCAGCGGTCACCACCCGCGGCCTGCGTGGTCACGAGGAGGACGAGGGACCCGCTGAGGATGAGCTCGACGCCGACGAGCACGAGCACGGCGTTGCGGCGCAACGTCACACCGACCACGCCCAGCCCGACGAGCGCGGCGGCGAGGAGGTAGGGCCCGGCGAGGTGGATCACGACGTGGCGTCCTCGGCGACGGTTGCCTCGCGCTGGATCCTCGAGACGGCGAGGGCCGCGACGAGCGCGACGAGCAGGAGGAGGGAGAGGAGCTCGAAGGGCCAGACCCACGTCGCGAACAGCTGCCCGGCGACCTGGGTGGTGGTGACGTCGGCGCGCTCCACCGCTCGGCCCGCGAGGGGCAGCAGGACCGAGCCGAGCAGGATGGCCACCGCGGCGCCCAGCAGGCCCGCGCCGAGGGATCGCCACGGACCCACCCTGTGCTCCAGGTCCGGTCCGATCGGCGCCCGGGTGAGCATGATCGCGAAGAGGACGAGCACCACCACGGCCCCGACGTAGACGAGGACCAGCACGAGCGCGACGAGCTCGGCGCCGAGCACGAGGAGGGCTCCCGCGACCCCGACGAGCGCCACGACCAGCCACAGTGCGGCGTGCACGACCTGACGGGTGGTGACCGCGAGGAGGCCGCCGATGACGGCCACGACGCTGCAGGCGGCGAATGCCGTGTCGAGCGCCGTCACTGCGCTCCCTCCGGCGGGTCGGGTGCCGGTGCCGCGTGGGGCTCGGGCGCTTGGGCGGCGGTGGGTCGTGGCCCGCCGGCGGGGCGGGGTCGGACGGTGCGCGGGGGCCGGGCCGCGCCGGCCCCGGCGGCTCCCCCGACCAGGCCGGCGCCGCGGGCCGGCTTGTTGGCGGCGGCGATCTCCGCCGGGTCGGCGGCCCGCTCGTCCAGGGCCGGGGGCACCGGCACGGTGGCCATCCACTCCCCGAGCTTCTCCTTCTCGTGCAGGAGGTCCCGGATGTCGGGCTCGGCGTACTCGAACTGGGGGCTCCAGAAGAGCGCGTCGAACGGGCACACCTCGATGCAGATGCCGCAGTACATGCAGAGCGAGAAGTCGATGGCGAAGCGGTCGAGCACGTTGCGCTGGCGGTCGCGGCCGCCCTCGGTGGTGGCGGGGATGGTCTCCTTGTGCGAGTCGATGTAGATGCACCAGTCCGGGCACTCGCGCGCGCACAGCATGCAGGAGGTGCAGTTCTCCTCCTGCAGCGCGATGACCCCGCGGCTGCGCGGCGGCAAGGTCGGCGCGACGTCGGGGTACTCCGCGGTGTGCGTCCGGTGCAGGGCGGTGCGCGCAGTGGTGGCCAGGCCCTTGAGCAGGCCCGGGACGGGTCCCCGCCCCGTCGGCTCGTCGTTGTCGCTCACCAGCCCATCACCACTCCTGCGCCGGTGAGGAGGAGCTGGGCGAGCGCGACCGGCACGAGCCACACCCAGGCGAGTCGTTGGAGCTGGTCCTCGCGCAACCTCGGCCACGCGACACGGATCCAGATGACCAGCACGGCGACGGCGAAACCCTTGAGCAGCACCCAGAGCCAGCCGAGGGCGTCGCTGAACGGACCGTGCCACCCACCCAGCCACAGCGTCGCGAACAGCAGCGACATGACGACGATCCCGGCATACTCGGCGAGCAGGAAGAAGGCGAAGCGCAGGCCGGTGTACTCGGTCCACGCGCCCATGACGAGCTCGGCGTCGGCGATCGGCATGTCGAAGGGTGGCCGCTGCAGCTCGGCGACGGCCGCGACGAGGAAGACGAGGCCACCGGCCAGCTGCCAGAGCATCCACCAGGGCGACCAGGCGTCGGTGAGACCCAGCAGGGAGAGGGAGCCGCCGGCCAGGGCGACCGAGGCGACGGAGAGCACGATCGGCAGCTCGTAGGACACCAGCTGGGCGGCCGCCCGCAGCCCGCCGAGGAGGGCGTACTTGTTGGCGCTTCCCCAGCCGGCCATGAGCGTGCCGAGGGCGCCGACCGACGTGGCGGCGAGCACGAGCACGAGCGAGAGCGGCACGTCGACGGCCGCGACCCCCTCACCGACCGGGATGGCCGCGAGGGCCACGAGGTAGGGGATGAGGGCGACGGCGGGCGCCAGGCGGAAGACCCAGCGGTCGGCGGCCCGGGGGGTGATGTCCTCCTTCTGGACGAACTTCACCCCGTCGGCCACGAGCTGGGCCCACCCGTGGAAGCCACCGGCATACATCGGCCCCAGGCGACCCTGCATGTGGGCCATGACCTTGTGCTCGGCCTGCCCCACGAGCAGGGGCAGGGTGAGGAAGGCCGCCAGTACAGCCGCGGAGCGGATCGCCACCTCGATCACGGTCATCGCGGGCCCCACTCCGGTGGTGGGACGCCGGGGGCCTGGACGCGGCGGCGGCTGGGTGACTTGGCCGACTCGTGCCCCTCGCCGGGCTCCTTGCCCCCGGGCCACGGTTTGCTGGCCCGGGCCGCGAGCTGGAAGGACTTGCGCAGGGGGGTGCCCTCGAACCCGTCCGGCAGCAGCAGCGGGCGCATCGGCAGCCCGCTCCCGTCGTCGAACCCGGTGAAGTCGATGCCGAACATCTCGTGGGTCTCGCGCTCGTGCCACGCGGCGCCGGCGAACACCTCGGTGACGGACAGGACCGGCTGGCCCTCGGGGACCCGGGTCACCAGGAGGATGCCGCGCAGCCCGCCAGGGGTGGACACGTCGAGCAGGTGGGCCACCACGTCGAAGCCGGGTGCGCTCTCGTCGTAGGAGCGGTCGACCGCGCTCAGCCAGTCGAAGAAGGCGAAGCCCTCCGCGTGGGCGTCGGCGACGGCATCACGCCAGCCGTCGGCTCCGACCACACGCGTCTCGTCAGCCACTCCGGCAGCCTATCGACCCGACGACACCTGCCACCGACCATCCGGCACCCGGTTCCGACGTGGTTCTTCGCTCTTGCCATGGATGGGTGCGGCAGCCACGATGGGTGCGTGGCAGTGCGAGGTGGCCTCCGCGGGGGGCTGGCAGTGGTGGTGTCCGTCGTCCTCGGAGGGGTGATGGGGGCGAGCGCGCTGCCCGCGGTCGCGGCACCGACCCCCAGCCCCACCCCGACGAGCATCGCTCCCGCGATGACCCCATCGACGTCACCGACCCCCAACCCCGCCTGGACACCGACACCGACACCGACACCGACACCGACACCGACACCGACACCGACGAGCATCCCTCCGGCGAAGCGGTCGGGCGGGTCAGCGGCAGCGGCGCCGACGGGCACCACCTCCGCGGTATCACCACTCTCGGCGGCCGAAACGGCCGACGCGAAGGCCAGCGCCTCGGCGGGCGGCGAGGCGGCCCCCGGCGGACGCCTGTTCATCGAGGCCTACGCGGACCTGGTGTCGGGCTCGGCTACCGCGGTCGTGCTCGAGCTGGTCCTGCCGCGCGGGGTCTCCTTTGTTCCTGCCAGGCCCAACACGTGGATGGGCAAGTTCTGTCGCGTGGCCGGTCAGGTCCTGACGTGTCGGGACGAGCAGCCCGACACCGGGGCTGGGACCTTGGCCGGAGGGTTTCTGGTCCTGGAGGTCGGCCGAGACGTCGCCGTCGGCACCGTGCTGAGGTACCTGGCTCGAGCCAGCGTCGAAGGAGCAACCGATCCGGAGCCCGGCAACGACACGGCGACCGGCTCGGTCCGCGTGGTCGAAGAAGACAACGTGGGGATCAGCTGGGACGCCTCGCCCTACACGACACGCCCCGAGGCAGCCCTGGCGCTGGCCCTGACGGTGGTGAACCACGGCGACGCCCTCACTGACGTCGACATCAGGATCACGGACCCCCGCTACGCCGACGGAACGACAGGGCTTCCCCGCACGGTCGTGGCCACCGGCCCACCGGATCGTCCCGGGCGCGAGTGTTCCTTCGACCCGGGTACGATCGTGTGCACCCTCACGCTGGCAGGCAGGCAACGAGAGGTGCTGGAGTACGGCCTGCGGGTCGACCCCGCTGACGCCGGCCACGTCCTGACGATCCGCGCTTCCTCAGATGCCGGAAGCACCGACGGCACCCCGGCCGACGACGTGTCGGTGGCGCGCATCGTGGTGGCGCACGACGCCACCCCGGCAGCCACCCCGGCATTCACCGTGGAGCCCAGGACTGCGGAGCTGGCTGCGACGGGACCGGACGAGCGAGCGACCGGAGTGCTCATCATCCTGGCTCTCCTGTTCGTCGCGAGCGGTGTGGGGGCCCTGAGATGCTCCACGCGCCAGTCACCGGCACCGGCACCGGCACCGGCACCGGGCGACCTTGCGCCTTCGCGGCCGTGTGGGGTCGCGCCGCGGCGTCCGCCAGGGGCCTGACCTCACCCGCATTCTGCGTGGTGCTCCGACCGGCGCGGCCCGGTCTACCAGCAAGGTCGCGGTCACTCTCGAGCGTGCGTCCCCGGAGTGTGCGGTGCGGTCGACGGGTAGAGGACGTGAAAGCGTTCGAGGACGACCAGCATGTCCGGCTGGAAGCCACCATCGGCGTGCTCCGTGAAAAAGCGCTCGTGGACCGCCCGCCACTGCTCGAGGCTGCGGTCGCCCTCACCCTCTTCGCGGGCGTGGTCGGCGTCCACCTGGTCGAAGGGGACGACCCGCACCCCGGTCGTGACGACGAGGGCGCGCGGGTGGCCGGTCCCGTCGAGGACGATGCCCAGCAGCCCCGGCACGGGCAGCTCCTGGCCCTCCTTCACGTAGTCAGCGCGCGAGCTCGCGGTCGCGGTCTTGGTCCCGTCGAGGACGACGCCGAGCAGCTCGTCGGCCTGCTCGGGGGTCGCACCGAAGGCCCACGCGGGGGGCCGGAGCGTCCGCACCGGGGTCTCACCGGTGTAGACCGGCACCCCGGCCAGATCGGCGTGCTCCCTGGCGATGTCCCAGAAGGCGTCGAGCTCGTTGTCATCAGTGCTGTCCATGTCTCACCCTCCCACGGCGTGCGCGAGCCGGCGAGGCACGAGGTGGCCGGTGGGAACCACGCCGGGGCCGCACTCAGACGGTGCGCGGGTGCCTGCCACAGTGCGCTGAGGCAGCGACTTCCTCAGGCTGTGTCGGTGCCGGCTGTGTCGGTGCTCGCCGCCGTACCGGGGGTCAACACGACCTGGGCGGCGACCACGGCGAGACCGGCCAGCCCCACGAACCACCCCCACCGCACGTGGTCGGTCTGCACCAGTCCGTAGGCCGTGCCCACGGCCAGGAGGAGCGCGACCAGCACCCGCGTGCTGGGCGCGAGTCGCCTTCGGGCCTTCGGCGCCATGAACAAACCCCACAGCACGAGCACGAGCCCCGTGGCGAGCACGCCGACAGCCGACCCCGCGGCGCCGCCGTCCAGCACATCGTGGGCCACGACTCCGACACCGCCGAAGAGGGCCAGCTCGACCAGGAACGCGACGAGGGCCAGCGCGAACAGGCTGGGTGTCCCGATCCGCGGCTCGGTCACGGCTTGGTCAGGAGCTCGCGGGTGACCTCGCCGGCCGCCGCGGTGCGGTGCCCGGCATACCGCGGTCCCCTTCCGGGCTGGCGGGCGGCGATGCCGTCCCCGCTCACGCGCTCGGCGGCGATCTTCTCCTGCAACATGATGATGCCCTGCAGCAGCGCCTCGGGGCGCGGAGGGCACCCGGGAACGTAGACGTCGACGGGGATGAGCTGGTCGACCCCCTTGGTCACGGAGTAGGAGTCCCAGTAGGGGCCGCCGGAGTTGGAGCAGGCACCGAAGGAGATGACGTACTTCGGCTCGGGCATCTGGTCGTAGAGACGGCGGATCGCGGGGGCCATCTTGTCGGTCACGGTGCCCGAGACGACCATGAGGTCCGCCTGCCGCGGGCCGGGCGCGAACGGAATGACCCCCAGCCTGATGAAGTCGTGCCGACCCATCGACGTCGCGATGAACTCGATGGCGCAGCAGGCGAGCCCGAAGTTGAACACCCAGAGGCTGTAGCGGCGACCCCAGTTGAGGACGACGCGGATGGGCTTCGGCGCGTGCTCGGCCAGGGGGCCCACGCGCGGCATCGGCAGGTCGACGCTCATCCGGTGGTCCAGCGCAGCAGGCCCCGTCGAGCAGCGTGCAGCAGCCCGATGATGATGACGCCGACGAAGATGACGACCTCCACCAGGGACGCGACACCGAGGTCGGGATCGCGCAGCACCAGCGCCCAAGGGAAGAGGTAGACGGCGTCGACGGCGAACACGACGTAGAGGAATGCGAAGGAGATGTAGCGGATCTGGCTCTGCGCCCAGCCCGTGCCCACCGGGTCGACACCGGACTCGTAGGTGCGCAGCCCGGTCTCGGTGGCCGCCCGGGGCGCGAGCATCCGGCGCGCGAGCATGGCGGCGGTGACCAGCAGGATGCCGGCCAGCACCACACCCACAGCCGCGAGGTAGCCCTCCATCAGGCGCCACCTTAGCCCCGTCCGTGCGACGCTGGGCGGATGGAGGAGCACCCCCGCCTACTGCACACCGTGATCGACACCACGGCGCCCCGGCTCGTGGCCGAGTTCTACCGGGTGCTGATGGGGCTGCGCTACCGGCCGGGCGACGAGGTGCCGGCTCCCGGCATCCCGGATGACGCCGACTGGCTCGTGCTGCGCGACGAGCACGGATCCAACGTGCTGGCCTTCCAGGAGGTCGACCGCCTCGAGCCGACCACGTGGCCCGAGGCGGGAGTCCCGATGCAGCTGCACCTCGACCTCACGGTCGGCGACGCCACCGCGCTGGAGCGACAACGACAGCGCGCACAGGAGCTCGGGGCCCGTCTCGTGCTCGACCGGAGCGAGGACCCGGAGGAGCCGCTCTACGTCCTCGCCGACCCGGCCGGCCACCCGTTCTGCATCTTCGTCGCGTGAATGTGGGCCCGTCGCAGCACGGTTCAGCCGTCACCGCTGGCGCGGGAAGCGGACGACCCGCTTGCCGGCGGCGCCGACCGGATCCCCGGTGCGCGGGTCGAGCACGCCGAAGCTGACCTCGACCACCGTCCTCCCCGGCTGCCACGCACCTTCACCGGGCAGCACGAGAGCGCGACGTCCCTGCCACACACCGTTGCAGACCGGCACGGGCAGGGTGAGCGCCGAGCCGGCTCGGAAGCCGTCGTTCTGCGTGACCTGGACGCTGCCCACCTGCGGGTCCCACGGGGCGGGACACCTCAGCGCGTAGTCGACCGCCATGCTCCCGTCCGGCCTCAGGACGACCCGGTCGATCCGGACGTGGGCCGGTGCTCGCATGGGGATGGAAGCCGTCGAGGTCCCGGTGCGGGTCGGACCGCCGGGCAGCCCCGGATACTGCACGGTCACCGATGCGGCGACCGCCACCGGGCCCGGCTCGAAGGACGGTCCGTTCGTGCCCATGAGCAGCGTGAGCACCCTGCTCGTGCCGTCGCAGGTCACCGCCGGGATCGCCGAGGTGCTGCCGACGACGGCGCCCTGGGTGGCGGTGACGGAGAAGGCGACGACGTTGGCGCCGACCTCGCACCCGACCCGCACCGGCACGAGCGCGCTGTAGTCGTTCGCGATCTTCGCCGAGCCCCCGACGGCGATCTGGGGAGTTGGCGGCGAGGCCGAGGCGCCAGCCGGGGGCGATGCTGCGACAAGGGCCCCGGCGGACAGTGCGGTGGCGGACAACACGGCGGCAACACGTGGTCGTCGTGAGAGCATGAGCGACTCCCATCTCCTCGACCCTCACCGTTGAGGGTCTCCGGCCGAGTATCCGCTCGTGGCGCCCCGGCTGTCCTCGATTTGGACGATTCCGGAGCCGGCCACGCGCTGGTCCTGCGTTGACCGGCGATCGGCGGGCGGTCGATCGGCGGGCGGTCGATCGGCGGACGGCGGACCGTCGACGGGGGGTCGACTGGTGGACCGCCGGAAGGACCCAGCGCCCGAGACGTACGATGGATGGTGCTGCGCCCGCGGCACACCGTGGCTCAGCACCGACCCGTCGCCGACACCCAGGGTGAACAGTGAGCAGCAAGACCGTCCAGACCCTCGATCGCGTGGTCATCCGTTTCGCCGGCGACTCCGGCGACGGCATGCAGCTGACGGGCGACCGGTTCACCTCCGACACCGCGGCCATGGGCAACGACCTGTCGACCCTGCCCAACTTCCCTGCGGAGATCCGCGCCCCCCAGGGCACCCTCCCCGGCGTCTCCAGCTTCCAGCTCCACTTCGCGGACCACGACGTGCTCACGCCCGGCGACGCCCCCGACGTCCTCGTCGCCATGAACCCCGCGGCCCTGAAGGCCAACCTCGCCGAGGTGCCGCGCGGCGCCACGATCATCGTCAACACCGACGAGTTCACCAAGCGCAACCTGGCCAAGGTCGGATATGCCGTGAGCCCGATCGACGACGGCACGCTCGACTCCTTCCACGTGCATCCGGTCGGACTCACCTCCATCACGGTCCAGGCCCTGGCCGAGTTCGACGGGCTGACGCGGAAGGAGAAGGAGCGGGCGAAGAACATGTTCGCCCTCGGCCTGCTCTCCTGGATGTACACCCGGCCCACCACGGGCACCGAGACCTTCCTCACCAGGAAGTTCGGTGCCCACCCCGAGATCCTCGCCGCGAACCTCGCTGCACTGCGGGCCGGTTGGAACTACGGCGAGACGACCGAGGACTTCGCCTCGTCCTTCGTCGTCGCCCCCGCGAAGATGCCGCCCGGCACCTACCGCAACGTCACCGGCAACACGGCGTTGGCCCTCGGCCTGGTCGCCGCTGCCCACCGCGCCGGGCTGCCACTGGTGCTCGGCTCCTACCCGATCACCCCGGCATCCGACATCCTGCACGCCCTCGCCGCGCTGAAGCGGCACAACGTGACGACCTTGCAGGCGGAGGACGAGATCGCCGGCATCGGCATCGCCCTCGGCGCGAGCTTCGGCGGGGCCATCGGCGTGACGACGACCTCCGGGCCGGGTGTGGCGCTGAAGTCCGAGACCATCGGGCTGGCCGTCTCCCTCGAGCTCCCGCTGATCATCGTCGACGTCCAGCGCGGCGGGCCCTCCACCGGGCTGCCGACCAAGACCGAGCAGGCCGACCTCCTCCAGGCGATGTTCGGCCGCAACGGCGAGTCTCCCGTGCCGATCGTCGCGCCGCGCACCCCCGCCGGCTGCTTCGAGGCCGCGATGGATGCCGTGCGCATCGCCACGACCTACCGCACCCCGGTCTTCCTCCTCTCCGACGGATACCTCGCCAACGGGTCCGAGCCGTGGAGCGTCCCCGCGGTGGCGTCCCTTCCTGACCTCTCGGTCGAGTTCGCCTCCGAGCCCAACGACACCGACGCCAAGGGTGAGCCGGTTTTCCACCCGTTCCTGCGCGACGAGGAGACGCTCGCCCGGCCCTGGGCCGTCCCCGGCACCCCGGGGCTGGAGCACCGGATCGGCGGCATCGAGAAGGCGGACATCACCGGCAACATCTCCTACGACCCCGACAACCACGACAAGATGACCCGGCTGCGGCAGGCGAAGATCGACGGCATCACCGTGCCCGACCTCGAGGTCGACGACCCCAGCGGCGAGGCCCGCGTCCTCGTCCTGGGCTGGGGCTCGACCTACGGCCCGGTCGCGGCGGCCACCCGGGTGGTGCGCAACTCCGGTCGCCCCGTGGCCAGTGCGCACCTGACCCACCTCAACCCCTTCCCCGCCAACCTCGGCGACGTGCTGCGCACCTACGACCGCGTCATCGTGCCGGAGATGAACCTCGGCCAGCTCGCCCTGCTCCTGCGCGCGAAGTTCCTCGTCGACGTCCAATCGCACACCTCGGTCCGCGGCCTGCCGTTCTCCACGGTGGGGCTCGCCGACGTCATCTCGACCTCGCTGGAGGGACTCGCGTGACCACCACAGACCTGGGGATGCCGGTGAGTGGCCTCGACCACGTCCCCCATCTCCCGCAGGACGAGACCCGACAGACCAAGCGCGACTTCACCTCCGACCAGGAGGTGCGGTGGTGCCCCGGGTGCGGCGACTACGTGATCCTCGCCGCGGTGCAGTCCTTCCTCCCCGAGCTGGGGCTCAAGCGCGAGAACATCGTGTTCGTCTCCGGCATCGGCTGCTCCTCGCGCTTCCCCTACTACCTCGACACCTACGGGATGCACTCGATCCACGGCCGCGCGCCCGCCATCGCGACGGGGTTGGCGACCTCGCGCCCGGACCTGTCGGTGTGGGTCGTCACCGGTGACGGCGACGCGCTGTCGATTGGGGGCAACCACCTGATCCACGCGCTGCGCCGCAACGTCAACCTCACGATCCTGTTGTTCAACAACCAGATCTACGGCCTGACCAAGGGCCAGTACTCCCCCACCAGCCGGGTCGGTCAGGTCACCAAGTCGACGCCGATGGGCTCGGTCGACACCCCGTTCAACCCGGTGTCACTGGCGCTCGGTGCCGAGGCGACGTTCGTGGCCCGCGCCATGGAGTCCGACCGGGCCGAGCTCACGACGATCCTGCGTGCCGCGACCGAGCACCGGGGCACCGCCCTGGTCGAGATCTACCAGAACTGCCCGATCTTCAACGACGGCGCCTTCGAGGTGCTCAAGGACCGCAGCCAGCAGGACGCGCGGATCGTCCGGCTGCGGTCCGGCGAGCCGGTGGTGGTCGGTCTCGAGGGTGAGCGCCGCGTGCTCGTGCGCGGAGCGGCAGGGTCGATGGAGTTCGTCGACGAGACCGATGCCGCGGACCGTGACGTGGTCGTTCACGATGCCGCGGCGGACGACCCCAGCCAGGCCTTCGCCCTCTCCCGCCTGGACAGCCCCGAGATGACGACCGTGCCGATGGGCATCTTCCGCCAGGTGTCGCGCCCCACCTACGACGACCTGGTCCGGGCCCAGGTCGACGCGGCCGTCGACGCCGCTGGCGGCCCTGCCGCCGACGACGACCTCACCGAGCTGCTCGGGGGTCGTGACACCTGGACCGTGGAGTGACCCCTCCCCCACCGACGGCGACCACGGTGGGAGGTGACGACGCAGAGCTGCGCCGCGGCACGGCATACGGGTTCCTCGCCTACGGCATCTGGGGCCTGTTCCCGCTCTACTTCGCGGCGCTCAAGCCCTCCGGTGCCTTCGAGATCCTCGCCCACCGCATCCTGTGGACCCTCCTGGTGTGCGCCCTCGTGCTCCTCGTGCGACGGGACCTCTCGTGGATCCGGCCGTTCGTCGCGCGCAAGCGCCTCGTCGGCGGCATCACCGTGGCGGCTCTGCTCATCGCGGCCAACTGGACGATCTACGTCCTCGCCGTCCTCACCGGGCGCACCTACGAGGCGGCGCTCGGCTACTTCCTCAACCCGATCGTCACCGTGGGTCTGGGGGTGCTCGTGCTCGGTGAGCGGCTGCGACGCCTGCAGTGGGCCGCGGTCGTCACCGGCGGGGTGGCCTCGGTCTACCTCGCCCTCGCCGGTGGCGTGCTCCCGTGGATCTCGCTCACGCTGGCGTTCTCGTTCGGGCTGTACGGGCTGACCAAGAAGAAGGTGGGGGCCAGCCTGAAGGCGATGCACTCCCTCGCGGCGGAGACGACGGTGCTCGCTCCGGTGGCCGTCGTGGTGCTTCTCGTGCTGTCGGCCCAGGGCGCCACGACCTTCACCGGCCACGGGGCCCCGCACACGACGCTGCTCGTGCTCTCCGGGATCGTCACCGCTGTGCCGCTCCTGCTCTTCGCCGCGGCGGCCCGCCGGATCCCCCTGGTCACCGTGGGTCTCATCCAGTTCATCACCCCGCTCCTCCAGCTGCTCGTCGGGGTCACGGTGCTGGGCGAGCAGGTGACCGGTCGGCTGTGGATCGGGTTCGGGATCGTGTGGATCGCCCTCGTGCTCCTCACCGTCGACTCGCTCCGGGCCGCAGGATCGGCCCGCGCGGCTCGAAGGTCGCTCCGGGAGAACGGCCCCGAGGAGCTCGACGCGCCCGAGCCCTGCCCCTGAACCACCCGGTTCCCACCCGCTCCTCGACCCGCCCAGCACGGGCCCGGGGCCATCACCCGGGTCTAGCACCCGGTTTGGCCACCATGGTGCTCAAACCCGCTGACGGCGTCCGAACCTGACCGCCATCCCAGCGTTTCGCTACCATGGTGTCCGAACCCGGTGACGTACGTCGGAGGTCGGATGCCGGTTGACGGATGCGTGCGTCGGATGCCGGATGACGGATGCCGGAAGCGGGTAGGCCGGATGCCGGTCAGTCGCCGAGCAGGTGGCGCACGTGCGCGTTGGTGAAGCGGCGCTGCGGGTCGAGCCGGTCGCGCACCGCCCGGAAGTCCTCGAAGCGGGGGTAGAGCCGGCCGAGCCGCTCGGCTCCGAGGGTGTGCATCTTCCCCCAGTGCGGCCGCCCCTCGTGCTCCGCCACGATCGCCTCGAACGCCGCGAACAGCCGCCGGTGCTCCATCCGGTGGTACTGATGCACGGCGACGTAGGCGTTGTCGCGCTCGTGCGCCGTCGAGAGCCACACGTCATCGGCGCCGACGAACCGCACCTCCACCGGGAAGGGCACCGGCTCACCGCCGCGCTCGATCCACCGCCGGAGCTCGCCCAGCACCGCCTCGACCGACCGGCGGGGCACGGCATACTCGCTCTCGACGAAGCGAACCTCCCGCGAGGAGCAGAAGACCCGCCACGAGTCGTCGGCGAACTCCCTCGACGAGAGCGCCCGCGAGGTGACCCGGTTGAGTCCCGGCACGATGGACGGCGCTCGCGCGGCGACCCGGTTGGTGAGCTCGAAGACCCGGTTGGCGAGGAGGTCGTCATCGAGTCGCGCCCGCCACCGCGGGAGGGGCTCGGGCCCCTCGCCCGCGGCCACCCGGTCGTTGCGCTTGACCAGCGCCCGGTCCGTGTGAGGGAACCAGTGCACGTCGAGGTGGTCGTGGGCGTCCGCCTCGTCCTGGAGGTGCACGAGCAGCTCCGAGAACGACTCGCCGGCCTCCTTGGCGTGCAGCCGGAAGGCCGGGACGCACTGCAGCTCGACCTCGGTGACGACACCCAGCGCCCCCAGGCCGACCCGCGCCGCCGCGAACACCTCAGGCTCCTCCCCCGCCGAGCACCGGAGCAGCGACCCGTCCGCCAGGACGAGGCTGAGACCGGTCACCGCGGCAGCGATGCCACGCAGGCGGGTGCCCGTGCCGTGGGTCCCCGTGGCGATGGCCCCGCTGATGCTCTGCCGGTCGATGTCACCGAGGTTCGGCAGCGCCAGCCCGAGCGCCTGCAGCGTCGGGTTCAGCACGTGCAGCGGCATCCCCGCGCCCACCCGCACCCGCCGGGCCTCGACGTCGACGGCGATCAGGTCGCGCAGCCCCTCGACCCGCAGCAGCAGCCCGTCGGTGGCCACCAACGGCGTGAACGAGTGCCCGGCCCCGGCCACCCGCACGGTGTGCCCGTGCCGGTCCGCGCGCCCCAGCGCGTCTCGCAACGCCTGGACGTCCGCGGCGGACACGACCTCGGCGGGGTCGGCGTCGACGTTGCCCGCCCAGTTGCGCCACCCGCTCACCCGAAGGTCCGCCCCTCGCCGCGATAGGACGGCACGCTGTCGACGAGGGCGCCGCCCCGCACGAGGTGCACCGTGTCGAACCGCTCGAGGAGCTCGCCGGCCTTGGCGCCCCGCATCCACACCCGCTCACCGAGTGCCAGCCCGTCCGCCTCCTCGCCCCGGAGCGGGGTCTGCACCTCCCCGGCCGCCTCGCTGCGCAGCAGGGCCAGACCGCGGCGCACCGGCGAGGGCACCCTGGACCAGCCGGGCTCGCCGCTGGCGACATATCCCCCACCGAAGGCCGTAACGTGCCCCGGCGCGGGCCGCCGCACCACCGGCACGGCGTAGGCCATCGAGGGTCGGCCGTGCAGGGCGTCGTAGCCGTCGAAGAGGGTCGGCGAGTAGAGACCCGAGCCCGCCGCCAGCTCGGTGACGACCCGGTCGCCGCCGAAGAGGTGCAGGCTGCCCGTGCCTCCGGCGTTGACGAAGGCCAGGTCGATCTCGGCGCGGACCGCATCGACGACGGCGGCCCGCCGGGCGCGCAGGTCCCGCACCGAGCCCCGCTTGAGCACCCTGATGTGTGGTCCCGAGTCGGGAAGGCCGGCGACCTGGGCGTCGTAGAACATCACCCCGCGCACGTCGAGTCCCACGCCGAGCGCCGCCCGCACCACGGCCAGGGCCTGCTGCGGGGTGCGCGTCGGCGACCTCCGCACGCCGAGGTGCAGGGGCCCCACCCGCAGCGACGCGTCGACGTCGACCGCGACCCCGAGGCCCCTGACGTCCCCGCCCAAGGACTCACGAAGCCAGCGGACGTGCTCCACGCTGTCGACCGTCACCGTCACCTCGGCGCGGAGCACCGGGTCGGTCGCGAGGGTCCGGACCGCGGCGACGTCCACGCTGGGGTAGGCGACGAAGACGTCGCGGACCCCGGCCTTGGCCAGCCACAGCGCCTCCGGCACGGCATACGCCATCACGCCGGAGAAGCCGGGCCGGGAGAGGACCCGGTCGAGCAAGGCCCGGCACCGTACGGACTTGGAGGCCACCCGGATCGGCAGCCCGTCGGCTCGTCGCACGAGGTCGTCGGCGTTGGCGTCGAAGCGGTCGAGGTCCACGGCGACGAGCGGGGCCGGGAGCCCGTCGGTGGCGCGCTCCCAGGGGTTGCCCACCGGGTCGGGGATGCCGCTCACCCGACTCGGGTGACCACGCCGGTCGCCAGGGCGTGCAGGGCATCCTTGGCATCGCTCGGCGGTAGCGCCACGAGCACGTCCTGAGCCTGTCGGGCGACCTGGTGGGTGTGCTCGCGGGCCCGGTCCATCGCCGGGTGGGCGCGCAGCAGGCCCAAGGCCTCCGCGAGGCGGGCGTCGTCGGTGAGGTCGCCGGTGAGCAACGCCTGCAGCGGCCGATCGTCCGGGTCGTCGGAGGCCAGGACGTGGATGACCGGAAGCGTGCGCTTGCCCTCGCGCAGGTCGGTGCCGGGGGTCTTACCGGTCTCGTCGGCCTCGGACTCGATGTCGATGAGGTCGTCGGCCAGCTGGAAGGCGACACCGAGCCGCTCCCCGAACTCGGCCATCGTCTCGACGACGTCATCCGCGCACCCGGCGAACATCGCGCCGTAGCGGGCGGCGGTGGCGATGAGGACCCCGGTCTTGTCGGCGAGGACGCTGAGGTAGTAGTCCACCGGGTCCTCCCCGTCGGGGCAGGGTCGGTCGTCGCGGATCTGGCCCGAGCACAGCCGCACGAAGGTCTGCGCCTGGATCTTCACCGCCTGTGGCCCGAGGTCGGCCACGATGTCCGAGGCGGTGCCGAAGAGCAGGTCACCGACGAGGATGGCGGTGGAGTTCCCGTAGGCGGCGTTGGCGCTGGTCGCACCCCGCCGCACGTCCGCCTCGTCCATGACGTCGTCGTGGTAGAGCGAGGCCAGGTGGGTCAGCTCGACCCCCGCCGCGGCCGCGACCACCTGGCCGTTGACGCCCTCACCCACCTCCGCGGCAAGGAGGGTGAGCAACGGCCGGAACCGCTTCCCCCCGGCCGCGGTCAGGTGCTCGCTGGCCCGGGAGATGAACGGGTCGTCGTGTCGGACCCGGTCCTCGATGAGCGCGTTGACCGCGTCCAGACCGGCGAGGAGGGCACTGCGCAGGGCGTCGGAGGCGTCGGGGAGGGAGAGCACCGCGGGGGTGCCCCGCGCGGCCTGCTCGACCGACACCTCGCTCACAGGAGGAACGAGGCCGACGACGCCGCCAGGTCGAGCCCGATGCTGGGCAGCACGCCCGCGACGACGGTCGCCACGACACCGACGGTGATCGCGACGGCCGCGCCGATCGACGGGGTCAGCGCCACGACGTCGTCACCGGCGGGCTCGGTGAAGTACATCAGCACGATGAGCCGGACGTAGACGAAGGCCGTGACGGCCGAGGCGAGCACACCCACCACGACCATGATGACGCCGGCGGTGCCGCTCTGGACGGCCGGGGCGAACACGGCGTACTTGGCCGTGAAGCCCGAGGTCAGCGGGATGCCGGCGAAGGCCAGCAGCAGGAACGAGAACGTCCCGGCGACGACCGGGTGGCGGCGGCCCAGACCCGCCCACTGCGAGAGGTGCGATGCCTCGGACCCACCCTGGCGCACCATGGCGATGATCCCGAACGCGGCCACCGTGGTGAAGCCGTAGGCGATGAGGTAGAACATCACGCCGGAGATCGCCGCCTCGGTGAACGCGAGGACACCGACGAGGATGAAGCCGGCGTGGGCGATCGAGGAGTACGCCAGGAGGCGCTTGATGTCGGTCTGGGTCACGGACAGCACGGCGCCGATGACCATCGTGAGGATCGCGATGACCACGACCGCCATCTCCCAGTCCCAGCGGTTGCCCGCGACGCCGACGTAGACGAACCGCAGGATGGCCCCGAAGGCCGCGAGCTTGGTGCAGGCGGCCATGAACCCCGTCACGGGGGTCGGCGCACCCTGGTAGGCGTCCGGTGTCCACGAGTGGAACGGCACCGCACCCACCTTGAACAGCAGCCCGACCAGGACGAGGACCACACCGGGCAGGAGCAGCCCGTCGAGCTCGCCGCCGGTCGTGGAGATGGTCTGGGCGATGACCTTGAGGTCGGAGGAGCCGGCGAAGCCGTAGAGCAGCGCCGAGCCAAAGAGGAAGAAGGCGCTGGAGAAGGCACCGAGGAGGAAGTACTTCAGGGCCGCCTCCTGCGACAGCAGGCGCCGACGCCGGGCCAGGCCGGTCATGACGTAGAGCGGCAGCGAGAGCACCTCGAGGCCCACGAACATGGTGATCAGGTCGTTCGCCGTGACGAAGACCATCATGCCCAGCACGGCGAAGAGCGTCAGCGGGAAGACCTCTGACGTCGCGTAGCCCGCGCGGGTCGCCACGTCCTCCTGCTGCGAGCCGGGGGTGGACGCGCCCATCGGCGTGAAGGCGTCGGCCCCGACGCCGCCGAAGGTCTCGGCCATGATGAGCACGGCCATCAGGGCGAGCACGAGCAACGAGCCCTGGAGGAAGACCGCGACCCCGTCGACGACGACCGACCCGCCGAGGGTCACCGCGGTGTTGGTGCGCGACCAGACCGCCACCGCCACCAGGGCGGCGAGCAGCGTCACGCTGGTGAGCACGACCTGGATCGAGTGCCGCTTCATCCGGGGTGCGAAGGCCTCGACGAGGACCCCCACGAGCGCACCACCGATGACGATGAGCATCGGCGACACCGCTGCGTAGTCGACGTTGACTGCCTCGAACTCGGCGGATATCACTTCTCACTCCCGGAGGCGGCGGTTGCGGTCGGGTCGGAGACGCCGACGAACTGCAGCGTCCGGTCCACGGCCGGGTTGACGAGGTCGAGCACCGGCTTGGGGAAGAAGCCGAGCACGATGAACGAGGCGATGATCGGGGCCACGACCCAGCGCTCCCGGTGGGAGAGGTCGGGTGGAGCCTCTCCCTCGACGAAGCTGGGCTTCGGGCCGGTCATGACGCGCTGGTACATGAGGAGGATGTACAGCGCGGCGAGGACCGTGCCGAGGGTGGCGATGACCGCCGCCGCGGGGTAGCGCATGAACGCCCCCTGTAGGACGAGGAACTCCGAGACGAACGAGGAGAGTCCGGGCAGGGCCAGGCTCGACAGGCCGACGACCAGGAAGCTGCCCGCCAGCACCGGGGTGACTCGCTGCCAGCCGCCGTAGTCCGGGATGCGCTTGGAGCCGCGACGCGCGACGAGGAAGCCAGCGAGGAGGAAGAGCCCCGCCGTGGAGAACCCGTGGTTGACCATGTACAGGGTCGCTCCGGCGCCACCGACGCTGGTCAGCGCGAAGATGCCCAGGACGATCAGGCCGAAGTGGCTGATCGAGGTGAAGGCGATGAGCCGCATCATGTCGGTCTGGCCGATGGCCAGCAGCGCGCCGTAGATCACCGAGATGACGGCGAGGGTGATGACCACGGGGGTGGCCCACTTCGAGGCCTCCGGGAAGAGCTGGAGGCAGAACCGGATCATGCCGTAGGTGCCGACCTTGTCGAGCACGCCGACCAGCAGGACGGCGGTCGCCGGGCGGGCCTCGGTGGCCGCGTCGGGCAGCCAGGTGTGCACCGGCCACATCGGGGCCTTCACCGCGAAGGCGAAGAAGAAGCCGACGAACATCCATCGCAGCGCCCCGGTGGACGCATCGAGGTTTCCGGTGAGGTTGTCGACGAGGAAGCCGGTGGGGCCGCCGGGGCCGGCGACGTAGAGCGCGATGACCGCGACGAGCATGATCAGCCCGCCCGCGAGGGAGAACAGCAGGAACTTCACCGCGGCATACTGCCGGCGGGCACCGCCGAACAGGCCGATGAGGAAGTACACCGGGATGAGCATCGCCTCGAAGAAGACGTAGAACAAGAAGACGTCGGTCGCCGCGAAGACCCCGACCATGAAGGCCAGCAGGGTGAGCATCAGCGCGAAGTAGGTCTTCTCCCGCTGGGGCTCCTCGTCGCTGACGTCGTTCCAGGCGGCCAGCAGGCAGATCGGAGTGAGGATGGCGGAGAGCACGATGAGCGAGAGGGCGATCCCGTCGACGCCGAGGGCGTAGGACACACCGAACTGCGGGATCCACGAGTGCACCTCGGCCAGCTGGAACTGCACCGTGGCCCCAGCGTCGAAGCGGACCCAGGCCAGGATCGCCAGCACCAGGGTGACGATCGAGGCACCCAGCGCGATCGGCTTCGCGAGCCGGGCGGAGCTGCCGGGCAGGGCCGCCACGACGACCGCGCCGAGTAGCGGCACGACCATCATCAGGGTGAGCAGGGGCAGGGAGTTCACTGGATCACCCACAGAGCGCCGAGGACGGTGACGACGCCGGTGAGCATCGTCAGGGCATACGAGCGGGCGTAGCCGGTCTGCAACCTGCGCAGTCTCGAGGAGATCCCGCCCGTCGCGGCGGCGAGGCCACCGACGGCCCCGTCCACCCCGCGGGCGTCGGCGAAGACCAACCCCCGGGTGAGGTGGATGCCGGGTCGCATGAACAGGCTCTCGTTGAGGGCGTCCTGATAGAGGTCGACGCGAGCCGCCTGGGTGAGCACGGAGCCCCGGGGTGCCACGGCCGGCACCTCGTCGCGCCAGTATCGAGCCCACGCCAGTCCGGCGCCCCCGATGACGAGGAGCAGGGTGAGGACCGTGATCACCGCGACGGGAAGCACCGGGTGCTCCTCGCCGTGCTCGCCGACGACCGGCGCGAGCCAGGTCGTGAAGACGCCGGTGGGCCCGAGGGCCAACCCCAGGAACGCGGAGCCGAGGGCGAGGACGATCATCGGCACGGTCATCGTGCGGGGCGACTCGTGCGGGTGGGCGTCCTCGGCCCACCGGCGCTGGCCGTGGAAGGTCATGAAGAACAGCCGCGACATGTAGAAGGCGGTGATGCCGGCGCCGATCATCGCCGCGCCACCGAGCACCCAGGGCTGCCAGCCCTCACCGACGAAGGCCGCCTCGATGATCTTGTCCTTGGACCAGAAGCCGGAGAAGGGTGGGATCCCGAGGATGGCGAGCCACCCCAGGGCGAAGGTGGCCCAGGTGATCTTCATGACCCCCGACAACCCACCGAAGCGGCGCATGTTGACCTCGTCGTTCATGCCGTGCATGACCGACCCGGCGCCGAGGAACATCCCCGCCTTGAAGAAGCCGTGGGTGAGGAGGTGGAAGATCGCGAACGCGTAGCCGACCGGACCGAGCCCGGCGGCCAGCATCATGTAACCGATCTGGCTCATCGTGGATGCCGCGAGCGCCTTCTTGATGTCGTCCTTGGCACAGCCGACGATCGCCCCGAAGACCAGGGTGATGGCCCCGACGAGAGCCACGGCGAGCCGGGCGTCCGGGGTGCCGTCGTAGATGGCACCGGAGCGGACCACGAGGTAGACCCCGGCGGTGACCATCGTCGCCGCGTGGATCAGGGCCGACACCGGCGTCGGGCCGGCCATGGCGTCACCGAGCCAGGACTGCAGCGGGAACTGGGCGGACTTGCCGCAGGCCCCGACGAGCAGCAGGAGCCCGATGGCGGTCAGGGCGCCCTGGTTGGCACCGGCCACACCCGCGTTGACCGTGTCGTAGTCGACGCCGCCGAAGGTCACGAACATCGCGAAGATGGCGATGATCAGCCCGAGGTCACCGACCCGGTTGACGAAGAACGCCTTGTTGGCGGCCGTGGCGAAGGCGGGGTTCCAGTTCCAGAACCCGATGAGCAGGTAGGACGCGAGACCGACACCCTCCCAGCCGACGAAGAGCAGGAGGTAGGAGTCGGCCAGGACCAGCAGCAGCATCGAGGCGACGAAGAGGTTGAGGTAGGCGAAGAAGCGCCGCTTGTCGGGGTCGTGCTCCATGTACCCGATCGAGTACACGTGGATGAGCGACCCCACGAAGGTGATGAGCATGACGAAGCTCATCGACAGCGGGTCGACGAGCAGGCCTGCGTCGAGCTGGAAGGAGCCGGCCGGGACGAAGTTCCACAACGCGATGTGCTGCGCGCGCTCCTCGGCGCCCAGCCCGGTGAGCTGGAGCAGCACCACCAGGCCGACGACGAAGCTCGCCCAGGACATCGCGACGGCGAACAGCGGCCCGAACCCGTTGGTGCGGCGCCCGCCGACCAGCAGGGTCGCCGCACCGACGAGGGGCAGGGCGATCAGCAGCCACGCGAACGCGGACGCACCGCTCGCGTCGACCGCGGTCAACCCGCCCTCGGTGATGAGTGAGGTCACTGGTGCTCCTTACAGCTTCAGCAGGTTCGCGTCGTCGACCGAGGCCGACCGGCGGGCACGGAAGATCGCCATGATGATCGCCAGGCCGACGACGACCTCGGCCGCGGCCACGACCATGACGAACAGGGCGAGGACCTGGCCGTCGAGGTTGCCGTGGATGCGGGCGAAGGTGACGAAGACGAGGTTGGCGGCGTTGAGCATCAGCTCGACCCCCAGGAACACGATGATCGCGTTGCGACGGGTCAGGACCACCGCGCCACCGATGGTGAAGAGGATCGTCGCCAGGTAGACGTAGTTGATCGGGTTCACCGCTCACTCCCGTCGCGCATCTCGCGTTCGATCTCCTGCTCGGCCTCGGTGTAGGCCACGGGCGAGCGGTTCTGGTCCCGCGCACTGAGCACGCGCGAGACGGAGAGCTCGGCAGGGCTGCCGTCGGGCAACAGCGCCGGGGTGTCGACGGCGTTGTGTCGGGCGTAGACACCGGGTGCGGGGAGCCCGGCGAGGTTCTCGCCCGAGCGGAACCGGCGCTTGCTCCACTCGCGCTGGTCCGGACCCTTGCCGAGGCGTTCCCGGTGCGCCAGCACCATCGCGCCCAGGGCGGCCGTGATGAGCAGGGCGCTGGTCATCTCGAAGACCCAGACGTAGCGGCCGAAGATCAGCTGGGCGACCCCGGTCACGTTTCCGGTCTGCTCGTTGATCGCCGCGACCCCGACCGTGGCACCCAGCGTCACCCGCCCGATGGATCCGATGAGGATGCCGCCGAGCCCGAGGGTCAGCAGCGCCGTGACGACGCGCTGTCCCTTGAGGGTCTCGACCAGGCTGTCGGAGGAGTCGACGCCCACCAGCATCATGACGAAGAGGAAGATCATCATCACCGCACCGGTGTAGACGAAGATCTGGATGACGCCGAGGAACTCGGCGTCCTGCGCGATGTAGAAGACGCCGAGGATGATCATGGTCAGCGCCATGCCCAGGGCGGCGTGGACGGCCTTGCGCGCGAACACCAGACCGAGCGCGCCGAGCACGGCGAGGGGCGCGAGGACCCAGAACATCACCGCTTCTCCGGTGCCGGTCACGAGGTGACCTCCGCGTCCTCGTCGGACCTGGTGGACGTCGCGGCGTAGGCGCGCTGGGCGTCGGTCGCCGCGCTGACCTTGCCGAGGTAGTAGTCCCGCTCCTCCATGCCCTCCACCATCGGGAACGGCGGCTGGACCATGCCCTGCGCGATGGGGGCCAGCAGCTGGTCCTTGGTGAAGATCAGGTCGGCGCGGTTGTTGTCGGCGAGCTCGTAGGCGTTGGTCATCGTCAGCGCTCGGGTCGGGCACGCCTCGATGCACAGGCCGCAGAAGATGCAGCGCAGGTAGTTGATCTGGTAGATGCGGCCGTAGCGCTCACCGGGGCTGAAACGCCCTGCGCCACCCTCGGAGTCGTCGTTGTCGGCCCCCTCGACGAGGATCGCGTCGGCGGGGCAGGCCCACGCACACAGCTCACACCCGATGCACTTCTCGAGGCCGTCGGAGTGCCGGTTGAGCTGGTGACGACCATGGAACCGAGGTTGGGGCGGCCGCCGCTCCTCGGGGTACTGGGCCGTGGCGACCTTGCGGAACATCGTCGAGAAGGTCACCCCGAACCCGGCGACGGGGGCGAACATCTCCGAGAAGAAGCCTGACTTCTTCTGCTCGTCAGCCACGGCTGGTCTCCTTGGTGTCGCTGGTCTCCGAACCCGATGGCAGTGCCGCAGCCGCGAGCGAGGGCTCACGCAGGCGTTGCCCCGGCATCGGTGGCACCGGGTGTCCCCCGGCATAGGGGTCGATCTCCTCCGGGACCTCCGGATGCGCCACGACCTCCTTGGCCTCGGCCCGACGGTCCCAGAGCCACCCTCCCACGAGGGCGAGGACGGCCACGACACCGACGAGCATGAGAGAGCTGCCCGGGAACGTGCGGCCGGCGATGGTGAGGTCCCCGAACCAGTCGAGCCAGCCGTTCTGCCCGGCCCGGAAGAACGCGACGACGACGACCCACCCGAGGGTGGCCGGGATGAGGAACTTCCACCCGAAGCGCATGAACTGGTCGTAGCGCACGCGCGGCAGGGAACCGCGGAGCCAGACGAAGAAGAACATGAAGGACCACAGCTTCGCGGTGAACCACAGCAGGCCCCACCAGCCACCGTCGAGAGCACCCCCGCCGATCGCCGCGATGCCGGGAGGTGCCGCGGGCCCGCCGAGGAACATGGTCGTGGCGAGGGCCGCCACGGTGAACATGTTGATGTACTCCCCGAGGAAGAACATCGCGAAGCGCATCGAGCCGTACTCGGTGTGGAAGCCACCCGTGAGCTCGCCCTCGCCCTCCGCCAGGTCGAACGGGAGGCGGTTGGTCTCACCGACCATGGTGACGACGTAGACGAAGAAGCTGAAGAACGCCGGGATGATGAACCACAGGTCGGACTGGGCCGCGACGATCTGCGAGGTCGACATCGACCCGGCGTAGAGGAACACCGCGACGAGCGAGAGCCCCATCGCGATCTCGTAGGAGATCATCTGCGCCGAGCTGCGCAGCCCACCCATGAGGGGGTAGGTCGAGCCCGAGGACCAGCCGGCGAGCACCACACCGTAGATGCCGATGCCGGCGACGGCGAGCACGAGGAGCACCGCGACCGGGGTGTCGGTGAGCTGGAGGGGGGTGGTGTGCCCGAACAGCGACACCGTTCCACCCAGCGGGATGATCGAGAAGGAGACGAAGGCCATCGTCGCGGTGATCAGCGGGGCCAGGGTGAAGACGATCGCGTCCGCGGCCTTGGGGCGGACGTCCTCCTTGAGCATCGACTTCATGCCGTCGGCGAGCGTCTGCAACAGTCCGAAGGGGCCGTTGCGGTTGGGGCCGGGCCGCTGCTGCATCCGGCCGATGACCCGGCGCTCGAACCAGATGACGAGCAGGGTGGAGAGCAGGAGGAAGACGAAGATGCCCAGCGCCTTGATCAGGCTGAGCCACAGCGGGGTGTCGCTGAAGTCCGCGAGGGGGTTGTCGGTGCCCTCGGTGGCGAGGGAGACCACGTGCGGCAGTGCGCTCAGGGTGCTCATACCTGCTCCTCCTTGGTGACGGACACGAGGGCGCCCGGTGCCCCGGCGAGGGCGGGCCGCAGGTCACAGCCGGCCGAGTTGGTCGGCAGCCACACCACGTGGTCGGCCATCTCGCAGACCAGGACCGGAGCGGTCACGCCGGCTCCGTCGATGCCGACGGTGAGGTGGTCGCCGTCGACGACGCCCAGGCCGGATGCCGTGACCTGCGAGAGCCGAGCGACCGGGTGCGGCGCGGTGCCGGCGAGGAAGCGCTCCCCGTCCTGCAGCGACCCGCGGTCGAGCAGGTGGCGCCAGGTGGCGAGCACCAGGGTGCCGTGCTCGGGGCTCGGCACCTCGCCGGGCTCGACGTCGGGGGCCGCCGGACGTTCGCCCGACCAGGGCCCCAGGGACTCCATCTCGGTGCGGACCTCGCGCAGGGTGCGGGTGCCGAGGAACTCGCCCATCTCGTTGGCGATCATGTCGAGGACCCGGTGGTCGCTGACGAACCCGGTGTCCAGGGCCGCCTCGAAGGGTCGCACGCGCCCCTCCCAGTCGACGAACGTGCCGCCCTTCTCGGCGTGCGCGGCGACCGGCAGGACGACGTCGGCCACGGCGGTGACGGCCGAGGATCGGATCTCGAGGGACACGACGAACGGGGCGGCGAGGGCCTCGGCGGCACCGGCGACCCCGAGGTCGGCCGGGTCGACGCCGCCGACGACCAGGGCCCCGATCTCACCGGACGCCGCGGCGGCGACCATCGCGGCGGTGTCGCGACCGGGAGCCGCGGGGACGTCCTGGACCTGCCAGGCCTGGGCCACCTCGGCCCTTGCCCGGGCGTCGGCCAGGGGGCGACCACCGGGCAGCAGGGTCGGGAACGCGCCGGCCTCCAGGGCCCCACGCTCCCCGGCCCGGCGGGGCACCCAGGCCAGCCGGGCTCCGGTCGAGGCGGCGAGCGATGCTGCTGCGCTCAGCCCGCCTGGCACCATCGCGAGGCGCTCACCGACGAGGATGACGGCTCCGGCGCCGGCCAGTGCGGCTCCGGCCTCGGCGACGAGGTCCGACCCGCTGCCGTCGGCCAGGGCCCGCAGGACCTCGGGCTCGGTGCCGGGAGCGGTCGGGATGAGCCGGCCACCCACCTTGGCCAACCCTCGCGTCGCCACCGGGGAGACGGCATACACGGCGCTCTGGTGCTTGCGGAAGGCCTTGCGCAGGCGCAGGAAGACGATCGGGCTCTCGTCCTCGGGCTCGAGGCCGACGAGGAGGACCGAGGATGCGGTCTCGAGATCGGCGTAGGTGACCGCGCCCGATCCGGGACCGGTCGCGACCACGTGGGAGGCGAGGAAGTCCGCCTCCTCCTGCGAGTGCGGGCGGGCACGGAAGTCGACGTCGTTGGTGCCGAGCACCGTGCGGGCGAACTTGCCGTAGGCGTAGGCGTCCTCGGCGCTGACCCGCCCGCCGACGAGCACACCGGCACCGGTGGCGGCGCGCAGGCCGGCCGCCGCGGTCTCGAGGGCCTCGCGCCAGGACACGACCCGCAGCTCGCCGTCGTCGCCGCGCACCTGCGGCAGCTCGAGGCGGTCGCCGACGGAGGTGTAGGCGAAGGCCCAACGGCCCTTGTCGCAGTTCCACTCCTCGTTGACGAGGGGGTTGGCGCTGGCCATCCGGCGCAGCACCGTGCCTCGACGGTGGTCGGTGCGCTGGGAGCAACCGCTGGCGCAGTGCTCGCAGACGCTGGGGGTGGACACCAGGTCGAAGGGGCGCGAGCGGAAGCGGTACGCCGCGCCGGTCAGCGCGCCCACCGGGCAGATCTGCACGGTGTTGCCGGAGAAGTAGGACTCGAAGGGCTTCTCCTCGTAGATGCCCACCTGCTGCAGGGCGCCGCGCTCGACGAGGGCGATGAACGGGTCACCGGCCACCTGGTCGGAGAAGCGGGTGCAGCGCGCGCACAGGACACAGCGGTCGCGGTCGAGCAGCACCTGGGAGGAGATGTTGATCGGCTTGGGGTAGGTCCGCTTGACGTCCTCGAAGCGGGAGGTCGCCCGGCCGTTGCTCATGGTCTGGTTCTGGAGGGGGCACTCCCCACCCTTGTCACAGACCGGGCAGTCCAGCGGGTGGTTGATGAGGAGGAACTCGATCATGCCGTGCTGCGCCTTGTCGGCGACGGCCGAGGTGTGCTGGGTCTTCACCAGCATCCCGGGCGCGGCGACCATGGTGCAGGAGGCCTGCGGCTTGGGCATCCAGCTCGGCTCACCGGGCGTGCCGTCGGCGGCGGGCCGCCCGGGCATCGCCACCTCGACGAGGCACTGGCGGCAGGCCCCGATGGGGTCCAGGCCGGGGTGGTCACAGAAGCGGGGGATGTCGATGCCCAGCTCCTCGGCGGCGCGGATGACCAGGGTGCCCTTGGGCACCGACACCTCCGCACCGTCGATGGTGAGCGTGACGAGGTCGGCCGCTGGTGGCGCGGTCTTCTCGGGCGCGGTCGTCATGCGGTCACGCTCTCCTTGGTGTGGGTGTCGCCGCCGTCCTTGGCGAACAGCGTCGACTCGTGCCGGTCGAACATGCACCCACCGTGGGTGAGGTGCGCGATGAACTCGTCGCGGAAGTACTGGATCGAGCTGGTGATCGGGCTCGTCGCGCCGTCGCCGAGTGCGCAGAACGCTCGACCCAGGATGTTGTCACAGATGTCGAGCAGCTTGTCGAGGTCCTCCTCGCTGCCCTGCCCCTGCTCGAGGCGACCGAGGATCTGCTTGAGCCACCACGTGCCCTCCCGGCACGGCGTGCACTTGCCGCAGGACTCGTGCATGTAGAAGTCCGTCCAGCGGTCGACGGCACGCACGACGCACGTGGTCTCGTCGAAGATCTGGAGGGCGCGGGTGCCGAGCATCGAGCCCGCCGCACCGACCGACTCGAAGTCGAGGGGCACGTCGAGGTGCTCGGCGGTGAAGAGCGGCGTCGAGCTGCCACCGGGGGTCCAGAACTTCAGGGCCTTGTCGGGGTCGCGCATGCCGCCGGCCATGTCGAGCAGCTGGCGCAGCGTGATGCCGAGCGGCGCCTCGAACTGGCCGGGGTTCTTCACGTGGCCGGAGAGGCTGAAGATGCCGAAGCCGGCCGACTTCTCGGTGCCCATCCCGCTGAACCAGTCGGCGCCCTCGAGGATGATCCCCGGGACGGAGGCGATCGACTCGACGTTGTTGACCGAGGTCGGGCGGGCGTACAGCCCGGCGGCACCGGGGAACGGCGGCTTGGAGCGCGGCTGGCCGCGGCGGCCCTCCAGGCTGTCCAGCAGGGCGGTCTCCTCCCCGCAGATGTAGGCACCGGCGCCGGCGTGCACGGTGATGTCCATCCGCACGCCCGTGCCGTGGATGTCGCTGCCCAGGTGGCCGGCGGCGTACGCCTCCTCGACGGCCCGCATGAGGCGACGGTAGACGTGGACGACCTCACCGCGGAGGTAGATGAAGGCGTGCTCGCAGCCGATGGCGTAGGAGCTGATGGCCATGCCCTCGACCAGCACGTGGGGGTTGGCCATCATGAGCGGGGTGTCCTTGCAGGTGCCCGGCTCGGACTCGTCGGCGTTGACCACGAGGTAGCGGGCCCCACCGTCGGGCGGGGCCATGAACGACCACTTCATGCCGGTGGGGAACCCGGCCCCGCCGCGACCGCGCAGGGAGGACTCCTTGACGGCGCTGATGATGTCCGCCGGCTCCATCCCGAGGGCCTTGTCCAGCGCCCGGTAGCCCCCGTGGCGCAGGTAGGTGTCCAGGGTCCAGGACTGCGGGTCGTCCCAGAACGCGCTGAGGATCGGGGTGAGTGTGTTCGCCATCAGTCGCCCTTTCCGTCGGTGGTGTCGTCGTCGGGTTCCTCCGTGGCGCCGGGCTCGGCGTCGGCGATGGCCTCGGCGACCGCCCGGGCGTTGGCGCCAGCCTCGGTGTCGGCATCGGCGGCGTCGAACAGGGTCCCGCCGGGCGTTGCGCTCTGCCCCACGGGGACCGACGCACTCTGCGCCGAGACGTTGGCCGCGCGGTCCTTGGGGTCCTCGAGGTCGGCGTCCTGCGCGGGCACGATGTCGACCAGGTCGGGGGTGGCTCGGGCCTGGACGGACTCGCCGCGCACACCGTCACCCGTGGAGACGACCGGCGGACCGGTCGGCTGCTCCGCGTCGTCGGCCGCGCCCTTCTCCTTCTCGCCCGGGGTGTCGTCGCCCTCGTCGCGTTCGGCGGCCGGCTCCGCGTGGGGCGCCTCCGCCTCCTCGCTGGCGGGGGTGGTCTCCGTGCTGCCCGGCTCGGCGTCGGACCCACCGGCCGTGGCGGACCCACCGGCGCGGGCGGAGTCGCCCTCGGGCGCCGTCCAGCCCTGCTCCTTGGCGATGCGCAGGCCGAGGAGTGACGCGGGCCCCGCACCCACCCCTTCGTCGGCCAGGCCGTCGGGGAACCCGGCCAGCACTCGGCTCACCTGCTTGAAGGTGCAGACCCGGCTCGCGCCGCGGGTCGGGACCACGGGGGTCCCGGCCCGGAGGCCCTCGACGAGCTCGATCGTGGAGGACGGCGTCTGGTTGTCGAAGAACTCCCAGTTGGCCATCACGACGGGCGCATAGTCACACGCCGCGTTGCACTCCACCCGTTCGAGGGTGATCTTGCCGTCGTCACTGGTCTCGTCGTGCCCGACGCCGAGGTGCTCGGACACGGCATCCCAGATCTCGTCCCCGCCCATGACCGCGCACAGGGTGTTGATGCACACGCCGACGGTGAACTCACCGTTGGGGTGGCGCTTGTACTGGGTGTAGAACGTGGCGACCCCCGAGACCTCGGCGGTGGTGAGGTCGAGGAGCTCGGCGCAGAGGTCGATGCCCCGGCCGGTCACGTAGCCGTCGACGGACTGCACGAGGTGCAGCATCGGCAGCAGGGCCGAGCGCTTCTCCGGGTAGCGAGCGATGACCTCGGCGAAGTCCGCGCGAAGGGATGCCTCGACGTCGTCGGGGTAGGGCTCCTTGGACACGTCACTGACGGTGAGGTGCCCCGAAGCGGTCTGGCGGCCGAAGTTCTCCGACATCAGCGGTCGACACCTCCCATGACGGGGTCGATGGATGCCACCGCGACGATGACGTCGGCCACCTGGGACCCCTCGCACATCGCGGCCACGGCCTGGAGGTTGTTGAAGCTCGGGTCTCGGAAGTGCGCCCGGTAGGGCCGGGTGCCACCGTCGGACACGGCGTGGCAGCCGAGCTCGCCTTTGGCGGACTCGACCGCGGCGTAGGCCTGGCCGGGCGGGACCCGGAACCCCTCGGTGACGAGCTTGAAGTGGTGGATCAGCGCTTCCATGGAGGTGCCCATGATCTCGCGGATGTGATCCAGGCTGTTGCCCTGTCCGTCGCCGCCGATGGCGAGCTGGGCGGGCCAGGCGATCTTCTTGTCCTCGACCATGACCGGCTGGCCCTCGGTGCGCAGGAGCCGGTCGAGGGTCTGCTCGACGATCTTCAGCGACTCGTACATCTCGTCGACGCGCACCCGGTAGCGACCATATGCGTCGCAGCTCGTGCGGGTGTGCACCTCGAAGTCGTAGGTCTCGTAGCCGCAGTAGGGCGCAGACTTGCGCAGGTCGTGCGGCAGGCCGGTGGAGCGCAACACAGGACCGGTGATGGCCAGCGCGATGCAGCCGGTGAGGTCGAGGTAGCCGACCCCCACGGTGCGGCCCTTGAAGAGGGGATTCTCGTTGAGCAGCGCCTCGAGCTCGCCGAGACCGCGGCGGAGCTCGCTGATGACCCCACGGATCATGTCCACGGCACCGTGCGGGACGTCCTGGGCGACGCCGCCGGGCCGCACGTAGGCGTTGTTCATCCGCAGGCCGGTGATCGCCTCGAACACCCGCAGGATGCGCTCCCGCTCCCGGAACCCGACGGTCATCACCGTGGTGGCACCGAGCTCCATGCCACCGGTGCCGATGGCGATGAGGTGCGAGCTGATCCGGGTGAGCTCCATCATCATCACGCGGATGGTGCTGGCCCGCTCGGGGATCTTGTCGGTGACCCCGAGGAGCTTCTCGATCGCGAGGCAGTAGGCGGCCTCCTGGAACATCGGGGTGAGGTAGTCCATGCGGGTGCAGAACGTCACCCCCTGGGTCCAGGTGCGGAACTCCATGTTCTTCTCGATGCCGGTGTGCAGGTAGCCGATGCCGGCGCGGGCCTCGGTCACCGTCTCCCCGTCGAGCTCGAGGATCAGGCGGAGCACCCCGTGCGTCGACGGGTGCTGCGGGCCCATGTTGACGACGATCCGCTCCTCGTGGAGCGCGGTCGCCTCGTCGACGAGGTCGTTCCAGTCGCCACCGGACACGGTGAACACCGTGGCCCCCTCGACGCCCTCGTGGACCGAGGCGCCGTAGGGGTCGGCTCCGGGAAGACCGCTGTCGAGACCGGGGCTCGGCTCGTCGGAGGTGTCGCGGCCGCCGGACACCTCGCGGCTCTCGACATCGGTGTCGCTGTCCTGAGTGGTCATCAGCTGTACGCCCTCCGCTCGTCGGGCGGCGGCACGGTGCCGCCCTTGTACTCGACCGGGATGCCGCCGAGTGGGTAGTCCTTGCGCTGTGGGTGGCCGGGCCAGTCGTCCGGCATGAGGATGCGGGTCAGGGCGGGGTGCCCGTCGAAGATGATGCCGAACATGTCCCACGTCTCGCGCTCGTGCCAGTCGTTGCCGGGGTAGACCGAGACGACCGAGGGGATGTGCGGGTCGGTGTCGGGCGCCGCGACCTCGACGCGCACCCGGCGGCTGCCGTTGGTGATCGAGATCAGGTGGTAGACCGCGTGCAGCTCGCGCCCCGGCTCACCGGGGTAGTGCACGCCCGAGACGCCCATGCAGATCTCGAACCGCAGCTCGGGAGTGTCACGCAAGGCACGGGCCACGGCCAGCAGGTGCTCGCGGTGCACGAACAGGGTGAGCTCACCGCGGTCGACGACGACCTTCTCGATCGCCGTGTCGTAGGCCGGACCGTCACCGGAGGACAAGACCCGCCCCAGGCGGTCGGCCACGTCGTCGAAGTAGGAGCCGTAGGGGCGGGGGCTGGCCCCGGGGAGCATGGTCGGGGAGACGAGCCCGCCGTAGCCGGAGGTGTCCTGGCCGCGGGTGGCGCCGAACATCCCTCGGCGCTCACCGATCACCACGGGGGTGTCGTCGGCCCCGAGCGCCTGCACGGTCGACACGTTGGCCAGGTGCGCGGCCTCCAGGTCGCCCGGCGAGTCGTCGGTGCGAGTCTGGGCGTTGTCGACCCCCTTGTCGGGGATCGACTGCGGCGCAGCCGGATCCGAGGTGGGCTCGTCGGTCGTCTTGTCCTCGCTCATGCCAGGAGGTTCTTCCCGGCCGGAGCGGCGAGGTGCTCGAGGTGGTCGTGGGTCGGCGCCATGAGCGAGGTCGGCGTCGCGCGCAGCGCGGCCTCCTCGGCGGCCCGGGCCGCTGCGACCCGGTTGACCCCGAGCTTGCTGTGCTGGATCTGGTCGTGCAGCTCGATGATCGCGTTGAGCAGCATCTCCGGGCGCGGCGGACAGCCCGGCAGGTAGATGTCGACCGGGATGATGTGGTCGACGCCCTGGACGATGGCGTAGTTGTTGAACATCCCGCCCGAGCTCGCGCACACCCCCATCGAGATGACCCACTTGGGGTTGGGCATCTGGTCGTAGACCTGGCGCACGACGGGGGCCATCTTCTGCGACACCCGACCGGCGACGATCATCAGGTCGGCCTGGCGCGGGGTCGCGGCGAACCGCTCCATGCCGAAGCGGGCGATGTCGTAGTCGGGCGTGCCGACGGCCATCATCTCGATGGCGCAGCAGGCGAGCCCGAAGGTCGCCGGCCAGATCGAGGCCTTGCGCATGTAGCCGACGACGTTCTCCAGTGTCATCAGCGCAAAACCGGCGGGCAGCTTCTCCTCGAGTCCCATCAGCCCTCCTCGGGTCGAACGGCGGGTGCGGTGGCCACGGTGGTGTGGCGCGGCATACGGACGGCTCTCATCGGTGCCACCCCAGGCATCAGTCCCATTCCAGGCCACCGCGCTTCCACACGTAGGCGTAGGCGACGAACACGGTGAGGATGAACAGGACCATCTCGATCAGGGCGAACAGTCCGAGGGAGTCGAAGGCGACGGCGAACGGGTAGAGGAACACCGACTCGATGTCGAAGATGATGAAGAGCATCGCGGTGAGGAAGTACTTGATCGGCACGCGGCCGCCACCCTCTGCGCGAGGCGTCGGCTGGATGCCGCACTCGTAGGCCTCCATCTTGGCCCGGTTGTAGCGCTTGGGCCCGACGACGAGGCTCGTGCCCACGGACAGCACGGCGAAGCCGAAGCCGAGGGCCAGCAGGATGAGAAGGGGGACGTAGGGGTTGCTCATCTCAGGACAACTCCCCTTTCGGTGCTCGTGTGCGTCGGGAGGACACGTGCAGCCCCGACCTCGGGCGGCTTCCCGCCATCCTAGGGGGAGTGACGTACATCGCACTCGGGGTGGTCGCTGTGCCGGTCATGCGTCGGGGGCCACCTTCGTCATCGCGTTCATGATCCGGTCCCCGGGTGCGCGCCCGCCCTTGTCCGGCAGGTTGGCCATCAGCTTGAGCAGGAAGCGCATCAGCGTGGTGCGTGGGAGGCCGTACTTCGTCGCCAGCCGCATGACCTCGGGATTGCCGATCGCGTGCGCGAACCAGCGGCCGAGGGTGAAGTAGCCGCCGAGCTCGTCCTTCATCACCGACGGGTATGCCGCGAGCACCCGTTCGCGCTGGGCGTCGCCGCCGCGGGCGAGGGCCTGGGCGACCAGCTCGGCCCCGACCCTGGCCGCTTCGAGCGCGTAGTCGATGCCCTCGCCGTTGAACGGGTTGACCATGCCTCCGGAGTCACCGACGAGGAGCAGTCCGTCGGCGTAGAGCGGCTGACGGTTGAACCCCATCGGCAGGGCGGCGCCGCGGATCGGCCCCGCGGACTCGTCGTGCTCGAAGTGCCAGTCGGCGTCGATGTCCTGCACCCAGCGGCGCATGACGTCCTTGAAGTCGGTCTTCTGGAAGGCCGACGTCGTGTCGAGGGTGCCGAGGCCGACGTTGGCGCGGCCGTCCTCGAGCGGGAAGATCCAGCCGTAGCCGGGCATGAGGATGCGGTTGCCGTTGTCGTCGCGGGTCCACAGCTCGAGGTGGCTCTCGAGGTAGTCGTCGCGCCGTGGCGTCGTGTAGTAGGCGCGCACCGCGACCGCCATGACCCGGTCCTCACGCTTCGGGCGGCCGACCGCGGTGGCCAGGCGCGAGGAGACGCCGTCGGAGGCGATGACGACGGGAGCGCGGTAGTCGACGATCTCGCCGGTGGCGCGGCCACGGTCGTCGAGGCGCTTGGCGGTGACGCCGGTGACCCGTCCCGAGGCGTCGCGCAGGGGGCCGGTGACGCTGGTGCGCTCCTCCAGCAGGGCGCCCCGGCGCTGCGCGTGCCGGGCGAGCTCCTCGTCGAGCTGGGCCCGGGTGCGGACCAGGCCGTAGTCCGGGAAGGTCTCGGTCTGCGGCCAGTCGAGCTGGAGGGTGTGGCCGCCGCCCTTGATCCGCAGACCCTTGGTGCGCTGCCAGCCGGAGGTGTCGACACCGAGGGAGATGAGCTCCTTGGTGGCTCGCGGGGTCAGCCCGTCGCCGCAGATCTTGTCGCGCGGGAAGGCCGACTTCTCGAGCAGTGCCACGTCCAGGCCGTGGTCGGCGAGGTAGGCCGCCGTCGCGCTCCCGCCGGGGCCGGCGCCGACGACGACCACGTCCGCACGCTCGGTGCGGGTCGCGGTCGTGGGGCCGGTGGTGTCCGTCAAGATCTGTGCCTCGTGATGCTTCATCGGGTGCTTGTGAACGATTTCACGATCACCCGGGAGTCTAGGTCGGCCGTCCCCTGGGGCTGCACTTAGGCCGGCCTAACCTTCGACGGGCGCGCCCGGCTTGGTGGCCCGGTGCAGCGCGACGATGCCACCGGTGAGGTTGCGCCACTGGACCGATCCCCAGCCCGCCCCGCCCACGCGCTCCCCCAGCGCACGCTGGTCGGGCCAGGCCTGGATGGACTCGGCGAGGTAGACGTAGGACTCCGGGTTGGAGCTGACCCGGCGGGCGATGGCCGGGAGGGAGCGCACGAGGTAGTTGCCGTAGACCGAGCGGAAGCCGGCATTCGTGGGCTGGCTGAACTCGCAGACCACGAGGCGGCCCCCGGGCCTGGTCACCCGCAGGAACTCGCGCAGCGCGGCATCCGGGTCGGTGACGTTGCGCAGCCCGAAGCTCATCGTGACGACGTCGAAGGCGTCGTCGGCGAAGGGCAGCCGCATCGCGTCGGCGGCGGTGAAGCCGAGGTCGGAGCGGCGGCGGTGACCGACCCGCAGCATGCCCAGCGAGAAGTCCGCGGGCACCACGTCGACGCCGGAGTCCGCGAAGGGCTCGCTGCTCGTGCCGGTGCCGGCCGCGATGTCGAGGACCCGATGCCCCGGCTCCGCCGCACAGGCCGCGACGACGGCGCGCCGCCAGATCCGGTCCTGGCCGAGGGAGAGCACGTCGTTCGTGACGTCGTACTTCGTCGCGACGTCGTCGAACATCGCGGCGACGTCACGGGGGTCCTTGTCGAGGGAGGCGCGGGTCATGGCCGCCATCCTCCCACCGGCGCGGGGCCTCGCCGGCACGGGCCGTATCCTCCTTCTCGATGACCTCGCACCCCGTGGGGGCCCGGGAGACCACCTCTCCGGGATCCCCTCTCGTCGCCCGCACCGTGCCGCTGGACCCAGCGGTCGGCGCGGACCTGCTGTCCCTCGTGCCCGCCGGACCGACACGGGACCTCTGCTCCTGGGTGCGTCGTGGCGAGGGCCTGGTCGGGTGGGGACGGGCCGCGTCCCACTCCGCCGCCGGCCCCGACCGGTTCGCCGAGCTGGAGGACTGGTGGCGAGCGCAGACCGGGTCGGCTGTCGTCCGCGACGAGGTCGACCTCCCAGGCACCGGGCCGGTCGCCTTCGGGTCGTTCTCGTACGCCGCCGACTCACCCGCGGGGGCCACCCTGGTCGTCCCCGAGGTGGTGGTCGGCCGCCGCGGTGACCGGGCCTGGCTGACCACGGTGGGGGTCGGGCGGGCCCCGTCCGTGGCGGCCGTGCCCGGCACCCCGCGCATCGCGCGGCAGCCGTCCCCGGCCATGCCATCGCGGGTGGCCTTCGCCGACGGAGCGCTCTCGCCCGCGCAGTGGGCCGGTGCGGTGGCCGAGGCCGTGGAGCGGATCACCGGCGGGAGCCTGGACAAGGTGGTGCTGGCCCGGGACCTCCAGGTCACCACCGACGCCGCGCTCGACGTCCGGTGGCTGCTGCACCGTCTCGCCGAGCACTACGGCACGACCTGGGTCTTCGCCGTCGACGGTCTCGTGGGGGCCACCCCGGAGCTCCTCGTCCGACGGGAGAAGGGCCTGGTCACATCGCGGGTGCTGGCCGGCACCATCCGCAGAACCGGCGACGACGAGCACGACCTGGCGCTCGCGGCCTCCCTCGCCCGCTCGAGCAAGGACCTGGAGGAGCACGAGTATGCCGTTCGCTCGGTCGCGGACGCCCTTGCGCCACACTGCTCCTCGATGAACGTCCCCGAGGCTCCGTTCGTGCTCCACCTCGCCAACGTCATGCACCTCGCGACCGACGTCGCCGGGGTACTGACCGACGACACGTCGTCGCTGACCCTCGCCGCGTCGCTGCATCCCTCGGCTGCGGTCTGCGGCACGCCGACCGCAGCCGCCGACGCCGTGATCGCCGAGCTGGAGCACATGGACCGCGGCCGCTACGCCGGGCCGGTCGGCTGGATCGACACGACCGGTGACGGTGAGTGGGGCATCGCACTGCGCTGCGGGTCGGTCGACGAGGCGGACCCGTCACGCATGCGGCTCTTCGCCGGGTGCGGCATCGTCGCCGGGTCGGACCCCACCGCCGAGGTCGCCGAGTCCTCGGCCAAGTTCGTGCCCATGCGCGACGCCCTCACCGCCACCTGAGTCCCACCCGTGAGCGGGTCACGCGGTCAGCCGTCGAGCGCCCGCCCGGCCAGCGCCCTGAGCTCATCGTGGGCGCGCCTGTGGGTCGCCCGATCCACGGTGACCTCGAGGACGCGCACGCCCCGGGGCTCCTCGGCGAGCAGGCCCGCAAGCTGTCCGAGCGAGGCGACCGCGGTGTGGCCCACGTGGTGCGCTCGGCAGAGCGACGCCAGGTCGGTGCCGGTGGGGGTGCCGAAGACCCGCTCGAAGGTGGCAGCGCGCTCCGGGGCGCCGTGCTCGAGGGTCGTGAAGATCCCGCCGCCGTCGTCGTTGACCACGACGACCGTGAGGTCGGGACGCGGCTCCTCCAGACCGATGAGGAGACCGCCGGAGTCGTGCAGGAAGGTGAGATCCCCGAGCAGCGCGTAGGTCGCAGACCCGGACGTCAGGGCGATGCCCACCGCGGTGGAGACCAGCCCGTCGATGCCGGCCAGCCCGCGGTTGGCCACGACCCGGTCTGCGGCCGCGCCGGCCACCGCGAGGTCGAGGTCACGCACCGGGTTGGAGGACCCCACCACGAGCACCGATCCGGCCGGCAGCGCCCGTGCGACCGTGGCGGCCACCGAGAGCCCGGTGAGCTCGGTGAACCCCTGTGCGGCAACGGCGTCGGCCAGTCGGGTTCCGGCCTCCAGCCAGGCGGTCGCCCAGGCGGATGCCACGGTGGCCCCGGGAGCTGCGTCCGCGGCGGACGCGTCGAGCGCGTCGAGCGCGTCGAGCGCCGCGAGTGGGTGGACGCGGCGGGCCACGTGCGCCGGGTCCGGCCACGGCCCGTCCGCCACCACCTCGACGTCCACGCCGGGGGCGCGCAGCAGCGCGGCCACGGCGCGGGAGAGGGTCGGGCGGCCGATCACGACGACGCGCTCCGGGCGGTGCTCGGACACCCACCGGCTCGCCGTGAGGAGCAGCGGGCCGTGGGGCACTGCCGCCTCCCTGACTGATGCGTGCCCGAGGGGCTCGGCGACGACGGGGTGCCCTCGACCCAGCGCCCAGGCCGTCGCCGACCGAGCGGCAGCGGCATCCGGGAGGTCTCCGATGACGACGACCGTGCGCTCGACGTGGGCGATGGGCGCGGCGCTGCCGGTGGCCGGCGGGGCGGCCTCGACCCACGGCGAGCCGCCGGGCCGGCCCTCCAGGCCATCGGGGAGGTCCGGGCCGGGGTCGTGCGAGGTCGGCGCGGGACCGGAGGGGTCCGGTGCCAGCGGGTCGCGGAAGGAGGCGTTGAGGTGCACGGGGCCGGGGACGCCGCCGGTGGCCCCACGGGCCGCCGCCAGCGCCCGGCAGACCGCCGACCGCCAGGGGCCACCGGTCGTGGGGACGAGCTCGGGTGCCGGCAGGTCCGCTGTCCAGCGCGTGGCCGGGCCGAAGATGCCCGGTTGGGTCGTCGTCTGGTTCGCTCCGGTGCCCCGCAGCTCGTGCGGTCGGTCGGCGCTGAGGACCACGAGCGGGACGGCGCCGTGGTGGGCCTCCAGGACGGCCGGGTGGAGGTTGGCGACGGCGGTGCCCGATGTCGTGACGACGGTCACCGGCCGCGCTGCACCCGGGGCGCCGCGCGCCAGCCCCAGGGCCAGGAAGCCGGCACTTCGCTCGTCGACCCGCACGTGCAGTCGAAGGCGCCCCGCCCGGTCGGCGGCGAGCAGCGCGTAGGCCAACGGTGCCGACCGGGACCCCGGACAGAGCACGACGTCACGCACCCCTCCGCGCACGAGCTCGTCGACGAGGACCGAGGCGAACGCGGCCGAAGGTGTCACGAGCGTGGATTCTGCCACCCGCGCTCCACCTCGACCTCCGACACCGAGCGCACCGGGCCGCCCAGGAAGGCACCGGCGCTCGCCCGCCAGCCCACCACCCCCCGGATGCCGGTCAGCCTGCCGACCGGCATCCGCTCCACGGCGGTGAGGCTGGCGGCATACCCCTCGAGCTCGTGGGCCCGCACGTCGAACCGAGCCCCGGAACCTTCGGTGCGGACGGTCACCCACGACGGGCGCACGGGGTTCGGGGTGAGGTCCAGCCCGGGCACGGGGTCCGCTGCGTTCTCCACCGAGAGCACCTGCACGGCATCCGGCACGGGGAAGGCGCCCACCGGCGCGCCGGTCGTCAGGACGTGGGTGACCCGGTGTCGGGCGGTGAAGCCGGGATCGCTCGCGAGGGCCGCGGCCAGGATGCCGCCCTGGCTGTGCCCGACGAGGAGCACCGGGTCGTCGTCGCTCGCCCGGGTCGAGCCCGAGCGGGCCAGGTCGAGCGCTGCGGCCACCCCGGCCGCGGCCGCCGTGGGGTCCCCGACCAGGGCGCGCACGTCGGTGGTGACGTCGAAGGGGTTCGGCCCGGCTCTCGGATTCCACTGCTGGGTGCCGGGCACGATGACCACCCACGCCGATCCGCCATCGCCGCGATCCACCTCCAGCACGCGGACCCGCCCGCCCTCGAGCCCCTCTCCGAGTCGGACGAGGTCGCTCGCGCAGACGATCCGGGTCGGAGCGACACCGGGCGTCACGGCTCGCAGCGCGGGCCCGCCCACGCCGTCGCCCAACCAGCCGACCACCCCCGCGAGGTCGGCACCGGCGGCCACCCCGCGGAGCACGGCCGCCACGCCGTCCTCGACATCGGTGTAGAGGCGGGCCGCCGTCCGGAGCCCCTCTGCAAGGGCTCGGAGGGCAACGACCTCGCGCAGCGCCGCGGTAGGGCCGATCGCCTCGAAACCCTTGGCCTGTGCGTGGGCCCACGCGCTGAGGGCCGACGGGCTAGACGGGGGCCCGGTGTCCGCGAGCACCCCCGCCAGCCGCCTGGCGGTGGCGTGCACGGCATCCGCCACCTCGTCGACCACACCGGAGGCCGCGAGGAGTGCCGCACTGCGCACCCCCCACCCGCTCACGCGGGCAGCGCCCACCCCAGGTGCCCCGGCCCGGCAGGTGGACCCGTGCACCGGACCAGCGCCGCAACCGCGTCAAGAAGCACGGCCACCGTCTCGAGCTCCGCAGCCGCGAGCTCCAGCCCCGCGACCCGGTCGCGCACCCGTCTCGCGTACTCCTCCGCAGCCGGCCCCTCCCACCACACCAGGTGCTGTCCTCGCAGGGCCAGCGACCTGTCACGCACCAGCCGCGCACCGTCACGGAACTCTGCGGCGGCTTCTCGCGCCTGCTCCCCCGTCATGGCTCCTCCCCTTCTCGCCGTGTCCGCTCCCACTCCACCTCGGCGGGGCGGTGCGCGACAGCCCTCGTCGGATGCTGTGGACGGACCCCGCCCCGCCAGGCGGCTTGTGGACGAGCCCGGCATACGCTGGCGGCCATGCCCCACCACGACCTCGTCATCATCGGAAGCGGCTCCGGGAACTCGATCCTCGGCCCGGAGCTCGACGGTCTGGACGCCGCCATCATCGAGGCCGGCACGTTCGGCGGCACCTGCCTCAACGTCGGCTGCATCCCGACGAAGATGTTCGTCGTCCCCGCGGACCGGGTGCTCGACGCCGCGGACTCCAGCCGGTTGGGCGTGACCTTCCAGCCGCCGGTCGTCGACTGGCCGGCGATCCGCGACCGCATCTTCGGTCGCATCGACCCGATCTCCCGGGGCGGCCGGGAATACCGGCGTGGTCAGGACGGGGTGACGCTGTATGCCGCTCGGGCCCGGTTCACCGGGGAGCGGACCCTCACCCTGTCGACGGAAGAGGAGGTCACGGCCGACCGGATCGTCGTCGCCTCGGGCAGTCGGCCGTCCGGTCTCGACGTCGAGGGGCTGCGCGGGCCCGACCCCGACCGGGGAGTGCACACCTCCGACACCGTGATGCGGCTGGAGCACCTTCCCGTGCGGATGGCCATCATCGGTGGGGGGTTCGTCGCCTGCGAGATGGCGCACGTCTTCTCTGCGCTCGGGGTGCACGTGACGCAGGTGCAGCGCTCCGCCCGCCTGCTGCGCGCGGAGGAGCAGGCGGTCTCCGAGCGTTACACCGAGATCGCTCAACACCGCTACGACCTGCGGCTGTCCTCCCACCCGGTCTCCGCCACCCGCAGCGACGGGTCCTGGCGCATCGAGCTCGATGGTGACGGCGGTGCGAGCCACGTGGACGCCGAGGTGGTGCTGCTGGCCGTCGGGCGGCATCCCAACACCGACCTCCTCGACCCGTCGGCCGGTGGGATCGACACCCACGACGACGGACGCGTGGTCGTGGACGACGAGCAGCGGACCACGGCCCCGGGTGTGTGGGCCCTCGGCGACATCTCCTCGCCCCACCAGCTCAAGCACGTCGCGAACCACGAGGCGCGCACCGTGGCGCACAACCTCGCCGTCGACCTCGGCCGGGTGCCCGGCCCACCGCGTCGCGACGACGGCCGCCCGGTGCCGCACGCCGTCTTCGGCCACCCCCAGATCGCATCCTTCGGCCCGACGGCCGCGCAGCTCGACGAGACCGGCACGGCATACGTCACCAAGACCCAGTCGGTGGGTGACGTCGCCTTCGGCTGGGCGCTCGAGGACGCCACCGGGTTCTTCACGGTGCACGCGAGCCCCGAGGGGCAGATCCTGGCCGCGCACGCGATCGGCCCGCAGGCCTCCTCACTGATCCAGACCCTCATCCACGCGGCGAGCTTCGGGCAGCACGCGCACGAGGTCGCACGCGGGCAGTACTGGATCCACCCGGCCCTGGCGGAGGTCGTCGAGAACGCCCTCCTCGGGCTGCCGCTCTGAGGCGACTGACGGCGGCCGGGCCGGTCAGGGGATGAGGGTGTTGGCGAAGATCTGCCACGCCAGCACGGACTTCGCGACCAGGCTCAGGATGATGTACTGCCGCTCGCCGAAGAGGTAGCTCCGCCACGGGCCGACCTGCCGGAACTGGAGCCACTGGTTGATGGCGAAGGTGTTGAAGAGCACGAACAGGCTCGCGATGATGCCCCACACGAACCCGGGAGGGCCCTCGCCGTCGTTGACGGCGCTGTTGACCCACAGGTAGGCGCCGATCGCCGCCCACGGGCCGATGCCCGCGATGCAGCCGAACCAGAACGGGGTCCACCAGGCCTGCTCACCCCGAGAGGGCGTGCCGTCCTTGCCGTGCATGAGGCCGTTGTTGGTGACCTCCATGAGCCAGCCGAAGAGGATCATCGCGATGTTGGCGAAGGCCAGGGCGATGAGGGCCGCGAGGTCGGTGATGCCGGTGACGAGGGCGATGAGGACGATCATCAGGGTCGAGGACAGCGAGTACTCCACCCAGCGGAACCGGTTGCGGCCCCTCTCGAGCTCGCCGACGTATCGCCGGAAGCCCCACGGCGAGGCGATGAGGAAGTGGAAGAACGCCGAGAGGAAGAGGAAGGATGCCGTCGCCCAGGCCAGCGGCACGTCGAGCACACCGCTGAGCACGCCCTGGTCCAGCGGGGTCCCCGGCGGGCCCTGTAGCGCGAAGGTCGAGACCGGCAGCGTGAAGTCGCTGCTCAGGGCCACCATCGTGGCGCCGGAGACGAGGTGGATCACGCCCATGACGAGGTTGAAGATGCGCAGCGAGCGGGACGTGCGTTCGGGGACCTCGACGGAGGGGGTGGACAGCTGCAGGGGGAGGGCGGTCATGTCCCCCTTTCTCCGCGGGGTGCCATGGTGGATGCGTTCCGAGAGGGTCAGCGCGCCACGCGGGGCTGCGGGCTGCGGTCGGTGAGGCAGTACACGCGGCCCACCGGGTCCTCCAGGACCGTCTAGAAGGGGTGTTCGGCGACGACCCTCGCCCCCTCCTCCACGTGCCGTCCGACGTCGCCGCGCCGGTCGGCACACGCGAAGTCGACGTGGGCGCGAACCTCGCCGTCCTCCTCCCCCAGGGTCTGCAGGAGCACCCGCAGCGGGAGGGTCGGCCCCCCGCTGACCGAGGCGTACCCCGGCTCGTCGGACTCCCGCCGGGTCCACCCGGTGAGCTGGGTCCAGTACGTGTTCTCAGCCTCCCAGCGGACCCGGGGGACGTCGAGGCAGACCTGGTCGGGGATGCTCGTCAGGTCATCCCGCACCTGGCCCGCCTCCCCGCGCCAGGTCGTGAGGCAGTGCGCGACCCCGCCTGGCGACCGGAGGATGACGACGGTGTCACCGATGGCCCCCACCCGCCTGGCCCCGAGCGACTCGGCGTGCGTTGCGGCCAACCGCACGTCGTCCACATCGAGGTCGAGGTGCACCCGACCGGGCCCCTCGTCGACGGCTTGGAGCTTCAGCCAGGACCCACCCCGGGCCGGTGCGAGAGTGGCGAACTCGCCGTGCTCGCCACGTCGGTCCACGAGTGTCTGACCGGTGACGGCCGACCAGAACGCCCACGACCGCTCGGCATGTACCCGTGGGGTGTCGAGGAACAGCCAGGCCCAACGGATGTGGGGCCTGTCGGTCATCGGGGCTTCCTCACGAGCTCAGCGTGGCACTGCTCGATCCGGTCACGCCACCAGGAAGCGCGGTCCCGTGGCACGGCCCAGCGCACGAGCAGCTCCTCGTCGGCCGCCACGCGGCGAACCTCGAGGGAGCCGTCGAGCGGGACCAGCGAGGCGTCGGTGACGTCACCGGCGAGGAGCGCGACGGTGCCCAGCCCGCAGGCGTGGTCGAGCCGGGGCAGCGCTGCGGCCAGGGCGACCCCCGCGGCCATGCCGACGCTCGTGTCGAGGGCCGAGGAGACCACTGCGGGGAGACCGCACGCGTCGACGATCTCCAGGGCTCGGGCCACTCCACCCAGCGGGGCGACCTTGACGACCACGATGTCGGCGGCCCGGAGGTCGCGCACCCGGATCGGGTCCTCGGCCTTGCGGATCGACTCGTCGGCGGCGACCGGGATGTCGATGAGGCCGCGAGCCAGCGCGATCCGCAGGTCGCGAAGCTCCTCCACGGTGCGGCAAGGCTGCTCGGCGTACTCGAGGTCGTAGGAAGCCAGGCGGGCCAGGGCGCGGGCCGCGTCGTCAACGGACCAGGCTCCGTTCGCGTCCACCCGCACTCGGGCGGAGGCGCCCATCGCGTCGCGGACCGCCGCGACGCGCGACACGTCGTCCGCCAGGTGCTGGCCGCGCTCGGCAACCTTGACCTTGGCGGTCGTGCACCCGGGGAACCGCGCGAGCACCTCGGGCACGAGGTGGGTGGCGACGGCCGGCACGGTCGCGTTGACCGGCACCGTGGTGCGCACGGGCTCGGGCCAGCCGGTCCACGCCGCCTCGACGGCGGCGTCGAGCCAACGGGCCGCCTCCGGGGCCTCGTACTCGAGGAACGGCCCGAACTCGCCCCAGCCGCCAGGCCCTTCGAGGAGCGCGACCTCCCGAGTCCTCACCCCGCGAAACGGCACGCGCATCGGGATGGCGACCACTCGCAGCGCGGTGAGGAGGTCTGCGAGGGGCGGCACCGGCATACGACCACCGTATGCCGCTGCCACCGGCGCTGGTATCGGGCACAGCCGACCCGGTCGTCAGCCGGCCGGGGTACGAGCCCGGAGCACCAGCGCGAGGTCCCGCGTCAGCACGAGCTGGCGCCGGAACCGGCTGAGCAACAGGTCGGGGCTGCCGAGTGCGACGACGTCGGGCTGGGCGTGGTACATCCACTGCGGGCGACCGTAGAGAGACTGCGTGCCGCCCACCGCCTGGGCGAAGGCACTGCCGCGGCCCGAGGGCGTGGACCGAAGCCCGAAGACGTCCTGGAGGACACTCGCCCGGACCGGACGGTTGGTGCCGACGAGGTCATTGCCCTTGGCCACGGCCCACATCACCGCGCCGGCTGCGATGTCGTCGCGGTCGCTGCGCGTCACCAGGGCCGGCTCCGCTGCGACCGCGCGGATGAGCAGGCGCCGGGTGGCGGTCGGGCCTTCGTCACCGAGCAGCGGCGAGGCCCAGCGTCGGAGCCGCGAGTCGATGCCACGGACCCTCTCGTGCAGCGACGGGCGGATCTCGTCGAGGCAGAGCTCCTCCGGCTCGAGCGGATCGACGCCCAAGGCGGCGAGGGCGCCCTCACCACCGACGATGCGGGCCAGCCAGGCGAGCTGTTGCTCGTGCGGGGGAGGCATGGGTGCGCGCGGCGGCGAGGGCGGCGGGCCGGGTCGGCGATAGAGGCCTCGGTCCTCCAGCTCCAACGCCGCGCACTCGTAGCCACTGCCGGAGATCGGGCGCCGCACGACGTCGAGGACCTGGTCGCCCACCATCACCACCTGGGTCAGGGTGCCGAGCCCCAGTGCTCCCCCGGGTTCGGGCTGACCGGACCACTGCCCCCCGTGCGGGTCGTCCAACAAGGACAGCTCATCCGGGTCGAAGCCGTCCGGGTCCTCGTACGGTCCCCTCAACCGGAACCGCAGCACGTCCGCGTCCTCGCCCATGACCACTCCCCTCCGACAAGCCCCACGGCTCGCGACAGGTCGAGGATGGCACGATCCACCGACCTCGACCCAGAGTTCTCCACAGGCTGTGGAACGGCCCATCCGTCTGTTGCATTTCGAGCGCACGCGTGACGACGAGGCCCGGCGGCGATCGACCGTCGACCTCCCCGTGTTCGACGGTGGGTTCAGCGTCGACCCCAACGACAACAGCGCTGTGCGCGATGCGTTGGAGCGGGCCTGATCGTCCCGGACGTCAACGTCTACATCAACGCCGCGCGCGCCGGTGCGCCCGCTCATGACCTCGCCCGGCGCACCCTCGTCGACCTCCTCACCGGCTCCGAGCCGGTGGGTGTGATCGACGAGACCCTCACATCGGTTGTCCGCATCCTCACGAGTACGCGGCTCGGCTCGCCCCAACGACCCGAGCAGGTTCTCGAGTTCTGTGACCGGGTGCGAGGCGCGCCGCCGGCTGTGCGCCTCACCCCTGCCGACACCTCGTGGGGCATCTTCACGGCATCCGTGCGCGACCTGGCGCCGGCCGGCAACGACATGCCGGACGCCTGGCTGGCCGCGGTCGTCTCGTCCGCCCGCGCGACGCTCGTGACCTTCGACCACGGCTTCCGGCGCTTCCCCCGCCTGGAGGTCAGGCTCCTTGGGGCCTGACCCGCGACGCGACGCCGGTGCCGCGCGGCTAGCCTTGCGGCCGTGAGCGCGATCCCCGGAGTGAGCGAGACCTTCGACCCGGCTGCGTGGCAGGAGGTGCCCGGTTTCGAAGACCTGACCGACGTGACCTACCACCGGGCCGTCGGTCTGGGGTGCGTGCGTGTGGCGTTCGACCGCCCGGAGGTGCTCAACGCCTTCCGACCCCACACCGTCGACGAGCTCTACAGCGTGCTCGACCACGCTCGCCGCACCGCCGACGTCGGCGTGGTCCTGCTCACCGGCAACGGCCCGGGGCCGCAGGGCACCGGCAGCGCCGACAAGTGGGCGTTCTGCACGGGCGGCGACCAGCGCATCCGGGGACGTTCGGGCTACCAGTACGCCGAGGGCACCACGGCCAACACCGTCTACGAGCGCCGGGTCAAGGCCGAGGGCGGCCGACTGCACATCCTCGAGGTGCAGCGCCTGATCCGCACCATGCCCAAGGTGGTGGTCGCCGTCGTCGGCGGGTGGGCGGCCGGCGGCGGCCACAGCCTGCACGTCGTGTGCGACCTCACCCTCGCCAGCCGCGAACACGGCAGGTTCAAGCAGACCGACGCCGACGTGGGCTCGTTCGACGGTGGCTACGGCTCGGCATACCTCGCAAAGATGGTGGGGCAGAAGCGAGCCCGAGAGATCTTCTTCCTCGGACGCACCTACTCCGCTGAGGACATGCAGCGGATGGGGGCGGTCAACATCGTGGCCGACCACGCCGAGCTCGAGACTGAGGCCCTGACCGTCGCCCGGGAGATCATGGGTAAGAGCCCCCAGGCGCAGAGGATGCTGAAGTTCGCGTTCAACCTCCTCGACGACGGGCTGATGGGCCAGCAGGTGTTCGCCGGCGAGGCCACTCGGCTCGCCTACATGACCGACGAGGCGGTCGAGGGTCGCGACCAGTTCCTCGAGAAGCGCGACCCCGACTGGTCACCCTTCCCCTGGTACTTCTGAGCGGCCACCGTCTCCTGGACCGATGTCCGCGGAGCGGACCCTCGTCACAGCGTGCCGACCACGCCCGCCGCGAGGAGGAGGTCGGTCACACCGAACGTCGCGCCCGTGCCGTAGGTCGGGGTCCACTCCGGGTCCTGACTGAGGTAGCTCTGGCTGTCCCCCTCGATGAGGCCCCGGATCACCTCGCCGACGATCCGCCCCCCGACGGGGCCCAGGTGCTCTCCGCCCGCCGACACCTCCGCCTCGCGAAGCACGTAGAACCACAGCGGCGTGCGCTCGTCCAGGTGGTGCTCGGCGAGGTCTGCGAAGTCGCTGGCGGGAAGCGGGGTGTGGCCCATGGCCCGAGCCACCGACTGGCCGGACGGGACCTTCATCGTGAGGTTGCGCTGCAGGTTGCGGATGGCCAGCGAGTCCGGTGTGCCAGAGGCCATTCCCAAGAGCTGGAACAGGATGCTCGACAAGGTGGTGTCGATCTTCTTGTTGTGCCGCACCTTCCCGTCGCCGAAGTCGAAGAACGTCTGCCAGTCGATGAACCGACGCGGCGCCCGGCATCCCCCGCGCAGGTCGTCGGGGTCCAGCGGGTTGGGGTCCGCGGGGGCGAAGACCAGCCCGAAGAACTGGAGGGTCGGGTCCGTGGCGCTGGTGCCGAAGTTGGCGCGGTAGCTGGGACGGACCTGCGAGTGTCCGAAGCGGTACGCGGCGACGGAGAACTCGACCGGGATGTAGGGGTCGTTGCGCCAGGTGTAGAACTGCCTGCCGTTGGTCTCGATGTCGCTCGCGAGTGCGGCCCCGATGGTGCGGGGGACGAACTCGTGCAGCACCATCCACTGGTAGTGCCACCGCACGATCCGTTGGGCCTCGGTGAAGATCTCCTCCGGGGTGTATGCCGGCCCGAGGTCGGTTCGCACGTCGTCCACCACGGCGTTGTGGAAGCGCAGGAACGCGAGGTGCAGCTGGGAGACCATGAGGTTCTCGTCATTGCGAGGGTCGCCGATGATCGCCACCCGCTGGCTGTTGCGTGGGAGGTCGAACCGAGGCTGCCCGTCGATGGTCCGGGCGGACGAGCCGGGGATCTCCTCGACGAGCATGGTCGTGCGACCCCGGTCGACCGTCGCGTCGTACAGGACCGGGCTGACCCCGGGGCCACCTCCGTAGACGTTGTCGAGGTCCAGGGCCGGGATCCGGAAGTTGCGGATCGACTCGGGGTCCTGGCGCCGGGCCAGGCTGGAGGTGGGGTCGAAGGTCATGTCGTGGTCGATGAACTGCCCGAGGAAGGTGAAGCCGGCGGTCAACGCCGGGTTGTCCGGGTTGTGGACGCTCAGTGCCGGGGAGGTGATCAGCGCGACCGGGTCGGAAGGGTCGTCCCCTGCGTCCATGATCCCGCCGGGGCTCCCGATCTCGAGAAGCGCCTGACGGGTGGTCGGGGTGTCGGCGGCGAACGGAGCGAGGGTCGGGAACATCCGGCCGAACCGCCCTTGGTCGTAGAACGAGGATCGTGGTGTCGTGACTCCGTTGTCTGCATCTCCGTGGCTCATGCCCCTGAGGAGGGCGCCATCCGCCAGGTGATACGTGCCGGCGCCAGGAACGGCTGCGCACTCACGTGACGCGGGTCAGCCCGACCCGCCGATGTCCACGGCATACGCCTCGTAGATGAGGTCCGAGCCGCGTTGTCGGTGCCGCACCAGCCGGCCGACGAGCGACGTCGCGGCCTCCCGGTGGGCGGCGAGGGCGGCCTCGTCGGCGAGGCCGTCGTCACGCTCGGTGAGCAGCCTCTCGACCTCCTCCAGGAACCAGCGGTGGTCCTCGAGCTGGCGGTCCACACCGCGCGACAGCCGCGGGGAGCTGGCCCTGATGTCGGCGTAGAGGCCCCCCTCGGCCTCGGTGAGGTCGACGTGGTCGCGCAGGTCGTGGGCGAGCTCGGTGAGGGCCGCACGCACTCGGCGACGCCAGAGCGGCCCCAGCCCCACCGGCAACGCCGTGGCCGCGTCGAGGGCGCTCATGGACTCGCCGAGCTCGGAGCGGTGCGCCCGCACCTGCTCGAGGTATGCCGCGAACGTCTCGTCCATTCCCACCTCCAGGAGCGCGTGTGCCCCCATGGTCCCCCCAATCCGCCGGACTGGCGACCCCTGCCTACAGTGGCGGCCATGGAGCTGGAGCCGCTGGTGGTCCCGCAGGGTCGGTCGGTCCTCGACGTGCTCCCGCGCCTGGCGCTTGCCCTGGATGGTGGACACCCCGTGCTGCCCCGGGCGCCCGGATCGCCGGGCACTGCCCCCCAGCACGATCCCGATACCCTCCCGGACGACCTCGCGGTGGCCATCGGCACCTCCGGATCAACGGGCACGCCGAAGCTGGCCCTCCTCTCCTCGGCCGCCCTGCGTGCGAGCGCCGAAGCCACCCACGAGCGCCTCGACGGCCCCGGGCGGTGGGTGCTCCCCGTGCCGGCCCACCACGTCGCCGGGCTCCAGGTGCTCGTCAGGTCGATCGTCGCGGGCACCCGCCCCGTCGTCGTCGACCTCTCGGGGGGCTTCACGGCGGTGGCCTTCGCCTCGGCGGTCGGGGCGCTCGGCGCCAGCGGCGGCGGCGCGGAGCCCGGCACCCCGGCATACACCTCGCTCGTGCCGACCCAGCTCGACCGCCTCCTCGACGACGCCGCTGCCACCGAGGCGTTGCGCGCGCTCGACGCCGTCCTCGTCGGCGGGGCCGCGTTCCCGCCCCTGCTCCGCCAGCGCGCCGAGGCCGCCGGGGTGTCCGTCGTGGCGACCTACGGGATGAGCGAGTCGGCCGGGGGCTGTGTCTACGAGGGGATGGCGATCGTCGGCGCCCGGTCCCGGCTCGACGGCGACGGCCGGATCAGCCTGGGCGGGGCGACCATCGCCCACGGCTACCTGGCCCGCCCCGACCTCACGGAGGCCCTCTTCGGCGTGGACGAGCACGGCGTGCGGTGGTTCCGCACCGACGACGTCGGCCACGTCGACGGCACCGGCCGCCTGCACGTGGACGGACGGGTGGACGACGTCATCGTGACCGGTGGGCTCAAGGTCGCACCCCGGTTCGTGGAGGATGCCGTCGCGGCCGCCGTGCCCGGCATCCGGCAGGTGGTCGTGGTGGGCACACCGGACCCTCGCTGGGGGCAGGCGGTCAGCGCGTTCCTCGTGCTGGACCCGTCGTCGGGCGTGCGCGCCCCGACCGTGGCTGACGTGCGCGCGGCCCTGCGCGGGACCCTCCCCGACCATGCTCTCCCCCAGCGGGTCCAGACCGGCACGGCGGTTCCCGTGCGCGGGCCGGGCAAGCCCGACCGCCTTGCAGTGGCAGCCCTGTTCGACGTGGGAGAATGACGACGTGATCCGTTACCTGCCGTACATCCTCAGCCTCGCGCTGACGGTCTACTGTCTCGTCGACGCGATCCAGACCGAGGACGGAGCGGTGCGCAACCTGCCCAAGATCGGCTGGCTGCTCCTCATCCTGCTCTTCCCGCTCGTCGGTCCTGCCGCGTGGCTCATCGCCGGGCGCCCCCAACGCGGCGGACCGCGGCAGCTGCAGCGGCGGGGCCCGCGCGGCCCCGATGACGACCCCGACTTCCTCAAGGACCTCTGAGCCCACTCCATGGCAAGCCTCTCCCAGTGGGTCGCGGGCGCCCGCCCACGCACCCTGCCCGCCGCGGTCGCTCCCGTGCTCGTGGGCACGGCCGCTGCCCACCTGCTCGGCGCCGCCGACCTCGCCCTGGCGATCCTCGCGCTCCTCGTGTCGGTCGCCCTCCAGGTAGGCGTCAACTACGCCAACGACTACTCCGACGGCATCCGCGGCACCGACAAGGCCCGGGTCGGCCCGGTGCGGCTGGTCGGCCAAGGGCTGGCCCAGCCCGCGAACGTCAAGGTCGCCGCCTTTGCGTCCTTCGGCGCCGCCGGCCTCGCCGGGTTGGCTCTCGTCGGGCTGTCGCAGGCCTGGCTCATGCTCCCGCTGGGTGCGCTGGCCGTCCTCGCCGCGTGGCGCTACACCGGCGGCGACAACCCGTACGGCTACCGCGGCCTGGGCGAGGTCTACGTCTTCGTGTTCTTCGGGCTGATGGCAACCCTCGGGACGCTCTACACCCAGGCCCTCGCCGTGTCGTGGTTCGGGCTGTCGGGATCGATCGGTGTGGGGGCTATCGCCTCGGCCATCCTCGTCGTCAACAACCTGCGCGACATCCCCACCGACCGCGAGCACGGCAAGCAAACCCTGGCCGTGCGACTCGGCGACCGGCGCACCCGGCTGTTCTACCTGGCCCTCGTCGTCGTGTCCGTGCTCGCCCTGGCCGCGATGGCGTTCTGGTCGGTCTGGGTGCTGGTGGCCGTGCTCGCGCTGCCGCTGGCCGTGCGCGCGGTGCGGTTGGTGCTGGGGAGCACCACGGGCCGGGACCTCGTGCCCGTCCTGGCCACGACCGGCCTCTACGAGGTCGCGTATGCCGTGCTGGTCACCCTGGGCGTGGTCATCGGGGTCGCGCTCGCCTGATCCACCCAGACGGACGTGAGGGACGTCCGGATGGATCGCACACGGCGGCGGTCAGCGGAACTGGCCGTCGTCCCCGGTGATCTCCGCGTCCTCGACGTCCTCGTCGGTGGGGCTACCGTCGGGGCGGGTGCGCTTGGCCGCAGTGCGGCGCGCGATCCGTTCGGCCAGCTGAGCGGAGTAGTCCTCGCGCACCCGCCGGAGCAGGAAGTACGAGATGACGGCCGAGAGGATCGCGGCTCCGGCAACGAGCAGGAGGGCGTTGTCTTGGCCGCGGAGCCCAGCGAGCCACAGCGCGGTGAGGCACACGAGGAAGACGACGATCCGCAGGACCGTGTAGCGCATCATCTGGGCTCAGAGCCCTGAGTAGGAGTGCTGGCCGACGAAGAACACGTTGACGACTGCGAAGTTGACGATGACGCACGCATAGCCGACCAGGGCGATCCACATCGCGTTCTGGCGCTTCCACCCGGTCGTGGCGCGGGCGTGGAGGTAGGCCGCGTAGACGACCCAGATGACGAAGCTCCAGACCTCCTTGGGGTCCCAGTTCCAGTAGGAGCCCCAGGCCTGCCGGGCCCAGATCGCGCCCGCGATGACGGTGAAGGTCCACAGCGGGAAGGCGACGATGTGCACCGCGTACGACATCCGCTCCAGGGCACGCGCGTCGGGGAGGCGCGACATGAAAGAGCGCGGCGGGGACTCCGAGGACTCGAGGCGGTCCTGGATGAGGTACAGCACCCCCAGGGAGAAGGCGATCGTGAACACGGCCACGGACAGGGTCGCCACCGTGACGTGGATCGAGAGGAACACCGATCGCAGCGACGGCATCAGCTCGGAGGCGTCCGTGTACCAGACCGTCGTCGCCAGCCCGAGGTTGAGCAGCGCGGGGGTCACGACGAAGATGCCGAGCCACCGCAGATCCCGACGGGTGGCCCACACGCAGTACGTGACGAGCACGAACATCGACCCCACGACGGAGAACTCGTACATGTTTCCCAGCGGCCAGCGGTGCACCTCGGCAGCGCGGAGCACCACCCCCACAACGGTGAGGCCGGCCCCGAGAACGGTCAGCGACCACGCGATGCCGGCCGCCTTGCGGGCACTGGTGGACTCGCTGGCGACGTCCGATCCGGAGCCCTCGACGCCGTGGGCGCCCTTCGCGGCCCCGCCCGAGTCCGTCCCCAGCGCACCCGCACCGCCAGCCGACCCGACGAGCTCTCGCTCGGCGGCCGGCTCGGCCGCCGACCGGCGCTCGGGCACCAGACGGGCCAGGTGAACGGCATACGCGATCATCGCCAGGGTGAGCACCACCATCGCCGAGTAGATCGCGGCGTTGGAGAGCTGAGCGAGTGTCGTGTCGGTCATCGGGTTCCTTCGAGTGCGGTCAGGAGGTGCTCGACCTCGTCGGTCATCCCCTCGTCGTCGTCCTTGGCGAGTCCGCCGACGGACACCAGACTACGACCCGGCTCGCTGCCCGGCGCAACCCGCACGAACAGCCTTCGACGCCGGATGACGAGGGAGAGAACCAGGCCCGCGAGCATGAGGAGGGCCGCGACGAGGGTCAGGGTCTTGCCGGGGTCGGTGCGGATGGACAGGCCCGCGAATCGTTCGACACCGTCGAACGTGATCGACCCGCGCCCCCCGGGAAGCTCGAAGGTCTGCCCCGGGCGCAGGAGGATGCGCAGCTGGTCGGTGCCGTCCTTGCCTGGGAGGGGCGTCATCTCCTTGGTGTCGAGGGTGTAGACCGACTGCGGCGCACCGCCCGGGAAGAGGTCACCCTCGAAGGCCGTGAGCGCCAGCGCCGGGTCTACGGCGTCGGGGAACACGGAGTGCGGCCCGGACTGGTCGTCGATGACCGCCGTGGGGAGGAAGAACCCGGCGAAGCCCAGTGACTTCGGGGAGGCCCCGGTCACCTTGACCGCCCCCACGGAGGTGTAGTTGTTGTCGTGGGGGAGGAAGGGTGTGGCGTCGGAGTACAGCACGGTGCCGGCCCCGTCGCGGACGGTGATCTTCGGTGCGTAGCCGTTGCCCAGGAGGAAGACCGATCCGCCGCCCGTCTCCAGCGGCTGGTTCACCCGGACCGACCGCTTCTCGGCCGTGCCGTCGGCGTCGGTGAACGTCGTGAAGGCCTCGAAGTCACGCGGGGCCCCGAACTGACCCTTGCCCTGGGTGCCCGTCTCGAACTCGGCCGCGAACCGGTCGAGACGGATCGTGTAGGGGTCCAGGTCGTTGACGTCGACCCACGGGCCCGGGCTGAAGGTGTCGTAGCGCGAGAGGGTGTTGGCGAAGGTCTTGCCCTCGGGCAGGATCACGTCGCCCTTCCACCCGAAGAGGTGGCCGATCCCGACGCCGACGAGCACCCCGATGAGCGCCACGTGGAAGACGAGGTTGCCGGTCTCGCGCAGGTAGCCCTTCTCGCCCGACAGCGTCCGGTCGTCGTGGGCGTGCACGCGGTAGCGGCGCCCGCGCATCGCCACCCGGAGGCGCTCGCGCACCTCGCCCGGCTCGGCGGTCACCTCGAGCTCACGGTGCGCCGCCAGCCGGCCGAGGTTGCGCGGCGCCCGCGGTGGCGCCGACCGCACCTGGTGCCAATGGATTCGGGTGCGCGGCAGGACGCAGCCGATGAGGGAGACGAACAGGAGGAGGTAGATCGCGGCGAACCAGGGCGAGGCGTAGACCTCGAAGAACCCCAGTCGGTCGAGCAGCGGCCCGGCGGTCTCGTGGTCGATGATCCACTGCGCGGTCCGCGACGGGTCGATGGAGCGCTGCGGGAACGTCGACCCCGGAATGGCGCCGATCGCGAGCAGGAGCAGCAGGAACAGCGCCGTGCGCATGCTCGTGAGCTGGCGCCACATCCAGCGCAGCCAGCCGATGGGTCCCAGTCGGGGCTGCACCACCGGCGCGTCCGGCGTCCGCGGCGGGGTGCGCTGCTCGGTGGCACTCACAGCGACACCTGGAACCCGTTGACGAGCTCGGACTGGAGCCACCGGTTGAGGTCCTCCCAGACCCCGGTCACCAGCAGCACCCCGACCGCCACGAGGAGCATGCCGCCGGTCACCTGGATGCCGCGCTGGTGGCGCCGCAGCCACGCCGAGGCTCGCCCCGCCCGGTCCAGGCCGGCGGCGATGAGCAGGAAGGGCAGACCCAACCCGAGACTGTATGCCGCGGCCAGCGTCACACTGCGACCCACCTGGGGGTCCGCGGTCGCGCTGGCCATGACCAGCACCGCGGCCAGCGTCGGCCCGGTGCACGGCGCCCAGCCGAGGGCGAAGACGGCCCCGAGGAGCGGGGCACCGGCGAGGCCCGCTCGGGGGCGCCACGACAGCTTCGCCTGGCGCTGGCTCCCCGCCCCGAGGAAGACCAGGCCCATGAGGATCACGACCACCCCACCGACCCGCATGAGGAGAGTGCGCTGCTCGACGAGCACCCCGCCCACCGAGGTGATGAAGATCGTCCCGAGGATGAACACCACCGAGAAGCCGACGACGAAGAGCACCGCGCCGAGCAGCATCCGGCCGCGTGGTCGGTCTGCGAGGTCCTCACCACCCAGACCGGTGACGTAGCCGAGGAACCCGGGCACCAACGGGAGCACACAGGGGCTCGCGAACGACACCAGCCCGGCGAGCGCCGCGACAGCGAGGGCGAGCGGCAGCACCCCGCTCGTCACGGTGTCACCGGTGGCGGCGGCCACCGTGCCCGACGAGGCCGGGTGTGCGCCGGCCGCGACGACCAGCGCGGTGGACGAGATCACGACTCGGCGAGCACGTCGTCGACGAGCCCGTTGAGGGTTGACGAGGACACCGGGCCGTTGACGCGCGACGCGATGCGCCCCGCGGGGTCCAGCACGAGGGTCGTCGGCGTGGTGGGGGCCTTGCCCTGGAGCGCGAGGATCAGCACTCCGGACTGGTCGCTCAGGCTCGGGTAGGTGACTCCGACCTTCTCCATGAAGGCCAGGCCGGCCTCCGGGCCCTCGCGTGAGTCGATCCCGATGAACTGCACCGGGTCACCCGCCTTCTCGTAGGAGGACCACACCTCCTGCAGGTCCGGCGCCTCGGCCACGCACGGGGCGCACCAGGAGCCCCACACGTTGACGACCACCACGTCACCTCGCGCCGAGGCGCTGTCCCAGGTGCCACCGTCGACCAGGTCGCCCGACAGGTCGACCGGCTTGGCCCGCGCATCGCTCGGGATGGTCTCGACGGCGCCGTCACCCGAGACGTAGCCCTTCTGGTCCCCCGCTTTGGCCTGCGCCGCAACGGAGTTGGGGTCACTCGTGCAGGCCCCGAACGCGACCAGGGAGAGGGCGGCAAGCAGCGCCACGGCATACGAGCGTGGCCGACCTGCGCTCATGCTCCGGCTCCCGGCTGGGCCTGTGACAGCAGGGCGGCCGCGGGCTCGCTGTAGGAGAGGGACAGAAGCTCGTCACCGAGGAAGGTGAAGGAGGTCAACGACGCGAGCGAGCACTCGCGACGCGCCGGGTTGTGCGCCAGGGACCGCCCCTCCGTCGCGAGGCGGATCATCCAGATCGGGGCCTGGTGGCTCACCACGAGCCCCTCGTGTCCGCGAGCAGCGGTCCGGGCGTCGACGATCGCGGCCCGCATCCGCTCGACGATCTCGACGTAGGGCTCCCCCCACGAGGGTCGCAGCGGGTTGAGCATCTTGGGCAGCAGCCTCGGGTGCTTCAACAGCCCCTTGCCCCCGGCGACAGCGAGCCCCTCGAAGGCGTTCTCCGCCTCGATCGTGCGCTCGTCGATCGTGACGTCGAGCCCGTGGATCTCGGCGCTGGGGGCCGCGGTCTCGCGCGCGCGCTCCAGCGGGCTGCTCACGATGTGGGTGATGTCGTGGTCGCCGAGGTGCTCGGCCGCGAGGTGGGCCATCTGGACCCCCAGCCGCGAGAGCCGGTAGCCAGCGAGCCGGCCGTAGAGCACACGCTGCGGGTTGTGGACCTCACCGTGGCGGAGCAGGTGAACGACGGTGCGCGGCGCCGGCTCGGCCGCGCCGGCACCACCCTCGGAGGTCGACGTCATGCCGCCGATTGTCGCAAACCCACCTGAGAGGTCAGGCACCCGCTCCCGCGGCCGCCGCGGCGGCCGCCGGGAGGGCCGACAGGACGCGGTCGATCGCCGCGTCGTCGTGGGATCCCGAGACGAACCACGACTCGAAGGCACTGGGCGGGAGGTAGACGCCACGCGAGAGCATGGCGTGGAAGAACCGTCCGAAGGCCGCGGTGTCCTGGTCGCGGGCGGCGGGGTAGTCGCGCACCTCACCCTCTCGGAAGAACACCGAGAACATCGACCCGGCCCACTGCACCCGGTGCGCCACCCCCGCCGCCGACAACGCCGCGGAGGCCGCGTCGGCGATGGTGTGGGCGGTGACGCCCAGTCGCGCGTAGAGGTCGTCGTCGCAGCCGCGAAGGGTGGCCAGACCGGCCGCGGTCGCCACCGGGTTCCCCGAGAGGGTTCCCGCCTGGTAGACCGGCCCCTCGGGGGCGAGGAGGGCCATGACGTCGGCGCGGCCCCCGAACGCGGCGGCCGGGAAGCCACCACCCATGACCTTGCCGAACGTCATCAGGTCGGGTCGCACGTCGACCCCCTCGTGCCCCCACCAGCCTGCCGGACCGCACCGGAAGCCGGTCATCACCTCGTCGGTCACCAGGAGCGCTCCGTGCGCGGCCGTCACGCGCCGCAGCGCCTCGGTGAAACCGGGGTCCGGCGGGACGACGCCCATGTTTCCGGCCGCGGCCTCGGTGATCACGCAGGCGATCTGGTCGCCCCGGGCCGCGAAGGCGGCCTCGAGAGCGTCGACGTCGTTGTAGGGAAGCACCACCGTCTCGGCCGCCATCTGGGCGGGGACGCCGGCCGAGTCGGGCAGGGCGAGGGTGGCGACCCCCGAGCCCGCCGCCACCAGGAGGGAGTCGACGTGTCCGTGGTAGTGCCCGGCGAACTTGACGACGAGAGGACGCCCGGTGAAGCCGCGGGCCAGCCGGATGGCGCTCATGGTCGCCTCGGTGCCGCTGGAGACGAGTCGCACCTGCTCGACCGGCGAGACCCTCGCGACGATCTCCTCGGCGAGGAGCACCTCGTTCTCCGAGGGCGTCCCGAAGGAGAACCCCCGCGCCGCCGCGGTCGCGACGGCCGCGCTGACGCCCGGGTGGGCGTGACCGAGGATCATCGGGCCCCAGCTGCAGACGAGGTCGACGTAGTCCCGTCCGTCGGCATCCGTGAGCCATGGACCCTTCGCGCTCACCATGAAGCGCGGGGTGCCACCGACGGCCCGGAACGCGCGCACCGGGGAGTTCACCCCGCCCGGGGTGACGGCCCTCGCTCGTGCGAGCAGCGCCTCGGATGCCGGCGCGTCAGCGGGGTGGATCGGCGGGGTCAGGGCGCTCGGCGAGGTGTGGGTCACCGTTGCATTGTCCGTCAGGCGCGGTCGAGGGTACGAACCGGCTCAGCAGAGGGTGGCTCTCCACCCACAGGTTCCACCCTGTGGTTCCAGCCCTAACCTCTGCTAGCAGAAGTTAGGGGGAAGCCGAGGTTGGCACGCGTAGGGGACCAGCCGTCAGCACGGCTGCTCCGGAGTCGTCGGGTCCTGCGCGTAGGCGAGCCGGATGGCGAGCATCGCCTCGCCCAGCGCCTCGAACTGCGCCGGCGTCAGGATGTCGACGATGTGCCGGCGCACGCTGCCGAGGTGAACCACGGCATACTCGCCGATCGCCGTCGTCCCCTCGGGAGTCAGGCGCAGCACGACCCCGCGCCCGTCCTCCGGCGCCGGAGCGCGCTGCACGAGCCCGCGCCGCTCCAGGCGCGCCGCGGTGTGGGTGACCCGGCTGCGGGACTGCACGATGAGCTCGGCCAGGCTGGACATCCGCATCTCGGCGCCAGGCGCCTCGGAGAGCATCGAGAGCAGCTCGTACTCGGTGAGGCTCACCCCCACCGCCTGCAGGTCGCGGTCGAGGGCCGCGTCGAGCTCCCGGTTGGCCCGCAGGTAGGCGCGCCACGCCACCTGCTCCGATGCGGTGAGCCACCGCACACCGTCATCGCCCGACATGCGTTCATGGTGCCATGGCCATCCCCGCCGCGCGACGGTCGACGGACGGCACACCGTGCGCGACCGCCACACCGGGCCCGGCGGGCTCCGAGCGTCCGGATCGTGAGACTACGGAATAGCCGCCGACCATCTATAGTTGACGCTTCAACTATTCTACGTCCGCAACCCCAAGGAGTATCACCCATGAGCACCGCCACCCTCACCGGCCTCAGCACCGGAACCTGGACCATCGACCCGACGCACAGCGTGGTGGGCTTCGTGGCCCGCCACCTCATGGTGAGCAAGGTCCGTGGGTCCTTCACCGACGTCTCCGGCACCATCGAGGTCGCCGATGACATCACGGCATCCACCGCCTCCGTGACCATCAAGACCGCCTCCGTCGCCACCGGCACCCCCGACCGCGACGCGCACCTGCGCGGCGAGGACTTCTTCGAGTCCGACGCGCACCCCGACATGACCTTCGTCTCGACCTCCTTCGACGGCTCGACCCTCGCGGGCGAGCTCACCATCAAGGGCGTCTCCAAGCCGGTCTCCCTCGACGTGGAGTTCACCGGTGTGGCCACCGACCCGTGGGGCAACGAGAAGGCGGCCTTCGAGGCCGAGGGCGAGATCAACCGCACCGACTGGGGCCTGACCTGGAACGCGAACCTCGAGAAGGGCGGCGTGCTCGTCTCCGAGAAGATCAAGCTCGTCATGGACGTGCAGCTCGGCAAGCAGGCCTGAGCCCTTCCACGACGCGGGGACCTTCACCTTCGCACCGGAACCGATGAGGTGCGAAGGTGAAGGTTCTCGCATCGGGCGGGAAAGTTGGGGCGAGGGGGGGCGTCAGAGGCGGGCTGCGGCCTCGAGCGCGTAGTACGTGAGCACGACCTGCGCACCAGCCCGCCGGATGCCCGTGAGGCTCTCCATCATGACGCGGTCCCGGTCGATCCAGCCCTGGGCCGCCGCGGCCTCGATCTGGGAGTACTCGCCCGAGATCTGGTAGGCCGCGACCGGCACCGGCGAGAGCGCCGCAGCCGCCGCGATGACGTCCAGGTGCGGGCCGGCGGGCTTGACCATGACGATGTCGGCGCCCTCCTCGATGTCGAGCTCCAGCTCCCGCACGGCCTCGCGCCCGTTGGCGGGGTCCTGCTGGTATGCCGCCCGGTCGCCGACGAGGGAGGACTGCACCGCCTCGCGGAACGGTCCGTAGAGGCCGGAGGTGTACTTCGCGGAGTACGCGAGGAGCACCGTGTCGGTGTGCCCCGCGGCATCCAGCGCGGCGCGCACGTGGCCGACCTGCCCGTCCATCATCCCGGACAGCCCGAGGACGTGGGCCCCGGCGTCGGCCTGGGCGAGGGCCATCGAGGCGTAGCGCTCGAGGGTGGCGTCGTTGTCGACCGAGCCGTCGGCGGCGAGCACCCCGCAGTGACCGTGGTCGGTGAACTCGTCGAGGCACAGGTCGGCCATGACGACGAGGTCCTCGCCCACCTCCTCGACCAGGCGCCGCAGGGCCACGTTGAGGATGCCGCCGGCGTCGTCGGCTCCCGAGCCGCGCGCGTCCTTCTCCTGCGGGACGCCGAAGACCATGACCCCGCCGAGCCCGGCGTCGACGCACCGACGCGCCTCCGCGACGAGGCTGTCGAGGGTGTGCTGCACCACCCCGGGCATCGCCGAGATGGGCACCGGCTCGGTGATCCCCTCACGCACGAACACGGGGAGCACCAGGTCAGCGGCGTGCAGCCGGGTCTCGGCCACCAACCGGCGCAGGGCGGGCGTGCCTCGCAGCCGCCGGGGCCGGTGCGCCGGGAAGCCCATCAGGTGGCCCGGCGGCGCCCGCTCGGACGGCGCTGGCTCGGGCGGAGCACGACCTCACCGGCCTCGGTGGCCGCGAGGGCGAGGGACCGGCCGTGGTCGGCGAGGGCGTCGACGAGGACCTCGGCGGACGGTTCGGGCGCGAGCACGTCCACGCGCAGGCCGTGCTCCTCGGCCGTCTTGGCCGTCGCCGGGCCGATGCAGGCCACGACCGTGTTGGGGTGCGGCTTGCCGGCGATGCCGACGAGGTTGCGCACCGTGGAGCTCGAGGTGAACAGCACAGCGTCGAACGAGCCGTTCTTGATCGAGTCGCGCACCGCCTGAGCGGGCGGCGCGGCGCGGACCGTGCGGTATGCCGTGACGTCGTCTACCTCCCACCCAGTGCTCTGGAGACCGGCCACGAGCATCTCGGTGGCGATGTCGGCCCGCGGCAGGAAGACGCGGTCGATCGGGTCGAGGTCGGGGTCGTAGGGCGGCCAGTCCTCCAGGAGGCCCCGGGCCGACTGCTCCCCGGTGGGCACGAGGTCGGGGGTGATGCCCCACTCCCGCAGGGCCTGGGCGGTCACGCCACCCACGGCGGCGACCTTCAGGCCCGCGAACGAGCGCGCGTCGAGCCCGAACTCGTCGAACTTCTCGCGGATCGCCTTGACCGCGTTGACCGAGGTGAAGCCGACCCACTCGTAACGACCGGTGACCATGCCCTTCACGGCCCGCTCGAGCTGTTGTGGGGTGCGCGGCGGCTCCACGGAGATCGTCGGCACGACGGAGGCGCGGGCCCCGTGGTGCTCCAGGCGCGAGATGGTCGAGGCGGACTGCTCCTTGGTGCGCGGCACCAGGACCCTCCAGCCGAAGAGCGGCTTGGTCTCGAACCAGGACAGCGTCTCGCGCAGGGAGACCGTCGCTCCGACCACGGCCAGCACGGGGAACGTGGCGGCCGCCATGACCTCGGCCGCGTCGGCCAGCGTCGTCACCCCCGTGCGCTGCTCGGTGCTGGTGCCCCGCTCGGTCACCGCGACGGGCGTGGTGCCGTCGCGACCGGCGCCGTGGAGGGCTTCCAGGGTGGTGGCGGCCCGATCGGCGGGGCCCAGGACGACCACGGTGACCCCGGGGTCGACGGCTGCTCCGAGGTGGGCCTTGCGATCACCCGCGGCCACGACCATGAGCCCCGTGGAGGCGCTGGACGTCAGCGGCACGCCGGCATACGACGGCACCGCGGTGACCGAGCTGACACCCGGCACGACCTCGATCGCGACGCCCGCCTTGTGGCAGGCCAGGGCCTCCTCGGCCATGCCGTTGAAGACTGCCGGGTCCCCGTCCATCAGACGCACCACGAGACCACCGGGGTGGGCCTTGGCCGCGCGCACCAGGAGCTTGGCGCGCGAGGCCTGGGTCAGGGCCTGACCGTGGTCACCGTGGCCCGCGTCGACGACGTCGACACCGGGCTGGCACCAGCGCTCGATCACCGCCTCGCGGGCGACCTGGTCGATGACGACCGCGTCGGCCACGGCGAGCAGCTCGCCGGCCCGGACGGTCAGCAGGCCGGGGTCTCCCGGGCCGGCGCCGACGAAGGCGACGCGGGCGGGGACCCGGGTGGTGGGAGGGGTGGTCGAGCGCGTGGGGCTCACGGTGCACGCTCCGTGGTGAGGGGGTCGGTGGTGAGGTGGTCGGTGGTCGTGGTCATCAGGTCGGCTGCTCCGTCGTCGAGGAGGAGATGGGCGAGCCGTCGGCCGAGGGCGTCCGGGGATACCGGGTCGCCGACGATCGAGCGCCGGAGGTCGGCGCTGCCGTCGGGGGTCGTCACGACGGCGCGCAGGGAGAGCTCGGGGCCGTCGACACCCTCGACGACCTCCGCGAGGGCCCCGACCGGGGAGGAGCACCCCGCCTCGAGCTCGGAGAGCAGGGCGCGTTCGGCGGTGACGCAGGCTCGAGTGTCGGGGTCGTCGATGCCGGCCACGACGGTCGCCGTGGTGCAGTCCCCGGTGCGCACCTCGACGGCGAGCGCCCCCTGACCGGGGGCGGGCAGCATCTGGATCGGGTCGAGCACCTCGGTGACCTCGGCCAGGCGGCCCAGGCGACGCAGGCCCGCGGCGGCCAGGACCACGGCATCCAGACGGCCCTCGCTCACCGTGCGCAGCCGCGAGTCGACGTTGCCGCGCAGCTCGGCGAGCTCCAGCCCGAGGCCCAGCGCCGCGAGCTGGGCGCGGCGTCGCGGGGACCCGGTGCCCACCGTGCTCCCGGCGGGCAGCTCACCGAGGGTGAGGCCGTCGCGGGCCACCAGCGCGTCGCGTGGGTCCTCACGGGTCGGCGTCGCCGCGAGCGTGATGCCCGGCGCCGGGGTGGTGGGGAGGTCCTTGAGGGAGTGCACGGCGAGGTCGACCTCACCCTGCTCCAACGCGGTGCGCAGGGCGGACACGAAGACCCCGGTGCCACCCAGCTGGGCGATCGGTGTGGAGCGGTCGCGGTCACCCGCCGTGCTCACCTCGACGAGCTCGACGTCGTGGCCGAGCGCCCGCAGGCGGTCGGCCACCCAGGTCGACTGGGTCGTGGCGAGGGCCGAGCGGCGGGTGCCCAGGCGCAGCGTGCTCATGAGCCCTCCCCCGGCAGCTCGGGCGGTGCGGACACCAGTGACACATCACGCGGGTCGAGGTCGAAGAGCTCGCTCAGGGCCCGCGCGTAGCTGCCACCCTGCCCATCCCTCGCGAGCTCCTTGACCCGCACGGTGGGGGTGTGCAGCAGCTTGTCGACGACGCGCTCGAGGGATCGGCGCACCTCGTGCCGCTGCTGCTCGGTCAGTCCGCTGAGGCGCCGGTCCAGTCGGCCGACCTCCTCGGCCACGAGCTCGCCGGCGCGGGCACGCAGGGCGGTGACGGTGGGGGCGACGACCTCGGCCGACCGGGCCAGCAGGTAGGCAGCGACCTCGCCGGTCACCACAGCGGTCGCCTCGGCGACCTGGGGAGCGGAGTCGGCCTTGGCGAGGTCCTCGCCGAGCTCGGCCAGCCCCACGCGGGTGGCGCCGGCCAGGTCGGCGACGGCCAGGTCGACGTCGTGCGGCAGGGCGAGGTCGATGTAGACCTGCGGGCGGCCGTCGCGGGCCGCGAGGGCCACCCGAACGGCATCGGCGCCCACGACGCGGCCGGGTGCTCCGGTCGAGGAGATCACGACGTCGGCGTCGACGAGCGCGGCCGGGAGGTCCGCGAGCGGCCGGGCCGAGCCGTCGACGCGCACCGCCACCGACCGGGCCCGGTCGTGGTTCCGGTTGGCCACCACCACGGTGCGGGCACCGAGTCGGGAGACGGTGGTCGCCGCCAGGGCCCCCATCCCGCCGGCCCCGACGACGAGCACCGAGAGGTTGCCGAGGCCGCCGAGCAGGGCCTCGGCACGGGTCAGTCCGGCCTGCACGAGCGACCCGCTCACCAGGTCGATGCCGGTCTCGGTGTGCACGCGCTTGCCGACCCGCAGAGCCTGTTGGACGAGGGTGTTCAGGGACGGGCCGACGTGCCCGTGTCGCTGGGCGCGGGTCAGGGCCCGCCGCACCTGGCCGAGGACCTGCGCCTCACCCACCGCCATCGAGTCCAGCCCGGCCGCCACGGAGAAGGCGTGCGCGATGCCCCGCTCCTCGTAGTGGACGAAGAGGTGGGGCTGCAGGTCGGAGCGGTCCACCCCACAGGCTGCGGACAGCGCGACGGTGATGTCGATCACGGCCCCGTGGAAGGTGAGGCTCTCGGCATAGACCTCGGTGCGGTTGCACGTCGAGAGCACCATGACCTCGGTGACGTGCTCCGAGCGCAGGATCTCGGCCTCGAGGGCCGTGCGAGCCTCCGGGGGGAGCGCCACCGACTCCAGCAGCGACAGGGGCGCGCCGTGGTGGGAGAGGCCCAGGACGACGAGGCTCATGACGACAGCACCTCGCCGAGGTCGAGGCGCCGGCCGTGGAAGGCGAGGATCTGGAGCTCGGTGGAGAGGTCGACCTTTCGCACCACGACGCCGTCCGGCACCGAGAGCACCGCCGGCGCGAAGTTGAGCACCGACCGGACGCCGGCCTCCACGAGTGCGTCACAGGCGTTCTGGGCTCCGTGCTCCGGGGTGGCGATCACCCCGATCGCGAGGCCACTCCGCTCGACGAGGTCGGAGAGGTCCGACATCGCCCGGACCTCCTGCCCGGCCACCACGTCCCCCACCACCGAGGGATCGCCGTCCAGGAGGGCGATGACGCGGAACCCCCGCTCCGCGAAGCCCCGGTATGCCGCCAGCGCGCGCCCCAGGTTGCCCATCCCGACGATGGCCACCGGCCAGTCCTGGGTTAGTCCGAGGGCCGAGCTGATCTCGGTGGCGAGCCGCTCGACGTCGTAGCCCACTCCCCGCACTCCGTAGGAGCCGAGGTGGGAGAGGTCCTTGCGCAGCATCGTCGGGCTGACACCGGCGACCGCGGCGAGGCGCTCGGAGCTCACCGACGCCACGGCGCCCCGCGCCAGCGTGGTCAGGGCCCGCAGGTATCCGGGGAGTCGAGCCACCGTCGCGTCGGGGATTCCCCGACGGGCAGTTGCTGCGGTGGACACGAGCGCACCGACTCCTTTCGCGGGCCCGATGGGCCGACGGGTGGAGCCTGGTGCACCATCGACGGACCTGTGGGTAGGACGTCAGACTACGTCCTTGTGAACCACTGCACAAAGTCGTGACCAACCCCGTGAGCGACCTCACGCCGACGTGTGCTATTGCGTCGCGAGGGCGGCTCGGAGCCGCTGCGCGTCGACCCGCCAGTAGTCGTGCCGAGCCCCGTCCACCAGTGTCACCGGGATCTGTTCGGCGTAGCGCTCGCGCAGGCCGGCGTCGTCGTCGATCGACACCTCGACCCAGCCCACCCCGAGGTCCGCCGCGACCTGCTCGACGGTCTCGCGGGCGACGTCGCACAGGTGGCAGCCGGGACGGGTGACCAAGGTGATCCGGGAGGTGCCGGCATCCATCAGAAGAAGACCGAACGGCGTTGCATGAGAAGGGTGTAGAGGGTCTGTTGGATCGTCTCGCGCACCCGGTCGGTGAGGTCGAAGACGAGCATCGGGTCGTCTGCTGAGCCCGGCCCGTAGCCGTCGGTGGGGATCTGAGCGCCGAACTCGATGATCCACTTGCTCGGCAGCGGGATCAGGCCCAGCGGGCCGAGCAGGGGGAAGGTCGGGGTGATGGGTGCGTACGGCAGCCCGAAGAGCCTCGCCACGGCACCCATGTTGCCGATGATCGGCAGGATCTCCTCTGCCCCGACGACCGAGCACGGCACGATCGGCACCTCGGCGCTGAGCGCCGCCGCGACGAACCCTCCCCGACCGAAGCGCTGGAGCTTGTAGCGCTCGCTGAACGGCTTGCCCACCCCCTTGAACCCCTCGGGGAACACCCCGACCAGCTCGCCCTGGGCGAACAGCCGCTCGGCGTCGGAGTTGGTCGCCAACGTCGACCCGGACCTGCGGGCCACCGTGCCGAGGAAGGGCGTCTTGAACACCAGGTCGGCGCCGAGGGCCCGCATCACCCGGTGGCGGGGGTGCTCGTCGTGGATGCCGAGCTGGACCATGAGGGAGTCGATGGCGATCGTGCCGGAGTGGTTGGACACGACGAGGGCTCCGCCGGTCTCCGGGATGTTCTCGATGCCGCGCACCTCGACGCGGAACCAGTGCCGGTAGATGGGGCGCAGCATCGGGTAGAACACGTTCTCGGTGAAGTCGGCGTCGTAGCCGAAGTCGTCGACGGCGTAGTCCCCCTCGACCCGGCGCCGGACGTAGGCGAGCACCTGCGCGATGCGCCGCTCCACGTCGGCGGGTGCGATGCCCGCCGACTCGGCGGCCACCCGGAGCATCGAGACCAGCAGGTCGAGGACGTCTCCGGAGTCGGGGAGCGGCAGGCCCGACCTGGTGGGCGCCGTGCTGACGGTCGGGTCGACCGGGGGCTCGGCCAGCCGCAGGTGCGGTCGACGGGACCCCGCGTCGCGACGCGCCTTCTCCTTGGACGTCATCCGGACGGGCTGCTCCTCGCGCCCAGACCCCACGGATGCCGCAGGTCGAGCCCGACGGACCCCCGACTGGCGAGCGACCTTGTGCGACGGAGCCGACGTGACCCTCGGGGCCGGGCGGTGCGGAGGGCGCTGCGGCGCATCGGCCTCCGTGGTGGCCGACGTCGCCTTCGTCGACGTGGCCGGCGACGCCTTCGTGCTCCCGGTGCGCCGCTTCGGCCCGGTGGTGGTGGCCGGAGCCGCCTTCTTGGGCGCGGCGGCCCTTGTCGCCGCCTTCCGGGGCTTGGTCGCCGTGCTCGACGTCGCCTTCTTCCGGGCCGGGCGCCCCGAGGCTAGGGCCGAGGGCACCACCGTGACCGGGTCGCCTCCGAGCAGTGGTGTCGAACGGCGACGGGCTCGCTCCCCCGACGCCCGGGCCGCGCCGGCGGCGAGTGCGCCCTTGGGGGTCGCCATCAGTGCCCCCGACCCGCGCCGAGGGTGCGCAGCAGCACCTGGCTCGCCGAGCCGGCCACGCCGCTGACGGCATCCCCGATGGCACTGGCCGCGGGGATGGCGGGGCCGACGGTGCGGGCGAAGTCCTCGAACGCCGCGCGGGTGGTGAAGCGCGGCTCGAAGCCCAGCACCGTGGACATCCGCGTGGTGTCCAGCCCCCGACCGTAGGCGAGGAAGGACGTCTGGTCCGGGGAGAAGTCGGCCAGGCCGCTGCGACGGGCCAGCCCTCCGACGAACCCGGCCGCCGACATCGGCATCGGCACGACGGGACGGCCGACGATCGCCGCCGCCTGGAGCACGGTCACGACGCCGTGACCGGCGAGGTTGACCACCCCCGTGACGTGCGTCGTCGACGCGATCTCCAGCGCGTCGATCGCGTCGTCCTCGTGCATGAACTGCATCCGGGCGTCGAAGCCGAGGGGGGCCGGGATCACGGGAAGGTTGAAGTAGTCGGTGATCGAGGTGCGGATCCGGGGCCCGACGATGTTGGCGAAGCGCAGCGTGAGGATCTCGGTGTCGGGCCGCCGCCGAGCGAACCCGCGCACGTAGCCCTCGACCTCGATCGAGTCCTTGCCGAAGCCCCCGGACGGGGTGCGCTTGGCCCCCATGTCCTCGGTGAACATCGCGGGGTCCCTCGGGGTCGAGCCGTAGACCGCGGCCGAGGACTTCACGACGAGACGCCGCACGGTGCCGGACTTCTGACAGGCCGCCAGCAGCTGCATCGTGCCGATGACGTTGATCTCCTTCTGCGGGGTTCGGCCCCCAGCGAAGGTCGGTGTGGCGATCACGTTCATGTGGACGACCGTGTCGACGCGGGCCTTCTCGATGACCCTGGCGATCATCGGGTTTCGGATGTCGGCGCGCACGAACTCCACCCCGGCGATGTCGTGCGGCGGCGGGATGACGTCGACGCCGACGACGTGGGAGACCGAGGGGTGCTCACCGAGCCGGCGCGCGAGCAGCCCACCGAGGTATCTGGAGACCCCCGTGACGAGCACCACCTTGCCCACGCGCTGCTCCTTCATGCCGGAACCGAGACCCCCAACCTACCGAGTGCGCCCGGCTGCACACGACACCAGGTTGAACGACAAAGGCCCCCGGAGTGCGGGGACCTCTGAAGTGCCGAAGTGACCTGGGTCACTTCTTGTTGCGGCGCTGGTGGCGCGTCTTGCGAAGGAGCTTGCGGTGCTTCTTCTTCGCCATCCGCTTGCGCCGCTTCTTGATCACTGAACCCATGCGATGTCCTCATTGCTGGAGGCTGGTGTGCGACCGCCCACCCTACCGGCAGGCGGTCCCGGCCCCAAAACGCGGGCCGGTGCGACGTGGTGGGGGCAGGCCCGTAGGAGGGACCGACCACCCTGGTCGTGGGGACTGCCGTCAGGCGGTGTCGATGAAGGAGTTGCGCAGGTAGGTGTCGACCTGGTCCTCCGGGACCCGGAAGGATCGACCCACTCGGATCGCCGGGAGCTCACCGGCATGGACCATGCGGTAGACCGTCATCTTCGAGACGCGCATGATCGCGGCGACCTCGGCAACGGTCAGGAACCGCACCTCGCCGAGCTGACGCTCCGTTGCCATCGTGACCTCGATCCTCTGCTCGCCCCCAGCGCCAGGACCGTCCGGCATTCTCCCTGCGGCGTGCAAGCGCAACCATAGGGGCAGTTGTGACCACTGGGGAAGTGGATCGACACATTTCGTCCGGATGTCCAGTCGCCACGCCGCCCCACCCCCTCCCGACTTATTGCGCCTCACCCACGCGAGAGCCCCCATTTCGGGCGTCGGAACGTGGCTGGAGCGCAATAAGTCGAGGGTGGTGGGGTGGGCATGGGCGGGATGCCGTGCCCGCTGGTCCGTCAGTCGAACCAGGGGTCGAGTCCCTGGTGGCTGAACGTCGCCTGGCGGGTCGCCATGATCGCCTGGTCGACCGGGCCGTCGGGGTTGTGCCCGGCATTCCACGGCTGCACCCAGATGGGGAGCTCGCCGGGGGGCCGGTCCCCCATCCGGGCCGGGCCGGGCCGGCCGAAGGTGCGCTGGACGTGCTCGCGCCACTGCGCGGGCACTGGCGTGTCCAGGGCCACCGGGGTGTGGGCGGCGATCGCCGTGAGGTGCGTCCAGGACCGGGGCACCACCTCCACGAGCTCGTAGCCCCCACCGCCGAGGGCCACCCAGCGCCCACCTGCGGCCTCGTGGGAGAGGTCGTGGATCAGCTCGTGGGCCATCCGCTGGGCGTCGACGGTGATGGCGAAGTGGGCGAGGGGATCCTCGAAGTGGGTGTCGCACCCGTGCTGGCTCACCAGCACGTCGGGCGCGAAGGCGCGCACGAGCGGCCCCGCGACGGACTGGATGGCCCGCAGCCACCCCGAGTCCGAGGTGCCGGGGGGCAACGCGACGTTCGCGGCGCTCCCCCTGGCCTGCGGACCGCCGATGTCCCCCGGCCACCCGGTGCCGGGGAAGAGGTGCCGGCCGTTCTCGTGCACCGAGATGGTCAGGACGCGCGGGTCGTTCCAGAAGGTGCGCTCGACGCCGTCACCGTGGTGTACGTCGATGTCGACGTAGGCCACCCGTTCGGCCCCGTGGTCGAGCAGCCAGCGGATGCCGACGGCGATGTCGTTGTAGATGCAGAACCCACTCGCGTGCGTCGGCATCGCGTGGTGCAGGCCCCCGCAGTAGTTGACGCCGTGCTCCGCCTCCCCGGTGAGGACGCGACGACAGATGTCGACCGTGCCCTGCACGATCCGCGCCGACGCCTCGTGCATCCCGGCGAACGCGGGGTCATCGTCGGTGCCCAGGCCCCGTCGACGGTCGGCCGATGCGGGGTCGACCGAGGCCCGCCGCACCGCAGCGATGTAGTCGCGGTCGTGCACGGTCGCCAGGAGGTCGTCGTCGGCCACCCCGGGGCTCAGGATGTCCACGGCGTCCAGGACCCCCAGCGCTCGCGCCAGCCGGGTCGTGAGGTCGAGCCGCACCGGTCCCATCGGGTGCCCGATCCCGAAGTCGTAGGCGGTGAACGCGTCGTCCCAGATCACGCTCGTCGGCACGCCCATGCGCCGCACGCTACTCCGCATCCCTCTCGTGGCAGGCTGGGCACCCGAACACCGCCCACCGAGAGGGGCCCTGATGGGCAAGAACCTGTACGACGACGAGGTCCTCGTCATCGGCCTGGGACGGTTCGGTGCGGCCGCGGCGCTCGAGCTGCGGCGGCTCGGCCACAAAGTGACAGCCATCGAGAAGGACGGGTTCCTCGCCGAGAAGTTCCTCGGCCGGATCAGCCACGTCGTGCACGGTGACGCGAGCGACGTCGGGGTCGTGCGCGACGCCAAGGCCGGTCGCTTCCCCATCTCGGTCGTCGCCATCGGGTCCTCGGTGGAGGCGTCGGTGCTCGCCGCGGCCAACCTCGTCGACGCGGGGGTCTCCGACATCTGGGCCAAGGCGATGTCCATCGAGCACGCCCGGATCCTCGACCGGATCGGGGTCCACCACGTCGTGCGGCCCGAGGCCGACACCGGGCGCCGCGTGGCGCACCTCGTCGGCGGTCGCATGCAGGACTACATCGAGTTCGACGACGGGTTCGCCATCGTCAAGATGCGCCCGCCCAGCGAGACCGTCGGGTTCACCCTGGAGCAGAGCGGGGTGCGCAGCAAGTACGGCGTCACCGTCGTGGGGGTCAAGTCACCGGGTGAGGACTTCACCTACGCCGTGCCGACGACCAAGGTCTCGGCGCACGACCTGCTCATCGTCAGCGGGCCCACGGCCCTGATCGAGCGGCTCGCCGCCCGCCCGTAGCCCTCAGAAGTTCGGGATGGCGCCCCGGTCGCCGGTGAGGGGCAGCGTCATCGCCGTCTCCTCCTCCCCGTCGTCCTCGGACACCACGCGCATCGGTCGCCGCTGGGCGGTCGGTCGGAAGCCGAAGCCGCTGGCGAAGGCCACGACCCGCCCGTTGTCGGTGCCGACCCAGTAGAGCAGTTGGCGCTTGCCACCCTCGGCCGCGGCCACGGCGCCCGCGCGCACCAGCGCGGTGGCCACCCCGCTCCCCCGGGCCTCTGGGGTGACCCACAGACCGAAGAGCTGGGAGGCGTCGGGCTGGTCCTCGCCCACGGCGCCGACGCTCGCGATGCCGTTGGGCTCGCCGTCGCGCTCGGCCAGGAGGCGCACCGACCGTTCCATCCGCGCCTTCCAGAAGGCTTCGTCCTCGGCCGACTCCTCCTCGTAGGAGGCCACGAAGGCGTCGGGGGAGTCCTTGAGGGCCATGAGGCGCACGGAGCGGTAGTGCTCCCACTCCTCCACCTCGAGAGGGCGCACGGTGATCTCGCTCATGCGGGCCACTCTCCCACGACCCCCCGGGGCCCCGGCAACCCGGGAGGTGAACAGTGGGCTTCAGGAGGAGAGGTCGAGGGCGAGGGTCTCCTCGATGACCGAGCTGTCCCAGGGCATGGCCCCCGACGCTCCGGTGGGCCGGAACCCGAGCCGCCGGTAGAAGCCCGCGGCGCGGTGGTTCTCCCGGGCCACGTCGAGCAGGATCCGGCGCCGGCCGAGGCCACGGGCGTGCTCCAGAGCCGCCGCCACCAGCGCGTCGGCGACCCCGGTGCCGCGGGAGGCCGATGCCACCCACATGCCGATGAGCACACCCTCGTCGGCCGGCTGGTCGGGGGTGCGCCAGAGCGAGACGGTGCCGACGGGCTTGACGCCCTCGGTGGCGATCCACGTCGGGAGCCCCGCATGGAGCCGGGCCCGCCACTGCTCCTCCGTGAGCTCGGCGGCCTCGGCATACGTCGCCGAGAACGCGCGTGGGCTGTCGATGAGGGAGGCGAGGCGCACGTCCCGATAGGTGCGCCAGTGATCAGCCGTGACGCGGATGACCCTGACGGCGAGCGCGGAGGGCTCAGCCACCGGCCAGCTCGGCGGAGCGCTTGGCGGCCGCCTCCATCGCGGTGATGAACGCGGCACGCACCTTGTGGTCGTCCAGCTCGCGCAGGGCCGCTGCGGTCGTGCCGCCGGGGGAGGTCACCTGCTCCCGCAGCACGGTCGGGTGCTGCCCCGTCTCCTTGATCATCGTCGCCGCGCCGTAGAGGGTCTGGACGACGAGCTGGGTGGCGGTGGACCGCGGCATACCCAGGACGACACCGGCCTCGATCATCGCCTCGACGACGTAGAAGATGTAGGCCGGGCCGCTGCCGGAGATCGCGGTCACGGCATCCAGCATCTTCTCCGGCACCTCCACGACCTTGCCGGTCGCCAGCAGGAGGGCCTCGGCCTCGCGCAGGTGCTCGGGGTCGCAGTGCGCGCCGGCGCTGATGGCGGCCATGCCCTGGTCGACGAGGGCCGGGGTGTTGGGCATCACCCGCACCACGGCGCGGCCCTCGGGCAGGCCACGCTCGAGGAACTGGGTCGTGATGCCGGCCGCGAGGCTGACGACGAGGTTGCCGCCCTCCACGTGGTCGTGGATCTCCTCGAGGAGGGCGCCCATGTCCTGCGGCTTCACGACGAGGACGAGGGTGTCGGCGAGCGTCGCGGCCTCGGTGTTGCTCAGCGCCCGCACGCCGTACTTCTGCGTGAGCTCGGCGGCCCGGTCCTCACGGCGCTCGGTGATGACCAGCTCGTCGGCGGGCCGCCCCGACCGCAGGAGGCCCGACAACAGGGTCTCGCCCATGACGCCGGCACCGAAGATCGCAACAGTTCCCATACGACGTGAGTATGCCGGGTCGAGCTCACCAACCTCTGCTAGCAGAGATTGGTGCTCGATCCACAGGTAGCACCCTGTGGTCCGGGCACGATGGTCTGCTGAGTGCCGGCCGGGGCCGGCGCGTGAGCCTCAGCCCTTGCTGATGAGGGAGCGCAGGAAGAACTGGAGGTTGGCGGGGCGCTCGGCCATCCGGCGCACGAGGTAGCCGTACCAGTCCTCACCGAAGGGGATGTAGACGCGCATCTGGTGGCCGCGGTCGGCGATCCGGGTCTGCTCCGCGGGCCGCACCCCGAGGAGCATCTGGAACTCGTAGCTGTCCGGCGCCCGGTCGTGGTGGCCGGCCAGCGCCTGGGCGATGTCCACCAGTCGCGGGTCGTGCGTCGCGACCATGGGATAGCCCTCGCCGGCCATGAGCACCTTGAGGCACCGCACGTAGGACAGGTCGACGTCCTCACCGTCCTGGTAGGCGACCGACGCGGGCTGCTTGTAGGCCCCCTTGCACAGGCGCACGCGCGCCCCCGCTGCGGCGAGGTCACGACAGTCGGCCTCGGTGCGGTGCAGGTAGGACTGCACGACGGCGCCGATCCACGGGAAGTCCTTCATGAGCTCGCGGTGCGCCTCGAGCGTGCGGTCGGTGGTCGTGTGGTCCTCCATGTCGAGGGTCACGGTGGTGCCGACGCGCTCGGCCGCCTCGCAGATGACCCGGGCGTTGTCCAGGGCGAAGGCGTTGCCGTCGCCGGGCAGCGCCTGGCCGATGGCGCTGAGCTTCACGCTGACCTCGGCCGCGCCGTATGCCGCGAGGTCGGCCTCGGCGAGCGCGTCGAGGAGGGTGACGTAGGTGTCACGCGTCGCCTCGGCCTGCGCCCGGTCGCTGGTGTCCTCCCCCAGGTAGTCGATGGTGGCGAGCCGGTTGGTGGACCGCAGCTCCGCCACGGTCGCGACGGCATCCGGCACCGACTCCCCGGGGACGTACCGCGTGACGACGGACCGGGTCATGGGCGCCGTGGTCACGGCACCGCGCACGAGGTCGGAGTCGGACATCTGGAGGAGTGCTCCGCGTAGGAGGTCGCTGGCTTCCACGCCCCGATGCTAACCACACCGATGCCCCGTCACCCGGTCCGGCACCCAGAAGTGTGTCCTGTCCCGCCTTCGCCGGGGAGTGCTACCTCGTCAGGGGTGTGAGCTCTAGGGGGTGCGCCGACGCAGGGTGAGGCTGCCCAGGCCCAGCGCCAGGACGATCCATCCCAGGACGACCAGGAGGCTCGCGGCGACGGACGCGAGCGGGTCGGGGTTCGTCGTGACCTCCTTCATGGCGTCCACGGCATACGACAGCGGCAGCACGTCGGACACAAGCTCCAGGGCCCGCGGCATCTCGTCGCGAGGCATCAGCAGCCCGCAGAGCAGGAACTGCGGGAGGACGAAGGCGGGCATGAACTGCACGGCCTGGAACTCGGTCTGGGCGAACCCGCTGGCGAGGAGGCCGAGCGCCGTGCCCAGGAGCGCGTCCACGACGGCGATGACGACGAGGATCCACACCGGCCCGGCGACGTCGAGGCCGCAGACCCACACCGCGAAACCCGTTGCGACCAGGGCCTGGAGGACCGCCATGACCCCGAAGGCGACGGCATACCCGAGCATCAGGTCCGCCTTGCCGAGGGGTGTCGTCAACAGCCGCTCGAGGGTGCCCGACGTGCGCTCGCGCAGCGTCGCGATGCTCGTGACGATGAACATCACGATGAACGGGAAGACCCCGAGCAGGGCGGCCCCGATGTGGTCGAAGACGGGCACCGGGGAGTCGACGTAGACCCACGCGAGGAGGCCCAGCAGCACGCAGGGCACCACGAGCATGAGCGCGACGGTGCGGTGGTCCCCCCGGAGCTGCTTGAGGATCCGACCGGCGGTGGCGAGCGTGATCCGCGGGTTCACGACCGCTCACCGTCCTTGGCGACCGCGGCGTCGATCAGCGCGAGGAAGGCCTGCTCGGCGTCGGGTGCTCCGGTGGTCTCGAGCAGGTCCGGCAGGGTGGAGTCACTGAGGATCTCTCCCTCCCTCAGCAGCAGCAACCGGTCGCACCGCACCGCCTCGTCCATGACGTGGCTCGACACCAGCACCGTGCGTCCCTCACCGGCGAGCCCGCGGAACAGCTCCCACAGGTCGCGCCGCAGCACCGGGTCCAGCCCGACCGTGGGCTCGTCGAGCACGAGCACCTGGGGGTCGCCGACGAGGGCGCAGGCCAGGCTGACGCGGGAGCGCTGCCCGCCGGACAGGTTCTCCACGCGGGAGTCCGCGCTGGCGGTGAGGTCGACATCGGTGATCGCGCGCTCGGCCGCCCCCTCGTCGGCGCCGAGCACCGCCGCGAAGTAGCGGACGTTGTCGGTGACGGTCAGGTCTGCGTAGACGCTGGGCGCCTGGGTCAGGTAGGCCACCGAGTGACGCAGGGCCGTGGTTCCGGCCGCCTCACCGAGCACGGTGACGGTGCCGCCGTCGACGACCTGGACGCCGACGATCGCGCGCATCAGCGTGGACTTTCCCCCGCCACTGGGGCCAAGGAGGCCCACCACCTGGCCTCGGGGGACGCGCACCGAGAGGTCGGGGAGCACCTCTCGGCCACCGCGCACGACGCGGAGGTGCTCGACGACGATGGCGTCGCCGCTCGTTTTATTCACCATAGTCGGAAATATGACACATCTCGGCCGTTTTGTCTGCCCCCACATTTGTCCTGCCGATGCCGGGCACGATCAGGTGGCGGCGCTGCCGAGGTGCAGCCGAGCAAAGGCCAGCGCCTCGGCGAGGTCGACCTCGCGCTGGTCCTCTCCGCCGCGACGGGTGGCGACCTCGACGATGACGTGCCCACCGAAGCCCTCAGCGGCCAGGGTCTCGAGCACCTCACCGCACGGCTCCCGCCCACGACCCGGCACGAGGTGCTCGTCGCGGGGCGACCCCAGCCCGTCGGCCAGGTGGAGGTGGGCGAGCCGCGGCCCGAGGCGGCGCACCATCTCCATGGCGTCGGACCCTGCAGTGGCCGTGTGCGACAGGTCCAGGGTCACGTGGTCGTAGGGCTGCGGCACCGGGTCCCAGTGCGGCAGGTAGGCCTCCACCTCGCGCGAGCGCGGGGCCCGCCAGGGATACATGTTCTCGACCGCGAGCCGCATCCCGGTGTCGTGCTCACGCTCGGCCACACCGTCGACGAACCCGGCCGCGTAGTCGCGCTGCCACCGGAACGGCGGGTGCAGCACGACGGTGTCCGCACCCAGCTCGTGCGCGAGGTCGATGGAGCGGTCGACCTTCTCCCACGGGTCGGTGCCCCAGACCCGCTGCGTCACCAGCAGGGTCGGGGCGTGCACTGACACCACCGGGATGCCGTGCAGCTCCGAGAGCGCCCTGAGGGCGCCGGCCTCGCGGGTCACCGGGTCGGTCCAGACCATGACCTCGACCCCGTCGTAGCCGAGCCGGGACGCGCGGGCGAAGGCGCTCGGGCAGTTCTCCGGGTAGACCGACGCCGTCGACAGGGCCACGAGCGTGCGCCCCGAGCGGCGGGCGACCGCCCCCTCGCTCGCCGCGTCCCGCGCTGTGCTGCCCCCGGTGGCCACCGGTTCAGCTCATCCGGTCGAACCGTCGAAGGATGACGCCCTCGCGCAGCGCCCAGGGGCAGATCTCGAGCCGGTCCAGCCCGAGCAGGTCCATCGTCGCCTCGGCGACGATGGCCCCACCCAGCACCTGGCGCGCCCGCGACGCAGACACCCCGGGGAGGTTCGCACGCTCGTTGGCGGTCATCGCCGTGATCTCGGGCAGTCGCTCGGAGAGGTCGGACCGCTCGAGGAAGCGAGCGGCATACATCCCCTCCGAGCTGGGCGAGGCCCCACAGATCCGGGCCAGCGACCGCATCGTCTTGGACGTGGCCACCGCCCGGTCGGCCGGTCCGGTCTTGCCGAGGGGACGCAGCTCGGCGGCGATCGTGGACCGCACGAGGCGTCGGGCCTCGCGGATCACCGCGGCACCGGGTGGGTCCCCGTCGAGGAGGTCGCGGGTGACCCGGCCGGCTCCGAGCGGGAGGGAGATCGCCACGTCGGGGTCCTCGTCCATCCCTTGGGCGAGCTCGAGGGACCCTCCCCCGATGTCGGCCACGAGGAGCGTCCCGGCCGACCAACCGCACCAGCGACGCGCGGCGAGGAAGGTCAGCCGCGCCTCGTCGGCGCCACTGAGGACGTCGAGCACGACCCCGGTGCACTCCTTGACGTGGGCGATGACGGCGTCACCGTTGGGCGCCTCCCGGATCGCGCTGGTGACGAAGCCGTTGAGCTCCTCGACCCCGGCGTCCTCGGCCACCTCCAGGCAGGTGGCGACGAAGCTCGCCAGGGCGTCTCGACCCTCGTCGGTGATGAGGCCGTCGTCGGTGACGTGCTCGGAGAGGCGCAGATCGATCTTGTGCTTGAAGGCCGGCAGCGGCTGGGCGCCGGAGTGCGCGTCCACCACGAGGAGGTGGACCGTGTTGGATCCGACATCGATGACCCCGAGGCGCATGCGCCCAACGTAGTGCCGCCCGCGTCCCGCCCATAGGGTGGAGGGGTGCCCGAGACACCCCTGGACATCCCCCGAACCTGGGCTGAGTTCACCGATCCCAGCGACCCGGGGCAGCGGTTCCGGGTCGATCTCACCTGGCTGACGTCGAGCTGGTCGTGCATCTTCGGCTCGGGGTGTGAAGGCATCTACGCCGACCGCCCCGACGACGGCTGCTGCACCCTCGGGGCGCACTTCACCGACGACGACGACGTCGAGAGGGTGCGCGCGGCGGTCGGCGAGCTCGGCGAGGACGAGTGGCAGATGCACCCCGGCAGGGGTAGTCGCGGTGACAAGGACCCGTCCCGTCTCTCGGCGTGGACCGAGAAGGAGGATGGCGCGCGCAAGACCAAGGTCGTCGACGGCGCCTGCATCTTCCTCAACCGGCCGGGCTTCCCGGCAGGTGCGGGGTGTGCGCTGCACCAGCACGCCGTGGTCACCGGTCGCCCGCCGCACACCGTCAAGCCCGACGTCTGTTGGCAGCTCCCCACCCGGCGCAGCTACCGCACGGTCGATCAGCCCGACGACACCTCCTACGTGGAGGTGACGATCGCGGAGTACGACCGTCGCGGGTGGGGGCCGGGTGGGCACGACCTCGACTGGTACTGCTCCGGCAACCCGAAGGCGCACGTGGGGGCCGAGCCGGTCTACCGCAGCAACCGGCCCGAGCTCGTCGAGCTCATGGGCGAGGAGGCGTATGCCGTGCTGGTGGTGCGGTGCGAGGCCCACCTCTCCACCGTGCGCCGGGCGCGCTCCGCCGGGGCACGCGAGCTGCTCCCGCTCCTCGTGCACCCCGCGACGCTGGCGGCCGGGACGGTCGGGGGGCGCCGGGTTCGGGTGCCCCGCAAGCGTGCCGCCCCGCCGGCCAAGCCGGGAGCCAACGAGCCGGCCCACCCGGTGGACTCGAAGGAGCCCCGAAGGAAGGCTGCTGGCGCGAAGGCGGCCGGTTCGAAAGCCGCCCGGGCCAAGGCCGCTGGCGCCAAGGCCGCCGGCACCAAAGCCGCTGGGACCAAAGCCGCCCGGGCCAGGGCCGCCGGAGCGAAAGGCACCGGAGCGAAAGGCACCGGAAGCAGGGCACCAGGAGCGAAGAAGCCCCGCCGCTCCCAGTGATCCGCAGCCCGAACATCTGGGACACCCCCGCCGTCTACGAGCTGGAGAACGAGGCCTCGGACCGGGCCGGTGTCATCACCGCAACCCTCGAGTCCCTCCATCCGCTCTCGGGGGCCTCCGTCGTGGACATCGGGTGCGGCACGGGGTTCCACCTCCCGGGGCTCTCGGCCCGAGGGGCCCGCGCCCTGGGCATCGAGCCCCACCTTCCGCTCGCAGCCCGGGCCCGGCGCCGCGTGGCGATGGAGGCACCGACGGCCCGGGTGCTGGCCGGTGTGGCCGAACGGCTCCCGCTGCCCGACCGGAGCGTCGACATCGCGCACGCCCGGTGGGCATACTTCTTCGGCGCGGGCTGCGAGCCCGGCCTCGCCGAGCTGGACCGTGTCATCAGGCCCGGCGGTCTCGCCTGCATCGTCGACAACGACGTCACCCGCTCCACCTTCGGCTCGTGGTTCAGGCACGCATATCCTGCCTACGATTCCGTTGCTGTGCAACGTTTCTGGGATCGACAGGGCTTCACCACCGAGAGGTTGACGATCCAGTGGCGCTTCGACCGGCGCGAGGACCTGGATGCCGTCGTCCGGATCGAGCTCCCACCACGGACCGCGGACGTCGTGCTCAGCAGGCACGACGGACTGACGGTCGACTACGGCGTCGCTCTCCGCTGGCGCCGCTACTGACGAACCCTCCGAGTCGTTGGGGGCGCGGGTTCAGAACGGTGGCGGGTCCGTGGTGGGGGGCCGTGCCCGCCGGCGCCGGCAACCGCGCGGGGTGGCGGGCCCCACCGGGAGGTGGCGCGCTGTGAGGTCGTGCACGTCGACCAACGCTGGTGGTGGTCGCCAACGTGGGTCGAGGTGGTGTTCGAGGGTGAACTCCATTGGGGTGTGGGGGCCGTCGGGCAGGACGGTTCGGGCTGCTGTGGCCGGACGCAACGCTGGGTCGCCCGCGATGTGTCCAGCGCTCGAGCCGGCCGGCGCACTGAGGACG
>JBBSQC010000008.1:0-125681 GCA_038258215.1 Actinomycetales bacterium | reverse complement strand
GAGCTGGGCTCGAGTCGTGAGTCGTCGGGTCAGCAACATGTCATGTCCTTTCGTACGGGTCAGAGGGTGAAGCGGAAGAAGGTGATGCTGGGAAAGATCGCGAACAGCACGGCGACGGGAAGGATGATGAAGACGACGGGGACCATCATCGTGATCTCCTTCTTGCCGCCCGCTTCCATCAGGGCCCGGCGGCCCTCCTCGCGGACGTCCTGGGCCTGGGCCCGAAGGACCTCGGCCAAGGGTGTGCCGCGCTGGACGGCGATGACCACACCGTCCACGAAGCGCGACAGGCTCTGGAGACCGGTGCGGTCGGCGAGACCCTGGAGCGCCGTCTGGAGGTTGGCCCCGGATCGTGCGTCGGCGAGGCACTGGCGCAGCTCGCCGGCGAGCTCCCCACGAGAGAGCCGGCAGACGCGCTCCAGCGCCCCCACGGCTCCCTCGCCGGCCCCCACCGCGAGCGCGAGGAGCTCGGCGACGGTCGGGAACTCGGACAGCATCCGCGCCTCACGCCGATCCGCGCGGCGGCTCAGGGCGAAGTCGGCTCCGGTGACCCCGAGACCGAGACCGAGGAGGGTCATCATGATCACGACGAACACCCCTGCGTCGCGGGCGACCTGGAACACGAGGCCGGTCGAGACACCGAGGACCGTCCCGACGATGCCCCACAGCACCTGCTGGGCGCGGAACCGGTCGAGGTCTGCCGGGAGCCCGGCCCTGAGCTGGCGCCGGCGGACGGAGTCGGCGCCACCCATGACCCGCTCGACACCGCGGGCGAGGTCCCGGACCAGCGGCGCGAGGACCGCCTCGAGCCCGCTCGTGGCCACCAGCCGGTCGTCGAGGAGCCGCGAGGGCCGCGGGGTGTCTCGCAGGTAGGGCACCACGCGACCCTCGAGGCCAGGGCGGCGGTGACGGGGCAGCCCCCACCAGATGAGCACCAGCCCGAGGCCCAGTCCGAAGCCGAGGATGGCGCCGGTGCGGGCGAGGTCGCTCACCGCAGCACCCGCTCGTCCTCGGGAAGGCGACCAATGCGCACCATCGACCAGTAGGCCACGCCCGTGAAGCCCGCACCGAAGGCGAGCACGCCCGCACCGAGCGGGGTGGAGTACGCCGCGACCGACTCGGGGTTGGTCGAGAGCATCGCCAGGATGAGCCAGGGTGCGGCGGCCGCGAGCCGAGCGGCATTCACGGTCCAGGACTGGCGGGTCTCCAGCTCGGCCCGGGTGCGGGCGTCCTCGCGCAGGAAGCCCGAGAGGGTGCGGAGCAGCCGCCCGAGGTCGCTCCCGCCCACCTCGCGCGCGATGCGCAGCGACTCGATGAGGCGGTCACCGACGGGGTCGCTGAGACGCTCCTTGAGGCGATCCAGCGACTCGTTGAACCGCCCGGTGAGTCGGTAGTCGTCCGCGAAACCCTTGAACGGGTCCCTCAGGTCCATCGGCCCACGCACCGAGAGCTGACCGAGCGCCTCGGGCAGGGCCATGCCCGCGCGAACCCCGGAGGTGATGTTGTCGACGGCATCCGGCCAGAGGTCACGCAGACGCGCCCGCCTCCTGCGGGCTCGGCGCCGCACCACGCCCACCGGGAGGTAGCCCGCCATCACCGCGAAACAGACAGCGATCGGCAGCACCCCGACGGTCGCCTGAACCAGCGCACCGACCAGGAGCAGGGCCAGCAGGCAGGAGGTGCCCAGCATCCGCACCGACAGACCGGTGAAGCCCGCCTGGACGATCTCGTCCTCCAGCCGGTCCAGCGGAGTGACGCGTGCGACGACCCGCTCGGGCTTGGGCTGGGGCGCCCAGAAACTGGTCCAGATGAGCAGCAGTCCCGTGCCGAGCAGCAGACCGAGGAGCAGACCGGTCATGACGCGCCCTGGGCGAGCAGGGCCGGCAGGTCGAAGCCTGCTCTCTCGAAGCGGTCCACGTGCGGCGGGAACCCGTCGGCGCGCCGCAGCTCGCCCTGCCGTCGCACGAACAGGTCAGCGATCTCCACGACGTCGCCCTCGACACGACCCGGGACCGCGCTGATCTCGCGCACCGTGCGGCGACCGTCGCGCTCGAGGGCGGCATGCACGACGATGTCGATGGACGAGGCCACCGTCGGGACCACGAACTTCGCGGAGACGTTCTCACCCGCGAGCAGGGGCAGGGTGCACATCTTCGTGATCGCCTCGCGCGCGCTGTTGGCGTGGATGGTGCACATGCCCGGTAGGCCGGAGTTCAGGGCGATGAGCAGGTCCAGGCTCTCCTCCTGGCGCACCTCGCCGACGATGATCCGGGACGGGCGCATCCGCAAGGCCTCCTTCACCAGTCGCCGGAGGGGAACCTCTCCCGTGCCCTCCAGCGACGGCTGACGACACTGCATCGACGCGACGTCCCGGTGCGGGATGCGCAGCTCGAAGACCTCCTCGCAGGTCACCACCCTCTCGCGCACCGGAATCGCCGAGGCCAGACAGTTGAGCATCGTCGTCTTTCCAGCCTGGGTTCCGCCGGCCACCAGAACGTTGAGGCCGGACGCGACGGCGGCGTCGAGGAAGTGAGCGGCCTGACGACTCAGGGTGCCGAGGCGCACCAGGTCGTCCATGGAGTCGGCCTTGACGACGAACTTGCGGATGTTGACAAACCAGTGCTCACGGGTGATGTCGGGGATGACGACGTGCAGGCGGCTGCCGTCGTGCAGCACGGCGTCGACGAACGGCGAGGACAGGTCGACTCGGCGCCCGGAGCTCTTCAGCATCCGCTCGACGAGATCCTGCACGTCGTCGTGGGTGAGCAGGGTGGTGGTCAGCTCGGCGATCCCGTTGCGGGCGATGAACACCCGAGACGGCTCGTTGATCCAGATCTCCTCCACCGTCAGGTCGTCGAAGTACTGCTGCAGGGGCCCGAACCCCGCCACGGTGTCCCACACCGCCCGCGACGCCGCATCGACATCGGCGAGCACCGGCATCCCGCCGTGCAACGAGCGCTCGTCGTAGTCGGTGACCGCCTCGCGCACCAGACGCCGGACCTGCGCCTCATCCCGGGCAGGGTCGAGCCCGGACCGACGGATGAGCTCCCTCACCTCGGTCTCGAGCGTGTGCACGGCGTCCACGGGCCTCCTCCCGGATCGACCCCTGCCGACCCGCCACCGCATAGCGAACCTGACTCGCGATGGTTTCGCACCCCGAAAGCGCATACCTGTGGACAAGTTCCTCTCAGCGGCCCCGCTCGAGGATATGAACGCGGGTCCTGGAGGGCACCGCGGGGCGTCACTTCAATCCAGCGCGGCCGGCTCACACCCGCACACCGGCACTTCGGATCAGCCACTTCCCGGACCCGCAGACCCGACGCTTACGCGAGGCGGATCATCGGTTGGCGGTGCGGGTCGAGCATGTCCACCCAGCTGGTCCTCGACGCCCTCGAGCAGGCTGTCTGGACCAGGGAACGTGACGGTCGATCGCTGAACTCCGTTGTGGCACATATGGACCGAGGCTCGCAGTACACGGCCATCCGATACACCGAGCGCCTGGCCGAGGCGGGGATCGCGGCCTCGGTCGGCTCGGTCGGGTCCTCACACGACAACGCGCTGGCCGAGACGATCAACGGCCTGTACAAGACCGAACTCATCAAACCACGCGGGCCCTGGCGCACCCTGGACCTCGTCGAGATCGCGACCGCCGAATGGGTCGACTGGTTCAACCACCGCCGCCTCTACGAGTACTGCGGCGACATCCCACCCGCCGAGCTCGAGACCGCGCACTACGCTCAAACCCGAGCCCAGCCAGAGGCTGAGCTGTCAAACAGATCGGTCTCCGGACATGCCGGGGCGGTTCAGCGCTGCTCCCGTGTCAGGGATTGATGGCTTGTATGACTTGGAGGGCCCCCTGGTGACAGGTGGTGGTCGCTAGGTGGCCGTGGGAGAAGGCTCCGGGTCGTGCCGGTTTCCGGGTGAGCGTGATGGCTCGTGAAAGAGATCGACAGGGTCGGGGTCATGCTCTCCGGGTCGAGGTTGGCCCGGTTCAGGGAATTGGTGGTCAAGGCTTCGCCTGCGCTGCGGGTGGGGGTCTTGAGTGACACTGGATCACGCAGAAGCAAGGGACGCCAACCGTGGAGCGTCCCCCACGGTGTGGCTGGGTGGCGTTGTCCGGGAGGACTGCCGAGTTCGCGTCGTTGTCGGTGTGGACGAGGGTTCTCCCGCTGGTGCGTGCGGGCTCTGCTTGCTGGCGGTGTCAGGTCGTGAGGAGGAGCCCGGCGCAGAAGTCGGTGAGGTCGTGGTTGCCGCCGAGGACGTCGTCCTCGGTCATGTCGTAGTGCTCGTCCCCCGGGACGCCGACGTCCTCGATGGCGAGACCGGAGGCCGTGCCGCTGCGGGCAGCGCGGCGCACGGAGATGGAGTAGGCGACGCCGGGCGGTCGGGGCGGCAGGGTCATCCCCGCGCTGTGGTAGGCGTACTCGATGTCGGCGCTGGTCCACACGTTCGCTCCGCCGGCCCCGGTCCCTTCCCCGATCGAGACGATCTGGCCGATCCCGTGGTCGGAGATCCCGGCGGCGAAGATGTCTCCGCTGGAGAAGGTGGTGGCGTTGACGACCGCGACGACCGGGCCGCGGTAGGCGACCCCCCGGCCGTTGCAGCGGTCCGGGTCGCTGATGGGGAGGTGCTGGGAGTACTCCTCGCCGAGGTCGAGCGCGCTCGTCACCGACGGCGCCCAGTCCGCGAGGTCGGCGCCGTTACCGTCGGCCTCGGTCAGGGCGGCCATGGCGGGGGTAGCCCGGAGCGCGAACCGCACCGGCTGGATCTCCGTGGTGGTGAATAGCTGCAAGAGGCGTTCGGCGACCTCGATCGCCCCTCCGGGGTTGGAGCGCAGGTCGATGATCAGTCCCTTGCGCGGCATGGTGCGGAGAAGGCGATCTGCCTCGGCGAGGTACTGGTCGCTGTGGTCCACGTCGAAGGTCCACAACCTCAAGTACCCGAACGTCCCGTGGCTCGTCGTCAACCTCCGCGCGGAGATCGCGTCCGGGAATGCCGTCTCCATCCATGAGGCGGCCTTGGCGTCGCGCCGCGTGCCGGCGAGCTCCCGTTCCCAGAGGGCGGGTTGAAACAGCAGCTTGCGGGCGCGTCGCGCAGCCTCACTGGTCGCGTCCACCGCACGGCGGGTCCGCACGTCGACTGCGTGGGGTGCGCTGAGCGTCGTCGACGGGTCGATCGCGCGCCACTCGAAGCGGATCGTGCCGTCCTGCTCGTCCTTCGAGGCGGGGTCGCGGTAACCGATGTCCACCCACAGCTCGTCGGGGGGCGGCAGATAGGCGAGCGGCCGCTGGGTCAGGGTCTCCAAGGCCCGGGCTCGTCGCGCGTCGGGGCGTCCTCCGGTGAGGGTCTCGGCGTACAGGTCGACGGCACGGGGGAACGGGACGCCATTCCACGTCGTCAACCGGACGCCCGCCGCGAAGCGGGGATCCTCGACGCCGCCACTGACCTTGGTGACCACGTAGGTCGGGGAGCCGTACTCGCCGTAGACCTCGACCAGGAACGGCAGCGACGCGACGCGCGGCGTGCGTCGGGGGTCGGTTCCGGGCAGGTACAGCTGGGTGTGCTGGTCGCGCAGCCGGTTCACCAGGAGGGTGAGCTCGCGCAAGAACCCCGGGGTGTCAAGGTACGGGACCTGGCGCCGGAGCGTGTTGAGCGCACGCACGGGGTCGTACCCGTAGAGGGCCCGCTTCTGCTCGTAGTGCACGTAGACGTCGGTCACGAGCTGGTACCAGAGGTCGATCAGGTCATGACGCTGCGGCACCGTCAGGTTCACGGGGGGCGCCGACTGCTCCTCCGGCACGGCGACGACCTGCCGCAAGGAGAGGCCGCGCTGGGCGCTCACCGTCTCGTCCCGCAGCTCGCTCACAGCCCGTACTCCTGCCGCAGCCGGGTCAGGATCCCCGCCTGGATCGGGGCGGCGTCGAGCGCGTCGAAGAACTCCTCGTCATGCTCGATCGGCGGCACCGGGGGGATGCGGACGGTGCTCGGGTCCTTCGGCGGCCCGGCCCGCCCGGTGCGCCGGGTGTCCGGCATGTCCAGGAACAGCTCGAGCGCGGCGTCGTCGGCGAACCGTGACCCGGCGTCAGCTCGGGCGGAGGCGTTCGCGATCGCTGCCTGGGGGTCGGCCTGCACGGCCCGGAGCGTGCCGACGATGTCCTCCCACGACCAGGCCCGCGAGGCGTCCGACGGGTCGGGGAGCGCGACGAGCTTGTGTCGCCGGCGCACCGTCATGGGGAAGCTGGCCGGGGCGGCGGCAGCCAGCATCAGGTCGCGGTCGCCGTACCGTGGGACCCCGCCGACGACGACCAGCTCGACGTGCAGCTCGGTGGCGGCGACGATGCGGCGCCAGGGGTCGCCCCGTCCGTGGCCGCGCACGACGGTCACGTCGGCGAAGCCGCCCGGGACAAGCCGGCCGGTCGGGCGCCCCCAGCACCGTTCCAGAAGGTGGCCGGGGTTGGCCGTGACCATCTGGACGATGTCGCGGTCGGTGAGCGAACAGCCGAGCCAGCGGGCCGCCACCCGTGCCACCTTCATCTCACCGAGCAGGTTCCGGGTCCCCGACGGCCCCCAGTCCGAGCCCAGGCAGACCAGCACACCCCGGGCCCGGGCATCGTCGATACGAGTGGTGTCCCGGTACAGGACGATGTTCGACAGGGGTGACCACACCACTCCCCCGGCATTCGGTTCGGACCACTGCAGCCACTCCTCGGGCGACACGGCGCAGCAGTGGACGCCGATGAAGGTCGGCAGCAGCCCGTCGGCCCGTTGCAGGTCGGTGAAGTCGCTTCGGACCCGCGACCCCTGCTGCCCCTCGGCGCAGTGGTAGATGAACCCGGCACCCTGTTCCATCCGGCGCACGGAGGTCGCGAGCGCCTCGCCGGTCTTGGTCACCACCGAGGTGTAGATCAGGTCGGCTCCGGCCTTGCCGTCGCGCCCGGCCCGCTCGTCGTCGACGTTGCGCATCACCGTGCGGTACCCGCGGTTCGAAGACGGCCAGCCCTGTGCTGCGGTCGCACCGCCGGCCATCTCACGCACCTGCACGTACCCCAGGAGCGCCTCCGGGCAGGCCTTGGCATACGTCCACGCCGGCTCGGTGATCGACTCGGTGTAGGTGTCGGCCTGCGTCCAGTGCTTGTTGTGCAGCCACGGCTCGGCCCGGCTGGGCTCGGACCACAGTGGCAGCGCGTTGTAGGCGAGGTGGTTGTGCATGTCGATGAAGCCCGGCAGGACGTACGAGTCACCGACGTCGACCTCCGGTGCGCCGGCGAACCCCCCGACCCGCCGGTCCCCGACGGTGACGTCGACAATGGCGTCGTCCCGCATCCAGACCCGCCCCCGACGGGGCTCAGCCGGCACGTCGCCGACCATCGGCGCGACCTGACCGGCGATCACCAGCTCCGTCACGGGCCCACCCTCAGAGGACGGGCCAGGTGCGTGCCCGCGTTGGGACGGTCACGGCGATCGTGGCGCGCTTCTTCTGGGCGTCCGCACCCGAGCGTGACGCCCAGGCATCGAGACCACCCATCCACGCCGGCAGGCCCGGTGGCAGGTCGATCTCGGGGATCGGCGCGAGGTCATCCTTCGTGATCGTCGTGCCATAGTGCCGCAGCGGCACCGGGGCGTCCGGGGAGACCACCGGGTGGAGGGCGTCGAGCGCGGTGTTCCAGGAGTCGCACAGCCGCTGGAACGCCTCCGCCTTCGTGAGCGCCCCAGACCGGCTGGCCGACTCGGGGTACGTCGGGTGGCGAACGGTGGCGTACGCGGCCTGGTTCGCGGCGCCGGCCGGAGTCGTCCGCCACGCCTGGTAGGCCTGGTCCGCGAGCTGGCCCAGCGTGATGATCGCCTCGATCTGCTGATCCTTGACGATCGCGTCGATCCACCGGTTGCGGTAACGGGTGATTTTCTCGTCGTCGATGTGCCTGGTCCCGCCGCCCTGGCCGTACACCGAGTACAGGAACGTGTTGATGAAGACGTAGCTGCGGGTGATGCCCAGTCGCGCCAGGAGGCCCTGCGCTCGCTGGCCGGCCTCCCCCACGAGGATCCGCCGCGTGATCGACTCGTGCGTCGCGGGATCCTGACCGATCACCAGCACCCGTGCGGTCCCGTCCAGTCGGCCGCGGTGGAAGATCGGTCCCCACTCGACCCGGAAGGAGTCCGCGGGGTAGACCGACTCGTCGGGGAAGCTCAGGACCAACCGCCGATAAGGACCCCGGTAGCCTCGGTCGAAATCACGCTGCATCGCGCCCTCCTACCCACTCCCGGGCGACGGACCCGTGGAGCAATAACGCCCCTTCACCCACTCGGGCGACTCCTCGAAGGTCTTGAGGCCCTGATCAGTGTCTCGGGGTACGGCCTCGGGTGTCAATCATCAAGGCAGCGGCGAGGAGGGAGCATGCCCGCTCGAAATGCAGGCAGCCGCGTTCCCGGCCCCACGACGCCAACGCGGCTGCTCCCGTGCGAGGCAAAGGTGCCGGGTCCGCACCGGCCAGGCGCGCACCTGAGCGTCCCAGGTGACAAGGGTGCGAACGCCGGGTTGAAGGTGGCCTCGCTGGTCGCCGGGATGGTCGCCGGCGCTGACAGCATCGATCACATGGCCCTGCTGCGGCACGGCGCGATGGCCGGGTCTTCGAGCGGGCCTACGCGCCCTCGACACTGGGCTCGTTACTACGCGTTCTCCTTCGGTCACGTCCGCCAGCTCGACGCGGTCGCCTCGAGGGTTCCTGACCGCGCTGGCCGCCCAAGCCGGCCAAACGTCCCAGGTCCTCGGCGACGGTACAGGCGCACGGGTGCTGGTCGAAGTCGACGACACGACATCGAGGTCCACGGGTACGACATGCAGGGGCCGGGCACGGCTACTCCGGGGTCCGTGGCCTCGACGCATTCCTGGCCACCGTCACCACCGTGGGCACTGCGCCGGTCGTGGTGGCCCAACGGCTGCGCAAGGGATCGTGCGGGTCCCCCGCGCGGGGCGAAACGGTTGGTCGCCGACGCGCTCAACACCGTGCACACCCTGCACGACCGCTCGGCTGTGAAGCCGTTGCGGCGGGCGGACTCGGCGTTCTATGGGGCGCCCGCCGTCGGTGCCGCGCTCCGCGGCGGGGCCGAGGTGTCGGTGACCGTGAGGAAGTTGCCGCGTCGTCAGTGTCAGGCTGGTTGGGGTGCCGCGGTGGTGGTGTGACGGTCGGTGACGGTCAGGGAGAGGCTGGCCCTCGTGCCGAGGACCGGCAGGCAGCGAGCGGAGTTGGGCATCGGGATGCTGCCGTGGCGGATGCCGTCGCGGAGCGTGAGGTCCACTGGTCGTTGGCCAGCGAGTGGTAGGGCGTCGGTGATGGTCTCGAAATCTTTGTTCGCCCCGTGCACTTCGCTGTTCCACGCCGCCCACGCGCTCATGCCGGTGTTGTCGTCGTTGGGTCCGACATCGATGATGAGTGAGTCTGCCCAGTCTGGGACCTGTTCGAGATGGTCGGCGAAGTCGAAGGAGCCACCGCCCTCCTGCAACTGGTAGACGCGCAGGGACAGGACGTGACGCATCCGGCCGCCGTGTGCCCCCGGTTTGAGGGGGTCGTTTCTCTCGGCGGCGAGCTCGGCTTCGTGTCCGGGGTCGATGAGGAACGTGCTGAGCACAGGCACGGGGCTGTCGGCTGTGTCGACGGGCCGGTCGAGCTCTTCGTTCAGCTGGATCGGGCACCAGTGTTGGGCTTGCTGTTCGCTCATCACCACCGAGAGTCCGCGGATGGCTAGTCGCATGTCGGCCTGCCAGACCTGCCCGGGTGGCGCAGCGAGGGGCCGGGGCAGGCCGGCGAAGTCGACGCTGACTGCCCAGCGGCCGAACAGGAACCTGCGCAGGTTCTGGTAGCCCTCCTCGGAGTTCACTTCTCCGTAGGAACCTGAATGGGACCTGTAAACGAATGCGCGGTGCGCGTTGCGGATGTAGGCGTGCTCGATCCGGACCAGACCGTCGCTCTTGGGGCCGACGACCGCGCGGGAGAGCCCGTAGTCCTTGGGGTCGGTTCCGACGAGGCAGAACACGTTTGCCGGGTCGAAAACTCCCTTGTCGATCCGTTGGGGATCCCAGTCGTCGCCATCACGGGGGACGTCTTTGCCGAAGGTCTTCCCGGGAGTCAGGTAGCCGAACATCTTCGGTGGCGAGAACATGTCCGCTCCGGCTGGGCCAAACGCCTGCTCCGCCCAGTCAAGGACCCGGTAGTCGAACGTGATGCCGCCGTGAGGGGTGCCGTAGGTGAAGAACTTGTCCACGATGACCTTCGCCGGCTCGCGGCCCTCCTGCCCGCAGAGCTTCTGGATCATGCACCGCGCCACCAGCCCACCCATCGAATGCGCCACCAAGTGGACCTTGTCAGCGCCGGTCTTGGTCCGCACGTCCAAGATCAGGTCGTAGAGACCGGCAGCGGCCTGCTCGATGTCGAACCCGTCAGCCGTCACCCTCTGATGCAACTTGGTAAGAAACCGCTCGACCATCCCCTCATGAGCCGGGGGCGGGACGAACGTAGTGGCCGCCTGGTCATAGAACCTGTACACCCACAACGACGCCGCAGACACGGTGCCCGGGTCGGCAGAGTCGAGGTACCGCTGCTGGTCACCACGGACGAGGAGGCGGTAGTTCTCGTCAGTCATCAACCGCAGCATCGGGCCCTCGAACTGGTAGAACGCCGGGTCCCCGTCACCGCCAACCCGCACGTGAGTCGCCCCCAGGTTGAACCCGTAGAACGGGTCATCCACCTGAGAGTCGATACCCGCCGTCGCGCCGGCATACCCGCGGATATAAATGATCGGCAACCTGTCCATTTCACGAGTCCCTTTCCAGTTCCACCATCCACCACAAGAGCCGATCCAGTCCAGAGCTAGCGCGGTGGATCTGCATCGCCCCTGGTCTGATGGAGACTTTCCTGACACGCACGGACGAGTCATGGGAGCACCACGCAAGTATTCGCAGGAGCTGACGGAGCGGGCCACTCGGATGGCAGTGGACGCCGGGCGGGATCCGGACACCTCGCGGGGTGCGATCGCGCGGATCGCGCAGCAGCTCGGGGTGCATCCCGAGGCGCTGCGCAACTGGGTCCGTCAGGCCGAGGACGCGGGCGCCCGGGCCGGGACGACGAGCTATGAAGCTGATCGGATCAAGGAGCTGGAGAAGGAGAACCGCGAGCTGCGCAGGGCGAACACGATCCTGCGTCAGGCGAGTGCGTATTTTGCTCAGGCGGAGCTCGACCGCCCCTTCAAGTCAGATCGGGCTTCCTCGAAGCGCACCAGGACGAGCACGGGGTCGAGCCGATCCTGACCACACTGGCGGACACGCCGGCCGGGTTCGCCCCCAGCACGTACTACGCGGCCAAGCCAAGTCCGGCGTCGGCCCGGGCGCTGGCCGACGCGGGCCTGGTGCCGCTCATCGCGAAGGTGCACGCCAAGAACTACGGGGTGTACGGGCGCGCAAGGTGTGACACCAGCTCCGCCGCGAAGGTCACGACGACGTGGCCCGCTGCACCGTGGAGCGGCTGATGCGCCTCAACGGCCTGCGGGGAGTGTCGAAAGTGACTTCCCCGCGCACCACCGTGCCGGCCAAGGATGTCTCCGGACGCACGTCGCCCTTGCGGGCCGCTACGAGGACCGCACATGGGCCAGCGCACGCGGCCACATCATGGGGACTCTCGAGAAGCCGCTGGTCGGCGTGCCGCCCCCCCACGGTTGCGGTGTGCACCCGTCAGCGAGAAGGTCGATCGCTGAACTCCGTTGTGGCACATGTGACCCCGCGTCCGCCACTCCCTTAGGGCTGGCCACCGGGTCCCGCGAAGGCGCATCGAGATGCGGCACTCCGCCGCGAGTCGGGCCGGCCGGCTAGGCTCTGCGTCCTGTTGTGCGTCGTCGATGGCTTCTGGTCGGAGTCGGGTGCGTTGTAGACGAATATGTCTACAACACCTATGGTGGTCTCATGGCTGCAACAACTACGATCCGTATCAGTAGAGACACTCACGCGCGGGTGACCCGCATGGCGGCCGAACGCCACGAGACGATCGATGAGACGGTGAGCGCGGCCATCCGCGCCCTCCGCCAGGACGCCATGGCGCGGGATCTCGCGGCAGAGCTCACCGACGATGACACGGCCTGGCTCGATGCTGACGCCGGGTGACATCGTCGTACTCGACCTCGGTATGCCCGCCGGTAGCGAGGCCGGACTCCGTCGGCCGGCCATCGTCGTGACAGCGGCCCGGGTCCTGAGGGGTGGGCCCAACGTCGTGCAGGTCGTGCCGTTGACGCGCACGATTCGCACGAGCAGCACTGAGGTCCTGATCGACACGGATGAGGACAACCGTCTTGTGGCGCGCTCGTCGGCGCAATGTCATCAGGTGCGCTCTGTGGCCACGACTCGGATACACGAGCGCGCAGGAAATGTCGGTCCGGTGGTCCTTGGCGAGGTCCGCGAGACGCTTGCCCTGCTGTTGGACCTATAGCGTCACGGCCAGTTCAAGGGGTCGTTGCAACACCGGGTTGTTGAATGGAGCGTAGTTGCTCCTCAATCACCTCGGCGGGTGCCTTCCAGCCGAGGTTTTTTCGGGGCCAGTTGTTGAGCGCATGAGCGACGGCCTCGAGGTCTTCGGCGGACCAGCGCGACAGGTCGGTGCCCTTGGGGAAGTACTGCTCGGTTGCCTAGATCACGAGTCCGTCCGCAAAAGCCACCTCGACGTCGCGAGTCTCCCACTCCCCAGATCTCCTGCACCGTCAGGTCGTCGAAGTACTGCGGCAGGGGCCGAACCCCGGAACGGTGTCCCAGACCGCCCGCGACGCCGCATCGACAACCGCGAGCACGGCATCCCGCCGAGCAGCGAGCGCTCGTCATGGTCGGTGACCCGGCTCCGCGGCGCAGAGCAGCCCCGGCCACCCGTGCACGGCAGGTGTGGTGCCTTGAGGACGCAGGCCTGTGGACAACTTTCGAGGCCCGCCGCGCACCGTGCCTACGGTGTCGGGCATGGAGATGACCCTCACCGTGCACCTCCCTCGACGGCTGCCCCGACCCGTCGACGTGGTCGTGCACTGGACGGGGACGCATCGGGCCGACGACCTGTGCCGTGCCCTGGCCGACCACCTCGGTGAGCCGGTGTCCGCGCTCGGATCGCGCGGGGTCCGGGTGGGTCCAGAGGTGGCGGTGGGACTTCCACCGCTGGTGCACGGCGCCTCGGTGAGCGTCCTCACGCACCGCCACAGCTCTCGCGTGACCGGCCCCGCCCCGGCCGGGCACGGCGCTGTCGACGGCCGGTCCACCCCGGCCTCGCGAACCAGTGTGGGGAGCGCGGCCAGCGCGGTCGACCTGGCCGTCGTCGGCGGACCGGACTGCGGTCGGTGTGCGGTGATCAGCCCCCCGGGCCTGGAGGTCGGCCGCTCGCCGGGCGTCGGCCTGCAGGTCGACGACGACTCGCTCAGCCGGGTCCACGCCACCTTCGTCGCCACGTTCTCGGGGATCACGGTCGAGGACCGGGCGTCCACGAACGGGGTCGTTGTCGACGGGCACCGCGTTCACGGACCCACCGCCGTGGACACCTCGTCGACCATCGTCGTCGGAGGCTCGACCCTGGCGCTCCGCCGCCGCTCCGGCGCCGGGCTTCCACTCCGCCCCGCCGGCGGCGGTCGGTTGACGATCAGGCCCACCCAGGCGCCCGAGCCCGCGCTCTCGCTGGCCCCGGTGGAGGCACCCACCCCGCCCGGTGAGCGGAGGTCGACCCGCGTGCCGTGGGTGGGCGCGCTCGTCCCGATCCCGATCGCAGTCGTCCTGGCGGTCTTCTTCGGGCCCCGGATGCTGGCCTTCGCGCTCCTCGGGCCGACGGTCATGCTGGCGACTGCCCTGGGCGACCGGTGGGGCTCGGGACGGGAGCACCGTCGGGCGCTCGAAGCGCATCGCTCCGACACCGTCCGGGCCAGGGCCCTCCTGGCTGAGCGGCTGCGGATCGAGTGCGTGAGGCGCCGAGCCGCCCACCCCGACCCGCACCGGGTGCTCGTCATCGCGGAGCACCGGCAGCCGGGCCTGTGGCAGCAGTCGGTGCCACGACCCCTGCGCATCGGACTCGGCGACGTGCCCGCGGAGACCACCTGGGTCGAGGGTGCCACCAGCACCCGACCCACGGCCCGTCTCGTTCCGGTGACCGTGGACCTCGCTCGGGCCGGGCGGTTCGGGATCGTGGGGGACTCAGTGCTGACCGACCGGCTCCTCGGCGCGCTGGTCGGTCAGCTCGTCGTCGACCTCCCACCGACCGCCTTGACCGTGGAGGTCGCCTCGTCAGCTGCGTCCTGGGCCTGGACCCGGCTGCTCCCGCACGGCGTCGCACCACCGTCGATGCCGGACGGGGAAGGGCCCCGGTTCCGGTGCACCCACGTGGTGGTCGTGCCGGATGCCGGTGCCGTCACGGGCGACAGGTGGGCCGACTACCTGCGCGACGACGTACTGCTCATCGTCGCCGCAGCCACCGGCCAGGAGCTGCCCGGTGGCTGCACGACCGTTCTCACCCAGGGCGTCGGATCGTGGTCCCTGGCCTCGAGTGAGGGCTCGGTGTCCGTCACCCCGGACCTGGTCGGTGGCTGGTGGACCGACCGCGTGGCCCGAGGCCTGGCACCGTTGCGCGTCGAGGCCCGGCCCGGCGCCACACCACTCCTTCCGCGCTCGGTGGGGCTGCCCGGGCTGCTGGGTCTCTCGGACCCCTCCGGCGAGGCGGTCGCCGCCCGGTGGTCCGCTGCGCGGGCCGGCGGGCCTCCCGCGGCCAGCCCGCCGAGAGCGCTCACCAGCCCGGTACCGGGACACGTCAGGTCACCGGCACCACCGGTCGCCAGCGTGGGGGTCGGACCCGACGGCACCTGGTCCATCGACCTGCGCCGCGATGGTCCGCACCTGCTGGTGGGTGGCACGACGGGCTCCGGCAAGTCCGAGTTCCTCCGGACGCTGGTCACCTCGCTCGCTCTCTCCTGCCCCCCCGAGGACCTGACCTTCGTGCTGGTGGACTTCAAGGGAGGGTCCGCGTTCGGCAGCTGCACCGGCCTGCCCCACGTGGTGGGGTTGGTCACCGACCTGGACGAGCAGCTGGTCGACCGGGCCCTGAGGTCCCTCGGCGCGGAGCTGCGCCGTCGAGAGCGGGCCTTCGCGTCGGTCGGAGCCCGTGACCTGGAGGACTTCCACCGGCGCCGCCGACCGGGCGACCGTGCCCTCCCCCGACTCGTCATCGTCATCGACGAGCTGCGCGCCCTGGTCGACGAGCTCCCCGACTTCGTGTCCGGCCTCGTGCGGATCGCCGCCCTCGGCCGGTCGCTGGGCGTGCACCTGGTGCTGGCCACGCAGCGTCCCGCTGGGGTCGTCACGGCGGAGATCCAGGCCAACGTCAACCTCCGCATCGCTTTCCGCGTCCGAGACCGAGCCGACTCGACCGATGTCCTCGACCACGCGGGCGCGGCATCCATCCCGGCCGACGCACCGGGGCGCGGCATGGCCCGTGGTGGCGACGGCGCGGTGCTGACCTTCCAGGCCGCGACGCTGTCCCACGACGATGCCGTCCGCCTCCCACTCCTCCGGGTCTCCAGCGACGGGCTCATGGACCCGGCAGGGGTCACGAGCGATCGCCGAGAATCGGACAGCGACCCTCTTGATCCTGCGAGCAGGATCGTCCTGGCCGTGGCCGCGGCACACGCCGAGCGCGGCGGTGAGGCACCGCGGGCGCCCTGGCTCGCCCCGCTGCCCGACCTGGTCCCGTTCGGGAAGGCTCCCGCGGATGACGCCACGGGAGCCGGCCCCGCCGGAGTGGGTCTCGTCGACCAGCCCGACCGACAGGTGATCACCCCGCTCGAGGCATCGCGCGAGTCGACCTGGCTCCTGTCCGGGCCACCGGGATCGGGTCGCACCACGGCCGCCCGGGCCGTCGTGCTGGCCCAGGCGTCCGAGGCCAGCGCGGCGGACCTCCACGTCCACGTCATCGAGGTGGGCAGCTCCCTGCGCGACCTCGACGGCCTCGACCACCTCGGCACCCGGCTTCGCGTCGATGACCCGGGGGCGATCCGCCACCTCGTGGACCTGCTGCGCACAGACATCGACGCGCGACTCGACGCGGCCCGTGCGGACTCGCAGGCGTCCGGGAGACCCGACGTCGTCATCGTGGTCGACGGCTGGGAGCAGCTCGTCGAGGCGCAACCCGAGTCCGACCACGGACGCACCCCTGACGACCTGCTGAGGCTGCTCCGGGACGGCGCCTCGGTGGGGGTCCGGGGTGTGGTCACGGGCGGTCGGTCCCTGCTCCAGCCCCGGTGGTCCGCCGTCGGCGCGGATCTCTTCCTCATCGGACGGACCGATCCACTGGATGCCGCCTTGGCTGGTCTCGGGCCGCGAGAGGTCCTGCGCGACCCGCCTCCGGGCCGGGCGATCCGGGTCACCGACCGACAGCACCTGCAGTTCGTGCTCGCGACCCCCGACGACACGTCGTCGATGACCCCCAGCGCCGCCGCCACGCCCCTCGAGCGACGGCCCCTCCGGTTGCGCCCCCTCCCCCGGGTCGTGCACAGGTCCGAGCTCCCGGTCCCCGCCAACGGTTCTCACGCCGACCGGGGCTGCCTGCTGCTCGGGGTCGGTGGCCGTCAGGGCGAGCCGATCTGGCTCGACCCCATCAGGCTCGGTCGCCGGATCGCGGTGGTCGGGCCACCCGGCTCGGGGCGGACGACCACCCTTCAGGCGGTGGCCCGTTCGTGCCTCTCCGCGGGGCGCACGGTCGCCGTGCTCACCCCCTCGCCCGAGGAGTGGCAGGGAGTGCCGGACTGCCTGGTCACCTCACCGTCGACACCCGAGGGCGTCGTCGCGCTGCGGCGGCGCGTCCCCGACCTCGTGCTGTTGGTGGACGACGCCGACCGGCTGGACGGGTCCGCCGCAGAGCCGGTGGTCCGCGAGATCTCGGAGCTCGTCGACCACGACGGCGGCCTCCTGCTCGTGGCCACGACCCCTCGGTCGGTGTCGACCCGATTCCGCGGGGTCGACGTCGACGTCTGCCGCGAGCAGGCCGGTCTGCTGCTGTGCCCGGAGACCGGCGACGGCGAGATCCTCGGTGTTCGGCGGCTGGGCGCCATCCCCAGGATCCCGGGCCGGGGTGTGCTCGTCTGCCGTGGGACGCTCACCGACCTCCAGGTCCTCGCCCCCGAGCGATCAGACGGCGGGACCGGACCCGTCGCGATCGGCTTCGTCGGAGTCGGAATCGGAGGCGTCGGGCTCGGACTGCGGTCTCGTGCCGAAGGCGACGAGCGTCACGAGCACCCCCGCGACGACGAGCAGCCAGCCGACCCCGGTGCGACCGGCCTGCACCAGCGACCAGCCGACCGGCAGGAGCAGCAGGTTCCACACGATGGTCGGAGTGCGGGGCCACTCCCCGGCGCCGAGCCAGCCACGGGCGAGCACGCCCACCGAGATCGCGGCGAGAGCGATGAGCAGTGCCGACACGACGACGCCACCGGCATCGCTGCCCCCACCGACCGCGAGCTCGTAGAGGTAGAAGACCGCGAAGCCTGCGAGGACCAGCGTCTGCGCCCCCATGGTGAGGGCGATGGCGCGGCGAGCGCCGCGCAAGGGTGGGACGGGCACGCGCAGCAGCCTAGGTCACCGGCCGCAACGGACCTCGACGACTCGGGAACAGGCGGCCCCCCTCGCCACGTTCAACCGGTGTGTCGGCCTGGAACTCCTCCAGCAGATGCACGCCCCGTGGCATGACTCACCCGCTCCTCGCCTAGCCGGATTGGGTGGGTCACGGTAGAGTAACGCCACGGACGTCTGTGTGTAACACGTCCGTATGTGGCTGCAAGGACGCACCGCGGACCCTCTGCCACCCCCTTGCGGGTGTTCGACCACCCGCTACCTCCCCTGACAGGAGCATCACCCATGGATTGGCGCGACCGCGCGGCCTGCCTCGACGAGGATCCCGAGCTGTTCTTCCCCATCGGGAACACCGGCCCGGCGATTGCTCAGATCGAGGAGGCCAAGGCCGTGTGCCGCCGGTGCGAGGTAATGGACACCTGCCTGAAGTGGGCCATCGAGTCGGGTCAGGATGCCGGTGTCTGGGGCGGGATGTCCGAGGACGAGCGCCGCGCGCTCAAGCGCCGCAACGCCCGCGCCCGCCGCGCCGGCTGACCACCCCCAGTCGGTGTGGCTCCGGGACTGACGCTCGTCCGGTGATCACGTCCCACGGTTGACCGAGCGCAGTCGCGCGACGAACTCCACCTTGGTGCCCGTGGGGTCACCCTTCTCCCAGCGGATCCGCCCGCGGAGGTCCTGGACGAACGAGGTGACGATCCGGGTGCCCAGGCCCGCGAGACCGGGGCGAAACCCGGTCGGCAGCCCGGCCCCGTCGTCGGTGACGGTCACGGTGAGGAGCTCCTCGCCGTCGTCCTCCGCAGGGTGACGTCGCACCGTCACCTCGATCGTGCCGTCCCGGCGGTCCAGGCCGTGCTCCACGGCGTTCTGGACCAGCTCGGAGATGATCATCGCCAGGGCGGTCGCGTCCTCGGCCCGGACCCGCCCGAAGGTGCCGTTGATGCTCGAGTCGACGTGGTTCTCCTGGGTCGCGACCTCGACGACGGCCCGCAGGCCCCGAAGCGCGATCTCGTCGAAGTCCACAGTCTCGTCGAAGCCGTGGCTCAGTGTGTCGTGCACCATGGCGATGGTGCCCACCCGGCGGACCGCCTCGTCCAGCGCGGCTCGAGCGCCCTCATCGGGCACTCGGCGGGACTGCAGCCGGAGCAGCGCGGCCACGGTCTGCAGGTTGTTCTTCACGCGGTGGTGGATCTCGCGGATCGTCGCATCCTTGGTGAGCAGCTCCTGCTCGCGGCGGCGCAGCTCGGACACGTCGCGCAGCAGCACCATCGCCCCGGTCCGGGTACGGTCGACCATCAGGGGGATCGCGCGCAGCGAGACCACCGCCGTCTCGGTCTCGACCTCGGAGCGCCAGGCGGCTCGACCCATCGCCACGACGGCGAGCGACTCATCGACGGAGTGTCCACTGCGCGCGGCGCCGTCGGCGACGATCTGGGCCAGGATCTCTCCCACCACATCGCCGAGGTGACCCATGCGGTGCACTGCTGACACGGCATTCGGGCTGGCGTAGCGGACCACGCCCTCGGTGTCGAGGTGCATCACGCCGTCCCCGACCCGAGGCGCGCCACGCCGCATCCCGGTCGGCGCGGAGACCGAGGGGAAGTCCTCTGCGGCCACCATGCGCATGAGGGAGTCGGCGAGATCCCGGTAGGTGAGCTCCAGCCGGCTGGGCGTGCGGCCCCGGGTGAGGTTGGCGTGCCTGGTGACGACCGCGATGGTGCGCCCGCCGCGGGCCACGGGCACGGCATCCTCACGGATCGACATGTCGTCACGGATCGTCGGCACCGGTTTGGCGATGATCGACCCGCTGCGCTCGGACTCGTCGAGGATCGCGGCCCGCGTGCGGCTCGCGGCCGTGCCGACGATGTCGTCGTAGAAGACCATCGGACCGGTGTTGGGACGCACGTGGCCCACCGCGACCCAGCCCTCGGGCCCGCGCACCCACAGCACGAGGTCGGCGAAGGAGAGGTCGGCGATGAGCTGCCAGTCGCCGATGAGCAGGTGGAGCCACTCCGACTCCGCCGGACCGAGGTCGGTGCTCCGGCGCAGCAGCTCCGCCAACGTGCTCACGGCGCCGAGCCTAGGTCACCCTCCTCGGGCGCCACCGGCCGCCCACCTCCTCGACCTATTGCCCTCCACCCACATCCCGACCCCCGAAAACGGGAGGTGGGTGTGGCTGGAGGGCAATGAGTCGGTCAGGAGGAGGCGCCCACCCGGATGACCGAGCGCAGGGTGCGCAGCGCGACCGACAGGGCGGCGATGTTCGGGTGCTCCAACCGGCGGATCGCGGCGAGCGCCTTCTGGGAGCGCTCGATCGACTCGGAGTTGGCCTCTTCCCACGCTTTCCACTGCGACTCGGCGTCGCTGTCGGCGCCGGACTCGGTGGCGGCCTCGATGACCGACCTGGTGAGGGACTCCAGCACCGAGTAGAGGTCGTCGCGCAGCGCGCCCCGGGCCAGGGAGTCCCACCGGTCGTCGCGCTGGAGACCCGAGACCTTGCTGAGCATCGCGTCGATGCCGAACCGCTCTGAGACGTGGTAGTACAGCGGCGCGACGTCGGTCGGCGCACGGCCGGTGTCACTCGCGATGTCGATGATGTCGAGCAGCGAGTACTGGTCGAGCAGACCCGCCGCCCGGATGGCGAGGGGTTCGGGCACCCCCTTCTTGACGAACTCCGCGGCGCGCCTGGTGAGTCGGCGCTTCTCGTCACCGCGAAGCAGATCGGGCACCGCCGGCGAGAGCTCCCGAACGATCCCGGCGAACCGCTCCACCTCCGCACCGATGACCAAGGTGGCCGGGCGGGAAGTGAGGAACCACCGGATCGACCGGTCCACCAGCCGGCGGAACTCGAGATAGAGCGCCGTCTGCGCCGCGGTCGGCACGACGTTGTCCAGGGCCTCGACCTCGCGCACGAAGTCGGCCAGGCCGAACACCTCACGACAGACGACGAAGGCCCTGGTCACCTGCTCGGGCTTGGCACCGGCCTCCTCCTGTGCGCGGAAGGCGAAGGTGATGCCGCCGCGGTTGACCATCGAGTTGACGATGGAGTTGGTGACGATCTCCCGGCGTAGTGGGTGCCCGGCGAGCTCGTCGGCATACCGCTCCCGGATCGGCGGTGGGAAGTACTCGGCGAGCGTCGCCTCGAAGTAGGGGTCGTCGGGGATGTCGCTGGCGAGGATGTCCTCCTTCACGGCCAGCTTGGCGTAGGCGACGAGCACCGCGAACTCGGGACTCTTCAGCCCGAGCCCGTCGTTGGCACGCTTCTCGAGCTCGGCGTCGGTGGGCAGGAACTCCAGAGCCCGGTCGAGGTCGCCACGCTCCTCCAGCCAGTGCATGAGCCTCTCGTGCACGCTGGCCATCGAGTGCTCCTGGGCGCGGGCGTTGCCGAGCAGCACGTTCTGCTCGTAGTTGTCGCGGAGCACGTGCTCGGCGACGTCGTCGGTCATCGACGCCAACAGCTCGTTGCGCTGCTCGGTGTCGAGGCTTCCGCTGCGCACCACCTCGCCCAGGAGGATCTTGATGTTGACCTCGTGGTCGGAGGTGTCGACTCCCGCGGAGTTGTCGATGGCGTCGGTGTTGACGCGCACGCCGCTGAACGCCGCCTCGATGCGCCCCAGCTGGGACAGGCCGAGGTTGCCACCCTCGCCCACGACCTTGACCCGAAGCTGCTTGCCGTCGACCCGGATCGCGTCGTTGGCGCGGTCGCCGATGGACAGGTGGTCCTCCGAGGCCGCCTTGACGTAGGTGCCGATGCCGCCGTTCCACAGCAGGTCCGCCGGCGCGAGCAGGATCGCGTGGATCAGCTCCGCGGGCGTCATCGCCGCGGTGCCCTTCGGGAGACCGAGCGCCTCCGCCATCTGCGTGGTCACGTCGATCGACTTCAGGGTGCGGGGGAAGACCCCACCACCCTCGGAGATCAGCGAGGCGTCGTAGTCACCCCACGACGAACGAGGAAGGTCGAAGAGCCGCTGGCGCTCGGTGAAGGACTCTGCCGCAACGGGATCGGGGTCGATGAACACGTGACGGTGGTCGAAGGCCGCGATGAGGCGGATGCCTTCGGACAGGAGCATGCCGTTGCCGAAGACGTCGCCACTCATGTCGCCGACACCGACGACCGTGAACTCCTCACTCTGCGTGTCGACGCCCATCTCGCGGAAGTGGCGCTTGACGGACTCCCACGCCCCGCGGGCCGTGATGCCCATCGCCTTGTGGTCGTAGCCGGCCGACCCGCCCGAGGCGAACGCGTCGTCGAGCCAGAAGCCGTAGGACTGCGCGACGCCGTTGGCGATGTCGGAGAAGGTCGCGGTGCCCTTGTCGGCGGCGACGACGAGGTAGGAGTCGTCGCCGTCGTGGCGCACGACCCGGTCAGGCGGGTGGATCTCGCCGGTCACCCGGTTGTCGGTGATGTCGAGCAGACCGGAGATGAACAACTTGTATGCCGTCTTGCCCTCATCGAGCCAGGCGTCGCGGTCGACCGCGGGGTCCGGGAGCTGCTTGGCGTAGAAGCCACCCTTGGACCCGGTGGGCACGATGACGGCGTTCTTGACCATCTGGGCCTTGACGAGCCCCAGCACCTCGGTGCGGAAGTCCTCCCGGCGGTCCGACCAGCGCAGTCCGCCGCGGGCCACCGGCCCGAAACGCAGGTGTACCCCTTCGACGCGCGGGCTGTAGACCCAGATCTCGAACTGGGGCCGCGGGGCCGGCAGGTCGGGCACCGCCTTGGGGTTGAGCTTGAGCGAGACGTAGGGCTTGTGCTCGGCGTCGCCGTCACCGGCCTGGTAGAAGTTGGTGCGGAGCCCGGCCCGGATCACTCCGATGAAGGCGCGCACGATGCGGTCGTGGTCCAGCGAGGAGACCTCGTCCAGCGCCTCGATGATCCGGTCGGCCACCTCCCCCTCCGCGGCGTCGCGCTCGTCGCCCGACCCGCCGGCATACCGGTCGGGGTCGTAACGCACCTGCCAGAGCTCGACGAGGTCGCGGGCGATCTGCGGGTGCGAGACCAGCGCGTCCTCCAGATAGGTCTGGGAGTAGATCGCCCGCGTCTGTCGCAGGTACTTCGCGACCGTGCGCAGGACGACGACCTTGCGCCACGAGAGCTGGGCACGCAGGACGAGCTTGTTGAAGCCGTCGGACTCCGCCCGGCCGTCCCACACCGCCGCCACTGCTCCCTCGAAGAGGTCGCGCAGCTCGTCGTGGGTCATGGCGGCCCAGATCGACCCGTCCGAGACCCGCAGCCCGAAGTCGTAGACGTGGAGGGGCAGCCCGTCGGCGCGCTCGACCTCGAACGGCTGCTCGTCGACGACCTCGACACCCATGTCACTGAAGATCGGGAGGATGTCGGTGAGCGAGAGCGGGTCGACGCGGAAGAGCTTGAACCGGCGAATCTCGTCCGGCGCGTCGGCGGGTCGGTAGAGCGCCACGCTGGTGCCACGCCCCTCGCCGAGGCGGTCCAGGTGCTGCAGGTCGGCCAGCCCCTGGTTGACCGTGAAGGTCTCCTCGTAGGCGGTGGGGAAGGCTCGGCCGAAACGGTCCAGCAGGCCATCGCCCACCTCCTCCCCGAATGCGGTGCGCAGGGCGTCCCCGAGGCGGTCAGACCAGGTGCGGCTGACCTCGACGAGGCGCTGCTCCACCGCTTCGAGCTGTCCCCGGTCGAGGCTGGGGACGTGCTTGTCGCGGGGGACCCTGACGACGAACTGCAGCCTGGCGAGGGCCGACTCGCTGACCCGGGCGGAGAACTCGACGTCGTTGCCGCCGAAGGTCTCCTTGAGGATGTCCGCCATCCGCAGCCGCACCGAGGTGTTGTAGCGGTCGCGCGGGATGAAGACGAGGCACGACGCGAAGCGCCCGAAGTCGTCCTCGCGGATGAAGAGCTTGGTCCGGCGTCGCTCCTGCAGCTGGGTCACCGCCATGGCCGTCTCGTAGAGCTGGTCGAGCGAGGCCTGGAACAGCTCGTCGCGCGGATAGGTCTCGAGCACCTCCAACAGGTCCTTGCCGGTGTGGCTGTCGGGGGCGACGCCCGAGCGGTCGAGCACCGCCTGCACCTTCTGGGCCACCAGCGGCACGCGGAGCACGGACTCGGTGTACGCGGTGGACGCGTAGAGACCCAGGAACCGGCGCTCACCGACGACGATCCCGTCCGCGTCGTAGGCCTTGACCCCGACGTAGTCGAGGTGGGTGACGCGGTGGACGGTGGACTTCGAGTTGGCCTTCGTGAGCACGAGCAGGTTGGGCTCGTGGGCCTTCCCGGAGGCCTGCTCGGTGAGGTGCTCGGGGTCGGCGCCGAGGAGCGGGTCGGGCCGCAGCAGGCCGAGCCCGGAACCGGTCACCGGCTCGATCACCTCGCCGCCGTCGACCTTCCGCAGGAGGTAGTCGCGATACCCCAGGAAGGTGAAGTGGTTGTCGGCCATCCACCGGAGGAAGCTCGTCGACGACGCGACCTCCGCCGGGTCGATCCCCTTCGGTGGCGCACCCTCGAGCTCGGCGGCGAGGACGAGGCACTTGGTGCGCATCTTCGGCCAGTCCTCGACCGCGTGGCGCACGTCCTCGAGCACGGTGCGCACGGTCTGCTCCACCTCGGTGCGCCGCTCCTCGTCACTCTCCCGGTCCACGGTCAGGGTCATCCACGACTCGGCGAGGTCGTTGAGGTCACCACCCTTGGAGCGTCCGGTCACGTCACGGGCCTCGATGCCCTGGAGCACACCCGTGGCGTCCCGGCTGACGATGAGCTGGGGGTGGACGATGAGGTGGATGTCGATGCCCGACTGGACCAGGGCCCCCGTCACCGAGTCGACGAGGAAGGGCATGTCGTCGGTGACGATCTGGATGATCGTGCGGGCGTTGGTCCAACCGTCGTTGTCGGTGCTGGGGTTGAAGACCCGCACGTTCGAGGTGCCCGGCGGTCGGGTGCGCGCCAGCTCGAGGTGGCTGCGGGCGGCACCTGCGTACACGTCGGGGTCGCGGGAGGTCAGCTCGTCCATCGGGACGTGCTTGAAGTACCGGTGGACGAAGTCGTCGGCACCGCCCTCGAGACCGGCGTCGACGCAAACCGTCGCGATCGACGCGAGGATGTCCTCACGGGTGCTGGCCTGGGGCTTCGACATGGTGCTGAGGCACTCCTTGGTCGCGAGTCACCGGGTGCGGTGGGACACCTCGTCGTGTCCACTGCCGAGCCTAGTCACCCCGGCCCGGACGGGGCCACGCGCACCCCCTCACTGGTGTCTCGCACTCCAGACCACTCGACGTCAGCGCCCGATCCACCCCGCGACGAAGCCGGTGACGACCACGGAGGTGATGGTCACCGTGGAGAAGCCGGCGACGATCATCTTCGGGAGGATCTCGTGCTCGATCGCCGCGACCTCCTCGGGCGACTCCCCTGCCCCCTTGGCGGCCTCCTGGGAGAGGATCATCGTGCCGGGGAAGCCGTACAGCGAGGTGAGCCCGATGGCGATCGCCATCGGCACCGAGTAGCCGACCAGCTTGCCCACCAGCCCCGCGAAGGCGGCGATCCCGGCGACACCGAAGACGAACGCCAGCAGGAGCGGGACCGCCAGCTCTGCGACGTCCGAGGGCTTCACCGTCGCCAGTGGTCCGAAGATGAGGATCATGATGGCGAGCATCATCAACCCGTAGGCGTCGATGCCCGCGAGCACCGACGGCTTGAAGATCCCGAAGGTACGCAGGGCGATGCCCAGGATCAGGGCCACGACGAAGGTGTTGAGGATGCCGTCGGTGAGGTTGTTGATGCCGATGGAGACGAGCACGACGACACCGACGACGAACAGCGTGCCCGCCGTCGTGCGGAACGCCGCCGGGAGGCGGCCCGGGGCGGCATCCACCTCTCCCTCCTCCACCACGACCGGCTCGAGGTTGCCCGCGCGGTACTCCCCCTTGAGGCGGGCTGCCTCCTTGCGCAGGATGATCGAGGTCAGCGGGAAGCCGACCAGGCCCTGGAGGGCGGAGATGAGTACCGGGAAGATCGCGATGCTCGTGAGCCCGACGCCGAGTGCTGCCTCCTGGATGAGCAGCACGGAGATGGTGCCGCCGCTCAGGGCGCCGGTGCCGGCCGCGACGAAGTCGAGGGCCTGCGCGTAGCCGTCCTCGGCGGCGCCGGAGATGCTCCCTCCGAAGATCAGGCTGGCGACCCACAACGCGATGCCGATGCCGATGACCGTGGCGAAGCCGATGAGGAAGGTCTTCCACTGCTTCTTGAAGTCCTCGAGGCTGATCATCGTGCCGAGGTGGACGATGATGAAGCCCACCACGGCGCCCGCGAGGGCGAGCAGCGAGGAGCTGGCCAGGAGGTCCTCGGGGAAGATGCCGCTGAGGAAGCCGACCAGGAAGATGATCGAGGCGACGAAGAGCGAGGAGAGCAGCGACTGCGTCTTCTTCGCGACGTAGTCGCTGACCGTCCACACGAGCATGACGACCACGAAGGCAAGGACAGGGTTCACGTCAACCTCCTGGGTGGGGCGGAGTGCCTGGTCGATCCAACCACTCGGGACTGGCGGGCAGAGCGCGTTCTCGGGTCGTGTCGGTCACGGTTGCGTCTCACAGTGGCCACACGATCGGCACGTAGAGCACGGCGACGGCGAGGAAGAGCAGCAGGAGCGGAAGGCCGAGCTTCCAGTAGTCACCGAAGCGGTAGCCACCCGGCTCGAGCACCATGGTGTTCGCGGGCGTGGCCACGGGGGTGAGGAACGAAGCGGCACCCGAGATGCCGAGCGCCATGAGGAAGGGGAGCACCGAGGTGCCGAGGTCCCCCGAGACCGATACGGCGATCGGCACCATGATGAGCACCGTCGCCGTGTTGCTGATCAGCTGCCCCAGCACCATGGTGATGACGCAGATGCCGAGCAGGGCGAGGCGTGGCGAGGAGTCGCCCACCACGTCGAGAAGGGCTGTCCCGATGGCGTCCGCGGTGCCGGTCGAGACGAAGGCCGTGGACAGCGGGATCATCCCGCCCACGAGGACGACCGTGGTCCACGACACGGCGCGGTAGGCCTTGGTGGGGGTGAGCACCCCCGTCAGCACGATGGCGCACGCTGCGAGCAGTCCCGCGATGACCGTGGGGACCAGGCCGGTCGCGAGGAGCACCACCATGGCGAGGAGGACCACGATCGCCCGCTTCGCGCCCTCGCCGAGAGGCACCCCGCGGCGCAGCGTCGCCGGCTCGTCCACCGCGAGCACCTCGGACCCCGCCGTGTGCTCCTCGAGGTCGTCCCACGTCCCGCTCACCAGCAGGGTGTCGCCCGCCCGCAGTGCCGAGTCGCGATCTCGCAGGTCCTCCCCTCCTCGCTGCAACCCGACCACGACGAGGTCTCCGCTGGGCGTCACCATGCCGGGGAAGAGGTGCATCCCGATGAGCTCCGACCGCGGCGAGACCACGACCTCGGTGACGCCGTTGCGAGCGCTGACCAGCTCGGTGCCCTCGGGCAGTGAGTACTGCTCGCTCAGCGCGCGGGCGTGCTCGGCGACGTCCTGCGGCAACATCGTCGCAGCCCGCTCGGGCAACAGCCGCTTCCCGAGGACGACGATCACGAGCAGGGTACCGAGGAGGAGCGGCACGCCGACGAGGGCGAACTCGAAGAACCCGAAGGCGCCCTCTCCGGCATCCGCTGCGGCGTCACTGACGATGATGTTGACGGGCGTTCCGGTGAGCGCGAGCATCGAGCCGGCGTGCGCCGAGAAGGCCAGCGGCATGAGCATCTGCGACGGCGCCATGCCGACCTTGGTCGCCACGACCACCACCACCGGGATGAGCGCGGCCACGGCCCCGTTCACGCTGATCAGCGCGGTCAGCACGGCGACGAGGACGCACACGCTGAGTAGGAGGGGGGTGCGCTCCTCGCCGCCCCGCTGAATCACCTGCTGACCCACCCACGCAGTGACGCCGGTGGAGTCGAGCGCCTCGCTGACGACGAACAGCGTGGCGATGAAGATCACCGTGGGGTCACCGAACCCGGCGAGCGCATCACCCAGCTCGAGGATGCGGGTGGCCCACAACGAGATCGAGACACCGATGGCGACGATGCCGATCGGCAGGCGCCCGGACATGAAGGCCACGATGGCGAGCGCCAGGATGACCAGGGTCACCGCGACCGGACTCATGGTTGGGACTCCAGACCCGGATCCACCGTGGCGTCCTCGGTTTCCGTCGTGCCGATCACGTCGAGGGCACCGTCGTCGGCCGCCCCGGCACCACGGGTCAGCACGAGCGTCGCACTGCACGTCAGGACGATGTCGACACCCCCAGCTCAGAACGGGACCGGACCGCAGAGACCGGTCTGAAGATAGCGCCCCTCGTGGCACCACGTCACCACGTTGTCCAACGTGCAACAGCAATCGACGTCTCTTGTGGACCAGCACATCCGACTGGCACGCTGAGGTCGATCTCCATGGGGAGGTCACGGACAAGGAGACGCGTGTGAACGCCACCCTGCTCGGCCGCCCTGACTCCCGACGAGCCTTTCGTCGTGCGGTGCCTCCGCCGGGGCGCCGTCCCTTTGATCTGGAGGACACATGACATCGGTCACCGACGTCCGCGACGTCGCCCCCTCACTGCGTCACCCGGTGACCATCACCGTCGTCGACGAGGAGGCCCAGCTCTCCGGCGCCGACGCGGTCAGCGTGCCGGTGACCTCCACCGGCGAGGTGCCCGCTGTGCTGGGCGTCGACCTCGACGCGCTCTCCCGAGCCGGGTTCAAGCCGTCCATCGGGTCGGCACTGCCCTTCCCCACCGCCAGCGGGCCGACCCTCGTCGCCGTGGGTCTGGGTGAGATCGAGGCGATGGATGCCGCCGCCGTGCGCGACGCTGCTGCCGCCTTCGCCTCGGCGGTGCCCTTCGACGGGGACCTCGCGACCCGGGTGCCACGGTCCCAGAGGATGACCGTCGCCGAGGCCGCCGCCGCCATCGTCGAAGGGGTACTCCTGGCCCGCTACCGGTTCAGCCTGCGCAGCACCGAGTCAGGTGCGGTGCGCGTCGACTCGCTGACCTTGCTGGCGCCCGAGGGCGAGCGCGAGGCCGTGGAGGACGGCGTGCGCCGCGGCTCGGTGCTGGCGCGGGTGGCCATGCTCGGACGCGACCTCGCCACCTGCCCCGCAGGCCTGCTCACCGCGAGCGCGATGGGCGACCTGGCGGTCGAGCTCGCCCCCGAGGCGGGCCTGGAGGTCGAGGTCTTCGACAAGGAGCAGCTGGAGGAGATGGGCTGCGGAGGCCTGCTCGGGGTCAACCGCGGCAGCGTCGAGCCGCCCCGGATGATCGTCGTGAAGTATGTCCCTGAGGGCGGGTCGACCGGTCACCTCGCGCTCATCGGCAAGGGCATCATGTACGACTCCGGCGGCATCAACCTCAAGCCCAGCGACGTGTCGCACTCGCAGATGAAGAACGACATGTCCGGCGCCGGCGCCATCCTCGCGGCCATGACCGCGCTCAACGAGGTCGGTTGCCGCAGCACGGTCACGGCATACCTCATGTGCACCGACAACATGCCCTCCGGTTCCGCGATGCAGCTCGGCGATGTGCTGACCATGCGCAACGGCATGACCGTCGAGGTGATGAACACCGACGCCGAGGGTCGGCTCGTCATGGCCGACGGCCTCTCCCTCGCCGTCGAAGAGGGCGTGGACGCCATCGTCGACCTGGCCACCCTCACCGGAGCGTGCCTGCGCACCTTCGGCACGGAGGTGGCCGGGCTGATGGGCAACGACCCCGACCTCGTCGACCAGGTTCGGGCGGCCGGGGCACGCACCGACGAGCCGGTGTGGGAGCTTCCGCTGGTGAAGTCCTACCGCAGCCAGCTCGACTCCAGCATCGCGGACATGACCAACCTCGGCGGCCCGTACGCCGGGTCGATCACCGCCGGCCTCTTTCTCCAGGAGTTCGTCGGTGGCCTACCGTGGGCCCACATCGACATCGCCGGCACCGGTCAGGCCGAGGCCACCACTCGCTGGGTTCCCAAGGGCCCCACCGCATTCGGTACCCGCCTCCTCGTCGAGCTGGCTGAGCGCTTCACTGCTTCGAGCTAGCAGACCGTGCCGGGCCAGGAGGTGGAGGCGGCCGGGTCCTTCGTCTCGACAGGCCACCTGCCCGACCCTGCGCGCGTGCAGGGTCTCGTCGAGGCCTGCCACCGTGACCTCTCGGCAGTTGCCGACGGTTCGCTGAGTGCGGTGTATCCCGCTCTCCTGAAGGCGGATCCGTCGTGCCTCGGTATCGCGGTGGTGTCGGCGGGAGGTCATCAGTTCGTCGCGGGCGACGTGGATGCGCCGTTCAGCGTGATGAGTGTCGCGAAGCCGTTCGTCTTCGCGCTGGCCTGCGAGCGGGTCGGCATCGACAGCGTGGTCGAGCACGTCGGTGTCGACGCGACGGGCTTGCCCTTCAACTCCGCGGAGGCCGTCGAGCGGGGGCCGGGGGGCCGCACCAACCCCATGGTCAATGCCGGCGCGATCGCCTGCGCCGGCCTGCTCGTGGCCTCCGTGGACGGTGGTGGCGTGGAGTCGGCATGGTCGCTCGTGCGCGAGGTGCTCTCGGCCTTCGCCGGCCGAGGGCTCGACCTCGACGAGGCCATCTACGCCAGCGCCATCGCGACGAACCACCGGAACCGGGCTTTGGCCAACCTCTTGCACGCCGAGGGCCGGGTGGCGAACCCCGCTGGCGCCGTCGACCTCTACACGCGCGCCAGCTGCCTGTCGGTGACCGCTCGCGACCTCGCGGTGATGGGCTCCACGCTCGCCGACGGTGGGGTGAACCCGATGACTCGGGTGCGCGTCGTCCCTGCCGAGGTCGCAGCGCGCACCCTCGCCGTGATGACGACGGCCGGCATGTACGAACGGTCCGGGGACTGGCTCGTGCGGGTCGGGCTTCCCGGCAAGAGCGGCATCGGCGGCGGTATCGTCACGGCGGCACCGGGCAAGGGCGGGCTCGGCACCTGGTCGCCGCTGCTCGATGCGGCGGGCAACAGCGTGCGCGGGGTGCTCGCCGCACAGCGCCTGTCCCGGTCCCTCGGTCTCGACCTCTTCGCCTCCCCGGTGGTCACCGCGGCCGGCGACGTCACTCGATGACGACATCCAGGGTGCGCACCGAGGGGTCCGCGGCATACGCGATCCGGCTCCCGGCCGCGCGGGCCGCCCGGAGCACCTCCACCGACTCCACGGTGACCTCCTCGCCGGGGGCCAGCACGGGGATGCCGGGTGGGTAGGGCGCGACGAGCTCGGCGCTGACCCGTCCGATGGCCCGCTCGACGGGCACCCGTTCCCGCTCCGCGAAGAACGCCTCGCGCGGTGACATGACCATCGTGGGTGCCACGGCCCAGACTCCCGACGTGACGACGGGGCGTGCCGGGCCGCGGTGTCGCTCCACGCTCTCCGCGAGCGCCAGGGCCAGCTCCTCCAGGGTCTCGCGTGTGTCGGCGACGGTGACCATCGCGACCACCGTGTCGCGGTCGGCCATCTCGACCGGCATCCGGTGGCAGAGCAGGTCCGCCTCCACGGCATTGCCGTCCGCGCCGGTGCCCGGCAGCACCAGGACCAGTCGCGTGGGGTCGACACCGGGACCGTCCAGCACGACGAGCCCCGGAATGCGGCGCAAGCGGCGCCGGATGTCGGCGACCCCGTCGATGACGGGCCCGAGCAGCGCCTCGCCGTCGCGCTGCATGAGTGCCCGGGCAGCGTCGATGCTGGCGAGGATCGCCCCGGACGGGCTGGTCGTGGCGGTCGCCTCGACACCGGACTCGACCCGTGCGCGCGTGATCCGGCCGGTGCGCACCAGCACCATGGCACCCTGCGAGATCGACGGGAGCATCTTGTGCGCACTCGTCACGAGCGCGTCGGCCCCGGCAGCCAGCGCGTGCGGCGGCAGGGCCGGGTGGAACCCGAGGTGGGCACCCCAGGCCGCATCGACGACGAGCGGCACGTGGTGGCGGTGGGCGACGTCGGCGAGCGCCGCGACGTCCCCGATCGTGCCCACGTAGGACGGCTCGCCGACGAGGACCGCGACCGCGTCAGGAGCCGACGTGAGCGCCGCCTCGACGGAGGCGGCGCTGACCCCGGTGGGTAGTCCGTGCCCGGGATCGACGTCGGGCCGGACCCACACCGGCTCCAGCCCGGCGAGGGCGAGCCCGATGAGCATCGACCGGTGCAGGGTCCGCGAGATCACGACGCGGTCACCGGGCCGCCCCACGGCGAGCGCCAGCGCCTGGTTGCCGTGCGTCGAGCCACCCACGGAGAAGCGCGCCACGTCGGCCCCCCAGAGGCGCGCGGCGCGCGCCTCCGCGTCGGCGACCACGCCGTGGGTGAGCTTCATCGTGTCGAGACCGGCATACAGGGGCACGTCCCCAGAGACCACGTCTCCGACGAGGTCGTGGCGTTGCTTGTGGCCGGGAATCGTGAACGGGGTGGGCCCCTCCTCCTGGAACCGGAGCCAGGCGTCGAGCAGCGGCGCGTCGCTGCGAAGTCCCCTCGGGTCAGTGGGCATGGTCAGTGACCCACTCCCGCACCGCGACAGTGAGGGCGACGGCATACCGGCGCACCTGCTCCAGGTCGACCCACTCGTCGGCGGCGTGCAGCCCGCCGCCGGCCGGCCCGCACACCAGGGCCGGTATGCCGGCCGCCTGCCACAGGGGGGCCTCCATCCAGTAGGGCGCGTGGAACCGCTCCCCCGCGGCGACACCACCGAGCGCTCTCTCCAGGCCGGCGGACAGGGTGGCAGCGGGGCCGGTCCCGTCGAGTCGCCAGGCCTCTCGAGCGATGAGGAGGTGCGCACTGGCGTCGACGGTCGGGTCGGCCGAGCGCAGCCCGACGAGCAGCGACTCCACCTCACCGAGCGCATCCGCGGCGGACTCTCCCGGCACCGTGCGCCGCTCGATCACGACACGTGCGGATCGGGCGAGCACGAAGGGCGACTCGCCCCCCTCGACGACCGTGGCCATGAGCGACCCGCCACCCAATGCCGTGTCGAGGTCGTGACGCTCGATGGCGGCCAGGAGTCGACCCAGGTGAACGACGGCGTTGACGCCCCGCTCGGGCTGGGAGGAGTGCGCCTCACGTCCGGTCAGGCGCACCTCCACGAGGGCGTAGCCCCGCAGGGTGTCGGCCAGCGCGAGCCACGTCGGCTCCCCCACCACCACGACGTCCGGCCGCACGCCGAGGCTCGGCAGCGCGGCGAGGACGGCCTCGGTCCCGAGGCTCAGGTCCTCCTCGTCGGCGACGAGCGCCAGCACCACCCGGCCGGGAGCGCCGTCGCGTGCCAGGTGCTCGGCGGCCACGACCATGGCCGCGACACCACCCTTCATGTCGCAGGCACCGCGCCCGACGAGGCGGTCGCCGTCGACGCGGGCCGACAGCGGGTCGGTCATGCCACCGGTGCCGACGGTGTCGAGGTGCCCGGTCAGCACGACCGTCGGACCGCTCTGGCCCGCGGTTCCACAGGCCATCGAGGCGACCAGGCTGGGACGGCCCTGGTGCCCCTGGGGTGTCACGATCTCGGTGCCGAACCCGGCGGCAGCCAGACGGGCCCGCAGGTGCTCGACGACCAGCGCCTCCCCGGCAGCGCCGGGGACCAGACCCGGGTTGACCGAGTCGATCGCGACCAGCTCGACGGCCAGGGCGACCGCGGCCTCACCCAGGGCCTCGTCAACTCCGGTCGCCTCACCCACCTCATCGACCCTATCGCCCGAGTCGTGTGCCCAAACGGTCGCGGTGGCAACCGTTTCAGCACCCGACCGAGGTCACGCGGGGGTGTGGGTAACCTCCGAGGCCCTGCCGCACGCCCTAGAGTGGCGTGGTGACCCTCGGAGCGGACCCCGCCCTCGCGCGGGACGTGCTCTCGGAGCTCGACGCCCTGCGCGCAGCCGTCGTGCGCGCCGAGGACGAGGTCCTCGCCTGCCTGGTCGTCACCGGCGAGCCACGGCCCCAACGCGTGCTCGACGACTGGCTCGACCAGGCCGCCGACACCCTGCGGGCCCTCGGAGAGGCCGCCGACGACCTCACCGGCCCCATACGACGCTGGGCGGCCCCGGACGCCTTGGAGGGATCCGGCGTGCGGGCGGACCTCGAACCACGGGTGGATGCCGCGGTCGAGGTCGGCGCTGAGGTGGACCGGTGAGCATCGTCCCCGGCGACCCCGCCTCCCTCTCCGCGTGCGCGGCCACGGCGCGCCGGGTGGCCGCCGACCTGGGTCCTCGGGCGGAGGGCATCCGGTCCAGCGGCGAAGCCCTCGGCGAGACGTGGCCGGGTCGCACGTCGGCGCGGGTACGTCACCGGGGCAGCATCCTCGCGAGCGCGACCGACGAGACCGCCGAGCAGCTGCTGCGCGTCGGTGGCGTGCTGCAGGACCACGCCACCGAGCTCGCCGACCTCGTGGCCCGAGCCCGCACGATCGGCGAACAGGCGACCGCCGCCGGCCTGGAGGTGCGCGACGGACGGGTCGTCGTCGCGTTCGGTGTCACGGGCACCGCCGACCTCCACCAGGCCCGGGACCGGGACGAGGCGCAGGGCCGCCTCCAGCGCGACCTCGACCTCGTGCTCGCGCAGCACCGCCGCCGTCGGGACTGGGTGCTGGAGGTGCTCAAGGACTCCTCGACCACGCTCGGACGCCTCTCCCACGGGCTACGACAGGGGTGAGAGGATCACCGCACCGAAGACCCGAGAGAGGATGCGACCGTGCGAGTGACCACACGCGAGGAGCTGGCCGGAACCCCGGGCGAGGTCTACGCCCTCTTGACCGACCAGGCCTTCCAGGAGGCCAAGTGCGACGCCACGACCGTGGGCGGCCCTCACTCCGCGGAGGTCGCGAACACCCGCTCCGGCGCCCGGGTCACCACCCAGCGCGAGCTGCCCACCGATGACCTGCCCGACGTGGCGCGCTCGTTCGTCGGGAACACGCTCACGATCATCGAGATCCTCGACTGGTCGGCCCCCTCGCCCGACGGCGCTCGGGAGGCCGTGATCGACCTGCACGTCAAGGGTGCCCCGCTCACCCTCAAGGGCACCGTGCGGCTCCAGCCGGCCGGCGCCGGGACGGTGGAGACCCTCGAGGCCGAGCTCAAGGCGAACGTGCCCTTCATCGGTGGCCGGATCGAGCAGGCCGCGGCCGGGCCGATCCGCACCGCCATCGACATCGAGACGAGGCTCCTGCGGGAGTGGCTCGCCCGCTGACCCCAGCCCCCCCACCTCCCCTCCCGCCCCCCTGCCTCCCTCTCCAGCACCCCCTGTCTCGGCCCCCTCACCCCCCTGCCGACTTATTGCGCTCCACCCACGCCTGGCCCCCGTTTCGGGGGCTCAGGACGTGGGTGAAGCGCAATAAGTCGGGTTCGCAGCAGGTCGAGCTGGGTCGAGGGTCAGCCCATGTGCGGGTAGGCGTGGCTCGTCGGCGGCACGAAGTTCTCCTTGATCGAGCGCGTGGAGGTCCAGCGCATGAGGTTCGCTGCCGAGCCGGCCTTGTCGTTGGTGCCCGACGCGCGCCCACCACCGAAGGGCTGCTGCCCGACGACCGCGCCCGTCGGCTTGTCGTTGATGTAGAAGTTGCCCGCGGCGAAGCGCAGCCGCTGCATCGCGTCGGCGACCACGCCGCGGTCCTGGGCGATGATCGCGCCGGTCAGCGCGTAGGGGGCGAAGGACTCCATCTGGTCGAGCATCGCAGAGTACTGCCGGTCGGGATAGACGTGCACTGCGAGGATCGGGCCGAAGTACTCGGTGGAGAACATCTCGTCGGTGGGGTCGCTGCTCTCGACCACGGTGGGTCGCACGAAGTAGCCCTCGGAGTCGTCGTAGGTGCCGCCGGCGACGACATCGAGGTGGCTCGTGGCGTGGGCCCGGTCGATGGCCGCCTTGTGCTTGGCGAACGCGCGCTCGTCGATGACGGCGCCCATGAAGTTCGAGAGGTCGGTGACGTCGCCCACGGGGATGCCGTCGGTGAGCGAGGCGAGGTCGCCCTTGATCTTCCTCCACAGCGACCGCGGCACGTAGGCCCGAGAGGCGGCGGAGCACTTCTGCCCCTGGAACTCGAACGCGCCGCGGATCATCGCGGTGCGCAGCACGTCCGGGTCCGCGCTGGGGTGGGCGACGATGAAGTCCTTGCCGCCGGTCTCGCCGACGATGCGCGGGTAGTGCTTGTAGCCGGTGAGGTTGTCGCCGATCTGGCGCCACAGGTGCTGGAACGTCGGGGTGGAGCCGGTGAAGTGCAGCCCGGCGAAGTCGGGGTGCGCGAGCGCCACGTCGGACACGGCGACACCGTCACCGGTCACGAGGTTGATGACGCCCGGCGGCATCCCGGCCTCCTCGAGGAGCTCCATGGTCAGCTGGGCCGCGAGCTGCTGGGTCACCGACGGCTTCCACACCACGGTGTTGCCCATGAGCGCCGGAGCCGTGGGGAGGTTGCCGGCGATGGCGGTGAAGTTGAACGGCGTGACGGCGTAGACGAACCCCTCGAGCGAGCGGTGGTCACTGCGGTTCCAGAGCCCTCGCGAGTTCGCCGGCGGCTGCTCCTCGAGGACCTGACGGGCGAAGTGGACGTTGAACCGCCAGAAGTCGATGAGCTCGCAGGCCGCGTCGATCTCTGCCTGGTATGCCGTCTTGCTCTGTCCCAGCATCGTCGCGGCGTTGATCCGGGCCCGCCACGGGCCGGCGAGCAGGTCAGCGGCCTTGAGCAGGATGGCGGCGCGGTCGTCGAAGGCGAGGTCGCGCCAGGCCGGCGCCGCGGCGTTGGCGGCGTCGATCGCGGCCAGGGCCTCGGCCTTGGTCGCGCCCCGGGTGACGCCGAGCACCTTGCGGTGGGCGTGCGGTTGACGCACCTCGGCCTTCTTGCCCTTGCCCATGACCCGCTTGCCGCCGATGGTGTGCGGGAGCTCGTGGCGGGTCGAGCCCAGCTCCACGAGGGCCACCTCGACCGCCGCGCGCTCCGGGCTTCCCGGGGCGTAGTCGTGGACGGGCTCGTTGATCGGGGCGGGGACGTGGGTCACGGCATCCATGCGGAGTTCTCCTGTGGGTCACGGGTGGGGCTGCTCCCCCCACTCTCGCCGTCCCCGACGACCCGCCGCAACCTCGCGGGTCCTGAAGCATCAACGCCCGACGAGCGCGCGCACCTCGTCGAGCTCGGTGACGTCGAACCACAGCAGGTCGGTGGCGTCGGTCGCACCGGGATCCTCGTCGACGTGGAAGGACACGACCCAGCGGCGCTCGACGGGCACGGTGACCTCGACGCGCGAGGCCCGGTCTGACGGCGTGGGAACCCTGACGTCCGCGGAGTCGACGTCGGCGGCGGCCACGACCCGCCGCACCGACCCGGCCGCGCTGTGCTGCGCGGCGTCCTCGACAGCGGAGAGCCACGCGAGGTGCTCCAGCTCTTCCTGGTCGGTGATCAGCCCGGGCTTCCCGAGAGCCGTGGTGACGGCGTGCGCCGGCAACGGGGCGGGGCCGGCGGCGCCACCCTCGGCGAGCGTCGTCAGCTGCTCGGGGTCGAGTGCGAGGTACACACGGGTGGAGGGCATTCGGGCGGTCCTTCCTGGGTCAGCGACGCTCGCGGGAGCGCGGCGCCTCGAGGAGCTCCTGGAGCGCGTCGAGCACACCGCGACCCAGCACGTCGGCATCCGGCATGGCGTCTCGGTCGGCGTAGAGCCCGTAGTAGACACCCCCGTCGTAGGACGTCATGCCGATCGAGAGGGCGTGCTCGCGGCCCAGCGGGGTGACCGGGTAGGTCGACACCATCCGGGCGCCCGCGGCATACAACGGGGTCTGCGGGCCGGGACCGTTGGTGATGACGACGTTGTAGAGACGCCGCGACACCATGCCGCCCAGGCGCGTCCCCAGGGCGTGCATGGTGGGGGGCGCGAACCCGCCGAGCCCGGCGAGGGTGTCGGCCCCGACGGCCCGACGGGCGCCCGCCTCCATCTGCTGACGCATCGAGAAGGCGATCTGGTGCAGCCGCATCCCGGGGCTCGGCTCACCCACCGGCAGGTCCACGAAGCAGGCGGTCACCTCGGCACCGGTCGGTGTGTCACCCCCGTCGTGCACCGAGACCGGGACCATGGTGCGGATGGTCGTGCCCGGGTACACCGACTCGCCGCGGGTGAGCAGCCAGGACCGGAACGCTCCGGCGATGGTGGCCAGGATGACGTCGTTGATCGACACCTCCTCGGCGACTGCGCCGCGGGCCAGGCGGCCCCGCACCGTGCGGTAGTCCTCGAGGTCGGTGCCGACCATCACGTAGCGGCGGGCGCGCCCGACGGGGGCGTTGAGCGGGGACTCGGGGGCCGGGCGGGCCGACATCCGCGCGAGGGTGGAGACGACGTCGCCGGCCACCGATGCCACCTTGCCGAGGGTCTTCGTCACGTCTGCGACCCCGGTCTGGACGGTCTCGACGACCTGGCTCGGGGTGCGCACCGCGTCGGCCAGCGCCCCCACGAGCAGCTCGGCCGAGCTGGGCTCGGGTCGGGCCCGCCACGTGGTGCTGACGCCGTCGCCCGCGGTGGGGTTGCCATCGACCAGGACGTTGCCGATGTCGACGGCGGTGATCCCGTCGACGAGGCTGTGGTGGCTCTTGGTGATGATCGCGAAGCGGTCCTCGGCGAGCCCTTCGACGAGGTAGACCTCCCACAGCGGTCGCGACCGGTCCAGCGGACGGGGCTGGATGCGCGCGACGAGCTCCTCGAGCTGCTCGTCGGACCCGGGACGGGGCAGGGCGCTGCGGCGCACGTGGTAGCTCATGTCGAAGTGCCGGTCGTCGACCCAGACCGGGTTGGCGAGACCGCCGGGGACGTTCTTGATCTTCTGGCGGTAGCGCGGGACGAAGGCGATCCGTTGGCTGATCAGGCGGACGAGGCTCTCGTAGTCGAAGCCGCCCTCAGGCGCGTCGAACACCATGACGCTGCCGACGTGCATCGGTGTCGTCGCGTCCTCGAGGTGGAGGAAGGAGGTGTCCAGGGAGCTGAGCCGGTCTGCCACGGGACCATCGTGTCAGACCCTCGTCGGGGCGCCGCTCGTGCCCGACCGTCCCACCCGGCCTCACAATGAGCCGACGATGAGGGCGACGCCCCCGATGATGGAGACGCCGAGCACGCCGGCGCGGGCCACCCGGACCGGGAGCCGCGGCGCCAGGAGCATGCCGACGCCGGTGCCAACAATGAGGGCGAGCACCAGCGGCCAGCTCGGCAGGACGAAGCCGACGACGGCCACGGTGACGACGTTCTGCACGAGGAAGAAGGTCTGGAGCGTGGCTCGCGTGTGGTGGGGCTCCCAGTCCGCGTTGGCCGCGTAGAGCCCGATGGGTGGCCCTCCGACCGCCCCGACCACGTTGAGGGTGGCGCTGCTCAGCCCGGTGAGGGTCACCCCCGGCAGGTGGCTCAGCCGTGGCGAGCGCCAGCCGGACGCCAAGAGCCCCACGCCGAGCAGGACACCCACGCCGGCGCCGAGGGCGAGCCACCGTGTGTCCACGCCGCGCAGCAGGAAGGCGATGACCGGCGTGAAGAGCAGGGTCGGCACGAGGAGCCGGACCGCATCGCGGGGCCGGCTGTTGCGCCAGTCCCGGGTCAGCGGGACCACCGAGGCGAGCACCGCGAGCACCAGCACCGTGCCGACGCCCTCGCGCGCCCCCGCGACGAGGATAAGCGCGGGGGCGGCGACGAGCGAGAACCCCATGCCCGTCGAGGATTGGGCGAGGCCGCCGAGGGCGACGGCCGCGATGGCCAGCGCCTGGACCGGGATGCCGGATGCCGCGTCGACGAGGACCGCGGTCATGAGAGCTGGGTGCCCCGGCGCGCCGGGGCGGCGCCTGCACGACCTCGTCGACCGGCTCGTCGACCGCCCCGGCGCGGGACGACCCTCGGGTCCAAGGCAGCGGCGAGCTCACCGATCGCGACGCTGAGGGGGTCGTGCGGGGCCACCTCGTGCACCGACCTGCCGGCGAGCAGGGCCGCGTCGCACACGTCCGGTGACCAGGGCACGAAACGCACCTTGTCCATCCCGGCGAAGCGGCCCAGCACCTGGGCGATGGTCCGCTCCGGGTGCGCGCCCGCCGCCGACGCACGCACCTTGTTGACGACCACGACCGGTGGCGGGGAGGGGATCACCGCGACGTCCTGAACGGCCCGGACCAGCCGTTGGAGCCCCACGGGATCGGCGGCGCCCACGACGACGAGCTGGTCGGCGGCCTCGAGGGCGGCCAACGTGGCGGCGTTGCGGCGCGGGGCCGCGGTGTCGTAGCTCAGCTCCTCGTCGTCCTCGATGGCGAAGCCCGCATCGACGACGACGTGGTCGACCACCTGCCGCGCCAGGCGCAACACGTCCTCAACCGCAGCAGCGCGCAGCTCCGGCCACCGCTCCGCCTTGGGGAGACCGGTCAGCACCCGCAGACCCGGAACGACCTCGGGTGACAGGCGTGCCAGTCCGACCACGTCGAGGTGCCCCTGCTCCGATGCCCGGGCGGCGGCCGCCACCCCGGGCGCCTCGTCGATCATCCCGAGGGCCTGGGCGATGCTCGCGCCCCAGGTGTCGAGGTCGACCACCATGGTGCGCACTCCTCCTGCCGCGAGCCGCGCCGCGAGGGTCACGGCCACGGTGGTCCGCCCCGGTGCGCCGGTGGGCCCCCACACGACGGTCGTCCTCGCGGGGACGCGCTCGCCAGACGGGCCGTCGTCATCTCCCAGGTGGTCGTGTTTGCCCAGGTCCTCGCCGTCGCTCCATGCTCGCCCGGGTGCACCTCGCCCCTGACCGGCCCGGCCGGTCCCGTTTCTACCGCCCGCCTCCGTGGGCCAGGGGGCGTCCGGTCGGTCTCCGTGTCGGTCGTCGGTTCGGATGCCGTCACGGTCGGCGCCCCACAAGGACACCCGACCCGACGTGGTCGTGCCCGCCAGACCGCCCAGGGCCCGTGACACGGCCTCCGCGTCGTCGCCCGGGCCGAGGACGGTGGCCACACCGAGCTGGCGGAGCGTGCGCTCTCCGGTCTCGTCACCCGCCGAGACGTGGCCCGCGACCCGCACCCCGTGCCCCGCGAGGTGCCGCAGGGCGTCACGGTCCAGTCCGCGCAGGTCGGCGGAGACCACCGCGATCACGGCGACGCCGGCTGCCCCCGCAGAGAGGAGCTCGGCCAGGTCAGCGCACCGCCGCACGAGCACGACGTCGGCAGCCTCCTCGAGGACTCGGACGAACTCCGCCTCGTGCCGGTGGGTCAGGGCGGTGAGGACCGTGGTCACGTGGCGGACCCGGAGGAACCCGGCACGGGCACCAAGGTGATCCGCGCTCCGATGTCGACGTCCGAGACCAGGTCACGCACGGCGTCCCGGGGCACCATGACCTGCACGGCCCGGGTCTGCGCCGAGCCGCCCAGCACACCCTCGTCACCCGAGATCTGCACGACGGACACCGCCGCCAAGGTCTTCTCGGGGCCGAGGTAGGCCGGCACGCCGACGGTGCTGCCGTCCTCCGGCCGGTTGACGTAGACGTCGACGACGGAGCCGGGGCTGAGCGCGGAGGCCGAGGTGGCATCGACGAGCAGCGCCACCTGCTGCACCTCGACGTCGGCCGCGGCGCCGGTGCTCGCCCGCGGGACGAGCTCACCGGTCCTGAGCTCCCTGAGCGTCCAGAGTCCTTCGGGCAGGGGCTGGTCCGCGGGAAGGTACGAGGCGACGCCGTCGCCCAGTTGCACCTGCACCCGAACGAGGTCGTCGGCGCCGAGCGGCTGACCGGGTGCGATGGTGCGCTTCGCGGCATACATCGGCACCCGGTCGTCCGCGCGGGACACGACGACGGCCCCGAGGACGGTGGCGAGCAGGACCAGGAGCACCCCGACGAGGAGGCGGGAGTCGCGCCAGGACGGCGCCCGCAGTCGGGACGCGGTGGGAGTGGGGAGCTCGCTCATGGAGCGACATCATCGTCGAGTCCTCGGGTGCGCGCCTCCCCGGGGGGTGGCCTGTGGACAACCTCCACGGCCGGTGGGCCCGGGGGTGGCACACTGTCGGCGTGGCTCGACGCTTCATCCCCCTCACCGAGGTCTCCGAGATCCTCGACGTCTCGTCGGCGCAGGCCTACGCCCTCGTCCGCAGCGGGGACCTGCCCGCCATCAAGGTCGGCGGCCGGGGTCAGTGGCGGGTCGAGACCTCCGAGCTGGAGGCCTACATCGCCAGGATGTACGCGGAGACCCGCGACGTCGTCAGCACCCGCGCGGACCGCGACGACCCTCAGGACTGAGCGCGCCTCCGGGCCTAGAGCTCTCTTAGACCACCCAGGCGGGACACGGATGAGGCGTCAGCGGCGGTTCTCGATGCTGACGACGGCGGCGAACGGCAGCGCGAGGGTGCGCCGGACGTTGGCCCGGCGTCGGAGCTCACCCTCCTCGTGCTCGGCCAGGTCCAGGTGGTCGGCCCCGACCGCGTCGATCGTGCCGACCACGCGGACTCCGCCCCGAAGCACGACCGCGACCGTGGCGCGATCGCGCGAGAGCGCCCGGAGCGCGGAACCCAGGCCGAAGCGCCGCGCGGTGCGCGCTGGTGCCGACCCCCCGAGCAGCCCTCCGACCGACAGGACTCCCGAGAGCGGCACCAGCACCTCGCGGCCGTCCTTCCCCGGGCGCATCAGGACCCAGTCCGCACCGAGGTCCTCGACGGCCCCCGCCACGATCGCGCCGCCATCGAGGCTCACCGTCACCGAGCCCGCGGCGGCCGCCAACCGCGACCCCAGGTCGACCAGAGCGCGCTCCCGGCGAGTGCGCTCGGCCACCTCCGAGTCGAGCTCGCGCCGCTCCTCCGCGGCAAGCTGACCCTCGAGGTCCTCGAACAGCCCATCCCACCTCATGGCGTGGATCCTAGGGCCCCCCTTGCACTGTCGACGGCGATCATCTACCGTCACCGACATGCAAACGTCATCAAACAGCACCAAAGCCCCCTGGGCGCTGCTTCTGGTGACCCTTTCCACTGCGGTGTCGGTCCTGGTCGGCCGGTGGCTGTGGATCGTGCTGGCCGAGACGACGGCGCCATGGCGGCGCGGGGCGCCACTGGGCCCGGACGAGGCGCTCCTCGCGACCGCCTCCGCGCTCGCCCTCGCGACCCTGGCGTGGCTCACGCTCGGGGTCGCCCTCGAGATGCTGGCGCGGGTGCCCGGGCAGGTGGGGCGGGTCGCGGCCCGCCTCTCCGCCGCGGTGAGCCCGCTCGTCGTGCGCCGTGCCGCAACCGTGGTGCTCGGCGCCAGCCTGAGTGCGGCCCTCTCCCCCGGTCCCTCCATGGCCTCCACCGGGCTGGCCCTGGCCCCGCTGGTCGGGATCACCGCCTCGGCAGCTCCCGCTCCCGGTGCCGGGGAGCAGGCGACCCAGCGGCCGGATGCCGCGGCCACGCCGCGCGGCTCATCGTTGCCCGATCCGGGGTTCGCACCACCCCCCGACCCTGGGTTCGCCCCGACGCCCTCCGGGGATCGGTTCGTCGCCGACCCGCCCACCGTGCGACCACACCCCGACGTGACCACCGTGACCAGCACTGATCGTCGCGCGGCGGCGACCACTCCGACCCGCGACGTCGTGGTCCACCGTGGCGACTCCCTGTGGTCGATCGCTGCCCGCCACCTCGGACGAGAACCATCCGACGCGGAGATCGCCGACGCCTGGCCCCGGTGGTACGCCGCGAATCGGACGGTCATCGGATCCGACCCCGACCTCCTCCTCCCCGGACAGGTCCTCACCACGCCGGAAGGACCTCAGCCGTGAGCGCCGGAGCACTGCACGTCGTTCCCCACCATGCACCGCTGCCCCCCGCGGTCTCCCTGGCCGAAGCCGTCCGGCGCCGACGGGAGGTGGTCGACCGGCGATCCTGCTACGTCCAGGACGCCCTGGCGGTCGACTTCGAGTCGGACTGTGACGCCGAGGCGTTCGGGCCCCAGCGCACGACGCGAGCGAACCTTCCGGAGCCCTCCGCCTGGGCGGCGCGGCTGGGTCAGGCCGTCCTCGAGGTGATGACCGGGACCCGGCCGGCGCCGCAGGTCGTCAGGTGGACCGCCCCGGAGGTGTACGCCGTGGTCGCGAGACGTGGTGCTCTGGTCGCTCGCCGCCACGCGCAGGGAACTCCGCTCCGGCGCCAGCGGATCCAGGTGATCAGCGTCCGCGTCTGCGAGCCGGCCGACGGGGTGGCCGAGGCCGCCGTCGTCATCCGGCACGGAGACCGGGTGCGCGCGGTGGCGATGCGGTTGGTCGGTCAGGACGGCAAGTGGCGCGTGACCGCCCTGCAGATCGGCTGACGGCGCGACGTCAGCACGCACACGATCCGCACGTGACCGAGGAGGCTCCTCAACCGGGAAGGACCGTGTCGCTCACCTGCGGCCGTGGCACATCTTGAACTTCTTGCCCGAGCCGCACGGGCAGGGCTCGTTCTTCTTCGCCCCCGCCAGCTGCTCGTCCGTGAGGTCGTCGGCGCGATGACCGGACTCGTCGCGCTCCTCGACCTCGCCGGTCTCGGTCGGCGCGGTGTAGTGCAGGTGGTCCGAGCGGGGCCGGCCCACGCCGACGCCGGAGACCTGCACGCGCGGAGCGTGCTCCTCCGAGGCGTCGGATGCCGCGCCTCGTCCGGCTCCCGCTCCGGCTCCCACGGGGACCGCGTCGGTCTCGCGAGTGGTCGGCATCCCGGCTGCGGCATCGGCCTCGTGGGTGTCGACGTCGGCGGTCGCCTGCGGAGCACCGGCCATCGCCCCCAGCATCTGCGAGACGTGCATCGGCTCGACCTTGGGCGCGGTCTCCTCGGTGGGCTCGTCGACCTTGACGTCGACGTGGAAGAGCAGCCCGACGGACTCCTCCTTCACTGCCTCGTTCATGGTGTTCCAGAGGGCGAAGCCCTCGCGCTGGTACTCCACGAGCGGGTCACGCTGGGCCATCGCCCGCAGCCCGATGCCTTCTTGGAGGTAGTCCATCTCGTAGAGGTGCTCGCGCCACTTGCGGTCCAGCACCGAGAGCATGACCCGGCGCTCGACCTCGCGCATGACCTCCTCGCCCAGGGCCTCCTCGCGCTGGTCGTAGGCGTGGTGGGCATCGGAGAGGATCTCCTCCTTGAGCAGCTCGGTCGTCAGCGCGCTGCGGCCACCGGCCGCCTCCTCGATCTGCTCGGGCTCCACGCTCACGGGGTACAGGCCCTTGACCGCCGTCCAGAGCCGGTCGAGGTCCCAGTCCTCGGGGAAGCCCTCGCCGGTCTCGGAGTCGACGTAGCCCTCGATCACGTCGTTGACGAACAGCCGCAGCTGGTCCTGGAGATCCTCGCCCTCCAGCACCCGGCGGCGCTCGTCGTAGATGACGGTGCGCTGCCGGTTGAGCACGTCGTCGTACTTCAGCACGTTCTTGCGGATCTCGAAGTTCTGCGCCTCCACCTGCGCCTGCGCCGACGCGATCGAGCGGCTGACCATCTTGGACTCGATGGGCTGGTCGTCCTCGAGCTTGGCAGTGGTCATCACCCGGTCGACGAGGCCGGCGTTGAACATCCGCATCAGGTGGTCCTCGAGCGAGAGGTAGAAGCGGGACTCCCCCGGGTCGCCCTGGCGGCCCGACCGGCCGCGCAGCTGGTTGTCGATGCGGCGTGACTCGTGCCGCTCGGTGCCGAGCACGTAGAGACCACCGAGCTCGGTGACCTCGTCGTGCTCGTCGGCGACGGCCTTCTCGGCCGCCTCGAGCGCCGCGTCCCACGCCGCCTCGTAGTCCTCCGGGGTCTCGTGCGGATCCAGGCCGCGCTCCTTGAGGGCCGCGATCGCGACCATCTCCGGGTTGCCGCCCAGCATGATGTCGGTGCCGCGACCGGCCATGTTGGTGGCCACGGTCACGGCCGCCTTGCGCCCGGCATCCGCGACGATCGTGGCCTCGCGCTCGTGGTGCTTCGCGTTGAGCACCTCGTGGCGCACGCCGCGCCGGCGCAGCTGCTCGGAGAGGTACTCCGACTTCTCCACCGACACCGTGCCGACGAGCACCGGCTGGCCCTGCTCGTGGCGCTCGGCGATGTCGTCGACGACCGCCTTGTACTTGCTCTCCTCGGTGCGATAGACGAGGTCGGCCTCGTCCGCGCGCACCATCGGCCGGTTCGTCGGGATCGGCACGACGCCCAGGCCGTAGATCGAGTTGAGCTCGGAGGCCTCGGTCATGGCCGTGCCGGTCATCCCCGAGAGCTTGTCGTACATACGGAAGTAGTTCTGGAGGGTGATCGTCGCGAGGGTCTGGTTCTCGTTCTGGATCTTCACCCCCTCCTTGGCCTCGATGGCCTGGTGGATGCCCTCGTTGTAGCGGCGTCCGGCGAGCATGCGACCGGTGTGCTCATCGACGATGAGGACCTCTTCGTTGATGACGACGTAGTCCTTGTCGCGGGTGAAGAGCTCCTTGGCCTTGATCGAGTTGTTGAGGTAGCCGATGAGCGGGGTGTTGGAGGACTCGTAGAGGTTGTCGATGCCGAGGTGGTCCTCGACCTTGTCGATGCCCTGCTCGAGGATGCTGACCGTGCGCTTCTTCTCGTCGACCTCGTAGTCCCCGAGCCCGGACTCCAGCTCCCCGCGCTCGAGGCGGGCCGCGACCTTGGCGAACTCCTGGTACCACTTGGTCGGTGCGTCGGCCGGGCCGGAGATGATGAGCGGGGTGCGCGCTTCGTCGATGAGGATCGAGTCCACCTCGTCGACGATGGCGAAGTTGTGCTCGCGCTGCACGAGCTCTCCGGTCGACCACGCCATGTTGTCGCGCAGGTAGTCGAAGCCGAACTCGTTGTTGGTGCCGTACGTGATGTCCTTCGCGTACTCGGCGCGGCGCTGCTCGGGGTTCATCGAGGAGAGGATGACGCCGGTCTCGAGGCCGAGGAAGCGGTGCACGCGGCCCATCAGCTCGGACTGGTACTCGGCGAGGTAGTCGTTGACCGTGATGACGTGCACGCCCTTGCCGGACAGCGCGTTGAGGTAGCACGGCAGGGTCGCCACGAGGGTCTTGCCCTCACCGGTGCGCATCTCGGCGACGTTGCCCATGTGCAGCGCCGCGCCACCCATGATCTGCACGCCGAAGTGACGCTTGCCCAGGGTGCGCTTGCTCGCCTCGCGGACGGCCGCGAACGCCTCCGGCAGGATCGCGTCGAGGGTCTCCCCGTCGGCGATGCGCGCCTTGAAGACGTCGGTCTCGGCCCGCAGCTCGGCGTCGGTCAGCTTCTCGAAGTCCTCTTCGATCGCGTCGACCTGGGCCGCGATGCTGCTGAGCTTCTTGAGGATCCGACCCTCACCGGCGCGCAACAGCTTCTCGACGATCTTCACGTGTGGGACTCCCTTGGCGTGACTGCATGCGGTCGGCTCGACCGGACCTGCCTAGGGTAGTCGAGCCGGGCTCGCCCCACGGAAACGGTGGGTGCGGGCCCACGGGGCCAACGTGGCACACGGCGGGGGGAGTTCCCACGGCCCCGCTGCGGTGGTTGGCTGGTCGACATGAGCCGGATGCCGTTCCCGGGCTGCGTGCCCGACCTCACCGACGGGCTCGTGCGGCTGCGTGCCCACCGGCCCGAGGACCTCGAGCGCATCGTCGAGCAGAGCCGCGACGAGCAGAGCCTGCGGTGGACCACGATCCCGCGGCCCTACACGGCGTCCAACGGGCGCGAGTGGCTGGTCCTCATCGAGGCCGGCTGGAACGACCCCTCGGGGCTCCGGCACTGGGCGATCACCGCCGCGAGCGACCCCGAGTCGCGATACCTCGGCACCATCGACCTGCGGCCGAGGCCTGGGACGGCGGCGGAAACGGGTTTCGGCCTGCACCCGGAGGGACGCGGCCAGGGGCTGATGGCCAGTGCGCTGCGGCTCGTCGGTCAGTGGTGGTTCCGCGAGGGGGGCGCGCGGGTGCACTGGCAGGCCGAGCGCGGCAACTTCGCAAGCTGGCGGGTGGCCTGGTCCTGCGGGTTCACCCACCACGGCACGGTGCCCGGACTCCTCGACGCGGTGGAGGGCCCAGCCGTCGACGCCTGGCTCGCGAGCCTCGGAGCCCACGACGTCATGGAGGCGAGCACCCCGTGGGAGGACCCGCGGGTGTTGCCCTCGCCGGAGGCGGGCGGCATCCGGCTGCGTCCGTGGCGCGACGAGGACGTGGGCCACCTGGAGCCGCGCGACCAGCCGGTGCACCACATGCCGGCCCGTGGGGTGCTCGACGCGGACACCTTCCCGGAGTGGCTGCTCACCCGGCGGGAGAAGATGTCGCTCGGGCAGACCCTGAGCTGGTGCGTCGCCGAGGACCGCACCGACGCGGCCCTGGGCGAGGTGCTGGTCTTCGTCACCGAGGGGACGCTCGACGACGACAGCGCGGAGCTGGGCTACCAGGTGCTGCCGAGCGCCCGGCGCCGGGGGGTGGCCACCGCTGCGGCACGGGTGCTGGCCCACCACGCGCTCACCCCACGCCGGGCCGGTGGCCTCGGCCTGCGCCGCCTCACCGCGCAGACCGCGGAGGACAACGTCGCGAGCAACACCGTGCTCGACCGGCTCGGGTTCACGATCTGGGGGCACGAGAGCGCTGCCGACCTGCTGCCCGACGGCCGCACCGTCGACGCCCTCCATTGGGAGCTCCTGCGCCCCTGACCCCGACTTATTGCGCTCCAGCCACCCCTGGACCCCCGGATCAGGGGCTGGCGGGTGGCTGGAGCGCAATAAGTCGGGGGGGTGGGGCTGCGAGGTCGAGCCAGGCAGCCATCAGGCCCAGCTCCTCGTCGAGCTCGCACCGGTCGTCGGGCCCGCCCCGCCCGGGCTCCCAGGTGCACCGGACCACCCGGAGCACGCCGGCCGCGCGGTCGGCCTTGAGGTCGAGGCGGGCCACGAGGTCCTCGCCGAGCAGGAAGGGCAGCACGTAGTAGCCGTGCACCCGCAGGTGCTCGGGCACGTAGATCTCGAGCCGGTAGTCGAAGCCGAAGATCGCCCGGGTACGGTCCCGCTGCCAGATGAGGGAGTCGAACGGTGACAGCAGCGCTCGGGCGCGTACCCGTCGCGGCCGCCTCGCGAGGTGATGGAGGTATGCCGGACGCCGCCACCCCTGGATCGTCGCCGGGAGCAGGGTCCCGTCAGCGACGAGGGAGGCGATGGCGGGCCGGGCCTGTTCCGGCGCGAGACGGAAGTAGTCCCGAAGGCACTGCTCGGTGCCGACACCGTGCGCCCGGGCCGCGATCTCGACGAGCGCCCGGAACGCCTCGGCCTCACCGGGGCGCCGCGACGGGTCGAGGGCCTGGTCGCGCATCGCGGGGGGCAGCACCCGCGCCGGCACGGCATACCGACGCTCGAACTGGGTCGTGCGCCCCGCGCTGGAGACCTCCCCGGACCAGAAGAGGTGCTCGAGGGCGCTCTTGACGAGCGACCAGTTCCACCCCCAGTCCTCGCGCTCTCGAGGTAGGTCGTGGGCGAGGGCCGCCTCGACCTGACGGCTGGTGACCGGGCCGCGGCGCGCCACCTCGTCCAGCACGGCGTCGACGAGGTCCGGGTGGTCGCGGGCAACACGCTGCATCCCGCCCCACGCGTCCGAGCGGGCCCGGCGCATCCGGAAGTCCAGCAGCGGCCAGGTCGTCGGCGGCACGAGGGACGCCTCGTGCGCCCAGTACTCCACGACCCGGCGTGGCGCCGCGTCACGGGCCCGGTCGACGAGGACCCGGTCGTAGGGGCCCAGACGGGAGAAGAAGGGCAGGTAGTGGCTGCGTGAGAGCACGTTGACGCTGTCGATCTGCACCACCCCGACGGTGTCCACGACCCGTCGCACGTCGCGGATGCCGGGCGCGCCCGGGCGCGGACGGGCGAAGCCTTGGGCGGCGAGGGCGATCCGCCGCGCCGCGGCCGTGCTGAGGAGGACCGTGGACGCGGTCTCACTCATATTCGCTGAGGAGGTGCTGCCGGTGTGCGTAGACGGCGGCCTCCACGCGGGAGTGCAGGTGGAGCTTCTCGAGGATGTTGCGCACGTGGTTCTTGACGGTGTTCTCCGAGATGACCAGGGTCTGCGCGATCTCCCGGTTCCCCAGCCCCCTGGCGACGAGTCGGAGCACCTCGACCTCCCGCTCGGTCAGCTGGGTCTCGGCCGGCGGGCTGGCCTCCCGGCTCAGCCTGCCGAACTCGCCCAGCAGCTTCGCGGCCATGCTCGGGGGCACGATGGCCTGTCCCTCGTGGACCATGACGATGGCCGCGGCCACCTCCTCGCCGGGGCGGTCCTTCAGGAGGTAGCCGCTGGCGCCGGCCTTGATCGCGTCGAACAGGTCGGTCTCGTCGTCGGACATCGTCAGCATGAGGATCCGGGCCGACGGCACCGCGGCCTTGACCCGGAGCGCCGCCTCGATGCCACCGAGCCCCGGCATCCGCACGTCCATCAGGACGACGTCCGGGATGAGGCTCACGCACACCTCGATGGCGTCGGACCCGTTGCTGGCCTCTCCGACGACCTGGGCCGCGCCGTCGAGCTCGACGACGACCTTCATGCCCTGGCGGTAGAGCTGGTGGTCGTCGGCGATCACGACGCGGATGGGTTCCGGCGCCTCGACTCCGGGAGCCGACCTGTCACTCACCACGGTGCCCACGGACCCCATCGTGTCAGGTCGCCGCCCGCTCTGCCCACCGGCGACGGCGCACCGGGAGGGTCACCACCTCACGACGCCGCGGCTTCGGAGCCCCCGTCCGCGCCCACCCGAGGGCCGGACCCGACGTCCAGGGACCCGTCGAGGTCGAGGTGGAGTACGCCGTAGGACCAGCCCCGCCGTCGGTAGACGACGCTCGCGCGGTCGGTGTCGACGTCGTGGAAGAGGTAGAAGTCGTGACCGACCAGCTCCATCTCGCTCAGCGCGTCGGCCAGCGTCATCGGCTCGGAGCGGTGCACCTTCTCGCGGACCTCGACGGGCGAGTCGGCGAACTGCTCCGCCGCGTCGGGAGCAGCGGCCTCGGAGGCGGCCTCGTCAGGAGCCGCGATGCGTGCGGTGGCTCGGGCGACCGACTCCGGCGTCCGGCGTCCACGGTGGACCTGTCGCCGATCGTGCTGGCGCCGGAGCCGCTCCATCAGCTTGTCGATCGCCATGTCGAGGGCGGCGTACTTGTCCTCGACGCACGCCTCGGCCCGGACGACCGGACCCTTGGCGTAGCAGGTGATCTCGACCCGGTCGCAGGACTTCGCCTGGCGCTTGTTGGGCTCGTGGCTGACAAGAACCTCCACCCGCCTCGTGCGCGGGGCGAGCTGGGTGATCTTTTCCAGCTTCTCCTCGATGTGCGCCCGAAAACGGTCGGAGACGGTCAGGTGCCGTCCGGTGACGACAACGTCCATGTGGTCCTCCTCGGTGCTGGTGCGTCGTGGCTCTGCTCAGGCCGATCCGGCGGTCGCGGCACCACCTCCGGTGGATCGAGACTATGGCCCGACGCTAGCCCGGGACCCACGGAGCCACAAGGGGAAGGCTGTGGCGTCGAGGGTCCACCCCCTCGCCGTGGCGCATCGTCGCGGCCACGGTGGCCGCGAGCACCTCCCTCGCGCCCGCCGCCCGGAGCACCCGGGCAGCCTCGGTGAGCGAGGCCCCGGTCGTGACGACGTCGTCGCACAGCACGCAGGGGACGCCCGCCACCGCGACCCGCCAGGCCGGGTGGAGCGTCAGCGCGCCGCTCAGGTTGTCGGCCCGTGCCGCCCTCCCCAGCCCGGACTGGTCGGCGACCGCACGTGCGTGGCGCACGGCGGGAGCAAGCACCAGCGGCGCAGACCGCCCCCCGGTGCCCACGAGGTCGACCGCCCGCCGCGTCATCGACCCCACCGGGTCATCCCCGCGACGCCGCCCCGAGGACGGGGACGTCGGCATCGGCACCACGAGCACGCGCGAGCCGCCCACCACGGCCCGGCGAAGGGCCTGATCGCTCGCCAGGGCGCTCGCAAGGGCCGCCGCGAGCAGTGCCCCGAGCACGGGGCCGAGATCTCGCCGGTCCTGGTCCTTGAATGCGGTGACGGCCGTACGGACCGGACCCACCAGGCGCACCGCGGACCAGCACGCGGGCATACCCGGTGTGGGCGGCGTGGGTCCGACGCGTCGGGGGCCCCCGACGAACCCGGCGGCCCGCACCTCGGCGCGGCACGACGGGCACAATGGCCCCTGTGGTGCCGGACAGGCGGCGCACCGGGACGGCAGCACCAGGTCGGCAGCCGCGCCGACCGCCGACCCGAGCCCCGACCACGCCCACGTCCCTAGGACCCACCCCATGCCGTGATCCTCCACGGGCGCCGGGCGCATCGGCCGCATCGGTGCCGAACCTGTGGACGGACTCCGAGTCCTCGCCGCCCTGTGGACGACGATGCCGACGGACGCGCGGGTCGCCTCAGCCCGCGGCGGTGGCGAGGTCGGTCGCCGGGCCGCTGTCGAGCCACTGCGAGCCGGCCCGACCCAGGAGCCGCCCATGTGTCGTCACGACCCACAGGTCGCGCTCGCCACCCGTGGCGGAGACCGCGTCCCCGTCCGGCACCTCGGCCAACGTGCGCACGTCCCCGCCGACGGAGAGGACGGTCGGCCGCAGCGCCGTCCCCTCCAGCACCCCGAGCGTCGCGACGGTGCTGGCGTCCACCCAGGTCAGTCCGCGGACCTGCTTGAGCGAGGTGCCCAGGCGCAGCGGCGCAGCGAGGCGTTCCGGCACCGCGCCCTTCCCCCGGACGACCCCGGCGAGGTCGATGCGCGGACCCGAGCCGTCGGGCAGCGTGGAGACGATCACGATCCGATCGCCGTCGGGCGCCACGCGTGACTCGACGACCCGCCGGCCCGCCAGCCAGTCAGCGCGCACGGGCGTCGCGCGGCTGGTGTCCGGATTGGCGGGGTCGGCCGCGACGTCGACGGCCCAGAGCCGCACCGGCTGCCCGTCGACGGTGCCCACGCCCCCGGCCCACAAGAACCCCCGCTGGTCGTATGCCGGGTGGCCCACCCGGGTGCCGAACTGCGGCACCTCGTAGCGGGTGTCCCCGCGCCACCGAGAGAGGTGGGCCCCGTCCGGGTCGACCGCGGCGAGCTCCGAGCCGTCGGCGGACAGCGCCAGGTCCCGGTAGTCGGCGGGCACGGAGGGGTAGTCCCCGGTGGCCGGCTGCTTGGGGTCCGGCTCCCCCAGCCGGGTGGCGTCGAAGACGACGACGTCGCTGCCCCGGCGCACCACCGGAAGGCTGTCACTGCGCTGGGCGGACGCGGGAAAGCCGACCTCGGCCAACGTCCCGGCCGAGCCGACGACCCCCGGGAGGTCCACGGGCACCCCCTCCACGAGCATCGCGACGCTGGTGACGGCGGTGTCCTGGGTCAAGGTGGCGACGAACTGCGCCCAGAGGTTCTGCCGGGTGTCGCCCCCGGGGTCGAGCCGTCCGGAGATGAGGTCGACGGTGGCGACACCGTCCTCGATCGAGACGGCGTCCCCGAGGAGGCGCGAGCCGGCCGGCACGGCAGTGCTGACCGCATCCGCCAGGTGCTCGGGCACGGGGTCGAGCTGGGCACGGGCCAGCCGGGTGGCCAGCTTGTCGAGGGGGAACCAGCGCACGTCCGGAACCACCTCCCGGTGGCTGGTGGACACGTAGTGCACGGCATACGGCTGCACCAGACGGCTGACGTCGTTGCGCGAGACCCAGCGCCCCATTCCCTCGGGGAGGGCGCTGATCCGCCACTCTCCCCCGACGGTGGTGACCCCGAAGGTCTGGCTGACGACCCCACCGGGGGCGATCGCGGTGTAGCGCCCGGCGGAGTCGATCGTGCCGGCGGCCACTGCGGTCACCTGGACCGTGGCCGGGTTGAGCAGGGTCACCGAGGGCGCCTCGTCGGCCGCCATCAGGACGATGGTCTCGTCGGGGTCCCACACCTCGCTCATCTGGGAGGTGAGGAACTTGCGGGCGTTGTCGTAGACCCCGTCACTCGCGGCACCCGCGCGGATGAACCCGCTGACCACGTCCTCCTGGCTGGCGCCCTGGCGCGGCCCCGGAAAGACGACACGAATCGCCTGGGGGTCGCTAGAGCCGACCTCCAGGCCGGGCTGCACCGGCCCGCTGGTGGACAGCCCGCCGCATCCCGCGAGCAGCAGGACCAGCAGGGCCAGCGCGAGGGTCCGCACCCTCACGAGGGCGCCGCCCGACGGGGCGGCACGGGGATGTCGGACGTGGCCAGTGGGAGGGGCGAGCCCTGCAGGGTGTCGCCGGACCGCTGGGGCAGGGTGAGCCGGAACCGGGAGCCGGCCCCGGGCTCCCCCCACGCCTGGAGCCATCCGTGGTGCAACCGGGCGTCCTCCAAAGAGATCGACAGGCCCAGCCCGGTGCCTCCGGTGGTCCGGGCCCGGGCCGGGTCGGCACGCCAGAACCGGGTGAAGACGTTCGCGGCGTCCCCGGGTCGCAGGCCCACCCCGTGGTCGGCGACCACGACGGCCACGGCGTCGTGACCGGCCGCGACGAACACGTCGATGGGTCGGCCCTCGCCGTGCTCGATGGCGTTGACGACGAGGTTGCGCAGGATCCGCTCGAGGCGGCGCTCGTCGACCTCCGCGACGGTGGGCTCATCGGGTGCGTGGATGGTGACGACGCTGCCGCGGCGCTCGGCCAGCGGACGGGCGGCCTCCACCACCGTGGCGAGGGTGCCGCGCAGGTCGACCGGCTCGATGTCCACGCTCGTCGCGCCGGCGTCGAACCGGCTGATCTCGAGCAGGTCCGCGAGCAGCTCCTCGAAGCGGTCGAGCTCCCCCGCGAGCAGCTCGGCGGACCGGGCGACCGAGGGGTCGAAGGAGGACCGCGCGTCGTGGATGAGGTCGACGGCCATCCTGATCGTCGTCAGCGGGGTGCGCAGCTCGTGGGAGACGTCGGAGACGAACCGCTGCTGCACCGCCGAGAGACCCTCGAGCTGGCGGATCTGGGACTGGAGGCTGTCGGCCATGCCGTTGAAGCTCGTGGCGAGCACGGCGAGGTCGTCCTCCCCGCGCGACGGCATCCGCTCGTTGAGCTTGCCGGCCGACAGCCGCTGAGCGACCTCACCGGCGCGACGCACCGGTGCGACCACCTGCCGGGTGACCACCCAGGCCACGGCACCGACGAGGAGGGTGAGGGCGAGGCCGGCCACGATGAAGGCGTTGCCGATGAGGTCCATCGTCGCGACCTCCTGCGCCATCGGGTAGATGAAGTAGAGGTCGTAGGGGCCGGCGTTCGGGATCTCGACGACGCTTCCGACGATCACCGCAGGCAGGTCGACCCCTCCGATGTTCACCTCGCTCATCTGGGTCTGCTGACGGTCCGGGTTCGTGGCGACAGCGGCCTGGAGCTGCGGGCTGATCATGTCGATGTCGACGTCGGCACTGCTGGTGAGGCCGGCGAGCACGATGTCGCTGTCGTTGCGGGCGGAGCGCTCCATGACGACGTAGCGGCCCGAGCCCGGCACGGCGAGGATGCGCAGCATGATGTCCTCGGCGGACTGGTTGAGCACCTCCACCGAGGTCGAGGTGGAGTTGCCCCACTGGGCCTGCGCCGTTGCGGTGAGCGCGAGCGCCTCGGACTGGGAGCTGTCGACCCGGTCGGCCTGCAGGCCCCCGGCGATCTGTGAGTAGAGGACGCCACCGAGGATGGAGACCGCGGCCAGCCCCAGCACCATCGTCGTCGTGACGACGCGCAGCTGCAGCGATCGGCGCCAGCGGTGACGGAGGGTCGCGGCTGCTGACCGCCCGGCGAGCCCGAGATCGGCGACGCGCCGGCGGAGGCCGTCAGCCCCGGTGTCGACCGCGTCCGAGGCCCCGGCGATGGCGGATCGGGCCACGGTCAGGCCGTGCCCGCCTTGTAGCCGACCCCGCGGACCGTCACGACGATCTCGGGGTGCTCGGGGTCGTGCTCGATCTTCGAGCGCAGCCGCTGGACGTGCACGTTGACGAGCCTGGTGTCACCGGCGTGGCGGTAGCCCCACACCTGCTCGAGGAGCACCTCCCGGGTGAAGACCTGCCAGGGCTTGCGCGCGAGCGCGACGAGCAGGTCGAACTCCAGCGGGGTGAGGTTGAGCGGCTCCTCGCCCCGGGTGACGGAGTGCCCGGCGACGTCGATGACGAGGTCACCCACCGTGAGCCGCTCGGGCTCCGGCTCGTCGCCGCGGCGCAGCCGGGCGCGCACCCGGGCGATGAGCTCCTGGGGCTTGAAGGGCTTGACGACGTAGTCGTCGGCGCCGGACTCCAGGCCGAGCACGACGTCGAGGGTGTCGGTCTTGGCAGTGAGCATGACGATCGGAACCCCCGACTCGCCCCGGATGGCGCGGCAGACCTGGAGCCCGTCCATCCCCGGAAGCATGACGTCGAGCAGGACGAGGTCCGGCCGATGGTCCCGGAAGGCGTCCATCGCGGCCGATCCGTCTGCGACGTGCGCCACGTCGAGCCCCTCGTTGCGCAGCACGATGCCGAGCATCTCGGCCAGTGCGAGGTCGTCGTCGACGACGAGCACGCGACCCTTCACGTCTGTCCGCCCTTCGATCGTCGTGCCTGCTCCCACAGCCCGGACCATCATCACACAGCGACCTTTCCGGAAAGGGCAGGTTCCCACGACCCCACAACTACGCTGGGGTGGTGAACACCAGACCCCGTCTCCTCGGGCTCGACGCCAGCGCGAAGATCCGCCTCGCCATCGCCGTGCTGTGCGTCCTCCTCGGCGTGGACGACAACCCCGTCCGGGTGATCCCGTGGGTGCTGCTCGTGGTCACCCTCGACGTCGTCGTGATGGTCCTGGAGCAGGCATCATCCGTGCGGCGCGAGGTCACCGACGGTGTCGCGCTGACCATCCTCAGCCTGGCGGCCGCGGTGTCCGGCGCTGCGTTCTCGGTGGTCGGCCTGCCCGGCGCCCTGCTCCTGCTCGTGCCGGCCTTCCACTCCGGCATCCGGCACGGCCGCACCGGGTTCCTCCTCGCCTGCGTGCTGGGCAGCGTCTCCTACGGCTTCACCACCGCGGCCTTCCCGGGAGAGGCCCACAGCGCCCTCGGCTTCCTCGCCTGGGTCGGGGGGGCCGTGATGATCGGCGTCCTCGGGACCTGGAACCAGCGCCTCATCGCCGCGCACGACCAGGAGGACCACGACCCCGCAGCGCTGGAGGCGATCGAGCTCATCGAGCGCCTGCAGGACCTCTCCGGGCGGATGTCCACCGGTCTCGACGCCCCGGCCGGGGCGTCGCTCGCGCTCGACCTCCTCGCGGCAGAAGTCCCCTCGGTGCGCAGCGCCGTGCTCGTCACCACCGACGCCGAGCACCTCGTCCCGGTCGCCCTGCGTGGCTCGACCCGGGCGCCGTGGCACCTGGCCGACGACGTCACTGCGGTGCTGCGGACCAACCCGGCATCGTGGACGCCGACCGAGGTCAGCTTCACCGACGACTTCGGTGACCGGGTGGCCCTGCTCATCCCGTTCGCGCTGGGAAACGGTTCCACCACCGTGTTGGTGGCCGAGCGCCCCGACGGGCAGCCGTTCACCAGCGAGGAGCGCCAGGTGGCGAACCGGCTGGCCCGCAGGGTGGCGCCGACGCTGCAGGCGGGCCTCCTCTTCGGGTCGCTGCGCCAGCTCGCCAGCCTCGAGGAGCGCAACCGGATCGCGCGCGACATCCACGACGGCATCGCCCAGGAGCTTGCGGCCCTCGGCTACACGGTCGACGCGCTGCGCGCCAAGGCCGGCCCTCCGGGCACCGGGATGCGCGACGACCTCGACGCCCTGCGAGGTCGCCTCGGCGATGCCATGGCCGACCTGAGGCTGCACATCACCGACCTGCGGGTGGCCGAGCGCCCTGAGACGGGGCTCGGCGCCGTGCTCGGTGCCGCCGTGCAGAGCTTCGGCAGCGTCACCGGCGTGCGGACCACGATGACCGTGAGCGAGGGGCGACGTCGCCTGGACCCTCGCGTGGAGCTCCTGGTGCACCGCCTCGTGATGGACGTCCTGGCCGATGCCCAGGCATCCGGCGCGCGCAACGCGTGGGTCACCCTCTCGACGATGATCGGCGACCCCGCGCGGGTCGAGGTCGCCCACGACGGGGATGCCGCGCGGGCACGAGGGACGTTCAGTGACCCTGCCCTCGCCGGTCTGGCCGCCGACCTCACCACCGTCGTCGACCGCTCCGGTCGCACCACGGTTAGCCTTGCGGTCAAGGAGCGAGGCGCAGTGGGCGCCGCAGGCTCCACCGCACCGACCAGGGAGCACCCATGACGATCAGTGTCGTCCTCGTCGACGACCACGTTGTCGTGCGCGAAGCGGTCGCGGGACTGCTCGACGCACAGGACGACGTGACGGTCATCGGTCAGGCCGGGTCCCTCCACGAGGGCCAGCAGCTCCTCCGGGCCATCATCGACACACCCCCGCCGCCGCCCGTGGTCGCCATCATCGACGTGACCATGCCCGATGGCAGCGGGTTGTCCCTGGTCCGCGCAGCGCGCCGTGCGTCGCCGACGCTGGGTCTGGTCGTGTTGACGATGCACAACGACGACTCCACCCTCCTGGAGGCACTGGATGCCGGGGCGTCGTCCCTGGTGCGCAAGAGCGCACCCTCGGAGGACGTGATCTCGGCCGTGCGCCAGTCCGCGCAGAGCCCGGGCTCGTTCTCGGCCAGCGGCCTGGCCGAGGCCATGCGCCGCCAGAACAGCACGGTCCAGACGGCCCTGACTCCCCGGGAGTCCGACGTCCTGCGCCTGCTCGTCGAGGGCGCATCCGTGGCCGAGATGGGACGTCAGCTGTTCATGAGCCCGTCGACGGTCAAGACCCACATCGCCAAGATCTACGACAAGCTGGAAGCGCACAACCGGGCGAGCGCGGTCATCGCCGCAGTTCGGCTGGGGCTCGTCTCGGACGTCAGGTCCTGAGAGCCTTCGGTCAGAGCCGGCTGAACGTGTCGACCAACCGGATGACGCCCGGGCCGATGACGACGACGAAGATCGCCGGGAAGATGCACAGCAGGAGGGGGAAGAGGATCTTCACGGACACCTTCTGCGCCTGCTCCTCGGCCCGCTGACGGCGCACGACGCGCATCTCGGCGGCCTGCCCCCGCAGGACAGCGGCGACCGGGAGGCCCATCCGGTCGGCCTGCACGAGCGCCGTCACGAAGTTCTTGACCTCCGGGGCGGAGGTCCGCTCCCCCAGCCCGGCGAACGCGTCCGCGCGGGACTTCCCGATCTGGATCTCGGCGAGTGCCCGGGCGAACTCACCGCTGATCGGACCCGTCACGTTCCGGGCCACCTGCAGGATCGCGGCGTCGAAGCCCAGACCGGCCTCGACGCAGACCGTCAACATGTCCAGGGCCTCGGCGAGGCCGCGCAGCAGCTTGTCCTGGCGCCTCAGCCCGGCGTTGTAGACCAGCAGGTCCGGGAGGAAGAAGCACGCGCCGCCGAGGAGGAGCGAGGCGACGACCGGGCCGGTGCCGAGCCCGAAGATGACCAGCCCGAAGACCGCACCCAGGAGCAGCGTGGCCCCCTTCGCCCCCATGACCCGCTCGACCGTCCAGGGCACCGGGTTGCCCGCCTTGTCGAGCAGCCGGGCCAGGCGGTCGCTCGTGCCGGTCGATGAGAGCCGTTCGGCCAGCCTGCGCGCGGCACCGAAGACCGGGTCGACGAAACGGTCGCGGACGGCGAGCTCGCGCCGGGCCACCATGCCCGCGGTGGGCCGGTGGTTCAGGATCTCCAGTGAGCGCGCGACCCCGCTGCTCTGGCTGGGTCCGGACAAGCCGACCGCGAGGATCACGCCGGCCGACACCACGAGGAGGAACCCGAGAAGGAGCACGGCGTCAGACCTCGATCCGTACGACGGCACGCATCCACGCGATGCCGACCGCCATCGCGGCCCCCGCGACAATGATCATGAGGATGCCGATGTTCGAGGTCCACAGCAGGCTGAGGTAGTCACGGTTGACCGTGAACATGTATCCGAACAGGCCGATCGGCAGCGCGATGAGAATGTACGCGGAGAGTCGGCCCTCTGCCGAGAGGGACTGGACTTGGCGCCTGAGCATCTCCCGCTCGCGAAGGGTGGCCGCCGTGGTGCGCAGCGTCTCGGCGAGGTTGCCCCCCACGTCGTGCTGGATGCGGATCGCCATCACGGCCCATCGGAGGTTTTCGCTGTCCATCCGCGCCGCGAGGCGGTCGAGGACGGACGGGATGTCGGCACCGATGAGGGTCTCCGCCAGCGCCCGCGAGAACTCCTTGGCGGCGGGCTCGGCCATGTCCCTCGCCACGGCCTCGAGGGACTGTCGCAGGCTGAAGCCGCTGGACAGGCTCGTCGCGACGAGCGAGAACACGTCGGGGAGCAGCACCTCGAACTGACGGGCCCGTCGAGCCGCTCGCGCCCGCAGGAAGACCGACGGGAGCGCGAAGCCCACGACCAGCCCCACGAGCAGGCCGACCAGCGCGCTGACTGCGGCGAACAGGACGTAGCCCAGGAGGCCACCGATGAGCACGGCGAGGGACCGGAGCACGAACCACTCGCCGGCCCGCCACGGCAGGTCGGCGCGGTCGAGCATCAGCAGGGTACGGCTCGTCGACTCCCGACCCTGCATGACCCGGTCGCCGATCTGGATCAGGTGCTCGCTCAGGGCGCTGGGGCTCGGGGCTGGTGCCGGAGCCGGGGCGGGGGGCGCACCTCCTGTGGTGTAGCGCGTGATCTCCGCGACCCGTCGGCGCCGTGTGGACCTCCCGCCGGGGATCGTCGTGGCGAGGATCAGGGCGAAGAGGCCGGCGAAGCACGCCAGTGCGGCCAGCGGCAGGAACAGCGACGTGGCCCCGGCCGCGCCCGACACGGGGGCCTCTGGTGGTGGCAGGGCGGCCCCGGGGGTGCTCGAGGCGGTCGGCGACGGAAGGACCGGGACGGGGGCGCCGAGGTCCACGACGGACTGCGCGACGAAGGGCACCCTGGACGCGGATCCGCGGACGACCAGGTCCTGGCGTCCGGTCTGGCCGGGCGGGCGGGTGACCTCGAACCCGACCTGGGACTCCAGCGCGCGCGCGGCGGCACTGAAGGCGGCGGCGACGGCATCCGGGTCCGATGCCGTGGCCACGGAACCCCCGCCCGCCTCCGCGAAGTCCTGGAGCACGGCCTGGTCGGCCTCGTCGGTGGCGAAGGCCACCACCTCGGCGCGCACCTTGGCCTTGCTCAGGGAGTCGACGGCGTCGGCCCGCTCCGCCGCGGCCCCCTCCGGACCACCATCGAGCTCGGCAACGGTGTCCCCGCCGTCGCTGAGCAGGACGAGGCTGCGCTCCCCCTCGGTGCCCAGGCCGCGCACGGCGACCTGCACCGCGTCGTAGAGCGCGGTCTCGCCCCTGGACCGCAGCCCGTTGACCGCCCGCTGGACGGCGGCGTGGTCGGTCGTGGGCTTGACGTCGACCCCCGCCGTCGACGCGAAGGACACGACGCCGACCCGCACGTCGTCGGGCACCGCCCGGAGGAACTCTCGGACGGCCTGGCGCACGGTGGCCATGCCGTCCTTGCCCATGGATCCGCTCGTGTCGATGACCAGCATGGTCTGCCGGAGCCCGGCCTCGACCCCGCCGACGTCGACAGCGCTGACCTCGCCCCCGAGCTCGGCGGTCACCGAGGACGGGTCGATGCTCTGCCCACCCTCACCGCGCAGGATGAGGGTGCCGGTGACCGTCGTGTCGGTCGCCCGCAGGTCGCTCAGCGACGCCTCCAGGTCATCAGCGGCGGCCGCCCAGGGCCCGACGAGACAGGCCACCACCGCGAGCACCGCGGCCAGGGAGGCGACCCGCAGGGACCGGAGCCGCAGGGACCCGACCCGTAGGGAGCGGGCGCGACGGGAGGTCATCGTGCACCGCGACCGGGCATCCAGGCCGGGAGCTCGACGTCGAGCTCGGCGAGGTCCTTGCTGAACCGGGGGTGCCGGCCGGTGCTGACGAGCTGACCCAGGAAGCGGCCGTTCTCGTCGCGACCGGCCGCGTAGTCGAAGGTGAAGAGGTCCTCGACCAGCACGACCTCGCCCTCCATCCCGACCACCTCGGTGATCGCCACGATCCTCCTCGAGCCGTCCCGCAGGCGGGCCTGCTGCACGATGAGGTCCAGCGCCCCGGCTACCTGTTCCCGGATGGCCCGCACCGGTAGGTCCATCCCGGCCATCAGCACCATCGTCTCGAGTCGGGCGAGGGAGTCCCGGGGGCTGTTGGCGTGCACCGTCGTGATCGACCCGTCGTGCCCGGTGTTCATCGCCTGCAGCATGTCGAGGGCGGCCTCGTCGCGCACCTCCCCGATGATGATGCGGTCCGGCCTCATCCGCAGCGCGTTCCGCACGAGATGGCGGATCGAGACCAGCCCGCGACCCTCGATGTTGGACAGGCGCGACTCCAGGCGCAGCACGTGCTCCTGGTGGAGCTGCAGCTCGGCGGCGTCCTCGATGGTCACGATCCGTTCGCCCTCCGGGAGGAAGGAGGACAGGACGTTGAGCGTCGTGGTCTTCCCCGACCCCGTGCCGCCGGAGATCACCATGTTCCGGCGACCGATGACGCAGGCCCGGAGGAAGTCCCGGACGTGCGGGGTCATGGTGCCGAAGGCGATGAGGTCGGAGTCGGTGAAGGGGTCCTGGGAGAACTTCCGGATGGTGAGGATGGCACCGTCCAGGGCGATCGGGGCGATGACCGCGTTGACCCGGGAGCCGTCGGGCAGACGGGCGTCGACCATGGGGCTCGCCTCGTCGATGCGTCGGCCCACCCGGCCGACGATCTTGTCGATGATGCGCCGCAGGTGCGACTCATCGGTGAAGTGCGTCTCGACGGGGAAGATCATCCCGTCGCGCTCGACGAAGATCGAGTCCGCGCCGTTGACCATGATCTCGGTGACCTCAGGGTCACGCAGCAACGGTTCGAGTGGACCGTGCCCGAGGATCTCGTCGGACACCTCCTGGGCGATCCTGGTGCGCTCGGCGTGCGAGAGGGGGGACTGCTCGGCGTCCAGGGTCTCCGCGAGGGTGTGCCGCACCTGGGCAGCCAGCTCGGACTCGGGGAGGTGTGGGTCGTAGAGGCGAGGACCGAGGGTGTCGATGAGCGCCTGGTGCACCCGGTCCTTGACGTGCGAGGCGGGGTCCACCCGCCGACGCTTCTTGCGGCCATCGGTGGGCGCGGCGGTCACGGGCTCGGCCTGGTTGCGTCGGGCGCGCTCGATGCGGTCGGACAGGCTCATCGCCACCACCGCAGCCACGCCGACCTGCGCGGTGAGGCGGCACGGTGCGCGGGTTCGCTCGACCCCTCGAAACGCCTCCGGACATGGACATCGGCCAGGAGTCGCAGCGCCTGGCTCACCGGGTCCCGGGGCTGGTCGACCACGAGTGCCACCCCCCGGTTCACCGAGGACGGCACCGCGGTGGAGGTCGGGATGCTCAGGGCGATGGGCGCCCGGATCGCGGACACCACGTCCTCGGCTCGCAGCCCGACCTGGGCGTCGGCGCGGTTGAGCACGATGATCCGGCCCTCCTTGGGGCTGCCCAGCAGGTCGAGGGTGTCGAGCGCGATGCGCAGGTTCTTCACGGCCGGGATGTCCAGCGTGGCGAGCAGGATCAGGGCGCTGCTCACGTCACAGGCCGCGAGTACGTGGTCGGTGAACGACGGCGGGCTGTCCACCACCACGTAGTCGTAGCGACGACGCGCCACCTTGAGGATCTCGGTCACGACCGCGACCGGCACCCGGTCCGCGTCGCTCGGGTCGTTGGGGGCGCACAGCACGTCGAGCCCCGTCGAGGGGTGTGTCGTGACCAAGGAGGCAAGGGCGTCCTCGTCCATCGTGCCCGACAGGGCCACGGCGTCGAACACCGACCGCTGGGGCACGAGCTGGAGGCTGATCGCGACGTCCCCGAAGCTGAGGTCGAGGTCGATCAGGAGGGTCTTGACCCCCGACTGGGCCAGGAGGACCCCGAGGTTGGTGGCCACGGTCGTCTTGCCGACTCCACCCTTCGCCGAGAACACCGTGACGATGTGACCCTCGGCGAGGCGACCCCCGTGCTGGCCGAGCATCCGGGCGGTGAGCTCGCTGCTGCGCGCCAAGGCGTCAGCCAGCGCGGACTGGTCGGTGGCGGCGACGACCTCGCGGATGCCGCTGCGCAGCGCCGAGGTCATGGTGCTCACGTCGACGCGCCTCCGGATGAGGATGAAGCCCACCTCGAGCCGGTCCAGGCGTGCGTTCTGCGCGAGCTGGCAGGCCGTGGCCAGGGCGACGCCGGGACCGACGATGACCTGGCGGACGTCCGCGTTGTCGTGCAGGGCCCTGCTCACCATGGCCTCGGAGTCGAGCCGCTCGGTCTCGGGGCCGAGGGCGTAGCCGTAGCGCTCCGAGGCCTCGGGGTCGGGGTCCCAGAGGAGGTTCACCCCGGGCCCCCGAAGATCGAGAGGTCGTCCGTGCTGAGATCCGGCCCGACCTCGACGTCCGACCCGTGCAGCCCGGCATACAGGATGTAGCGGTTGACGGCGTGCACGAGGCGGGTGGCCTGCTCGGGGGTGACGGCGAGGGTCACGAGGAACGTCTGGCTCGCCCCCTGGTCGCCGGCGCCACCCGTGTCGCTGCCGTCGTCCGCCGGACCGGTAGCGGCCGAGGTGCCGGCCAGCGCGGTGTCACCGACCCCGATCACCTGGACCTTGTCGAGCAGGACCGACGTCGAGTGGGGGTCACGAACCGCCGTGCCGCCGCTGGCGTCGCCCTGGGCGCTGGAGGTGGGCGTCGGGTAGGTGGCGAAGATGGTCACGTAGGTGCCCAGCGTCACGAACGACCCGACACGAGCCGGGTCGGTGAGCTGCACCGAGACCGCGAGCTTCCCGGTCGGCACCTGGATCTTGCGGTCGGCCGTCGGGGTCTCGCCGAAGGCCCTGGTGAGCAGGTACTGGCCGGGGTCGATGTCGTCGATGGCCAGCAGGCTGGCGTTCTCCTCGTCGACCGTGGTCAAGGCGCCTTCGGGAACGGCCTTGGCCGCGGTCCGGGTCTGGGTCACCAGGTCCAGTCGCAGGGCTTCGCGCAGGGACGTGCCCGCCGGGACCAGCTGGGTGGACACGTAGACGGTCCGAGGGCTCGCGTCGGCCACCGCCCGGTCGTCGGCACTGCGGGCGTAGAGGAGCACGAACAGAACGCCCACCAGCGCGACGACGGCCGCGACGATCACGGCAAGCATGCGACGACCCATGGACTCGCGACCCCTTTCGTGTCAGACGGTGTACCTCGTGGTGCGATCAACCCAACAGTTGCACGGCCTGGACGCCGTAGTTCGTCCCGCTCGGGTCGATCGTGCCATCCAGCACCCGATCCCGCACGAACCATCCGTAGAGGCAGGAGACGCCGTCCGCGGACCGCTCGGCGCAGGCGGCCTGCTGGTCGGGGCCACGGTAGCCGGGCACCGCCGGGGAGCTGGGCCCCGGGAGGTCGTTGGCCGTGACGTAGAAGGCGGCCACGCCCTCGATGCGCTGGCGCATCGTCCCTCCCGTGGCGGCGATGTCGCAGGGCTGCTGGGTCGCCGAGCTCACGCAGTCCGAGACCGCGACGTAGACGACGTCACCCGGTTGCAGGCACGAGGTGTTCGCGGCCTCTCGAGTGCGGACCCACCGCCCGACCCGGACGTTCGCGGCGCAGCCCATCCGGTCCAGCCCCCCGAGGCCACCCGGCATCCCCGTGCTGAGGATGTCGGCGTCGGGACAGGGGTCCTCGCCGCTCACGTACTCCGACGCGAGCGCCGTCTCGTGAGCAGGCCCGAAACCCCCGGCTCGCTCGAACTCGCACGAGGAGATCGCGATGGGGGCGACCCGTGCCGACGACGGGGCGCCCCAGCCGGCCCGCGCACAGGCATCGACCGTGCTGCCCGCCGTACCGCCCGCCGCTCCCCCGAAGATGTTGCGGATGAAGGACCGCCCCTCGCTGCTGGTGCGGGTGCGGACCTCGACGTAGGAGTCGGTGCCGTCGGTGCCCGGGGGCAGGGCGGCACAGTCGGTCAGCGCGCCGGACCCGGTCGGGCAACCCGGGAGGGCCGTGTCCGCGTTGCGCGCGCACTGGCCGACGATCCGATGCTGGCCGTCGTCCGCGTTCCCGTTCACGACGGCCGCCAGCCCGTCCGCGCCGGCCGAGCACGCGGCCGAGGCGCAGCTCTGGGCGAGAGCCAGGGCCCCGGCGTCGGCACCGTTCTGGAGCTCGCCGCGCTCGAGGACCACGCGTCCGACGTCGACGGTGAGGGCGAGCACTCCGAGCATCACCCCCGCGGAGAACAGCACCGCGACGATGGTGGCGATGGCGCCCCGCTCGTCGCGCTGAGCGGACGGCGCGGTCATCCCAGGCACCTCATCGTGGCCGTCCCCGACGGCTGGGGGGCGTCGACGAACCCGAAGGCCCCGAGCAGGAACCAGTCGAACGACGCGGTCGAGACGGTCACGCTCGCGGTGTCCCTGGGTGCGGGGCTGGCGGGGCAGGGCGTGACCGCGGTGGCGCCCAGACCGCCGACCGCGCCGATGTTCGGCGCGGCGGCTGCGACCCGGGTGGAGACGGCCGCGTCCGGATATCCGAGAGCCGCCAGCCGGACGCCCTCGCGGGCGGCGTTGGCCACGATGATCTCCGCGTAGACCAACCGGCCGAGGTCGATGGTGCCGCCGAGGATCAGCAGGAGCAGGGGCAGCACGATGGCCATCTCCACGGCCGCGGCCCCGCGTTCGCGTCTGGTGGTCATCGACCCATTCTGCGACCGGCCCCGACGCTGCACGCGAACCCCACTCCTGCGCCCATCCGCGGTCAGAAGGTTCCGACCGCCGCGTTGAACACGTTCAGCACAGCACGACCCAGCACTCTGACGGTGCCGATGATGATGCCCGCGAGGAGGGCGAGCAACAGACCATACTCCACCGCGGTCGCGCCGATCTCGTTCAGACGAGCTCGTGACGACGAACTGAGCCATAACCTCGGTCGGCTCATCCCCACGGACTCATCACGGCGCGGCGGGAAGCTGGTCGATGACGGACTGGAACGCCTGGTTGATCTGGCCACCGAGGAGCCCGACCGCCACGACGATGACAGCCGCGATGAGCGCGACGATGAGGCCGTACTCGACGGCGGTGGCACCCCGCTCGGGGCGGACCAGCAGACGTCGCTTCAGAAGTGAGGTGACCATGGTGGGTCCTTCCGCTTGGCAGTTACAGGGTATCGCCGTGGGGGCGTTTGCACGACGAACCATAACCACGATCCCGAGGCCGGGGAGGGGAAATGGAGATACCCGCTCACAGCGACATGACAGGGGGCGCCGACCGGACATGCTCCGGCCGACGCACCCACCCCGCCAGTGCGGTCAGTAGCGGTAGTGCTCCGGCTTGTAGGGGCCGGCCACGTCGACGCCGAGGTACTCGGCCTGCTCCTTGGTGAGCTCGGTCAGCTCGACCCCGAGGGCCTCCAGGTGCAGCTGGGCGACCTTCTCGTCGAGGTGCTTGGGCAGCGTCTCGACCATCGGCGCACCCTCCTCGTCGAGGTACTCGTCGGTCTTGCCGAAGAGCTCGATCTGGGCGATCGTCTGGTTCGAGAACGAGTTCGACATGACGAACGACGGGTGACCGGTTGCGTTGCCGAGGTTCATCAGGCGCCCCTCGGAGAGGACGATGATCGAGTCGCCGTCCTCGAAGGTCCACTCGTGGACCTGCGGCTTGATCTCGGTCTTGGTGATACCCGACACCTTCGCGAGGCCGGCCATGTCGATCTCGTTGTCGAAGTGACCGATGTTGGCGAGGATCGCCTTGTTCTTCATCTGCTGCATGTGCTCGGAGGTCACGACGTTGAAGCAGCCTGTGGACGTGACGATGATGTCGGCCTGGCCGATCACGCTGTCGAGCGTGGCGACCTGGTAGCCGTCCATCGCCGCCTGCAGCGCGCAGATCGGGTCGATCTCCGTGACGATGACGCGGGCACCCTGACCGCGCAGCGACTCCGCGCAGCCCTTGCCCACGTCGCCGTAGCCCGCGACGACGGCGACCTTGCCGCCGATGAGCACGTCGGTGGCGCGGTTGAGGCCGTCGATGAGGCTGTGCCGGCAGCCGTACTTGTTGTCGAACTTGCTCTTGGTGACCGAGTCGTTGACGTTGATCGCCGGGAAGAGCAGCTCGCCGGCCGCGGCCAGCTGGTAGAGGCGGTGCACCCCGGTGGTGGTCTCCTCGGTGACGCCCTTGATCTCGGCGGCGACCGCGGTCCACTTCTGCGGGTCCTGACCCAGCGTGCGGCGGACGAGGGCCTTGAAGACGCCGAACTCCTCGGTGTCCTCCTCGGTGGTGGGGGGCACCTGACCGGCGGCCTCCCACTCCTTGCCCTTGTGGACGAGCATCGTGGCGTCGCCACCGTCGTCGAGGATCATGTTGGCCTGCTCGCCGGGCCAGGTGAGGATCTGCTCGGTGCAGTCCCAGTACTCCTCCAGCGTCTCGCCCTTCCAGGCGAAGACCGGGACGCCCTGGGGGTCCTCGGGGCTGCCCTGCGGGCCGACGACGACGGCCGCCGCGGCCTCGTCCTGGGTGGAGTAGATGTTGCAGGAGGCCCAGCGCACCTCGGCGCCGAGCGTGGTGAGGGTCTCGATGAGCACCGCGGTCTGCACGGTCATGTGCAGCGAGCCGGCGATGCGCGCACCGGACAGCGGCTTGGAGTCGCCGAACTCGGCGCGCAGGGACATCAGGCCGGGCATCTCGTGCTCGGCGAGGCGGATCTGGTGGCGACCGGCCTCGGCGAGGCTGAGGTCGCGAACCTTGTGGTCAACGGGCATGCGTGAGCTCCTTGGAGTCAAGACTTGGTGGTTGACCCGGCGTCGCCCTTCTGGGCCGCACGTGCGTGGAGGGTTATCACCCGCGCCGGCAGGACCCCCAGTCTAACGCAGCCTCCCGGATGCCGGCCCGACGCGGCATCCTCGCCGCCGCTATCCGCCGTTCCGTCCCGGATCAGCACCATCGGCCGACTCCGGCCCGTCGTCGGACCCCACCTGCACCCGGCGGTCGATGTCCGGTTCGAGGTAGATCACCAGGGCGAGGTCGGGCACGGCGGCACGCACGGCCCGCTCGGCCTCGTTGATCGCCGTCGCGACCTCGAGGGCCGAGTCCGTGGCACCGACGGCGAGCTTCGCGGCGACGAGCACCTCCTTCGGCCCGAGGTGCATGGTCTTGGAGTGGATGACCCGGTCGACGGCCTCCGGGCTGACCAGCGCGGCGACGATGGCCTCGCGGTGCGCCCGGGTCGCGGACTCCCCCACCAGCAGGGAGTTCATCTCGATCGCGAGGAAGATCGCGACGCACACGAGGAGCACCCCGATGCTCCCCGACCCCAGGACGTCGAAGATCGGGTTGCCGGTGAGCAGCATGAGCGACACACCGAGGAAGGCCATCGTCAGGCCGATGAGCGCCCCGAAGTCCTCCAGGAGGATCACGGGAAGCTCAGGGGACTTCGAGCCCTTGACGAAGCCCAGCCACGACTTGTCCCCGCGCGTCTTGTTGGACTGGCGCACCGCCGTGCGAAAGCTCAGCCCCTCGAAGAGCATGCCGAGCAGGAGCACCACGAGCGGCACCCACCACCAGCGTGACTCGAAGGGGTCGAAGTCACTCTCGACCCGCGTCTCCTGGAACTTGTGCCACGCCTCGTAGAGCGCGAACAGGCCACCGAGCACGAAGAGCACGATGGCGACGATGAAGGAGTAGACGTAGCGCTGGCGCCCGAAGCCGAAGGGGTGCTCGGGCGTGGCCTCCCGCTGGGACCGTTTGCCGCCGATGAGCAGCAGCACCTGGTTGCCGGAGTCGGCGACCGAGTGGATGCTCTCGGCGAGCATCGAGGAGAAGCCGGTGAGCAGGAAGGCACCGAACTTCGTGACCGCGATCGCGAGGTTGGCCGCGAGGGCCGCGAAGATCGCCGTGTTCCCACCCTCAGAAGACATGGGCCGATCCTAGGCGTGCACACCCGGCGTCGCGTGCCGGGGTGGCTGCTCGGACCACCACCCCGGCACACGACGCGAGAGGGGTCAGGCGAGGATCCTGGCCTTCTGCGCCGCGAACTCCTCGTCGGTGAGGATGCCCTGCGCGTGCAGGCTCCCCAGTCGCTCGAGCGAGGCGATCAGGTCGTCCGTGCTCCGCGCCGGGGCTGGTGGAGCCGCGGCCGGCGCGGGTGGCGCCTGCGCCGCAACGGCCTGCGCAGCCGCCGCCTGCATCGCCGCGGCCTGCTGCTGCTGCTGGTATGCCGCGGCGTCGGCCTGCTGCTGCGCCGACGCTGCCTGTCGCGACTGGCTGCGACCGCTCACGGCATTCGCCGTGCCGGCGACGACGGCGGTGCGGGCGGCGAGGCCGACCAGCCCGGGGCGTCCCATGCGTCTCCTCATGACTGCTCCTCGATCTCGGCAATGGCGTCGACGACGGCGGCGACGTCGGCAGCGGGGATGCGCTCCATGACGAGCACCTCGCCGTCGAGCTCGCGGATGCTCGCGGCGATCTCGGCGGCCCAGATGTTCTCCCAGGCGATGACGAGCACCGTGGAGTCGGGCACCATCTCCTCGGCGATCGCGAGCGCGTCCTCCTGGCCGATGAGGTCGGGCAGCTCGGTGGCGAAGCCGAGCAGCTCCCCGTTGTCGCCACCTGACTCGGCGTCGAACAGCAGCACGTCGCCGCTCGCGTCCTTGCGCACGAGGAGCACGTCGAGCACGGCGACGGCGCCGTTGTCGACGGCATCGGCGATGGCCTGGCGGACACCGCCCTGTCGGAGCTCTCCGGCGAAACCGATCACCGCGAGGTCGACCGGGCCGACCGGTCGTGTTGGTGCGGGGCTCATGAGCCCTCCCTTCCCATGGGGTCAGCAGCATCCTTGCACTCGGGCATCGGACAGGCCACTGGTTGTCGCACCTGGCTCGCTCTCGGGAGTCGGGTCCGCGCATTCGATAGCGTCGGACGTATGCCGTCTGCTCGAGGAACGCTGTCCTGGTCACCCGCCGCCCACCACCCCGACCTGCTCGCCGGGACCGTGGTCGCCGCACTGCCCTCGGTTCCCGGAGCCCTCGTGGCGCCCATCGACCCGGAGGTTGCCGACACGGCTGCGTTCTGCGCGGCCTACGACGTCGCCCTGGCCGCGAGCGCCAACTGTGTGGTGGTCGCGGGGCGAAGAGGTGACGTGACGACCTGTGCTGCGGTGATGGTGCTCGCGAGCGACCGGGCCGACGTCAACGGCGTGGTGCGCCGGCACCTCGGGGTGCGAAAGATCTCGTTCGCGCCGATGAGCGACGCGGTGGAGCTGACGGGGATGGAGTTCGGCGGGATCACCCCGGTCGGGCTGCCTGAGGGGTGGCCGGTGCTGGTCGACTCCGCCGTCGTGGCTGCCGGCGAGGTGGTGATCGGGAGCGGGCTGCGGCGCAGCAAGGTGCTCCTCGACGGGGCGGCCCTGCTCGACCTGCCGGGGGCGGTGGAGCTCTCACTCACGCGGCGGTGAGCATCGCCGGGGCGCGGACGGCGTCCGGTCTCAGGCCGTGCGGTCCCGCAGCTCGGTGACGTGCCGGGAGATGGACGGATCGAGCCCCAGACCCAGCGCGAGGTAGGTCGCGGCGAAGTCGGTGAGGGCCACCAGCGAGGCAAGGCGCTCGATCGGCTCACCGGGTCGAGCCTCCTGCTCCCAGACCGTGACCCCCGCCTCACGTGCCGACCCGATCACTGCCGCCGCGAGGGCGGCCTCGCGCGGGTCGAGGTCGGGGTCGCGCAGGGCGAGCAGGCCGATCCTGGGGGTGGGGGGCCCGTCGAGGTAGGGATCGGCGAAGATGTCGGCGCGGGTGCCGCCCACCTGGGTGCCCCCGGATGCCGGGCCCGCCCCCCCGCCGTACGGGCCGTCGAGGCAGGCCACGACCTGGGCCGCGGCATCCGGCAGCGATCCGTGGGTGGCCGGCACCCTCGCCGTGCGGGCCAGCATCGAGGCGGCGCGGATGGCGGCGACTCCGGTGAGCGCGCCGTCGCCGAGCACCACGGGGACCGTCGTGGCGAGACCGGTCGCGAGCACCTTTGCGGGGTTGACGAACGACTCGGACGACGGGCGGCACTCCTCGGCGACCTCGTCGAGCACACCGGCGACTCGCTCGAGAACCGCTGGTGCACAGTGGATCAGGCCCATGGCGTCGGCGGCGATGAGCACCGGGGTGAGGAGCGACCAGAGCGCGGTCCGGGACGAGGGTGCGGCGATCGCGACGTCGACGTGGACCCCGTGCGCGCGGGCGCTGACGTCGGCCAGCGGGGAGTCCGCGGCCCCCACCGTCAGCACGGACGCGCCGCGCCGGGCGGCTTCGGCGGCCAGAGCGAGGGGCCCGGCGGCGCGGCCGGACTGGGACACGGCGATGACGAGGTCGAGGGGCCCGACCCAGCCGGGGAGAGGTGCATCCCGGCGGCAGGTCAGCGGGACCGGAGAGCCCGGCTCGGCCAGCATGTCCAGGACGTCGCCGACGACCGAGGACCCCCCCAGGGCGGCGACGAGGACGGAGCGTGGCCGCTCGCCCTGCGCGACCCCGGCCGCTCCCCCTTCGTCGGCCGCGACCACGGCCCTCCTCACCTGGGCGCCGGCAAGAGCGAGCGAGCGCAGGCTGTCTCGGGTGTCGAGCGCCTGAAGGACAGCGACGTCGTCGAGCCGGGTCTCGTCGAGCCAGGGCATCTGCGCCTCCTCGGTGCGGGTCTGGCGGTCTGGCGGTGTCGGGCGGGTGGTGATCCTGTCTGAGGGGGCCCACTGGTCGGCCCGGCAGTCAGGAGGGGGTGCGGGCCTCATCGACGAGGAGGACGGGGACACCCTCGTCGATCCGGTAGGCGAGCCCGCACTCGGAGGAGGTGCAGACGAGCTCGGGGCCGGTGGGGCCGGACTCGTCGCGCAGCTCGCTGCGACAGTTGGGGCAACGGAGGATCTCGCGCAGCCATGGCTCGATCGGCGACACAGGGGTGTCGTGCTCGCTCATGCGATCCCTTCCGGGCGGGTGTCGGGTCGGGGTGATCCTCCCATAGGCGGTGCGCGCCGCGCCGAACCGGTATTCATGGCGCCAGCGTCCGGCAGGTGAACCACCCAGAGTCCACACTGCCGGACGTAGCGACGGGACGCCGTCCCGGCGCTCAGCCGGTGGCCCGCACCAGGGCCAGCACCTCGTCGCGCACCAGCGCCATGGTCTCGGCGTCGGCCGCCTCCACGTTCAGCCGCAGCAACGGCTCGGTGTTGGACGCCCGCAGGTTCAGCCACCACATCGGGTCCCCGGCGCCTCCGGAGTGCACGAGGGTCAGCCCGTCGAGCTCGTCGACCTCCACCCCCTGGTCCCTGGCCCACACCCGCACCTGTTCGGTCCGGTCGGCCGAGTCGGCGACGGTGGAGTTGATCTCACCGGACGCGGCGTAGCGGCTCAGGTCGCTCATGAGCTCACTGAGCGGCTCCTCCTGCTCACCAAGCGCGGCGAGGACGTGCAGCGCGGCCAGCATCCCCGTGTCCGCGAACCAGAAGTCGCGGAAGTAGTAGTGGGCGCTGTGCTCGCCGCCGAACACGGCGTCGTGGCGCGCCATCTCCGCCTTGATGAACGAGTGGCCGACCCGCGTGCGAACCGCCCGGGCGCCGGTCTCGGCGATCACCTCGGGGACCTGCGCGGACGTGATGACGTTGTGGACGATGGCCACGTCACCGGCATCCGCACCGTCGGCGACGACGCGGGCGACCTCTCGGCGCGCGATGAGGCCCGTGATCGCGCTGGGACTGACCGGCTCCCCGCGCTCGTCGACGACGAAGCAGCGGTCGGCATCACCATCGAACGCCAGCCCCAGGTCGGCACCGTGTTGACGCACCGCGTCCTGGAGGTCGACGAGGTTGGCAGGTTCCAGGGGGTTGGCCTCGTGGTTCGGGAAGGTCCCGTCGAGCTCGAAGTACAGGGGGATCACGGTGAGGGGCAGGGCCGGGAGGCCGGCGCCGTCCCCCAGGACCGCGGGCACGGTGTGACCGCCCATCCCGTTGCCCGCGTCGACGACCACGGTGAGCGGGCGGATGCCGGCCAGGTCGACCAGGCCGCGAAGGAAGGCCGCGTAGTCGGCGAGGACGTCGTGGTGGGTCAGGCGGCCCCCTGCCTCGGGAGATGGGGCGGCCTCCGGGCCCTCTGACCCGAGGAGCTCCTCCGCACGTTCGCGGACCCCGTCGAGCCCGGTGTCCTCGCCGACCGGGCGGGCTCCGGCGCGGCAGAGCTTGATGCCGTTGTACGCCGCCGGGTTGTGGCTCGCGGTGAACATCGCGCCGGGAAGATCCAGCGCGCCACTGGCATAGTAGAGGCCGTCGGTGCTGGCCAGGCCGATGAGGGTGACGTCGACCCCACGACCACGGAGCCCGTCGGCGAAAGCGCCGACGAGGTCGGGCCCGGAGTCCCGCATGTCGTGACCGATGACGCACCCGGGGGCTCGCTGGTCCTTCACAGCGTCGGCACCGTCCACAGCGTCGGCACCGTCCACAGCGCCCGCACCGTCCTCAGCGCCGGCAGCGCCGGCGAACTCTGGAACGACGACGACATCGGCGAACGCGGCACCCAGGGCCGACGCCACGCGCGGGTTGAGCTGGTCGGGTACGATCCCGCGCACGTCATAGGCCTTGACGATGTCTCGCAGCGATCTAGAGGTCACGGCAGCTGAGCCTACGGGAGCGCCGGCAGTGCGCCGTCGACCGGCAGAGTGCGTGAGGCGTCCGCCCCGGGCGGCCCGGGCGGACCGGCAGGTCAGCCCTCGGCGCTGCCGCGCAGCACCCTGAGGTGACCACGACGGCCGACCTCGTCGGCGGTGACGCTCGCGGGCTCCAGGGCCCGAGGAGCGCTGGGCGCGACCCGACGGGGGCGGGCGGCCTCGCGCACGGCGTCGGCCAGCGCGACGAGGTCATCGGTGCTCGGCTCGGGGTCCGGGTAGTCGGTCGTGAGCCGCACGATGTCCCACCCCCGCGGTGCGGTGAGACCGGTCGCGTGCTTGGAGCACAGGTCGTAGGTGTGTGGTTCGGCGTAGGTGGCCAGGGGCCCGAGGACCGCTGCGCGGTCGGCGTAGACGTACGTCAAGGTGGCGACTGCCGGCTGGCGGCACGCCGTCTTGGAGCACTTCCGGGCGAGGTTCACTCCGGTGACTCTATGCGCGAGAACGAACCCGCCGAGGAAGGCACGCCGTAGCATGCCGATCGTGGAGAGGACTCGATCGAGGGACCGGCACGGGCGCGGCATCCGCGGTCCGCTGGCCTGGCCGGCGGTCCCGGCGATGCTGACCCGGCGACAACGCTTCGACGACGTCGTCCTCGACGCGGCGGACCGGATGCAGCCCTTTCTCGGCAGCCGCTTCGCGGGGGTCGAGTTCGCCGTCGAGGACGTGCCTCCCCAGGACCCCGCGCCGTGGGAGGAGCAGTCCGCCGCCCTGGGCCGGTTGCTGCGAGGCACGGCACACCGGCAGCACCGGGTGGTGCTCTACCGGCGCCCGATCGAGGCACGGGCTCAGGACGACGAGGAGCTCGCTGACATCGTTCGTGAGGTCGTGACCGAGCAGGTGGCGGCCCTGCTCGGGGTGCCGCCACAGGAGCTCGACCCCGGTTTCGACCCCGAGCTCTGACCCGCTCGGCACCCTGCGGGCCCGGGCCCAGTCCCGGGCTCAGGGCAGGGGGAAGGCGCGGCTGACCGGTGACGCGAGGACGCTGTCCGCCAACGGCATCGCCGAGATCATCCGGCGGGCGCCTGACCCCGAAGAACTGAGAACCGTGCCGCGGAGCGGTTCGCCGCCGGGCACCCGCTGGACCCACACCGAGGTGGCACCCTCGAGCGGGATGACGGCCGTGCGGTCGGCGAGGAGGTTCACCCGTTGGGTGGTGGCCTTCGCGCCGACCAGCGTCACGACGTCCGCGGTCGAGGCGCCACCGACCGCGGCGAGGCTGAGCGTGCGCTGCACACCGCTGGTGGCCGGCAAGGCCGCCCCTCCGACCGCGTTCAGGACGTCCGAGGACGGCGTCCAGGCGAACTCGCCGGGCACCGATCCGTCACCGATCCGGCTCATCGCCGCCGCAACCACATCGACGTCGGCGCGGACCACGACGGCATACATGCCTGCCGCGAGCCCGGTGACCGGGATCTCACCCACCGCCCCGGCGGAGACGTTGGCCACGGTCTCGCCGCCGAGCGGCACCAGCCCGTCCCGGCCGAGCGCGGTGAGCCGCACGACGGCATCCTGGTCCCCGGGCACGACGACGCGCACCGAGGTGGCACCGTCGACCACGACCCCGGGCAGCACCTGGAGGGTGCCGGGGGCGGATGCCGGTGCCACGCTCTCCGCGCCGAGCGCGGTGCTGCCGTCGGCCCACGTGTCCGCGAGCGTCGCGTGCAGGCCCCCACCCTCGGCATTGACCTCAACCGCGGGGCGCTCCTCACCGGGGGCGATCGCGTCGAGGAGCAGGCTGACGCGGCCGGCGGCCGGGACGCTGACCGCCTTGGGGTCGCCGACCGGGCCTGCGCTCCCGTGCACGGTGACGTCGGCACTCACCGGGTTGGCACCGGGGTTGGTCAGCACGAGCCGCTCGAGGCGACCCGGGCCACCACCCCCACCGAGCAACCACTGGTCCGAGGCCCCGGCGGCACACGGTGCCGTGGCGAGGCCACGCAGGTCCTTGCCGTCGAGCCTCCACTCCTGGGTCACCGACACCCCCGGCGCCAGGGCGCCGACCCCGCTGACGAGGACCGGACCGGATGCCGGGAGCCGCACGGAGGACGACTGCTCGCGAGACGTGTCCTCGGCCACGTCCTTCGACCCGGAGGTGAGGGTCAACGAGCCCGAGCCGCGTGCGAGCGCGGGGAGGAGGTCGCTGGGTGCCAGGGCCGTGGCGACCGTGCCCGAGACGGGCACGTCGGGGACGCCCTTGATGCCGGTGAGCTCGGCCCCGGAGCACACCTGCGAGACCCGGGTCGCGAGGGACGTGCCCCCGACGGCGCCCTGCTCCTCCCCGACCGCGGACGCGAGGTCGAGCTGGAGGGACGAGGTGCTCGCCACGTGGACGAGCCCCCAGGCCGCACCGGCCACGACCACGACCCGGGCGACCCCCCAGGGGTTCACCGCGCGAAGTGCTCCCACGGAGGGCCGCTTCATGGATGCCTCACCCTCGACTCGCGGCGGCCGAACGGGACCGCGAGGAACGCGAGGAGGAGGAAGCCGGCGAGCTGGGCCGCGTGCCAGCCGCGCGAGGGGTCGACCACCGTGACGGTGAGTCGGGACAGCCCGGTGGGCATGGAGTAGGTCGGCGTGGCGGTGTCGACCACCGGTTCGAGGACGACCCCGTCGGCGGAGACGACCGCGTGGTCCGCCCACTCGGTGGGCTCGGCCACGACGAGGCGACTCCCGGCGGGCGCGGCCACCGTGGTCTCGGTGGCCGCGTGCATCCCGGTGGTGCTCACGAGGCGAGTGCCGTCGGGCGTCTCGAGGCGCAACCTCGGGGGGGCCACGAGGTCGGCCTCCTCGGCGCCCGCTCCGTCCGGGCTGACGCGCCACATCTCCCATCCGTCCCGTGGTGCGATGCGCTGCAGCCCGGCCGTGGAGTCGAGCCGCCGCCCGAGCTCGGGGACCACCCCTTCTCGGATGGCGAACAGGTCGGTGGCGGTGTCGGCGAAGACCGCACGGCCCGAGGTCACGTCGCCGAGCAGGCCGCTGACGGCCGAGGCCAGGGCATCGTCCGACCGGTCGACCGAGGGCAACGGGCGCACGACGGCCGCGGCCTCGCGCCCGATGAACCGGTATCCCGCTCCCCGGTCGCCGGGCGAGACGAAGAGCGAGCGGGTCGCGAAGGCGCCGTCGGCCTGGTCGACGGAGACGGCGGGTCGCGGGTCGCGCCAAGGGGCCAGCTCGGTGCCGAGGGTCCCGACGACGACGCCCGCGGCCCCGGTGAGGACTGCCCCGAACGCCGCGACGACGGCGACCCAGCGAGTGGTGCTCGCCACCGGGCCGGCGGTGTGGTGACCGAGCTCTACGCCGTCGGGGTCCTCGGCGGCGCGGCGCAGCGAGATGCCGTCGAGACCGCGCGCCAGGGAGACCACGAGGACGAGAGACAGCGGCAGCAGGAACGTGCCCGGCCACAGGGTGATCGCGTCCCCCGCGCCGGCGACCCCGGCCGGGACCGTACCGAGCCGCACGGACGGGCTGAGCAGTGCCGCGGTGAGGAACAGGAGCGCCAGCAGGCCGAGCGTGACCTGCGCGGCACGCAAGGAGCGGCCCCGGGCGAGGGCGAGCACTCCCACGACCACGAGGGGTAGCGAGGTCCACACCAGCGGTGACCCGGCACCTCCCGGGGTGAGCAGTGCCAGCTGCCAGGGCTCGGGGGCGGCGCCACCCCACTGGGCCGTGCCGACCCCCGCGAGGAGCACGGTCCACGAGGACTCCGACGAGCGGACGATCCACGGGGTCAACAGGGCCAGCGGAACCACGGCGAGAGCGAGGGCGTGAGCGCGCGCGCCACGACGGAGGACCGCGAGGACCAGCGCGAGGACAGCGACGACGCCCAGGAGGACCGGGACGAACGCTCCGAGCACCACGGCGGCCAGGGATGTCGCGAACGCCGTGGTGGCGGTCGAACGTCGCGTCGCCATGACCCACGTGCCCGAGGCGACGGCGGGCAGCAGGACCAGCGCGACGACCGCCCCGAGTCGACCCTGCGCGACCGACGCGGCGGCCACGCCGGTGCCCGCCCAGGCCAGGGCCCCGAGTCCGCGGACCCAGCGGCTCATGACCAGCGGGCGAAGGGCGAGGTAGCAGCTGGTGGCGGCGAGCGGCATACCAAACAGCAGCAACAGCGCGACCACGAGACCGACGGGAGACGCCGGGTCGGGCACGAGGGGCAGGTGGTCCACGAGCCAGGCCGGGCCCGCGAGCAGGACGGTGTGCGGGCCGGCGGGGTCGGACCCACCGAGACCCGCCCCGGTCCACCCGTCGGTCCAGGCGTGCCAGAGACCGGTCGCGCCGGCCCGGGTGCCCACGAGCTCGCCACCGGACAGGCCCGAGCCCGCGCGGGTCAGCACGTCCGGGCCCAACGAGCGCCCGGCCACGATCGCCACTGCGCCCGCCGCAGCTGTGGCGAGGACCCCTGGGTTGCGGAAGACGTCGACCGCCCACGAACGCGGGTTGAGATCGTTGGCCTGGTCGCCGATGGGGGCGCTCGGGGTCACCAGCGCGTGGTGCACGGCGTCGGCCCACGAGGTGAGCACTGCTCGGCGCGGCTCGAAGAGGACGCGCAGGTCCCGGCGCCTGACCTCTCGGGGCTGGCGGGTGCGGCGCCTGGCCCACGTCCCCCGGAACGGGTCGACCGAGATCAGCGAGGTCAGCTCGGCCCACGCCGCCCGGGGCCGCTTGAGGAGCAACAGCCCGATCGCACCCAGGAGAGAGGTGAGGAGGATCCACAGGGCGAGGAACGGCGCGGCCCACCAGGGCGCCCGGGCCAGGGCCACCCGGCGGGCGGCGCGGCGGCGAGCGGGGCTCGAGCCCCCGACCGGGGCGGTCCCGGGCTCGCTGCGCACCCGGGCGGCCGGCACGACGACGACGCGGCGGCCGGCGATGTGGGCCCGCCAGCCGAGGTCGAGGTCGGCGCCGACGTCGCCGAAGAAGGCTTCCCAGCCGCCGAGCTGCTGGAGGAGTGAGCGCTCGATGAGCGAGGCGGCCAGTGGCACCGCGATCACGTCGGTGGTGTCGTCGTACTGGCCCTGGTCCGGCTCGCCCGGGTGCGGGTGGGTCGTGAGCCGACCGCCGCGCGTCGTGCGGATCGACAACGCGTGCAGGACGCTCGGGTCCTTCGCCTCGACGTGCTTGGGGCCGACCATGCCCGCCGAGGGTGAGCGGCGCCATTCGTCGACCATCCGCACCAGGGCCTGCGGCTCGGGAACCGCGCCGACCGGGAGCGTCCACACCAGTGGCTCGCCCGGGCCCTTGGGCCACTCTGCGTCGACTGCGTCGCGCACGGCCACCCGGTCCGGCGTGCGGGGCTCGACGGTTCGCACGGTGACGGGGATGCGGTGTCGGGAGGCAACGGTCTCGACGATGGTGGCGAGGTCAGCCGGGGGGCTCGGCTGCGGCCGCGGCTCCGCGTCCTGAGCCGCGTCGGCCTCGGGGGTGTGGTCGGTGGTGGAGCCAGTCGTGAAGTCCGGACCCGTCCCGGCGTCCGGACCCCTCCCGGCGTCCGGACCCCTCCCGGCGTCCGGGTCGCCGGTGGTGGCCGGATCCGTTCTGCTCCCCGTGCGGTCGATGACGACGACGTCGTCCGGCGGGAGTGCCTGGCCGAGCACGGCTTCGAGCAGCTCACCCATCCCCCGCGGGTCACGGCGGCTGAGGAGCACGGCGGTCACGCGCGGAGCGGCCGCCCCGGCCTGGTCGGCCGGGGGGCTGGTGTCGGGACGTGCCGGAGCCAGTGTCATGCCTGTCACGCGGTCCGGCGCAGGCCCCCGGTCACACCGCGCGCTTCTTCAGCTTGCGGCGCTCCCGCTCGGACAGCCCGCCCCAGATCCCGAAGCGCTCGTCGTTGGCCAGGGCGTACTCGAGGCACTCGGCCCGCACATCACACCCGACGCAGACCTTCTTGGCGTCGCGCGTGGAGCCGCCCTTCTCAGGGAAGAACGCCTCGGGGTCGGTCTGGGCGCAGAGCGAGCGTTCCTGCCACGACAGGGCCCCCTCCTCGCCCTCGACGTCGAGCACCTCGTCCACCACATAGAGCTCGTGCATTGGTTCCCTCCTCGACCCTCGACCCGTGCACACCGGCCGGGCAGCTCCGGGGTACATGCATGGAATTACACGCGTGTCATGCACTCCGCGTCAAGCCGGAGAGTGCTATTGAGTGAAGAAATCTCACTTCAGCCACCTCCGACCCTGCCGGGCACGCCCGGCCCCGACCGTGCATTTCGTCTCCCCCCGTCCGGCTGGAAGACTCAACGGCATGCGCATCACCGCCCTCGCCGGCGGGGTGGGTGGCGCCCGCTTCATCCGCGGGCTCCGCCACCACCTCGACACCACGCCGGGCCTCGCCGACTCCGAGATCACCGTCGTGGCCAACACGGGCGACGACATCACGCTCTTCGGGCTGCGGGTCTGTCCCGACGTCGACACCCTCCTCTACACCCTCGGGGGCGGCGTGCACGAGGGTCAGGGCTGGGGCCGCGAGGACGAGAGCCACCGCGTGCAGGCCGAGCTCGCGGCATACGGGGCGGAGCCGCAGTGGTTCGCCCTCGGCGACCTCGACCTCGGCACCCACGTCGTGCGCTCCCAGTGGCTGGGCCAGGGCGCCTCGCTCAGCGAGGTGACGGGCCGGCTCGCCGCCCGCTGGGGGCTGCCGGAGCAACGGATCACCCTGCTGCCGATGTCCGACGTCCCGGTCGAGACCCATGTCGTGGTTGACGACGGTGATGGCGGTGAGCGCGCGATCCATTTCCAGGAATGGTGGGTTAGGCACCAGACCAGCATCGAGGCACGGCGGTTCGTCGTGGCCGGGATGGACCGTGCGACCGCGGCTCCCGGGGTCCTCGACGCCATCCGCCGGGCCGACGTCGTGCTCCTGCCGCCCAGCAACCCGGTCGTCTCCATCGGCATCGTGCTCGGCGTGCCCGGGGTGCGTGACGCCCTGCGTGGAGCCGAGGCACCGGTCGTCGGGGTCTCGCCGCTGATCTCCGGGATGCCGGTGCGCGGCCACGCCGACGCGTGCCTGCGTGCGATCGGGGTGGAGTCCACCACGGCTGCGGTGGCCGGACTCTACGAGGACTTTCTCGACGGCTGGCTCGTCGACCCGGCCGACGCCGACACGAGGACTCGCCGGGCGCGCCTCGAGGTGTTCGACGGCCCCCTGCTCATGACCGACGTCTCGGCGACGGCCCGGATCGCCGCGCACGCCCTCTCCCTCGCCGAGGCGCTGCGCCGGTGACCGGCCCTCGGAGGCCGGACGACATCGCCATCCTGCCGGTCGCGGGCGTGCCGGAGGTGGTGGGCGGCACCGACCTCGCGGCGGTGCTGGTGGAGGCGCTGGGCGCTGGTGGCTCCTCGCTGCACCCCGGGGACTGCCTCGTGGTCTCGAGCAAGGTCGTCTCCAAGATGCTCGGTCTCACGTGGGACGGGAGCCGCGAGTCGGCGGTTGCGGCACAGACGGTGCGAGTGGTGGCCGAGCGAGCGGTCGGCGACAGCGTCACGCAGGTCGTCGAGGCCGTGGCCGGACCGGTCATGGCCGCAGCCGGCGTCGACGCCTCGAACACCGGACCCACAGGGATGCCGCTCCTGCTCCCGGCCGACCCGGACGGCGAGGCCCGGGCCCTGCGGTCCGCCCTGCTCGACCGGCTCGGCCGCCCCGACGACGCGCCCCTCGGGGTGGTGCTCAGCGACACCGCGGGGCGCCCGTGGCGGGTCGGCGTCACCGACTTCGCTCTCGGCAGTGCCGGGTTGCGCCCTGTGGACGACCTGCGCGGAGGGGTGGATCACGACGGACGGGCCCTGTCGGTCACCGAACGAGCCCTGGTCGACGAGGTGGCGGCGGCGGCCGACCTCGTCAAGGGAAAGGCGGACGGCATCCCGGCGTCAGTGGTCCGGGGGCTCCCCCCGGAGTGGTTCGACCCTGATGCGCCGGGGGCAAGGAGCCTGGTGCGCACGGGTCCGTCGGACTGGTTCGCGCACGGCCACCTGGAGGCGGTGCGGTCCGCCCTCGGCGTGCCGCCCGGTTCCGCGGACTCCGACGACATCGGGGTGAGGTCGGTGCGGGAGGAGCCCCTCGGCGACCGGGTGACGCGTGTCGTGGCGCTGGCCCTGCACGGAGTGGAGGACGGTTCCGCCGACATCGGGGTGGACCCGGCATCCGGCTCGGCGGAGGTCTCCCTGGGGGCGCCGGACGACTACGACCTCGGACGGCTCGTCGTGCGCGTGGAGGTCGCGGCCCACGCGGAGGACCTGCGGGCCACGACCCTCGCCCGCGCCTTGGGATCGGTCACGCTCCGTCTCGCTCCCCGGGTCGCCCGGTAGGTCACTCCGGTGGGCGAGAGGGTCACGACGAGCGTAAGAAACTGACCTATTGGTCACTTGTTCACGGCCCGACCGGGCACCCCCCCCGTCCACCCGGTGTGAGAAACTGACCTATTGGTCACTTGTCACGGCCCGACCGGGCACCCACCCGTCCACCCGGTGTGAAGAACTGACCTATTGGTCACTTGTTCGCGGGGTGGCTCTGGCGTTCGGCATCAGCGGCCGCGGGTGGGCAGGTGGGTGGGCAGCGTCATCCGCGGGCCGCGGCGGGGGCGGTGCAGACCCGCAAGCCCGAGGAGCGCCTGCACGCGGTAGCGATGTCCCGCATACGGCTCGAGCAGCTCGGCGAGACCGTCGTCGTCGACCGGGGTGCCGGTGAGCGCCCAGCCGATGTCCTTGGCGACGTGGTAGTCCCCGAAGCTGACCTCGTCGGCGAGCCCCAGGGCCCGCTGGGCGACCTCGGCCCAGGTCCACGCGCCGACTCCCGGCAGGGCCAGCATCCTGGCCTTCGCGAGGTCGCGCGGCAGGTCGGCACACTCCTCGAGGCGACCCGCGTGCCCGACCGCGCGCACGATGGTCCGGGACCGCTGCGGGTCGACCCCGGCACCGAGCCACTCCCACGACGGGATGCCGGCCCACCCGGCAGGGTCAGGGGGGACGCGCAGCGAGAGGGCCTCGCCGGGCCCGGGGGCCGGCTCGCCGAACCGCCAGACGAGGCGCCGGTAGCCGGCGAAGGCCTCCTTGCCGGTGACCTTCTGCTCGATGATCGTCGGCACGAGGGCCTGCACCACCAGGCCGGTGCGAGGAATCCGCCAGTGCGGGTGTGCTTTCCAGGCCTGCGCCACCACGTCGTGGTGCACCGAGAACCCCGACGGGTCGTCGCGCTCACCGAGCAGGTCCGGCACCCGCTCCAGCATCCAGCCCGCACCGCTCCCCCACGCCGTGGCCGAGACCTCGTGCGGCACCGCGGTCGGCTCCAACCGAAGTGTCACCGGGCCGTCGGGGGTCCGCCACGCGAACCACCAGCGCCCGGCATCCCTGCGGCTCGTGGGGTCGCCGGAGCCCCGCGCCAGGATGCCGACCACCGCGCGCAGCGGCACCGGTCGCGAGGCGCGGACCAGTCGCTGCTCCCCACCGTCCATCAGCACGGCCCCGTCAGGCTCGGGAGAGGTGACGCGGCGGCACGCGCAGGGTCGGACCCGCCGGGGTCGCTGCGCCCTTGAACGCCGTCCAGACGTAGGTCGGCACGAGCGGCAGGGCGGCGGCCATCGCGCTCGCCGGGACCTTCGCGGCCCACGACGGCACGGTGTCGCGGGCGGAGAACGCGGCCGGGTCCGCGAGCACGGGCAGTGTGTAGTCCCAGACGTCGTAGGCCGCGAAGAGCCTCCTCAGCCCAGCCGGCGTGGCGTACTGCTCGTAGTAGTGCTCGCCCTTGCCCGTCACCCTCATGTAGCGGTCGGCGGCTCGCTGCGGCAGCCACGACAGGAAGGGCAACCGGTGGTGGGGCTCGATGACCTGCCACCGGTGCCCGACACCGGCATAGAGCACCCCGCCGGGCGTGAGCACCCGGTGGATGTCGGCGACGACGGCCTCCGGGTCGACGACGTGCTCGTAGATGTGGTTGAGCACCACGACCTCGACCGACCCGTCCTCGAAGGGCAGGTCCTCACCGCGAGCCAGGCGGAAGTCGACCCGCTCCCCGAAGCGCTCCCGCGCCTTGGCCAACCCCGGCTCGTCGATGTCGACCCCGCTCGTCCTGGCGCCCGCCAGCGCGAGCTCGTCGGCGATGAACCCCGCGGAGCAGCCGACGTCGACCGCTCGCAGGCCCGACAGGTCGGACACCCCGAGGGCATGGCGCACGACGGCGATGATCTTGGCCGCCTTCTGGCGTCGACCCTGCTCGTCGAGCATCTTGGCCATCAGCTCGGAGTAGGCGAGCTGCTCCCCGCGCTCCGGCTGGTCGCTCATGCCCCAGATCCTAGGAGGTGGTGCCGACGCGCCCAGGCCCACGCGCCAGCGGCCAGCGCCAGATCGGCCAGGACGGCGAGGAACCGGGCCACGACGACCACCGCGGTCGCGGCAGGGAGCGGCATCAGGGTGACGAGCAGCAGCGCGAGCACACCGTCGCGCACCCCGACACCGGCGGGCACGAGCACGCTGAACATCCCTGCGGCAGAGGCAAGGGCGAACCCGCAGATGCACAGCACCAGCAGTCTGACCACGGGGGTGTCGGGGGCCACGCTGCGCGCGAGCAGGAAGACCGCGACCCCCGTGGAGACCCACGCGGCGACGAACCACGCGACGGTGAGGGCCACCGCGCGCCCGGAGAGGTCGTGCTCCATCGGCTCGCGGCGGATCACCCGCAGGCCGCGGGCGATGACGGCGTTGAGCAGCCGCGGCCACAGCAGCACCGCGCCGAGCACCACGGCGAGCACGACCCACCACCAGGAGAACGCCCCTCCCTCGCGGTCCAGCAGCGCGGGCACGGCGGGGATGCCCATGAGGCACCCGGTGAGCACGGCCAGCCCGATGGCGAGGATCCCCACGACGGCCATCCGGCGCCGAGGCACCTTGAGCTTGGCTCCCATCTCCGCCTGCATGACGACGGTCCACACCGACCCGGGCACGTACTTCCCGAGCTGACCGACGAGGAAGACGCTTGCTGCCGGTGCCGGGTGCAGCTCGGTACCGAGGTCGGAGAGCAGCACGCGCCACCCCATGAGGGTGAGGGTGGGGGCCAGGGCGGTGAGCCCGAAGGCGACGACGAGCACGGGCACGCTGATCAGGTCGAGCTCGCTGGAGACGGCATCCCAGTTGCGCCAGAGGGCGATTCCCACGGCGAGGAGGATGACGACGAGCAGGCCGACGCGCACGGCATCCAGCGCCTTGGACCGGTTCATGGTCGCCTCACCGCCGCCGGAGGGTGAGCCGCAGCACGGCGTATGCCGGTGCGTCACCCGCCACGGCGATCGACCGTGCCGAACGCATCCGGTCCAGGACGTCTCCGTCGAGGTCGCCGACGAGCTTGAGCCCCAGGTCGTCGGCTCGCGCGAGGATGCCGCGCACGTCGGCCGGGCGGACGGCGAACTCGGGCTCGTCGTCGCCGATGGGCACGGTCAGCACGAGCAGACCGCCGGACCGCAGTGCCCACGAGGCCTGCCCGATGGCGTGGTCGATGTCGGTGGCGGTGCACCCACCGGGATGGACCCGGGCGATCACGTCGAGGCTCGCGGTGTCGACGTCGAGGGCCTCGACGGCGGTGCGCCGCCCGGTGAGCTCGAGCTCGACGGGGGCGAAGCCGAGGGCCCGGGCCCAGCGCGAGAGGGGGCTCCCGCTGCCGGACTCGTCGACGATCACCGACGAGCGGTGCCCGTCGTCGCGGATCCGCACGATCGCCGCGAGCGCGCCGAGGGCGGCCCAGGCGGCCACCGGCTCCTTGGTGCGCGGGAGGCCCAGCACCCGAGCGGTGGCGGCCGCCTCGAGGGCGTCGGCGTCGACGGCGAGCACGTCGGTGGCCCGGACCCGCTCCGGGAAGTCGGCCGGCACGAGGTCGAGCAGGGGGTCCCGTCGGGCGCGCACGGCCGCCACGCGACCGCGGAGCCGAGCCACCGGGCCGGTCGGCACGAGCACGTCGGCATCGTCCTCCGGGTCGGCGGAGGCGGCCGCCGCGAGGGCCTCGATCCCGCCGACGTAGTGCGCCCACGGCCCGGACAGGTCGGGGGGCTGGACCGCCTCGCCCAGCCGCGCGGCATACCCGGGCTCCGACAGCCGGCCCAGGGCCACCACGAGGGCGGCGCGGTCCGCCGGTGGCACCAGGAGTCCGTCGACCCCGTCGCGGACCTGGTTGGGGAACGTCCCCACGGTCGTGGCGAGCACGGGCAGCCCGTGGCGCCGCGCGAGGAGCGCGTTCTGCGAGGCCGTCGCGGAGCGGTAGGTCAGGGCGACCACGTCGTGGCGAGCCATCAGGGCGGCGATGCGGTCGGCCGGGACGTAGCCCCCGTGCACCTCGACGCGGCCCTCGAGGCGAGGGTCGGCAGCGAGCTCCCGCACGCGGCGACCGGCCTCACCCCAGAGCTCCCCCGCCACGGTGAGGCGCAGGTCGGGGACGTCGCGCAGCGCATCCACGAGCAGGTCGACACCCTTGTAGTCGCGCACGATGCCCAGCGAGAGCAGCCTCGTCGGACCGTCGGGGGCGAGTCGTTGCTCCGGTGGTCCGCCGGGCAGGTGCGGCGGCAGGTCGACCTCGCGCACCTTCGCGGCCCCGAGCCCGGCCGCCACTCCCGCCTGCTCCGCGCTGTGCACCACGACCGCGTCGACGCGACGCAGGAGCGACTCCATGAGCTGCCGGTCCCCGGGGCGAGCCTCGTGCGGCAGCACGTTGTGGGCGATGACGACGGCGCGCGGGCCACCGGGCAGGCCCGCCCGCGCGGCCCGCAGCAGCGCCAGATGTGCTGGCACGACGGCGGGGATGACGTGGACCACCACGACGACGTCCACGTCGCGCAGCCGCCTCCCCGCCCGCACCCAGGTGTCGGGGCGAGCCCAGGAGAGCACCCGCAGCGTGCGGGGGAACGGCTCGACGTCCGGCGCCCCACCCGGCACGGCCTGCTCGCCCGGGTAGAGGAACGACGGATAGAGATGGCTCCACGACACGAGCGTCACGTCGTGACCGGCAGCCGTCAGCTCGTGCGCGAGGGTCGTCGTGTGCGCTGCGACACCCCCCTTGAAGGGGTGGGTGGGCCCGACCAGCGCGACCGTGAGGGCGGCCCCGGAGTCGGTGGACGGCATACCCGGCCTCGGCCCTCCCGCGCTCTCAGACACCGTCCCTCGACCGGACGACGAGGTCGGAGAGCAGGGCCAGCGAGCCGATCATGATGCCGCTGACGATGAGGAGCACGGTGCTCGCCGGGAAGTAGAACGGGTGGCGCACCATGTCCACGAAGCCCTTGAGCACGCCGATGACGACGAGCCACAGGGCCGGCGGCATGAGCACCTTGAGGGGGTCGAAGTACATCACCATGCGCAGCACCTGGAGGATGTAGCGGTAGGCGTCGCCGACGAAGTGGAACTTGCTCACGCCCGCCCGTTTGGCGTAGCTCGTCTCGACGTACTTGATGTCGTGCTGGTTGCTGAGGAACGCGATGGTGATCGTCGTGACGCAGGAGAAACCGGCCGGCAGCAGCCGCAGGTAGGGCAGCGAGACGTCGCGGCGGAAGGCGCGCAGCCCCGAGTTGAGGTCGGGGATGCGGGTCTTGGTGAGCCACTCGGCGATCTTGCGGATGAGCCACTTGGCGGGCACGCGCGCCCACTTGTGGGTGCCCTCCTCGGTGGTGCGGGCGCCGACGACCTGGTCGTAGGTGGGGTCGTCGCGAAGGAGGCGCACGAGGTCGGGGATGCGCTCGTTCTCGTAGGTCATGTCGGCGTCGGTCCACGCGACGATCTCGCCGCGGGCCTGCTGCGTGCCGATCCGCCGGGCGGTGCCGGAACCACCATTGCGGCGGAACGGGAGCACGCGCAGGTGTGGATAACGCCGCTGGGCGCCGCGGAGCACCTCGAGGGTGTCGTCGGTGCTCGCGTCGTCGATGCAGAGCACCTCGTAGGTGAGCTCGCTGGCGAGCATCGTCGCGGTGATCCGGTCGATCTCCTCCAGGACGTGCGCACCCTCGTTGAAGCAGGGCAGCACGATCGTGACGTACGGCACCGGGCCGGGTCCGTCGGGCCCGTCCTCGATGACGTATGCCGTGTGCCCGGACCGCGCTCCCGCCGCGTCGTCCCCGGGCCGGATGCCGGTGGGGGTGGCCGGGTCGTCGCTGCGCCCGGCCATCTGCCCCGGGCGCACGGTGATCCGCTCGGTGGCGGCGGCGTGGACCTCGTCGTGGGCCCGGGGGTCCGGGTCCAGCGGGGCCGCTCGGTGGTCTGGGTCGCCGGGGCCCGCAGGCGCCGCGTGGGGGTGCTCACTCATCGAAAGCGAGCCTACCCGCGGGCCGGAGCCTCCCCCGCCGGGCCGCGCTGGCCGTGAACAACTGACCTATTGGTCGATTGTTCACGGACTGGCCCGGGCTGCGACCGTGAACAACTGACCAATAGGTCACTTCTTCACATCGGGTCCGGGGCGGCGACCGTGAACAACTGACCTATTGGTCGATTGTTCACGGACCGGCCCGGGCGACGGGTCAGGCGGCGCCGTCGATGAGGCGGGCGACGGCCTTCTCGATCGCGGCCTGGCGCTTGTCGGGGTCGCGATGGCGGCGGGAGAGGGTGGGCGCGACCGTCGTCCCTCCCTCGTACTCGTCGATGACCCGCGGGTCGATGTAGCTCTTGCGCGCGATGGTCGGGGTGTTGCCCAGGTATGCCGCGACCTCCTCCACGGCCGCCTTCACCGCCCGCTTCTGGGAGGCCTTGGTGTCGCCGGGCTCCTCACTCTCGGCGAGCGCGACCGCGGCCAGCACCGTGGCGTGCCAGGTGCGGAAGTCCTTCGCGGTCAGGTCCTCGGCCACCATCGTGGAGATGTAGGTGTTCACGGCGGAGGCGTCGAGGTCGGCCCATCGAGCCACACCCCGGTAGGCCAGCAGGCGGGTAGAGCCTCCCCTTCGGCGACGCATGAGGTTGAGCGACTCGATGACCTGCGCGTCGCTGATCGTGATCGAGTGCTCGACGCCGGACTTGCCGACGAAGGAGAAGACCAGGTCGCGGCCCTGGCGGCGCACGTGACGCCGCTCGAGGGTGGTGAGCCCGAAGGAGCCGTTGGCGTCGGCGTAGGCGTCCGACCCGATCCGGAAGTAGCCGAGGTCGAGCAGGCGGGTCGCGGTCGCTGCGGCGCGGGCGAGCGGCATCCCCTCGGCACTCAGGTCCTCGATCATCCGCTCGCGGGCCCGCGCGAGACGGGCCCCGGCGACCATGACGCGGTCGAACTTCAGCTGGTCGCGCTTGGTTCGCCAGTCCGGGTGGTAGAGGTACTGCCGCCGCCCCGCGTCGTCGGTGCCCAGCGCCTGGATGTGCCCGTTCGGCCATGGGCAGATCCACACGTCTCGCCAGGCCGGCGGGATGGCGAGCGACCGGATCCGCTGGACCTCCTGGGCGGGCAGGCGGATGCCGTCACCGTCGAGGTAGGTGAAACCCTTCCCCGAGCGCCGGCGCGTCCACCCCTTCATCTGCGGGGACACCCGCCGCAACCTGACCATGCCGGGACTGTAGGACAGCAGGTGCTGCGCACGACGTCCCGGTGACCCGCGGTTCGGGCGCGTTCGACAGGGCCACGGTCCACCAGCCCGGGCCGGCGCCATGCAGGCGTAGCGTCTCGAACGTGATCGACATCGACGCCGCACTCGAGTTCGCACACGCCCGGCACCGGGGCGTGCTCACCACGATCCGCAAGGACGGCCGACCCCAGCTGTCCAACATTCTCTTCGCGAGGGCCGCCGACGGCTCGCCCGTCATCAGCGTCACCGACGACCGCGCCAAGACGCGCAACCTGCGCCGCGACCCGCGTGCGGCCCTGCACGTCACCGACGACTCGTTCTGGAGGTACGTCGTGCTCGACGGCACCGCAGAGGTGAGCCCCGTGACCGAGTCGCCGGGTGACGCCGCGTCCGACGCCCTGGCGGACATCTACCGACAGCTCAGCGGCGAGCACCCCAACTGGGAGGAGTTCCGCGCCGCGATGGTCGCCGAGCGACGGTGCGTCGTGACGCTCACCGTCAGCACGGCATACGGCCAGCCCGGCTGAGCCACCCTCCTCAGTCGAACCGCGTGCTGGACAGGCCTTCGTGTGTGCGAGGGTTGCGACATGCCAGGCCTGTCGACCGATACCGTCCTCGACCTCCTGCGTGAGGTCGCCGCGGCGGTCATCACCCCCCGATTCCGGTCGCTGGCCGCCGGGGAGGTCATGGAGAAGAACCCGGGTGACCTCGTGACCGTCGCCGACCGCGAGGCCGAGGTGCTCATCACCGACCGCCTCACCGCGGCCTACCCGGATGCCGTGGTGCTCGGCGAGGAGGCGTACGCCGACGACCACACCCTGATGGACCGCTACCTCGCGGCCGACCACGCCTTCACCGTGGACCCGGTCGACGGCACCAAGAACTTCGTGCACGGCTCCCCCGACCACGCCGTCATGGTCGCCGAGACTCTCGGCGGTCAGACGGTGCGCGGCTGGATCTGGCAGCCCGAGCACGAGGTCGCGGTCGTCGCCGAGCGCGGCGGGGGCACCTGGCGCAACGGCACGAGGGTGCACACCACGCCGGTCCCGGGAGAGCGGACCCCGGCGGGGGTCACCTCGGTCTGGGCGCTGAAGGGGCAGACACTCCCGGGGATGACCCCGATGGGGTTGTCCTGGGTGTGTTGTGGTGTCGACTACCCCCACATCATCGGCGGGGACGCCGACTACATCGTCTACAGCCGCTCCAACCCGTGGGACCACGCACCCGGCACGCTCATGGTCACCGAGGCCGGTGGTGCGGTCAGCCACCCGGACGGCACGGCATACGGCCCGCGGTCCACCACACCGGGCCTCGTGGTCGCCGTCGACTCCATGACCTGTGCCGCGGTGCAGCGCCGCGTGCAAGACACGTTCGCGTCGCGCTGAGCGCGGCGAGCCGCCGCTTCCTCTCCCTCAGTGACCACCGAGGCCGGTCGCCTCCGGCAGGTGGTCGGCCAGGACGGACACCACCACCGCGCCGACGGCCGCTCCCAGGAGGAGCGCGAGGGCGCTGTGGAGGGGGAAGAACAGCAGCATGATCAGGGCCGAGGCGACCGGGCGACGGAGCAGCACCGTCGTGCCAGCACCCGCGCCGGCCGCGAGGACCGCCGGACCCGGCGCGGCGGGAAGGACCGCGAGCAGCAGCAGGCCACCGGCCATCCCGACGAATGCTCCGGGAAAGATCTGGCCGCCGAAGAAGCCCGTCGCCATGCACGCCACGGTCGCGAGGATCTTCAACGCGAGAAGTCCCAGCAGCGCGGTGAACGCCCACGTGCCGAGGGTGTCGATGAGCGTCTCGGCCTCGTGCTCGCCGGAGAACAGGACGAGAGGCTGGAACGCCGCACAGGCACCCAGCACGAGGCCTCCCGCCCCAGCCCGCAGGACCGTCGACCGCACACGCTCCGCAGCTCGGCGCGAAGGCGCGATGAGGACCAGCAGCACCACGGCCGCCAGGGCCCCGAGCAGCCCACCGCCGAGTGCCCAACCGACGGTGGCGGCCGGTCCGGTGCCGGACTCGGGCAGGTCGTAGGTCACCCCGCCCTCACCGGGCAGGACGAGCTGGAGGGCCGCGAAGCCCGCGACCGCCGCGACGAGGCCCGGCCCGAGGAGCCGGGGAGCGGTCACCCCTTGTCGCGGTCGCTCGAGGGGAAGCACCGCGGCGCCCAGAGGCCCACCGAAGAGGCCGGACAGCGCCCCGGAGGTGGACAGGGCGATGGCTTCCGAGGACGACAGCCGGAGCAACCCTGCAATCCGTCGCCCGAAGCCTCCGGCGAGGGCGAGCAGGGGGGCCTCAGGGCCGAGTGATGCGCCCGCCGTGAGCGACACGATGCCGAGCAGCGTGGCCCGCAGGATCCACCGGGGGTCCTGCACCGACTGTCGCGGTCGCGGTCTCCGCTCGGGGATGAGACGCCGACGCGCCGGTCTGGTCACCGGTTCCGGGGGGCCCCCTGACGCGGGGGCGGGAGGCGGCGCGGCGAGGTCGTCCTCGACGGGGCCGCCGGGTTCGACGGGGTCGCCGGGTTCGACCCGGGCGTCCTCGACCATGGCTTCGTCGAGTCGGAAGAGGACGTCGTCGAGGTCGTGTGGGCTGTCCCGGTCGTGACGGGCGCGAACCACCCCCACGACGAGGCCTCCGAGCGTGCAGGTGACGATCGTTGCGACGCCCACCGACAGCCCGGCGGTCAGGCGTGGCTGCGAGCCGTCCCAGACGAGCTCGCGCAGCAGTCGGACGACCAGCAGGTAGACGCCGGCGACGGCACCGACCGCGGCACCGAGGACGACTCCGAGCACGTACACCCGGGGTCCGGGCGGCGGAGGCGGCTGGTGGTTGGCGGTTGTCTCCGCCGGGTCGTCCAACACTCGGGTCAGTCTGCCGGTTGGGGCGGCCGGCGTCACCACGAGAGCGCCGCCGTCAGGAGCCCGGTTCGTTCGTCCGCGGGCAATCGGGAGGCTCCGATGGGCGGGTTCTGCGCGTCGCCGTTCCAGCCCGTGAAGAAGTGACCTATTGGTCGATTGTTCACGGCCGGCGCGACCAGCGACCCACCCCACCGGACGCCCCGCTAGTCGACGAGGCCCTCCCAGGACCAGCGGGGGATCTCCAACCCGTCGGGCACGTCAGCCGCCGACTGGTGGAACCGCGCCATCGTCGTCGTCGTGGCCCAGGCGAAGTAGTCGTGCAGCACCGCGCGGACCGGCACGCCCTCCCCCAGCCCGACGTCGGTCATCGCCTCGTCGAAGCACTCGACAGCTCGCCGGTCCATCTCCTCGTGCGAGCCGTTGCCGCTGTGCAGCCGCACCACCGAGGTCTCGTCGCCGTACCGGTCGGTGTAGCCGTGCCCGCCGCCGAGGGCCTCGGCCCAGTAGGCGGCGAGTCGCTCCGTGTGGTCGGCCCGGAAGCCGTGGCTGAACGCATGGCCGACGACCTCGTCCGCCATGACCCGCCGGTGCCACGCCTCGGCCAGGCGAACCAGACCGGCATCACCCCCGGAAGCTTCGTGAACGGTGCCCATCCTCGATGGTGGCACGCTCACCGGCTCGACGCACCGACCCGCGCCAGCCAGACTCGCGTCGGCAGCCGGTCGGTGCCCAGGGGCGGTGCTTCCAGTGCGTGCTGGTCCTCCCGCACGACGATGTCGGCGATCGGCTGCGCCGGCACACCGAGCCCGTCGATGGCCTCGGCCGAGTCCGCCGCGAGCAGCACGAGCCGACCCCCGGTGCCGGAGACCGCCTCGTCCACGGTGTCCACGAGGGCCGCGAGCGCGCCGGGGTCCTTGCGCACGGCCGTGGTCACCGCGAGCGCGGGGACGCCACACATGCCACGGACCACCTGCGGCCACTCGTTGGCGGCTCGCGAGTCCACCAGGAGCACCATGTCGCCCGGCTCCAGGACGTCACAGACCGCCTCCGCCACGCCGAGCGAGCCTCGTTCGATCCGTTCCGCGCGGTGCGGCCAGGTCGCCACCACGGCCGGTGCCCCGACCGCGAGCACCAGGAGGCCGGCCAGCCCCCTCCCCACCGACGAACGACCACGGACGCGCACCCGGGCCGCGAGCCAGTCAGCGGCGACCACGTCCAGCACGACGACGAGCGGCAACGCGACGAGCAGCCGCCGATCGGCCCATGGGTGGTCCGGCGTGATTCCCGGCCTGAGCAGGGTGAGCAACGTCGAGCCGCTCGCGACGACGAGCGCCGGCAGCCAGGCCGGCACGTCCCCCGCGCCGACGCGCCGGACGGCGTGGCGCAGTGCCGCCGCGAGCACGACGAGCGCGACCACGAGCGCGATCGGCCCGACGTACCACGACAGCCAGGTCACGGTGTCCTCGGCGTAGGTGCGCCCACCATCGACGGTGAGCCCCGACCGCCTCTGCATCCCGGCCACGTAGAGAGCGCCAGGGTCGTTGGGGTCCTGGCGCGTCACCTGCCACAGCGGGCGGGCGGCGAGATAGAGACCGATCAGGACCGTCACTGCGGCAACGGCATCCGGCAGTCTGGACACGACCCGCTCCGGCAGGCGGCGGCCCCGCCGCCACAGCACGACGGCTCCCCAGCTGGCCACAGACACCAGCAGCGCGAGAGCCACCAAAGGGACCAGGCTCCTGGCGATGTCCCCCAGGTAGCGGTAGGACAGCACCACCGCCGCCGCCGTGGCCGCGGCGAGGGAGGCCCCCAGGCCCACGGACAGCGGACGCACCCAGGGCCGGTGCAGGGCAGCCCCGAGGGCGAGCACGGGCAGCAGAAGCACCACCTCGCGCAGGGCGTCCACCCGCACGAACCCCGTGCCGCCGAGCAGCACTCCCGCCACCACCGCGAGGCGCGTCACGGCCCCGGAGCGGCCGACAACGGGCCGCACCGACCCCGAGCCCTCCTCGCGCCCCGCACCGGCCATGAGAGTAAGGGCCAAGAAGCTCCCGGCGAGGGTGAGCACCGCCAACGGCTCGGAGTACGTGGCCCGTGCGGTGTGCACCACCGGGAAGACGACGCCGATCAGCCCGGCGGCGACCGCACCCCACCACGACCCGACCACTCGCATCACGAGCACCCCGATGGCCAGCAGGGACAGCCCCATCGCGAGGGCCGGCAGGAGCATCGCCCCCGCACCTCCGCCGAGCCACCACCCGAAGGAGTAGACAGCAGCGGGCCCGATGACGAACTGCGGCTGCACGGCGGGTGCCTCGCTCGAGCCCACCGCGTAGAACGCCGGGCTCCCCCACGTGATCCCGTCTTCGCCCAGCACGCCCACCCCACCGACCTCGGCCGGGTCGATCGGCACCACCCGCTGACCGGTCTGGGCCAGGCTCACCGCCGCCTGGAAGTTGCTCGCCGCATCTCGTCGCACGAACACCTGCTCCGAGTGCGTGGCACCGGCCCAGAGCGTGAACGCCGCGACGACGACCAGGAGCGCCGCCACCGGTCCCGCCGCCGTGCGCACCGCCGGGATGCCGCGCACGCACCACGCGCTCACCCCGACGAGGGCGACGGCACCCGGCCACGCGACGTAGGGGGTCCACCAGCCGAGCCCCGACAGGAGCGCAGCCGAGGCCGAGACCAGCACCACCCAGAGGGCGGCGCCGATCGCGAGCGCCGGGAGGAGGCGGCCGGTCCTCACGACCCCAGGCTGGCGATGTGCTCGATGATGCCGGTTGTCGACACCGACGGGGTGCGCGGGAGGTAGACGACCTCGCACGCATCGGAGACCCAGTCGAACTTGCCGGTCCAGTCGTCGCCCATGACGAGCACGTCGGCGCCCTGCTCGACGATGTAGTCGCGCTTGAGCTCCAGGGACTCCTCGACGAAGACCGCGTCGACGCAGCGCAGGCTCGAGACGATCTCCATCCGCTCGTCCTGCGTGTAGACCGGGGCCCGCCCCTTCTTCGAGATGTTCAGCGCGTCCGCGGAGACCCCGACGACCAGCCTGTCCCCCAGCTCGGCAGCGCGCTGCAACACCCTGATGTGGCCGACATGGAAGACGTCGAAGGTGCCGAAGGTGATCACGGTGCGCTGCGTCATGCGCAGGAGCCTAGTGGCCGGGGCGAGCCGAGCCCGCTGCGCCGAGCGGAGCGCGCCGGGCCGCGTTGCTAGGGTCGCGAGGTGAGCAGCCCGCCAACGACCCCGTCCGCGCTCCTGACCGCCCTGGTCGCCTCCGACCCCGGCAGACCGCGGATCACCGTCTACGACGACACCGACGGTCCGACCCGCGGCGAGCGGATCGAGCTGTCTGCGCGGGTGCTCGCGAACTGGGTGGCCAAGGCCGCAAACCTGCTCCAGGAGGACCTCGACGCCGCCCCCGGCACGGTCGTGCGCCTCGACCTGCCGCCACACTGGCGCACCCTCTACTGGGCGTTCGCGGGGTGGTCGGTCGGGGCGTGCGTCGAGGTCCCCACGGATGCCGGTGACGCGCCGGCTGCGGGATCCACTCCCGACGTCCTCGTCACCGACGACTCGGCCACCGCCGCCGACAGCGACGCGGAGCACGTCGTGCTCGTGACGCTCGCGGGGTTGGCCAGGGCCGCAACGGAGCCGGTCCCCTCCGGCGCGGTCGACGAGGCCCGTGACCTCGCCACCCACGGGGACCTGTTCGACCCGTGGGAGGACCCGGCCCCGGATGAAGACGCGCTGCGAAGCGGCACCGGCAGCACGGCATACGCCGATCTCGTTCCAGCGCGCGGAGTTGGCGCCCCGAGGGTGCACACCTCGACGGTGGACCCCGTTGTGTTCCTGGGGCTCGCCCTGCGTACGCTGGCCGATGACGGCTCCGTGGTGCTGACGCGTGGCACGACGGACGACGAGACGCTCGAGGCCCGGCTGGCTGCCGAGGGCGTCACGACCCGCAGCTGAACAGGACCCGGGCCTCGGGGTCAGCGAGGCATGCGGGCCTCGACGGCCTTCCACGTGACGGTCCCCACGACTCCGGTCCGGGTGAGCTTGGCCGACTTCTGGGCGGCCCGCACCGAGGCCTCGGTCTGCGGCCCGAACGACCCGTCCGCGGTGATGTGGAGGCCCCTCTGGAGGGCCGTCACCGCGGTGCCGCGTGAGCCCCGCTTTAGCACCGTGCCCCAGTAGGCATGCAGGGGGTGCACCTTCCGCTCGATCGCGTCCCACGCCTTCCGGTCCACGACTCCGGTCACCGAGAGCTTGGCGGACTTCTGGAACGCCTTGACGACCGACAGGGTTCGGGGGCCGAACGACCCGTCGACGGCCAGCCCGCCGACCCCCCGCTGCAGCGCCTTGACGGCCGAGCCGGAGGAGCCAGAGCGCAACGTCGTGGCCTTGAGCGAGGTGAACTCCGTGGAGGTGCTGGAGCTCGGGGCCTTGGTGGTGGAGCCGGCCGAGCTCGCGCCCATCAGGGCCTTCCAGACCTTCGCGTCGGTGACGCCGGTGACCGCGAGTCCCTTCGACTTCTGGTAGGCCCTCACCCGAGCCTCGGTGAGCTTGCCATAGGACCCGTCGACCGTGAGCTTCCCGACCGCCTTCTGCAACGCCTTGACCGCGTCACCGCGCGACCACAGCCTCAAGGTCACCGACGCGTACTTCGACAACGAGGTGGACGTCGCTGGTTTCGCAGTGGAGGTCGACGCACCCATGAGCGCGTGCCACACCTTTGCGTCGGTCACCCCGGTTGCCGACAGGCCCTTCGAGCGCTGGTAGTCCTTGACGCGGCCCTCGGTCGCGGGGCCGTAGGACCCGTCCACGGTGAGCTTGCCGACCGCCTTCTGGAGGGCCTTGACGGCATCCCCCCTGGACCCTCGCCGCAGCGTGGTCCCGGCATACTTCTTGAGCGAGGCGTTCGCACGGCTCGGCACCGCACCGAGGCTCACCATCTTGGTCCAGGTGGCGTTGTCGAGCTCCTTGGTGGCCCGGACGCCGTAACGGCTCTGCCAGCGAGCCAGGGCACTGGCGGTGAGCGGGCCGAACCTGCCGTCCGCGCCGGCCCCGACCACCTTCTGGGCGAGCTTGACGTCGGTCCCGCTGGCCCCCTGCCTCAACCAGGGGTAGCCGCTCGCCGTGGCTCCGGACGCTGCCGGCGGGGACGTCGAGCTGAGCGGACCGGTGAGGTAGTCCGTGATCGCCTTTCCGGTCCACCAGGAGTTCCGTGCGTAGGCGCCGTCCCACGTGAAGGAGATGTGGATGTGGTCGGTGTGCGACGACACCCCGTAGTAGGGAGCCCACCCGCGGGAGGGGTCCCAGGCCTTCCACTGCTGGCGGTTCCAGATGATGTAGTTGATCCCGAGCCGACGGGCCATCGCGCCCTGGCGACCCTGGCTGTCGGGAGCGGCGAGCCAGCGGGTGATCGTGTTGCCCAGGGCCAGCGACGCCGGGTCCTTCGCGTTGAGCATCCAGTCCAGGGCCCGCCCCTCGCCGTGTTCGGCGGCACACGTCCGCAGGATGCCGTAGACGTGCGTGCCGTAGGTCGCGTTGAGCAGCTTCGCGAACGCCACCGGGCCGGGGAGCGCCGAGCTCAGGCAGCGCACGCCCTTCTGGTAGGGCGGGGCCGCGTCCAGGGCGCTGGGCAACGAGCGCGTCGGCTTGGGCGTCGGGATGGCGGCGTGGGCGGCGGTGGCGCCCACCGGGAACGCGAGGACGGAGGCGGAGACCACTCCCAGCGTGCGTACGGCGCGGCGTGCGAGCAGGCGTGGGAGCACGGGGGACGGGCGGGGTCGGCACAGGGCTTGGACACGAGCGGGAACTCCTCGATCTGGCGGGCCACCGCACAGGGGGGCAGGGGCGCCCGGACCCCCAGTCACAGACGTCACATCCGCCTCGCAGGTATCCAAGCCTCCCAGTTGTCCCACCCGTCCCGGGCGGGCCGCAAGCGCTGGCGGCGAATTACACGAATGTGCTTTCGTATGGCCCCATTTAAGCCGTAGGATCTCCAGCCAAATACAACAAATGCCGGAGATTCTCCTTACGTCAGATCTGCACGATCGGTGCCCACCTCGATGCGCCACCGGGCCATCCGGACACCCGGCGAGCCCGGTCTCGTGTTCACCCGGTGTTCGCCTCGCCGTGCCTGACCCGTGCCGGCACCCAACGGCGCTAGGTTGACGAACCACGAACCACGAACCACGAACGAGAAACCGCAGACCACGAACCACGGACCGCGTCACCGCGGTCCTCGAGGAGTCGCACGCATGACGGACGTCCAGTCACACAGTTCGTCGACCACGGAGCAACGGTCGGACTACTGGGACGAGTACTACGCCGCCCGGGCGAGCACCCGCCGCCCACTCCCCTCCCAGTTCGCCACCTTCGTCGCCGGGGAGCTGGACCGGCCCCACCGCGTCATCGAGCTGGGGTGTGGCGGCGGACGGGACTCGATCTTCTTCGCCGGTCACGGTCACGACGTGATCGGCGTCGACGGCTCGGACGCGGCGGTGCAGTCGTGCGCCGCCCTGGCCTCGGCGCTCGGGGAGTCGGCCACCTTCGTCCACGCGAACATCGACGACGGGCACCTCGAGACCCGGCTGTCCGAGTCGGAGGGTCCGCACCTGATCTACGCACGGTTCTTCCTCCACGCCATCACCGACGGCGAGGAGAAGGTCTTCCTCGACCTGGCAGCGCGCCTGACCGCGCCTGGGGACCTCCTGGCGGTGGAGTACCGCACGATTCGCGATCGCTCGGGCGCGAAGGAGACCGGCGCCCACTACCGACGCTTCGTCCTTCCCGCGACCTTCCAGGCGAGGGCGCTCGAACGGGGCTTCGAGGTCGACTACGCGGTGGAAGGTTTCGGTTTCGCGAAGTATCGACACGACGACGCCTACGTGGCACGGACCATCCTCCGCAGGTCCTGACGTGCCGACGGCAGACGATGCGCCGGAGCGGTTCGCGCCGCTCCGGGAGGCCATCGACCGTGCCACTTCGCTGGTGACGGACACCGCGTTCCTCGCCTCCGGCGGCGAACTCGACGTCGCGGCGGACGTCGACGATGTCCGGAGCCTGCTCATCGAGGTCCCCGACAACCAGTTCCTCCACCTCCAGTCCGTCGGGCTGGAGACGCACGACGGCACCGATGCTCGTGCGGGAGCGACCGTGAGCGTGTCGTCGTGGTACGGCACCTATCAAGCCCGTTTCACCTCGGAGCGACTCTTCGACTTCGACCACCCGAGCGGCACCGTGGTCCACACCGAGCGCGGTGACCCCGCCTGGATGGAGATCCGGTTTCCGTCGCCGATGCACCTCGCGCGGGTCCGGCTGCGCAACGTCGCCAACAACACCGCCACGCGCGCGGCTCGGCTTCGGGTATCGGCCCGGACGCAGGCCCGGACCCACCTGCTCCACGACGGCGGGACGCAGGAGAGCCGTCTCGAGGAGGTGCTCTCGGCCATCGACCAGCCCGGCACCGACCCCGTGGTCCGACGTCTGGTTCCGGTCCTTCGCGACACCCTTCGGGGTGCCTACCCCGCGGCCCGCAAGACGTTCAAGGGCATGACCGACCTCGAGGACACCGATCGGGCCGAGTTCCGTCGCGTCGTCAATGCGGATCTGCTGCCGTCGCGGAACCGCCTGTGGACCGCCCACGGCCCGTGTCGCGCGTTCCGTTTCTGGACGCCGGAGGAGCAGATCGCCTACGTCGAGTTCGCGCGCGAGGTCGCCGAGACCCTGTCGGAGCTGACTCCCCACGTGAGCTTCGGGTTCGGTGCGGTCCTGTCCGTCGTGCGCGACCACGCGCTCATCCCCCACGATGACGACCTCGACCTCATCATCGGCTTCGAGCCCGAGGAGGCCACGACCCTCGCCGAGGGTCTCGAGCTGGTCTCCTCGTTCCTGATCGACCGGGACCTCGCCGTGCGCGGCACCTACACGGCGCACCGGCAGGTGGGACGCACGGCACGGAGCAAGCACCTGGACGTGTTCGTCGGGCTGTTCGAGGGGGATGCGATCTCCTGGTATCCGGGCACGCGTGGGTCGCTCGACCGGGCGACCATGTACCCCCCGACGTTCGCACCCCTCCTGGGCATCGACTGCCCCATTCCCGCGAAGCCCGAGACCTACCTCGCGACCCTGTACGGACCCACCTGGAACACGCCGGACCCCAACTTCACGCACCGCTGGGATCGCAGCGCGTACGCCGACCTCGCCGGGAAGAAGGTCGAGACGCCGGCGCGTGGCGCCCACAGCGGGGCGCTCGCGGATGGCGCCCCGGCCGGACCCACGACGACGCCGGACGGCCACGGAGCGGGTCCCGGACCACGACCGCACGTCAGTGCTCCCTCGCTCCCCGTGACGGAGCCGAGCCAGGGGTCCCGGCCCGTCCCCGGAGTCGGCCGGCGCCAGCCTCTCCCACTGGCGCCGTTGCCCGCCGCCGACCTCGCGTCCTCCCAACGGGCGCAGTGGGATCTCCTGCGCGACTACGTTGTGTCCTATGCGGAGCGCCAGCCGGTCCGCAAGGTCACCGTGGTCGGCAATGCACCCCTCGAGCCCGACCCCGATCGCGTCGCGGAGATCGACGGCAGCGACGTCGTGATCAGGATCAACTCCCTGGCCCTCGACGAGCCCGGCGGCCCCCCCTGCGTCGGCACCCGATGCCACGTAGCGGTCATGTCCCGATACGCGCGAGTCACTCCGTGGTCGTTCCGCGACTACAAGCGACGGGCCTACCTCATCCCCCAGGCCGGGTTCGGGAAGCGCTACAACCTCCTCCCTCAGCCGAACTTCTGGCCGGCCGACCTCGGGACCCTCCCGATCCCGAACGCCCCCGTGGTTGCCGAGCTGATGGGTCTGCTCGACCCCGCGCACAAGCCCAACCGGCTGTTCCCCACGTCCGGGACCCTCGCCTGCTACCTCGCCCACGAGATGTTTCCCGACGCTGACCTCGTCGCAACCGGCCTCTCGTTCCTGGACGGGCTCCCGCAGCCGGCCTGGAACTACCAGAGCGGCGGAGGCAGTGCGGTGATCCCCGCCCACCACCTCGACCTGGAGGCAGCCCTCCTCAAGTCCTGGATCGCGGACGGCAGTCTGCGAGTGCACCCCTGATGAAGGAGGTCTCATGACCGACCACGCCGTTCGGCCCACCGCTCGGGGCGACAGCCCCCCGAGCACCTATCGGAAGGCGCGACGAAAGGCCGGCCGGTGGCGCCGCAAGGTGCTCGACCCCGGCAACCTGACCCAGCGCCAGGAGAAGCTGCGCAGTCGGCTCGACCAGCAGGCCAAGCAGATCACCGAGCTCAAGCTGGCCGTGGCCACCATGAAACCTTCCGTAGCGCAGGTGAAGTCAGCTGGGGCAGAGACGAAGTCGACCCTTGCGGCGCTGGCCAAGCGGCTCCGCACCGTGGAGCTCGCGACGCTCCACCGAGAGCGCGAACACGGCAACCTGACGATCCAGGTGGGGATCTGCGAGGAGCGGCTGGGCAGGATCGAGGAGAGGCTGCGGGACGAGCACCTCACCGCCGGCCCCGCCGAGGAGGTGGAGGCCCGTCGTCTCATCGACGAGGTCCGGCGCGAGCACGAGCAGGTGAGGGTGCGGATGCAGGTCATCGGCCAGTACGAGGAACGCCTGAGGCGCCTCGAGGCCGCCGCGGTGGACCTGCACGGCGACGACGTCCGTCATCCGATCTGATCGGCGTCCGGCCCCCGACCCTGATGGCACGCGCCCCCATATCTGGGCCGTATCGATCGGCGGGGTGCCCCGTGGCTAGAGTGCGACCATGGACAAAGTCGTCTCCACGCCCACCGAGGCCGTGGCCGGGATCGCCGACGGGGCCACCCTCGCCGTGGGCGGGTTCGGGCTCTGCGGCATCCCCTCCGTGCTCATCGCCGAGCTCCACGCCGCAGGGGTCCGAGACCTCGAGGTCGTCTCCAACAACTGCGGGGTCGACGACTGGGGGCTGGGCATCCTGCTCGGTGCCCGGCAGATCCGCCGCATGGTCTCCTCCTACGTCGGCGAGAACAAGGAGTTCGCCCGCCAGTACCTCGAGGGCGAGCTCGAGGTCGAGCTGACTCCCCAGGGCACGCTGGCCGAGCGGCTGCGCGCCGGCGGCTCCGGCATCCCGGCCTTCTTCACCCCGACCGGCGTCGGCAGCCAGGTCGCCGACGGGGGGCTGCCCTGGCGGTATGCCGCCGACGGCAGCGTCGCGCTGGCCTCCCCCGCCAAGGAGGTCCGGGTCTTCGAACGTGACGGTGTGGAGCGTGAGTTCGTCCTGGAGACAGCGATCGTGGCCGACTTCGGCCTGGTGCGGGCCTGGCGTGGCGACCGCCACGGCAACCTCGTCTTCAACAAGTCGAGCCGCAACTTCAACCCGCTCGCGGCAATGGCCGGGAAGGTCACCGTGGCCGAGGTCGAGGAGCTCGTCGAGCCGGGTGAGCTCGACCCCGACGACGTGCACCTGCCCGGCATCTACGTGCAGCGGGTGCTACCGCTGACCGCCGAGCAGGCCGGCGACAAGCGGATCGAGCGCCGCACCGTCTCCGCCTCCCCGACCGCCAGCAAGGAGGCCTGAACCATGGCCCTGACCCGTGAGCAGATGGCGGCCCGCGCCGCCTCCGAGCTCGAGGACGGCGCCTACGTCAACCTCGGCATCGGCCTGCCGACCCTGGTGCCGAACTACGTCCCCGACGACGTCGAGATCGTCCTCCAGTCCGAGAACGGCATCCTCGGCGTCGGCGCCTACCCGGCCGGGGACGCCGTCGACCCCGACCTGATCAATGCCGGCAAGGAGACGGTCACGGTGCGCCGGGGTGCGTCCTACTTCGACTCGGCGATGTCCTTCGGGATGATCCGCGGCGGCAAGGTGGATGCTGCGATCCTCGGCGCGATGCAGGTCTCGGCGACTGGTGACATCGCCAACTGGATGATCCCCGGCAAGATGGTCAAGGGCATGGGCGGGGCGATGGACCTCGTGCACGGCGCCAAGAAGGTCATCGTGCTCATGGAGCACGTCGCCAAGGACGGCTCGCACAAGATCGTGCAGGAATGCTCCCTGCCCCTGACCGGCAAGGCCGTCGTGCAGCGGATCATCACCGACCTTGCGGTCATCGACGTCACCGCACGGGGCCTCGTCCTGCGCGAGCTGGCACCCGGCGTCACCGAGGGGCAGGTGCGCGAGGCCACCGGGGCGCCGGTCGCGATCGATCTCTCATAGCGAGACTCCGCCAGGAGCTGCGACGTCAGCGGACGTACTCCACGGATCCAAGACCGGAGATCGCGGCGCGGGAGCCGAACATGCCGTTGCCCTTCCCTGGGTACAACCACGCACGGCCCGTGACGTCGCGAACGAGCAGGTCTGAAGCGCCGTCGCCGGTTGCGTCACCCAGCGGCGCGAGATCACGAATCGTCTCCCAGGCCGAACCGACTCGAACTCGCGGCCACAGGAGGTGGCCGTTCCCGTCGAAGCGGTAGGTCCACAGTGTTCCGGTTGCGGCCTCTCGCGCCCAGAGGTCACCTCGACCGTCCGACGTCGTGTCGGCTGCGCCCACGACGACGTCCATGGAGTTCCACCCCTGGCCGAGGCTCTTGCGTGCCCCCAGCGAGCACCGTCCATCGCCGGGGTAGAGCCACAGGATGCCTGTGCCATGATCCACACCGAGCAGGTCGGCTCGCCCGTCGCCGGTCACGTCGCCGACCCCTGTCACGGTGTTCGTTGTCGAAGGGATGGCACCGAGGGAGGTGCGGCCGTTGAGCACGCCTCGTGCGCGCATCGGGTAACACCACCAGACACCGTCGGCCGACTTCGCGACAAGGTCGCCTCGGCCATCACCGTCGAGGTCCCCCGCTCCCGCGACACCGGCCATCGCCGACCAGCCCCCGCCCAGGTCGGTGGCGCCCGTCAGGGTCGTGCCAGCGAGGCTCTGGCGCTGAAGGACACCGTCCGCGCGCAGGGAGACCACAGCGGGCACACCCGTCATCTCAACATCGCGCCGCAACAGATCAGGGTTGCGAACCGTGAACCACGTCGACTTGAGTCCCAGGACGTCACGAAGCGATCGTGCGCTGATCGTCGTCGTTCGTCGGCTTCCGGTGAGAGCGACCGACGTCACCCGCCCTCCCCACTCGCCGTGGCCATCGCGGGTCGCCTCCATCGAGCGAAGCGATCCAATCTGGGGGTAGGCCTTCTGAACGCGGCTCGACACAGTGGTGCTCGTCACGTTCCACGAGTGCGCCGAGCTCGCCACAGCGCCGTCGTACGGATCCGCCTTCGCCTTGAGGTACGGCTGGCTGCCCTCTGCCGTCCAACCTCCGTTGCTCGCGGAGAACTGGGTGAAGGCCGGTTTCCCGTTCCACGTACGAATGCTCCCCGTGGTGGCGCTGACTGCCGCATCCGAACGCGAGTCGGTGAACCTCGCCTGCAGGATTCCGTCGAGTCCGTAGTCCGCCAACCCGTCGTAGACCTGGCACGCGGTGGTGTCACAGATCTCGGACGTGCCCCCCGACGACTCTTCGGCGGCGTAGGTGCGGGCTGCAACTGCCTGAGCGCGCAGAGCCGCAGCTGGCCAGGAGGCGGGCATCTCGTTGGGGACGACTCCACGGAGGTAGTCGTCATAGGTCGTGACGTTGACGGCGCGGATGGAAGACGTCTGCGGCACGGCCAGCACGCTGCCCGGATAGGCACGCGCCGTGCTCGACGTCCGGAGGACACGGGTGGCCCCCTGCGGACCCGCGAAGCCCAGAACCGACCGCGTCTGACGATAGGCGCGACCCGTGTGCCATTGTCCACCCGAATACCATTGCAGCGTCAGGCCTCCGCCGTCCGGCAGGAGGCGCCAGCGGGTCACCGGCCCTTCAGCCGCCGAGGCGCCGAGCTGAACGTTCGAGCCCTTCGCCCGTACCAGTTGGAGAGTCGGAGACATCAACGCCGTGAGGGAACTGGACGGAGTCGTCGTGAGGCGGACCCGCACCTCGCGGTCGGACAGCGTGCTGGTCGCTGTGCCCGGGTAGTAGAAGTCAAGGATCTTCGTGTGCGACAGTCCCCGGGTCGCGGCTCCGTACGCGCCCCATTGAGACATTCCTATTCCATGCCCATAGCCATGCCCAGAGAGCAGCACTGGTGCAGCCAGGGGCAACGGAAGGGACTCGGCGTGAGCGGTTGAACCGCTACCAGCTACCAGAGCTGCCACTGCCACGACGAAGCCGGCGACCAGCCGCGATCGGTGAGTCGTGTGCATCGACGGGACTCTCTCTCCATGACGTGTCAGCCGATGGTACTGCTCGCACTGATGGAGAGCGGTTGGCGTCCTCCCCAGAAGTCTCCCCCTCCGCGCCCCGCATAGAGCCAGAGCCGTCCGTTCTTGGCACGCCCGACGACGTCGTATTTCCCATCGCCGTTCCAATCTCCCACACCGGCAATGCTGTCGAGATCGGACTGGTCGGACCACACGACCACAGCGTCCAGCAGGGGTGTGTCACCGGCGCCTCGGAAGAGCCGCAGTGTCCCACGCTCATCCAGCACCATGACGTCTCCGTTGGCATCATCGTTCATCGCCCCGACACCGGTGAACGACCGGTAGGACCCCCAGCCCTGCTCGAGTTCGAGCGCGCGTTGCAGCGTGAAGTTTCGGTTGAACGCGTACCGCAGGATGAGGCCGGACTTGTTCGTTGCCAGGAGGTCTGGCACGCCGTCGAAAGAAATGTCCGTGCCGACCGAGACCTTCCGCATGACCGCCCAGCCCGACGACGCGACAGTCCGGGGCTTGTCGAAACGCCCGCCACCAAGCCCGCGAAGCGCAATGATCCCGTCACCCGACCTGGCTACGAGGTCCGGACGACCGTCGCCGTTGATGTCTCCCGCTATACCCACCATCGTCGTCGCCGACGGAAGGGGGACGTCGATCGTGCGAACTTCATCTCGCGCGCCGGTCCCCGAGTAGAGGCGCAAGGTGCCTCGGTCCTCCGTTGTCAACACACCGAGCACATCCGGAATCGAGTCTCCGTCGAAGTCCACTCCGGCAGAGAGCTGACTCATCGCGTTCCACCCGCGCCCCCACGTGTTCCAGCGCGTCGGACGCCCCGAGCTGTCACCGTAGTAGGTCCGCATTTCTCCGGTCGCCAATCGCCCAAGCACGTCGGGAGCCCCATCGCCGTCGAGGTCGGAGGCCGCCACGACCGGGCTGAGCACGTCCCAACCCCCGGCCAGCCGCGTCGGTGGAGCCAGTGAGCCGCCTCGAGTGCCCGGCAGAAGGACGAGCGCCCCATCGGCCGCACGAACAGCGAGCACGTCTGGAATGCGGTCTCCGGTCCGATCACCAGCTGGGCTCATCGACTGGTAAGCGGTGTAGCCGCTGCCCGTGATGCGGCCGGGTTTGACGGTCCCGTCACCGCGCCCGGGATAGAAGCCGAGCTGGCCCCGGCTTCCAACACCGAGCAGGTCACTGCGGCCATCGCCGTCGAGATCACCCACCGGCAGGACATCCCGCATCAGCTCCCAACCGGAACCACTGATCACGGGGGCACGCACTGAGCCGCTGTTCGTGCCGGGGTAGACGCGCAGGGCTCCCGTCGAGCTGTGAATCGCGACGACGTCAGGGCGCGCGTCACCGGTCAGGTCCGGCGAAAGTGACGCATGCTTGACCGTGTTCCAGCTACCTCCCAGTTCCGTGGGGTTGCGCAGCGGGTTCTCGAACGCGGAGAGGTGCAGGCGGGCGACCTTGGCGCCCGACGGCAGCTTCTCAAGGCTCACGATGTCCTGTGACCCGTTGCCGTCCACATCCCGCAGAACCCGGGATCGAGGCTGAGTACCGATTCGTTGTGCCACTGAGCTGCGTATCTCCGGGATGAGCGAATAGAGCCGGGCACCGGGACATTCGGTGTCGTTCGCGTCCCGGTGGCCACTGATCCGATTGAAGGTCTTGTCGTTCACCTGAGTCGTGCCGTAGGCCGGTATGCCCGCCTGCTTGAAGCGCCACGCGAAGATCGACGCCAAGGATCTGACGACGATGCTGGGGGGACTGGTCCGGCTGAAGTCTCCGATGACGGAAATGCCCATCGACCCTGAGTTGTACCCGCCTGCCTGAGCCCCGATGACCGCCTTGTCGACCCCTCCGTACCGACCCTCCCAAGCGCGTCCAAAGCGATCCACCAGGATCTGGTAGCCGATGTCGTTCCACCCACGCCCGGTGACGTGGAAGGCATAGATACCGCGGATGATCGCCGGTACGTCGCCCGACGAATAGGTGTTCGATGAGACGGTGTGGTGTACAAAGCCCACCTGCATCTGGCCGTACAGCGGCGGACTCCTCCGCAGTGACTCGTCGGCGCCCCACTCGGCCCGAGTGTGGATCGTGGGCCGAGGAGCCTGGTCGGCACCCGCAGAGCTGGCGCTGCCGATGCTCGCATCTGGCTCTTCGGTGGCGGTGGCGGTGGCGGTGCCGGTGCCGGGGTCGACGCGGATGACTCTCAATTGGTTCGGAAGGACACCGTCCGTGCTGCGGGCCCGAACCTGCACTGCTTCACCCGTGGCCACATAGGGTTCGGTGCCGCCCCGCTGCGCGCCCTCCGATGCGGCCTCCGACGAACCAGGGTCGGGTCGGTGGTCTTGCTCAGCCTCCAGCGCCTGCCAGGTCTGCCATGCTCCACCCACCATGCTTCGCACTTCGATGGTGTCGCCGCTGCCCTTGTCTCCTGACCATGTGGCGCCGATGACAGCGACTCGGTTCACGGGCAGGGCCGCGGAGGTCCATTCCTGACCGTCACCCAGTGCGCGAGCCGCCCCGAGCTCAATCGTGTCGGTCTTCGTCGCACCCGGCCGCATTGGCGACGCCGACGATCCCAACGCAGAGGCAGAGCCGACTGGGATCGGGCTCAACGCGAAAGCGACGGCCGCGATGACGAACAGGCGAAGGAAGAGGGATGACACTCTGGCCCCTTTCGGGCAGTGGCGAATCCGGCGTCCCCGAGGTGGGACCCGCTTACCATGCCTCACGAAATGGCTCTCGTCCATCGGTGGTGGCATCGCTGCCGACTTCGCCACTCGCGATGTGGGCTGCGGATGTGTGTTGACTCGTCAGCACCGTGTGGTTGTGTGTGTCGGTGACGACTGAAGCGAGCTCGGGCCACAGCCGCACGGTCCTGCGGCGCGGCAGTATCTACACTCTCGGGGTAGCCGCCCCCATCCTTGCCAACGGCGCAATAGCCCCCTTCGCGACCAGGCTTCTCGGCGTCACCGGATACGGCGTCGTCGCAACCGCGCTCGTCATCGTGCAGGTGGGCATGATCCTCTTCGGGCTGGGACTGGCCGCGGCCATCACTCGGCACGGGATCCTGGAGAGGTCCGGGGTCGGCGGGGCCCGCTCCCTGGTGCGCCGGGGAGCCCTCGCCGCGGGAGTCTTCGGGGTCCTCGCCGTCGGTCTCGCCGGCCCACTTGCCCGGGCCACCGGTCTGGATCGTACCGACGCACTCGTGCTCGCAGCCGTCGCGGCCACGGGCTACTCAGTCGTGGTGAATGTCCAGTCCTACCTGCGTGTGCTCGACCGGCCCGTTCCCTTCGTGCTTCTCTCGTTGGGAGCCGCGCTCGGCGGGCCAGTGCTGGGCCTCCTCGCGGTGTTGGCGGCCCCGGAGCCTGGTCCTGTGCCGTTTCTCAGCGGTGTGGCGGTGGGCTATCTGCTCACCGCCTTCGCTGGGCTCCTCCTCTGCAGGGGCAGGTCGACACATCATTCCGGCGACACTCGCAAGGCCCTCCGCATCGGCATGCCGACGATCCCCCATCAGGTTGCCATCTATCTGGCGAGCGGTTCGCTGGTGCTCGTCGCAGGACACATCTTCGACACCGGAACGGCCGGTCGGCTACAGCTGGCGGTTCTGGTGGGGGCGGCTCCAGGTGTCGTGACGTCCTCGCTGAACAATGCGTGGGCTCCCGTGGTCTACCGTGCGGACGCCAGGCTGCGCGGACCAGTCCTCGAACGCACCGGGAGAGACATCGCCGCGCTCACCGCCCTGATCGCGGGGGGCGTTTCGCTTCTCGCCCCTCTGATCCTGCAGGTCCTCGCCCCAGCGTCATACGATCCCAAGGGCATGACGCCGGCGGTCGGCCTCGCCGCGATCGGCAGCGTCCTGTCGGTGCTCTACCTCGCGAACGTCCACCTTGTCTTCGCCGAAGGACGCAGTGCGGGCCTCGCCGTGGTGACTCCGACCGCCCTCGTCATCGGAGTCGCGGTCGCGTGGGCTCTGGCGGAACGCACAGGACCGGCAGCACTCGGAACAGGTATGGCCGTGACCTACGCCTGCATGGCCCTCGGCGTGGCTCTCCTGGCCCGTCGGGTCAGCGTCACGCGCTGGGACGAGCGACGACTCGCCGCACCCACGTCCGCCGGAATCGCTTTGTGCCTCCTTGGTGCAGCCCTACCCACAAGCGGTGGTGGGCTGCTCGCCAGGATCCTCATGGCCTTCGCGTTGGCGGTGATCGCCGTGCTCACGCTCCGTCGAGCCCTCTCTCACTGAGAAGTGTCGTTCAGCCCAGGTGGAGTGGCTCGACCTCTGCGCCGGCCGCTGGAATCACACGAGGGAGCGGTCTGGGCAGGTAGCTGGTTGCGCCGCGCAACCAGGCGAGGTGAGAGAGCCCGCCAGGAGCGCCGGACTCCACCGACACTGGAGCAGCCGACCGGCGGTGGAGATTGATGACGGCGCGCTGGACGACCGACGTCGACCAGTACCGAATACCCGGCACGACGGTCGGTCGGTGCCATCCGAGCAGTACGGCCAGCTCCTGCGGCGCACGCATGGACGCAATCCCCAGCTCCGCGTTGGCGACGGACTGGGCCATCGCCTGATCCGCGTGTTCCGCGTGAAGTTCGGGCCACAGGCCACGCACGCGCTCGTACTGACCGTCGTCTTCACCGTCGATGCGCAGCGCGTCGCCGTAGACGCCGACATCCGCGCCGAGGTGAGCCGCGTAGAGGACAGGCGTTGACAGTCGGTTGGACACCACGCGGTCGGCTCGCCCCAGGAGCGTCCACAGGCGCCACAGGAACGTGGGGTCGGACCTCTGACCCAGAACCACCACACGGTGCCCTGCTCCTCGATAGGCACCGAGGATCTCGGGTTCAGCGGCATCCGAGGCGTAGAGGCACGCCGTAGCCGGACCCTCTGCCTCCCGCCACGAGTGTGCAAGTCCGCGGTGATCACCTCGCACACGCTGGGTCTGGATGCCGTGTACCGGCATGAGGACCACCCGGTCGCGGTCGTCCCGTGGCTGGGCTCCGCCGGGCGCCGCCCGTGCAAGGTACGCGAACTGGGAGCCGATGGGGGTGGAGTCTCGGCTGTCGTCGACTGGGTCCCACGCCCGAGATTCGTGCGACCACACCAGAAGTCGGGTGCGGTCACCTGCTCGACGACCGATGCGGGGAAAGTCGCGAAAATGAGTACTGACCGGCGAGACGGTCGTCCACCCGTGCTGGACGAGGCCGCGCACGTGGCGGGGCCGAGGCAGTCCGAGGTAGGCCGCAAGCGCAGCACTGTGCCCATAAAAGTGGTTCTGACCCTCCATGGCTCAATACTACGAGTCACCGGCTGGAGGCCCGGCTCGGCACGAGTGGTGGGTACTACGCACTCCTATACGCTTCCCTCAATGAGCTATGACGATGTCTGGTTGGTGGTCCCCCTCTACAACGAGGGCACCGTCATCGGCGATGTCGTGCGCAGCGTACGAGCGACATTTCCCCACGTCGTCTGCGTCGACGACGGCTCGACGGACGACAGTGTCCACGAGGCGAGGGCCGCCGGCGCGGTGGTGGTGTGTCACCCCCTCAACCTCGGTCAGGGTGCCGCGCTCCAGACCGGGTTCGAGTACGTCCTCACCGTGCCGTCGGCTCGCTGGGTGGTCACCTTCGACGCCGACGGCCAGCACCAGGTCGACGACGTCCGGGACATGCTCGTGAAGGCCGAGCACGATGACCTGGACGTGGTGTTCGGCTCACGGTTCCTCGATGACCGCACCGAGGCCGGGTTCGCCAAGCGCCTCGTGCTGCGCGCTGCGATCGGGTACACGAACTGGACGACGGGCACCCGGCTCTCGGACGCCCACAACGGTCTCCGCGTGATGTCGCGGGGGGTCGTCTCACGCCTCGACATCACCCAGAACCGGATGGCCCACGCCTCCGAGCTCGTCCACCAGATCGGCGCCCTGGACGTGCGCTACGGCGAGAGCCCGGTGCACATCCTCTACACCGACTACTCCCGGGCGAAAGGACAGTCGTTGTGGAACGCCGTCAACATCCTGGCCGAGCTGATCCTGCGATGACCGGGCCCACCAGGCACCGATCGGGCCGCACGACCGAGGAGCCGTCGTCGTGAACATCCTGCTCATCCAGGTCCTCCTCATCGCCGTCGTCGTGTTCGTCGCGGCTCGGCTCTTCCGCTCCCCCGGTGAGCGCAGCCAGGCCCTGCGCCGCCTCGGGCTGCTGGTGCTCGGTGGGTTCGCGGTGTTCTCCATCCTCGTCCCGAACGTGTGGAACAAGATCGCGACGATCGTCGGGGTGGGGCGAGGCACGGACGTCCTGCTCTACGCGCTCGTGGTGGCCTTCCTGTCCTCGACCGTGACCACCTACATGCGCTTCCGGGACATGGAGACGAGCTACACCCGACTCGCCCGGCGAATCGCACTCGACGAGGCCGCCGCGGCGCCCCCGACCGCGGCAGCCGACGATGGCGAGGTCCCGGAACCGCGTCGGTGACCGGAGCGCTCCGGTCCCGCCCGGCAATCACAACCGGTGCGGGCCGCTCAAGGGTCAGGCCTTGGCCGTGCCCTGGTCCTCGTCGTACCTCGCGAGGACCTCGTCCATGGGCCCGTCCATGACCAGGCTCCCGGCGCTCAGGTAGAGACCACGCGTGCCGAACCGGCGGAGGTCCTTCTCCGAGTGCGAGACGAGGAAGAGGGTGCGTCCCTCGGACAGGAGGCTCTCCATCCGGGCGTAGCACTTCTCCTTGAACGCCTTGTCGCCGACCGCCAGCACCTCGTCGACGAGGAAGATCGGCTCGTCGAGGGCCGAGATGACGGCGAACCCGAGACGCACCTGCATGCCCGAGGACAGGTGCCGGTAGGGCCGGTCGAGGGCGGACCGCACCTGCGGCCCGGCGAAGTCGACCATGCTCTCGAAGCGTTCGTCGATCTGGTCGTTGGACAGGCCGTGCAGCGCGGCCTGCACGTACAGGTTGTCACGGCAGGTCAGCTCCCCGCGGAAACCGCCCTTGAGCTCGATGAGCGGCGCGACCCCGCCATCCACGGCGACCTCGCCCTCGTCGGGCAGCAGCACCCCCGCGATGATCTTCAGCAGGGTGCTCTTGCCGCTGCCGTTGCCGCCGACGAGCCCGACCGCCTGCCCGGCGGTGATGTCGAAGCTGACGTTCCGCAACGCCCAGAAGGTGTCCGTCGAGGAGCCCGCCCGGCCGTGGAAGAGCAGGTCGCGGACCTGGAGCCGGCGTCGGCGGGAGGCGTAGAACTCCACCCCCACGCCCTGGGTGCTGATGACGACGCTCATCGGCTCAGATCTCCTTGAGGACCGCGCGCTCGAGGCGTCGGAACACCGTGAGGCCGAGCACGAGAAGGACGATGGACATGGCCACACTGATCCCGACGTCCACCCAGGACACCCCGCGTTCGAAGAGGCCACCACGGTAGAGGGACAGGATGCCGTTGAGCGGGTTCAGGCGCAGGACGTACTGCAGGGCACCCGGCACGTATCGGGTCCCATAGAGCACGGGCGAGAGGTAGAACATGAAGCGCAGCACGATCCGCACGACCCGCTGCATGTCAGTGGCCAGAACGGTGAGGGGGGCCAGCAGCAGCCCGAGCCCGACGAGCAGGACGAACTGGATGGCGATCCCCAGTGGGAACAGCACCAGCTGCCAGTTGAGGTCGACCTTGCCGATGACCAGGTAGTAGATGACGAACCCGGTCAGCACGGGCAGGGACAGGAGGTACTCCACACCCTTGGCCAGGACACACCGCACGACCCACACCTCGCGGGGGATGTTCGTGGAGCGGACCAGCCGGGCCTCCTGGAGCAGGCTCTTGGTGGTGTCGTTCACCGACCCGGTGAACCACTGCCACCCGAGCAGACCGCTCAGCAGGTAGAGGAAGTACGGCGTGTCGGCGACCCGCTGCGCCTTGAACACCAGGGTGAAGACGACGAAGTAGACGGACGCCATGAGGAGCGGGTCCAGGACGGTCCAGAAGTAGCCGAGCACGCTGCGGGAGTAGCGCACCCGGAGGTCGCGGAGCACGAGGGTCCAGACGATCTCACGCCGACGCCAGACCGCCCTGATCCGCTGGATCATCGGCGGGACCTCGCTTCGGGATGTCGGGTGAGGGTGGCACGGCCTGCGCCGAGCCGAGGATACGGCACACGTTGCGGGGTGAGGGCGGGCATCGGGTCAGACGAGGCGCTCGAGGGCGAGGACGCCCTGCTCGTCGCGCAGCAGGCCGTCGGCGACGAGGGTCGCCCTGAGCTTGGCGTACTCCCCCGGGTCGCCCGCCGAGAAGTGCGCCAGCCGGGTGAGGAACAGGGCGACCGAGCGGAAGCTGCGGGTGATGACGAGGTTGGGGGTCCCCGTGGTGCAGTTGAAGTCGGTCACCGGCGTGCGCCAGTCGCCGTAGTTCTCGGTGAGGTACCGGTCCGCATCGGCCGGACCGAGCACTCCCACGCCCTCGAGGGTGTAGTCGGAGAGGTCGAAGGCGGTGTTCTCCCAGCGGTGCAGCGAGGACCCGTGCCACGTCATCGCGCCCTCGCGGTGGTGCACGAAGACGTCGACGTTGATGCCGTTGGTGTGGATCAGCTTGACGAGTGCGAGGGACCGCTCCACGGCGTACCGGCCCTGGTCGGTGCGCTCGACCGACTGGGCGTGGTCCACCTTCTTCACCACGAAGCGCGGGTCGGCCTCCAGCGCCTCGATCATGGCCGGCATGACGGCGGGGTCGAACGCGATCCCCACGTCCACGTCGTAGTCGTGGGCCAGAAAGCCGCCCTCCCGCACGAGGCCGAGGAAGGTGCCCGAGATGACGAACCACCGCCACCGCGGCACGGGCAGCACCACAGCGAGGTCCGCGAGCGCGGTGCGCGCGTCCCCGAGGTCGAAGTCACCCTCTCGGGGCGCGCTGGGCGGGGAGAGGGCTCCGTGCGCCTCGCTGACCAGCGGGAGGAGGGTGTCCGCGCGGGCGTAGAAGTCGGCGCGCAGGTCCTCGATGTCGCTCGCTCCGGCATCGAGCTGCGCGTGGATGCGCGCGGCTCGCACGAAGAGGTCGTCGGCACGCCAGAGGTACTCGGGCAGCGACCCGTGACGGGCCGTGATGAAGGAGTCGAGGTGATCGAGGTCGGCCGGTGCGGCGCCGAGAGTGAAGTCGAAGAAGTCGTCGGTGACCGTCTCGAGCCCGGGCCAGCCGCGGCGCAGCACCCAGCCTGCGAGGCGGAAAGCGTACTTCGTCTCGTCCTCCACGAACTGGGTCCGCACCAGCCGGGCGATCGACGGGCGCCCGGTGACCGTCAGGGTTCCGGCGTAGGCCGCGGCCCCGACTCCGTGACGGAAGGCCGGGGAGTGGGTGCGGTTGAGGAAGTTGAGCAGGGAGTACGACTTGTTCAGCATCGCGGGCCTATCGGGACGGTGAGCTGGGCACCGGGGGACGAGGAGTGAGGGCACCGGGCCGCAGGCGGCCGGTGACACACGACACCCCAGTATCCCGAACCGGGCCCGGTCTCCCGAATCGCGCCGCTCACTCCGCGGAGCACACGTCGGCGAGGTCGGCCGTGCTGGCGTCCGGATCCGTGCCGGGCCGGGCCATCACGGCCTGGGGGGTCGGGTCGGCCTTCTTCGTCGGTGCAGCCGATGCCCCGGGTGACGCGCTCGCGCTCGGCGCCTTCTCCTCGTCCTTGGCCTCGGACGCCTCTATCGCCGTGGCGACGGCCCGGTGGACGACCGCGGGGTCGTAGTCCCACGGGTTGATGAGGGGCGGGACGAAGTTGACCGAGGTGATCTTCTGCTGCTTGGTCCGCACCGCCACGTCGGCCAGGCTGGCGAGGGCGGCCTGGGGGATGTCGGTCTGGAACACGCCCTTGGTCGCCTCGGCGATCGCCCCGAAGTTCAGCACCACGGTCTGGGGGTCGGTCTGACCGACGAGGGCCGTCACGACGCACCGCTGCCGGGCCATCCGCTCGTAGTTCGTCGAGTTCGCCCTGCTCCGGGCGTACCAGAGCGCGTGGTAGCCGTCCAGGTGCTGGTTCCCCGCCTCGATCCACCCCTTCTCCCGCCCGCCGTCCACCTCGGACTGTGAACCCATCGGCGTGCGCCGCTGCACGGAGATGTCCAGCCCCCCGACCGCGTCGACGAGGCTGCGGAACCCCTTGAGGTCGACGAGCACGTGATACTGCACGTCGAGACCGGAGAGCGCCTCCACGGCCTCGGTCGTCGCGAGGATGCCGGGGTCGGCGGTCCCCGCTGGGAACTCGTCGGCGTGGTCCTGACCCCAGGTGTAGAGACCGTTGAGCAGGCACTCGTCACCGCACCTCCACCCCTGCGGCATGAGACCGGCCATCACCGAGCCGGGCCGGAACGAGATGTTCTCGGTCTCCCGGGAGAAGCCGAACAGCACGGCGCGGCCGGTGTCCGCGTCGACGCTGACGAGCTGGAGACTGTCCGGCCGCATCCCGGTGCGTCCGACGCCGCTGTCCCCCCCGAGGAGCAGGATGTTGTAGCGGCCGTCGACCGCCCCCACGGCGTTGCCGGTCCCGAACACGGCCGCCATCGCCGACCGGGCCTTCGCGACGTTCACGCCGGCATACGCCGCCCCTCCCGGAAGCACCAGCAGCAGGGCCAGGAGAGCGACCAGGAGCCCCCGACGCTCGCGCTGCGGCAGGCGGTCGGGCCGCCCGAGGCGCCAGGCGTCGACGAGGAGCACCGCCCAGAGCGCGGCCACCCCCAGGAGCACGTACTGCAGCAGGGTCAGGGTCCAGCGGTGCGTCACGACCGTGAGCGCCGCGGAGCGGCTCACCAGGGCCAGGAGGCCGACCGCGACGGCTGCCGACAACAGGCCCAGCCAGACCCGCAGGGCGAACCGCCCCAGGCCGCGGTGGCCCGCAGCCAGCTGGGCGGTGCCCGGCACCACGGCACTCATGAGCAACAGCGACACCGCGCGGCGCCGAGCACGTCGGTGGTCCTCCGGGGACCGGGTGTCGACCCTGATCGGTCCATCGGGGGCCTCGCGGTCGAGGACTGCGACACCCCGCTGTGATCCCATGACTGTCGAGTATCAGGCCCGGTCCGCCTGTCACGGCAGAGGCGCGCCGGTGCCACGCCCACCCGCGGCGCCCAGCGTGCCGCACCGGATCGGACCCGGACCTTGGCACACTGGAGCCCCCGCACCGTTCACGACCGAGAGCCGGAACGCCCCATGACCGACGACGAGCACGCCAGGCCGATCCCGCAACGGAGCACGTCCAGCCCCTCGGACGACGAGGTCTACGTCGTCGACACCCGGCGGGCGCGGCCCCCCCGTCCGCGACCGGCGCCCGGGCCGGGCTCGGGTCCCCAGCCGGTCGCCACCTCCCGGCCGGTCGGCGAGCGCGCCGCGCCCGAGGACGGTGCGGCCTACGACCACCTCGGCCGACCGGTTCGCGCCTCGGCCCCGCCCCGACCGCGCGACGGGGGCGGTCCCACCCCGCCGACACCACCGACCCCGCCGCGCCCGCCGCGGCGTCGACGCCGGGGGCGGCGGGTGCTGGCGCTCGTGCTGGTCGCCGTGGTGGCCTGGGTCGGCTACACCGTGTTCACGCCGTGGCACGCCTGGTCGACGGTAACGCGCGAGGACACCACCCCAGAGGGTGACCGGCCGGCTGACGCCGACGGCCACACCTACCTCCTCGTCGGCTCGGACAGCCGCGAGGGCCTCAACGCCAAGGAGCGCAAGGCCCTCGGCGTAGGCGGAGACGCCGAGGGACGGCGCACCGACTCGATCATCCTCGTCCACACACCGAGCGGCTCGGGAAAGCCGGTGCTCATCTCGGTCCCGCGGGACAGCTACCTCCCCATCCCCGGATACAAGGACAACAAGGTCAACGCCGCCTTCGCCCTCGGCGGACCCAAGCTGCTCGTGGAGACACTCGAGGACGCCACCGGGCTACCCATCGACGGCTACGTCGAGATCGGCTTCGGCGGCTTCGCAGGCGTGGTCGACAGCCTCGGTGGAGTCGAGGTGTGCGTCAAGGCGGACATCAAGGACGCCAAGGCCCACATCGACCTGGTGAAGGGATGCCAGGTCCTGGACGGCAAGAACTCCCTGGGCTACGTGCGGGCCCGCTACTCCGACCCCAAGGGGGACCTCGGCCGGGCCGAGCGACAGCGACAGTTCCTGGGCGCCGTGATGAAGCAGGCCGCGACCCCGTCGACGGTGCTCAACCCCTTCACCTGGTGGCAGTTCACCCACACGGCGGCCTCGAACGTCATCGTCGGCGAGGACACCTCACTCCTCGACTCGTGGCGGATCCTGTCGACGATGCGCAAGGTGTCCTCCGACGACGCCCTGAGCCTCGTCGTGCCGCTCTCGTCCACGAACACCACGACGCGCGCCGGCAGCTCGGTCATCTGGGACGACCAGCGGGCCGACGCCCTCTTCGGCATGCTGCGTGACGGGACCCCGATCGATGAGCCTCCACCGGGCACCGACGGGGCACCCAGCGGTGGGTGACCCCCGCCCGGCCGCAGCACGCAGGAAACGTCCAGAATCCCCCGATACTCTGTCTGCCGCGGATCGAGCGGGTTCGCCGACCGTGCGGGGCGCGACGACGAGGAGTGGGTGAGGTGGGCGGCAGCGACGAGCAGCTGACCCCACCACCGGATCAGGGCGGGGAAGCGGCATCCGGCACGACCCGCAGCGAGATCCACGGGACCGGCCGCCAGGGCGGCATCCGCTCGTGGCGACGCTGGACGGTGATCTCGATCGTCGGGGTGCTCGCGGTCGTCGTGGGCGGGGTGGCGGTCGTGGCATGGCGACTGAGCTCCAACATCAAGAGGGTCGACGTCAGCGACGCGATCGGCTCGGACCGCCCCGGCCAGGCGCCCGAGGCCAAAGGCGCGCTCAACATCCTGCTCATCGGGTCCGACACCCGAGAGGGGGCGGGCAACGACGGCTACGGCGACAACGACGGGCAGGCCGGCGCCCACTCCGACACCAACCTCCTGGTCCACCTCTCCGCGGACCGGTCCGCCGCCACCGTGGTCTCGATCCCCCGTGACTCGATGGTTGCGGCCCCGCCCGAGTGCTCCACGGACGCACCGAAGGACGAGTGGGTCCTGCGCCAGTGGAACCTCAACTACTCGATGGGTGGCACGGGCTGTCTGATCCGCACGCTCGAGGGCAACACCGGCTTGTTCGTCGACCACTACGCCGTGGTCGACTTCCGTGGGTTCAAGCAGATGGTCGACGCGCTCGGCGGTGTGGAGGTGTGCACCGACGAGGCGATCAGCGACCCGAACACGCACCTCGAGCTGACGGCGGGCCGGCACACCCTCGACGGTCGCGTGGCCCTGCAGTACGTGCGGGCCCGCAAGTCGATCGGCGACGGGTCGGACCTGGGGCGGATCGTGCGCCAGCAGGCCTTCCTGTCCTCGGTGATGCAGGAGGCCACCTCGACCGAGCTGCTGCTCAAGCCCACCCGCCTCTACGGCTTCCTCGACGCCGCGACCAAGTCCCTCACGACCGACCCGGACTTCGGTGTGGGCACGATGCGTGACGTGGCCACGAGCGTGAAGGGCATCGGTCTGGACGAGATCGAGTTCGTCACCGTGCCGAACGAGACCTACCCCGCCGACCCCAACCGCGTGCAGTGGAAGCCCGCTGCCGACGACATCTGGACGGCCCTGAAGCAGGACCGCCGGGTCAACGAACCGACCTCGTCGGCGAGCCCGTCGCCCACCCAGTCCAGCCCGCTCACCGTGGCCCCCGGCGAGGTCGCCGTGCAGGTCGTCAACGCCTCGGGCACCAGCGGACTGGCGGATCAGGCCCGCGATGCGCTCGCGGTCCAGGGCTTCGACGACGTGACGACCTCGGATGCCGAAAAGGACGGGGACGGCACGGTGATCGCCCACTCTGCCGGGAACCAGGAGGCGGCTCGCACCGTGGCCGCCGCCTTCCCCGGCTCAACGGTCGAAGAGGTCGACGGCCTCGGCTCCCGCGTGCGGGTCACCCTCGGCCCGGGCGCGAAGCCCGTGGTCGCCGTCCCCAACCGGCTCGGCAGCACCCCGGTCCCCACGCCGTCGATCGACCCCACCACGACGATCGAGACCCGGACGGCCGATGTCGACATCTGTTCCTGACCTCCAACCCCTGTCGCCCCCGACCTCCTCCCCCTCCTCAGGCTCCGACCTCCCCTGCGGCAGAGGGCGCGTCAGATTTTCCTTCCGCTCCCGACGACCATAGGATCATGTGCGATGAGCACGACACACCAGACGCACGAGCAGGCGACGGGGGGTGGCGGCGGGGTGGGGCTCGCCACGCGGGAGGACCCACCCGTGACCGCCGGTCCGTGGCTGGGCCGAGCAGGTCGCGGAGTCGTCATCGTCTCGCTGGTGGGCTTCGCGGCGTGGACCTGCTGCTACCAGGTCGCGCTCGCCCTCGGGATCCCGGCGTTGCCGACCCTCGCGGCGAGTACCGTCCTGGCGATCGCGCTGCTCGCGGCCCTGGCTCCCGGCGTGAGCCGGTCCGCGACCCAGGTCGACCCGCCGTCGAGCCTGCCCGGGGGCCTGGTGTCCCTCGCCGTGGTGGGGGCAACCGCGGTGGCCCTCGCCCTGGCCGTCACGGAGCACCGCGCGTGGGCCCTGCTCGTGGGGGGAGCCTCAGCGGCAACCGCCCTGGTCTTGACGGCCCTCCGGCGACCGGGGGTCTCCGGCTCCCGCTCGACCGTCGGAGAGGGTCGCCCCGGTGCCGACTCCCCCGGGTCGGCATGGTTGTGGAGCCTCGGGTGGCTGGCGGGCGCGGCGAGCGCCTACGGCGCGACCAGGATCTCGAGGTCGGACGGCGACGACGCCTACTTCGTCAACCTCTCGGCCTGGGTCGCCGACCGTGGGTCGTTCCCCCTCAACGACACCATGATCAGCCAGGACCAGTTCACCCCGAACCTGGGCCACTCCCCGCCGACGCACTCCATCGAGGGACTGATCGGCACCCTCGGTCGCCTCACCGGAGTCGAACCGGCCAGCATCGCCTACCTGGCGGTTCCTGCCGCACTGACCCTCCTGGGGGTGCTCATCCTCACGTGGGCCGTCGAGGAAGCCCACATCCCCTCGGGCCCGGCGGCTCTGGTGGCTTCCCTGGGTTACCTCTGGACGACGGGAGCCACGGGCTACAGCTTCGGGAGCTTCTTCGCCGTGCGGCTGTGGCAGGGCAAGGCCATGCTGCTCTCCCTGGCCGTCCCGCTGCTCATCATCCTGGGATCGCGGCTCCTGAGATCAGGTGGCTGGCGCAACCAGGTCCTCTTCGGCTCAGCGGTCATCGCTTCAGTCGGTTTCTCGAACAGCTCCGCCTTCCTCATCCCCCTGCTGCTCGGCGCGATGTTCATCGCCGGGCTGGTCCTCCATCGCCCTGCCGGCGCAGGGCGTGTCCTGGTGTGGGCGGCCTACCCCCTCGCCAGCGGTGTCGTGTCCTACCTCCTGGCCCCTGCGGCCGCGACCGATGCACAGCGGGCCGCGGACGGGTTCCCCGTCGGCTCCAACAGCCCCCTCAACCCCCTCCTCACCGTGCCCGGACATGACGGGATCCTGGTCGCCACGGTTTTGGCCATCGGGCTCGGCGCGCTCGGACTCGCCAACCGGACCATGCGTGCGATCGCGGCGAGCACCGTGGTGGTTGCAGCGGTCACGCTCCTCCCTCCGGTGCGTGACGTCCTGGCCTCGGTCGGCCTGGGCGGAGTGGTGTGGCGGATGTGGTGGGTCGTCCCCGTCCCCCTGCTGCTCGGTGGTGTCGTCGGTGCGGTCGCCGGGCGGATCCCCCGCCATCGCGCGGTGGTCGCGGTGCCGCTCGCCGTCGTCCTGGCCCTCGTTCCACTGGTCGGAGGTCGGTGGGTCGGTGCCGAGACGTCCAAGACCCGCATCGTGAGCCCCACATCGTGGAAGGTCAAGCCCGGAGCGCGGGCGACGGCGCAGTACGCGGAACAGATCAGCAGGCCGGGCGAGACGATCCTCCTGCCGCACGCGGCGTCCAGCGCGCTGGCGGGTCTCACCGTCGAGGTCCAACCCGTGTCGGCCCGGGTCCTCTACCAGCCGAGCTACTCCGCTCAGCCGGGGGCGCACGCCGGCGCCCGGCGTGACCTCCAGACCTTCGTCGACAAGAGGACCCCCAAGAACGCCCGTTCGCTGGACGACGAGCTCGACCTGCTCGACGTGAGCACGGTCTGTGTTCGCTCCACGCGCGATGGTGCGGTCAAGTTGCTCCTGGGAGCCGGGTACTCCATGGTGGGCACCGTGCGAGACCTGACCTGCTTTCGGCGATGACTCGCCGCCGGCGGACCCGACCGGCCGTGCTGGTCGCGCCCCCTTCCTCGCCCACCCCGTGGGACGACCGCCCGCACGGGGCACAGCGGCGCTGGTCCTCGACCTCGATGTTCGTAGGACGGTTTGACACGTGAGACTCCCTTCAGCGACGAGCACCCTCCGCCGGGGGTGGGCCGCGGCTCGGTCCGGGACCGGCCGAGCTGGCTCGGGAGTGGGTGAGGCCCAAGGCCCACCAGCCCGCACTCGCCTCCACCTTTCGCAGGACGGGAGTCGGGTGACCGCTCGCTGCGCGATCGACGCGCCGGACACCGCCACCGCGGTGTGGGCACAGTGTGAGGGCACCTGGTTCGGGGTCGGCACCTTGCTTGCCGATCGCCAGGAGTCGGGTTCGATCGAGTACGTCGTGGAGCTCGATCTCGACGACCTCGCCGCGCAGGTCGCGCTCATCCCGGCCGGGCCCTCCGAGTCCGACGAGGCGCCGGACACATCAGAGCCCGGGGAGCCCGAACCACCGGTCGGTCGACGGGTATCCTTCTACCTCGAGGTCGAGGCGCCCGGTGGCGCGAAGCGACGCTACGGGCAGCTGGTGGATGCTGGGGCCTCCGCCGACGCCACGGCGTCCGAGGAGGCGAGCAACCCCGCTCCGGTGGATGGGTTGTCCCTCGTGTACCGCGACCCCATCGGTCGCTACGAGCACACCACCATCCCGGACTTCTCCCCCGTGGAGACCCCGCACGGCACCACGACCCCCTACCTCAACCGGCGCGGGGTGCTCGGTGCCATGGTCGGGGCGCCCCTGCCGCCCGCGGGCAGGGTGCACAACGACGGCCTCCGGGTACACCGGGGGAAGGTGGTGGTGAAGGGCACGGTCTACTCGCGTCACGTCGCCCTCGCCGAGGCCTCCTTCGTCGTGCAGGGCCGGACATCCGGGTTCCGCGGGGTCGCGCCGGCTCGGCTCGAGCTCGACGAGGAGGAGAGCGAGAAGCGATACGGCCTGCGCAGATACACCTTCAGCGCGGCCTATGACCTCGCCGACGACCTCGCGTCCGGTGCCGTCCGTGATGACGTCGCCGACCTGTTCCTCGAGCTGCGCGAGGAGGGAGCCGCGGAGAGCTACAAGCGGCGCGTGGGTCGCAGCCGCTACGTCGTCCGGGCCCGCACCCGGGGTGGCTCCCTGAGCTCGGCCGGTCGCACCCTGGCCGTCGAGCCCTACTACACCTTCAAGGCCAAGTACCCCTCCTTGCACCTCGAGCTCTTCGACACCGCCACGTATCGTCACCTCCAGCGCCAGCTCGCGGCCACACGGTTCTCTCGCCGACGGGCGACCCCCACCCGTCCGGTCTGGGTCATCGGTGAGCTGCCGTACAAGGCCCAGGACAACGGCCTCCACTTCTTCCGGCACGTGCGCCAACACCATCCGGAGGTCGACGCGTACTACGTCATCCGCAAGGACTCCCCCGAGCGCCGCAACCTGGCCGGCTACGAGGACCATGTGCTCGACTACCGCTCTCCGGAGCACATCGACGCGGTGCTCGCGGCGGAGCGGATCGTGGGCAGCCACGACCCCGACTTCCTCTACCCGACGCGCGGCCGGCGCTTCCAGCGCCGCGTCCGGGCCGGCAAGGTGTTCCTCCAGCACGGTGTGACGGCCGCGAAGTGGATGGTCCCCAAGTACGGCAAGCACGCCAGCGACTTCGACACCTCGCTGGTGTGCGTGTGCTCCGAGCGCGAGAAGGAGTTCTTCGTCAAGGACTTCGGGTACAGCCCGAACGAGGTCGCCATCACCGGGTTCGCGCGCTTCGACGTGCTGTTCCACCCGGACGTCGCCCTCGACGCTCGTCAGCTCCTCATCATGCCGACCTGGCGCCCGTGGCTCCAGGACCTCGGGAGTTTCACGGAGTCCGACTACTACCGCCACTGGAGCGAGCTGCTCTCCTCCCCCGAGCTGCGCCAGATGCAGCAGGACTTCGGCGCTGAGGTGGTGCTCTGCCTGCACCCCAACATGCAGCAGTACAGCCACCACTTCACCGGACCCCACGTGCGCGTGGTCTACCAGGGTGAGGTCGACGTGCAGCACCTCATCAAGGAGAGCGGGGTCATGGTGACGGACTACTCCTCCGTCGCCTTCGACTTCGCCTTCCTGCGCAAGCCGGTCATCTACTACCAGTTCGACGCCGAGCGGTTCGACACCCCCCACGCCGACCCCCGGACCGAGTTCCCAGGGCCGGTGGTGGCCTCGCGCGAGGGCATGGTGGACGCACTGCGCAGGGTCCTCGAGGACGGCGCGGTCATGGAGGAGCGCTACTGGGAGAGGGCCCGCCGGTTCTGTGCCCACCTCGACGAGGAGAACTGCGAGCGGATCTTCACGGCGGTGGAGACCCTCGACGGGAGCCGTTCGCTGCGCGAGCGAGCCCAGAGCAGCGTCGTCCCCCGGTTGGCGTACCAGAAGATCCGCAAGCACCCGAGATACCTCCCCACGATGCGCACGGCCTACCGGGCGTTCCAGAAGCTCCCGATGGAGAAGGACCTCATCGTCTTCGAGAGCGGCCAGGGCCGTCACTTCGCGGACTCGCCCCGCTACATCTACGAGGAGCTCCTCCGGCGCGGTGACACCCGCAAGAAGGTCTGGATCTACTCCGGTGACCTCCCCCAGGCCGACGACCGCACCGTCGTGGTCCCCCGACACTCCATCCGCTTCTACTGGTACCTGGCCCGGGCGAAGTACTGGGTCAACAACCACACCTTCCCCGACTACATCACCCGCCGGCCCGACGGGGAGTACATCCAGACCTGGCACGGCACTCCCCTGAAACGGATGTTTCTCGACCAGCGTGCCTGGTTCGGCCGCGACGCCGGCTACAAGGCACGGATGTCGAAAGCGGTCGACCAGTGGAGCGTCCTGGTCTCTCCGAGTCCCTACGCGACGCAGTGCATGCGCACGGCCTACGACTGGACCGGGCGCGTCGTCGAGGTGGGCTACCCGCGCAACGACATCCTCGTGGACCCCGCCGCAGTGGAGCGGGCCACGCGCGTCCGCGAGAGCCTCGGCATCCCGTCGGACAAGCGAGTCGTCCTCTACGCGCCCACGTTCCGTGACAACCGGCCGACGAGGCGCGGTCGGTTCTCGGCCGAGATTCCCCTGGACCTCGGGCAGTGGGCCCGTCGTTTCGGCGAGGACCACGTCCTGCTGATCCGCACCCACGTGCTGGTGAGCAACACGGTCACCATCCCCGACGAGGCCCGAGCCAGCGTGGTCGACGTCTCGCAGTATCCCGACATGCAGGAGCTCCTGCTGGCGAGCGACACCCTCGTCACCGACTACTCGTCCTCGTTCTTCGACTACGCCCTCCTCGGGCGGCCGATCATCTTCTACGCCTACGACCTCAAGGAGTACGCCGAGCAGCTACGCGGGTTCTACCTCCCCTACGACGACTCCCTACCGGGCGAGATCGTCACCAACGAGGCCGCGTTGTACGACGCCCTCGAGTCGGCGGCGAGGCGCGAGGTCCCCGACGAGCGGGTCGTCCGCTTCGCGGCGACCTACGCGCCGGCGGACGACGGGCGCGCCTCGGCGCGCGTCGTCGACCAGCTCCTGTAGCCATCTCACCTCTCCCCCACTTGCGGGTG
>JBBSQC010000007.1:0-128293 GCA_038258215.1 Actinomycetales bacterium | reverse complement strand
GCGAGAAGTCCTGGTGGGCGCCGCCGTAGTTGCTGTTGTAGTAGACGCGCACGGTCTTGCTGGAGCGGTTCCACACCGAGGCGGCGTCGTTCTTGATGCACCGGCCCTTGCCGTTGCCCGAGCCCTTGAACTCGTAGCAGCTGGGCTGCTTGGTGCCGTAGTCGCCGAGGGAGCCGGTGAAGTCCGAGACCGAGCCCTTCTCGTTGCTGTTGTAGTAGTAGCAGAACTCTCCGCTGCTGCACGTGCCGTTGCGCGACGCCGCGAAGGCCGGTGCGCTGGTCGCCACGGCCGGAGCCATGACCACCACCGTCGTGCCGGCCACGGCGAGGATCTTGTTGAGCTTCTTCATGTTTCCTCCTGGGTGAGATCGATGAATGCCGATGTCGTGGGTGCGCGGTCGCGCCGCCCGGTCGGCGGGAAAGGCTGGGTCACTGTGCTCGGCGGTACTCCTCCCAGGTCTGGATCGGGACGCTGGGGCCGTCGTCCGCAGCGTGGTTGGCCAGCCCGTTCATGCCCAGGTAGTAGTCGCCCACCTGGTGCTGGGCCGCACTGGAGAGGTCGGTGTCGCTGATGGCCACGGCATGGATGTGGAAGGGCCAGTCGCCCTGGGCGGGTGTGCGCACCCAGGCCGCGAACCCGACCCGGCGCAGCTCACGGGCCACGGCGGTGCGTGTTCTCGAGGACATTCCGTCGACCGAGATGTCGACGACCCCGCCACCGTCGTGGGTTCCGGCGGAGGTGGGGTCCCCACCCGGGTTGTAGGACCCCTGCCGGAGCAGCACCTGGCGGTCGAGCCGTCGTTCGGCCTCGTCGAGCATGCTGTCGGTACGGGCGTCCACCAGCACCCCGTCGCGGTGGACCTTCGCACCCGGGGTGAGCACGCGGGTCACCTCGTAGCGACCCTCGCCCAGCGAGGTCAGGCTCGTCCTGCCCGGCAGGCCGTTGGCGGCCAGGCCGCTGTAGCCCAGGGACCGCTGCCACGCGGCGTATGCCGTGATGGTCTTGGTCCCGAAGTACCCGTCCACCCACTGTGCGTCGAGCAGGTGCTTCGCCTTCAGGGCCCGCTCGACCTTGAGCACGCTGCATCGCGCACCCGGGGTGAGGGTGTCGTCGGCGCGCCGCGGGTCGATCTGGGCGGCCTTGACCGTCGCCTCCATGGAGACCACGGAGCAGGTCCGGGCGGCTGCGGTCGGCGAGGACCAGGTGTGGGGCGTCGACCCCGCGACGGGGGCGATGACGCCGGCCCCCGCGGTGATCGTCACCAGCAGCATCGAGAGTCTCACGGTTCCTCCTGGTGGATGTCGGCCTCTGACCGGGGCCGTGCACCCACCGTCGCGCAGGGCCCGCCCTGTCCGGCAGCCCCGGGGCTCGGTCTGACACGGCATCCGGGTGTCAGGATCGTGCTGACCTGCGAGGACGCGGGTGTTGTCAGGATCGGGTCGTGTCAACCTGCCAGCCCCCCGCCGAGGTCAGGCAGTGGGATCACGGACGGTCTCGCTGAGCCTCAGGCGCCTGTTGCCGAGGTAGCGTCAGCGGTCGCGGCTCACCGAACTGGCACCGCCAACCAACGAACAGGAGTCGCCATGGGCATCATCGGATGGATCATCATCGGAGGTCTTGCCGGCTGGGTCGCCAGCAAGATCATGAACACCGACGAGCAGCAGGGCATCATCCTCAACATCGTCGTCGGCATCGTCGGCGGCATCCTCGGAGGGTTCCTGCTCTCCCTCGTCGGAATGGACGGTAACGGGGGGCTCATCGTGAGCTTCCTCACCGCGCTCTTCGGCGCCGTGATCCTGCTGTTCGTCGTGAAAGCCGTGACCAACCGCAGCTGACGGACTTTCGGCCGGCCCGGCACCAACCGGGCCGGGCCGGCCGAGCCCCGGGGTCAGCTCACCGCAACAGCGGCTCGCCACCCCGGGAGCCCCGACCTATTGCCCGCCAGCCACGCGCATGCTCGCTTTTGGGCCGGGTTTGGGTGGGTGGAGGGCAATAAGTCGGGATGGGGGGGGTGGAGGGAAGCCGGATCCCGTCGGCCCGTTGTTGAACCTGGGGGTCGGCTCGCGGCGCCGGCTCGGCGCGGGGGTCAGGACGAGCGTGGCGTCAGGCGGATGACCGGTATCTCCCGGTCGGTCTTCTCCTCGTAGCCCGCGAACCGCGACGACGCGGCCTTGATCTTCGCCCAGGCCTCGGCGCGCTCCGGCCCGAGCAGCTGGTCGGCGACGACCTCCATGCTGGCGCCGTCCACCTCGATGCGCACGCGGTCGGGGTTGGCGGCAAGGTTGTGGTACCACGCCGGGTTGCGCTGGGCGCCGGCGGCCGAGGCCACGACGAGGTAGCTGCCGTCGGGGCCGGGGAACCGGGCGAGCGGCGTGGTCCGCTCCTCGCCGCTCTTGCGGCCGATGGTGGTCAGCTTGAGCACGTCCATGCCCATCATCGACCCGCTCGTGCCGGCCCGCCTGGCCATCAGCCGGTTGAACCAGGCCGTCAGACGGCCTTTCGGCTGCCGTGCGCCGTGGGTGCCCTGTGGGTTGTCGAAGCTCATGGCTGTGGTCCTCCTCGGTGCACACCGGGCACGGCGTCGGATGCCGGTCACTCCCTCGACGGTACTCCCGCAGGGATGGGGGCCACGCGGCACGCCTTCCTCCTCGCCTGTGCACGTCTGGTTCGACAGACTGTGACAGAGGTCACTTCCCGTGCCCCCATCAGCCGGTTGCGGATTCCATACAGCAGAAAGTAATATCCACCATACGGAATCAGCGACGATCCCCTTGGAAGGACCCCCATGTCACGTCCCAGTCCCGGTCACGCCATCACGATGCGTGTCTCCGCCCCGGCCGGCTTCGGTGCCACCTCCGAGCTGACCGCGGCCGCCGCGGCCGCAGGAGCCGAGATCACCGCGCTCGACATCGTCGAGTCCAGCCACCGCGACCTCGTCGTCGACATGACGTGCAACACCGAGGGTGACGAGCACGCGGCGTCGGTGGCCGCCGCCGTGGACGCCCTCGACGGGGTGCACGTGCTCAAGGTCAGCGACCGCACCTTCCTCATGCACCTCGGCGGCAAGCTCTCGGTCGAGTCCAAGGTCCTCCTGCGCAACCGCGACGACCTCTCCCGCGCCTACACCCCCGGCGTCGCCCGGATCTGCCTGGCCATCGCCGCCAACCCCGAGGACGCCCGCCGGCTGACGATCAAGCGCAACACGGTGGCCGTGGTCACCGACGGCACGGCGGTGCTCGGCCTCGGCAACATCGGCGCCGCCGCGGCCCTGCCGGTCATGGAGGGGAAGGCGGCCCTGTTCAAGCGGTTCGCCGACGTCGACGCGTGGCCGGTGTGCCTGGACACGACCGACACCGAGGAGATCATCATGATCGTCAAGGCGATGGCCCCGGTCTACGGCGGGATCAACCTCGAGGACATCGCTGCCCCCCGCTGCTTCGAGATCGAGCGCCGGCTCCGCGACGAGCTCGACATCCCCGTCTTCCACGACGACCAGCACGGCACCGCGATCGTCGTCCTGTCCGCGCTGATCAACGCGCTGCGCGTCGTGGACAAGGACATGGCGGCGGTGAAGATCGTCGTCAGCGGGGCCGGTGCCGCAGGACACGCGATCATCCGCCTCCTGCACGCCGAGGGAGCCACCAACATCATCGCCTGCGACCGCTCCGGGGCCCTGCACCGCGGCGCGAGCTACACCGACGAGCACCGCCAGTGGATCGCCGACAACACCAACCCGGAGGCGGCATCCGGCTCGCTGCACGACGTGCTCGTCGGGGCCGACGTGTTCATCGGGGTGTCCGCGCCCAACCTCCTGACCGCTGACCACGTGGCCACCATGGCCTCCGACGCGGTCGTCTTCGCCCTGGCCAACCCGGACCCCGAGATCCACCCGCTGGATGCCGCGAAGCACGCGACCGTCGTCGCCACCGGCCGCAGCGACTTCCCCAACCAGATCAACAACGTGCTCGCGTTCCCGGGTCTCTTCCGCGGCCTCCTGGACGCCGGCGCCAACGAGATCACCACCTCGATGCTCGTCGCGGCCGCCAACGCCATCGCCAACTGTGTCAGCGCCGACGAGCTCAACGCCAGCTACATCGTGCCGAGCGTCTTCGACCCCAGGGTGGCTCTCGACGTGGCGGCGGCCGTCGTCCGGGCGAGCGGCACCACCGCGGACCTCGACGAGGCGCCCCAGGCCACCATCCCGACCCCGACCCCGACCTCGACCTCGACCCCGACCGGAGCCGCATCATGAGCATCGACGTCACCGACCCCCGCCCCGTCCCGGGCGCCGAGGAGATCCTCACCCCGGAGGCGCTCGCCTTCGTCGAGGCCCTCCACCAGCGCTTCGCAGCCCGGCGCGACGAGCTGCTCGGAGCACGCGCCACGCACCGGGCGCACGCCGTGTCCAACGGGGGGCTGGACTTCCTCCCCGAGACCGCCGACGTCCGATCCAGCGAGTGGGTCGTGGCTCCGGCCCCGCCGGCGCTCCGGGATCGCCGGGTCGAGATGACCGGGCCGGCCACGCCGGAGAAGATGGCGATCAACGCCCTGAACTCCGGTGCCAAGGTCTGGCTCGCCGACCTCGAGGACGCCAGTGCCCCGACCTGGCCCAACGTGGTCTCCGCGATCCGCAACCTGCGCGACGCCGCCCGCGGCACCCTGTCGTTCACCAATGACGACGGGCGCGAGTACCGGCTGCGCGACGACGCCCCGCTCGCCGTGGTCGTCACGCGGCCCCGCGGCTGGCACCTCGACGAGGCGCACGTGCTCGTCGACGGCTCCCGCGGCGTCGGTGCCCTGGTCGACTTCGGCCTGCACTTCTTCCACCTCGCCCAGCAGCTCATCGACAACGGGCACGGTCCGTTCTACTACCTGCCCAAGATGGAGAGCCACCTCGAGGCCCGCCTCTGGAACGACGTCTTCACCTTCGCCGAGGCCGAGCTGGACATCCCGCACGGAACCGTCCGGGCCACGGTGCTCATCGAGACCATCCCCGCGGCCTTCGAGATGGAGGAGATCCTCTACGAGCTGCGCGAGCACGCCTCGGGCCTGAACGCCGGCCGCTGGGACTACCTCTTCAGCATCATCAAGTTCTTCCGTGACGCCGGCCCGCAGTACGTCCTCGTCGACCGTGCCGACATCACCATGACAGCGCCGTTCATGCGCGCCTACACCGAGCTGCTCGTCAAGACCTGCCACAAGCGGGGAGCCTTCGCGATGGGCGGCATGGCTGCCTTCATCCCCAGCCGGCGGGACGAGGAGGTCAACGCGGCCGCCTTCGCCAAGGTTCGGGCCGACAAGACCCGCGAGGCCGGCGACGGTTTCGACGGCTCCTGGGTCGCCCACCCGGACCTGGTCCCCGTGTGCCGCGAGGTCTTCGACGGCGTGCTGGGCGACCAGCCCAACCAGGTCGACCGCCGACGGGACGAGGTCGAGGTGTCTGCACGTGACCTCCTCGACGTCAGCTCGGCGCAGGGGTCCAACACCGAGGAGGGGCTGCGCGCCAACATCTACGTCGCGCTCGCCTACACAGCGGTCTGGCTCTCGGGCAACGGTGCCGTCGCCATCCACAACCTCATGGAGGACGCGGCCACCGCCGAGATCTCGCGCTCCCAGGTGTGGCAGCTCATCGCCAACGACGTCACGCTCTCCGACACCGGCGCCACGGTGACCCGCGACCTCGTGGCGCGCCTCATCGACGAGGAGACCGAGCGGCTGCGCACCGAGGTCGACGAGCAGTCGTTCTCCGAGCACTACCTGCCGGCCAGGGAGCTCATCTCCAGCCTCTGCCTGGACGAGGCGTTCGTCGACTTCCTCACCGTCCCGGCCTACGAGCTGGTGGTCTGAGATGCCCGAGCCCATGCTGGGTGAGTCCTTCCTCGCCGATGTCGACGCGTCGCTGCGCGAGACCGACGCCCTGCTCACCGACGCCTACCCCGGCGACGACGGTCGGCGCCAGCCGGTGCACACCGTCTACGTCCCGGCCGACCGCTACACCACCGAACTGCCCCTGGCGTGGGGCGAGCAGGCGCTCGCTCTCGTCGGTGAGCACGGGGGCATGGCCGCGTTGGCCGCCGACCTCGGCCTCGACGACTCCCTCGCGGCGCAGGTCTGCGACCGCGTGGACGCCAAGCTGCGCACCGCGCCGATCGAGGACCTCCGCCTGGACTTCGAGGACGGCTACGGCGACCGCGGCGAGGCCACCGAGGACGCGGATGCCGTGTCCGCCGCCGACCGTGTGGCCGACGCCCTGGAGGCCGGGACGGCCCCGGACTTCGTCGGCATCCGCTTCAAGTGCTTCGAGGAGCCGACCCGTCGCCGCGGCATCCGCACACTGGACCTCTTCCTCGGCGCGCTGCTCGCCCGCACCGGGCAGGTCCCGTCGCAGCTCGTGCTCACCTTCCCCAAGGTCAGCACGGTCGGCCAGGTCGACTCGATGGTCTCGGTCTGCGAGGCGCTGGAGTCCGCCCACGGTCTCGCCGCCGGCGACCTGGGCTTCGAGATCCAGGTCGAGACACCCCAGCTGATCCTCGGCGCCGACGGGTCCACCCCCCTGGCCCGCGCCGTGCACGCCGGGAAGGGCCGCGTCACTTCGCTGCACTACGGCACCTACGACTACAGCGCGTCCCTCGGGATCTCTGCTGAGTTCCAGGCCTCGGACCACCCGGGCGCCGACCACGCCAAGCAGGTCATGCAGCTGGCCGTCGCCGGCACCGGCGTGCACCTGTCGGACGGGTCGACCAACGTCGTGCCGACCGGGTCCGCGGATGCCGTGCGCTCGGCCTGGGCGCTGCACGCCGGCCTGGTGACCCGAGCCCTGGGTCGGGGCTTCTACCAGGGGTGGGACCTGCACCCCGGTCAGCTCCCCACCCGCTACCTCGCGACCTTCGCCTTCTACCGCGCCGGATACGAGCGGGCCGCGACCCGGCTCGCCAACTACGTCTCGCGCAGCGGCTCGGGGATCATGGACGAGCCCGCGACGGCGCGCGCCCTGGCCCGGTACCTGCAGCGTGGGCACGCTTGCGGTGCCATTGAGGGCGCCGAGCTCCACGCCGACACCGGCCTGGACCCGGAGGCGGTGGCCGCCCTGGCCCGCCCCCGCTCCGACACCGAGGGCATCCGGAGGACGCCATGACTGACACCACACCGGACACCACACCGGACGACACGCCGGACACCACACCGGGCCGAGCCACGGTGCGCGTCGGGGACCTGGCACCCCCGCTCGCCCTCACCAACCAGCACGGCGAGCCGCGCTCCCTGACCGATCTCAGCGGCACCCCGGTCATCGTGTACTTCTTCCCCAAGGCCTTCACCCCCGGGTGCACCACCGAGGTGTGCGACTTCCGGGACAGCCAGGTGCCCCTCGCCCGAGCCGGCTACCAGCTGGTCGGTGTGAGCGGAGACCCCGTGGCCGTGCTCAAGGACTTCGCCGAGGCCAACGGGGTCGACCACGACCTGTTGTCCGACCCCGAGCACGCCAGCGCGATCCGCTGGGGCGCCTACGGGCCCAAGGTCGTCGCAGGCAAGGACATGGTCGGGCCCCTCCGGTCCACCTTCGTCGTCGACGCCGACGGCCGGGTGAGCTCAGTGGAGCACGACCTCGACGCCACCACCCACGTCGAGACCCTCCGCCACGACCTCGGCGCCTGAGAACTCCGCCCGCACGCCGGGCGAGGGCACCGCAACACCGACCGCACCGCACGCCGCACGACCGACCGCACCGCAGCACTGACCGCACACCGCGCCACCCCCGCAGCTCACAGACAGCGCTCAAAGGAGAGTCACCATGACCGAGCAAGCCGCACCCCCGGTGACGGAGAAGCACCCCGTCGACGAGGTGCTTCCCGTGCCCCAGATGTTCCTCTACGGCCTCCAGCACGTGCTGAGCATGTATGCCGGTGTGGTCGCCGTCCCGCTCATCGTCGGTAGCGCGCTGGGGCTCAGCGGAACCGAGATCACCTACCTCGTCTCCGCAGGCCTGTTCATCTCCGGTCTCGCCACCATCCTCCAGACGATCGGCGTCTGGAAGATCGGGGCCCGCCAGCCCATCGTCCAGGGCACCTCGTTCGCCGCGGTGTCCACGATCCTGGCGATCGGCACCGACAAGGGCGGCACCGACGGGCTCCGGGCCATCTTCGGCGCGCTGCTGATCGCGGGTGCGCTGGCCTTCTTCATCGCCCCGGTGTTCACCAAGCTGCTGCGCTTCTTCCCCGAGGTGGTCACCGGCACCGTCATCACGGTCATCGGTGTCTCCCTGCTCCCCGTGGCGATCCGCTGGTCCGGGGGCGGTGCCGGGTCGGAGACCTTCGGCGCACCCAAGAACGTCGCGCTCGCCGCGATCACCGTGGCGATCATCGTCGTGATCTACCGCTTCCTCCCGCCGTTCCTCAGCCGGGTCGCCATCCTCCTCGGCCTGGTGCTCGGCACCATCGTGGCAATCCCGTTCGGCGTCACCGACTTCGGGAAGATCTCGGACGCGTCGGTCTTCCAGCTCACCACGCCCTTCCACTTCGGGCTGCCGACCTTCGCAGTCGGCGCGACGATCTCGATGTTCGTCGTGATGCTCGTCATCATGACCGAGACCACGGCCGACATCCTGGCCATCGGTGAGGTCATCGACAAGCCGGCCGACCGCCAGACCGTGACCAACGGTCTGCGGGCCGACATGGGAGCCACCGTCTTCGCCAGCATCTTCAACGGCTTCTCGGTCAGCGCCTTCGCGCAGAACGTCGGCCTGGTGGCCATCACCGGCATCAAGAGCCGCTTCGTGGTGGCCTGCGGCGGCGTCATCCTCGTCGTGCTCGGGCTCTTCCCCGTGCTCGGTGCCCTCGTCGCGCTCGTGCCCCTGCCGGTCCTCGGCGGCGCCGGGCTGGCGCTGTTCGGCACGGTGGCCGCGAGCGGCATCCGCACCCTGAGCAACGTCGACTTCTCGGGCAACGCCAACCTCGTCATCGTGGCGCTCTCGCTGAGCATGGGCGTCATCCCGATCGCCGTCCCGGAGTTCTACGACCAGTTCCCCTCGTGGTTCGTCGTGATCTTCGACTCCGGCATCACCGCAGCGGCCGTCACCGCGGTGCTCCTCAACATCGTCTTCAACATCGTCGGGCGTCCGGCCGGTGGCGAGGGCCCGGTCTTCTCCGAGGCTCCGCCCGCCGCGACCATCTCCGACGACGACGAGGAGCGGCTCTACAACGAGTCCCGCCGCGAGGGCTCCACGCGTCCCTACGTGCGTGACCAGGGCCAGGCCCGCGTCGAGAACGTCTGGTCGGGCCAGTCCCACACCGCCGGTGCGGAAGCCGCCCCCCCGACCACGTCATCGCGCACCACCCCACCGACCGAGCACGACCCAACCACCCAGACGAAGGAGTCCGGATCATGAGTGACGTCACCCTGACCAGCAACCAGTACGGCAAGGCGGAGAACCGGGTGGTGCGCATCACCCGCGACACCGACCGCCACGAGATCAAGGACCTCAACGTCACCTCGCTGCTGCACGGCGACTTCGAGGCGGCCCACACCGAGGGCGACAACGGGCACGTCGTGCCGACCGACACCCAGAAGAACACGGTGTTCGCCTTCGCGAAGGACGGCATCCCCTCCCCGGAGCAGTTCCTGCTGCGGCTCGCGGACCACTTCACCGGTGAGTTCGACTGGGTGACCGGGGGCCGTTGGGCGGCAGAGGAGTTCGGTTGGTCCCGGATCGAGGACCACGACCACTCCTTCTACAAGAGCTCACCGGAGACCCGGACGGCGGTCGTCGTGCGCGACGGCGACGACACGACGGTCATCAGCGGCTTCTACGGCCTCACGGTGCTGAAGTCGACCCAGTCCGGGTTCGTGGGCTACCCGAAGGACAGGTACACGACGCTCCAGGAGACCGAGGACCGCATCCTCGCGACCGACATCGCGACGCGCTGGCGCTACAACACCACCGACGTCGACTTCAACGCCGCCTACGAGAGCGTCAAGTCCACGATGATGCGCACCTTCACCAACGGCTACTCCAAGGCGCTGCAGCACACGCTCTACCAGATGGCCGAAGCCGTGATCAGCGAGCACGACGAGATCGACGAGATCAAGTTCTCCTGCCCCAACAAACACCACTTCACCTCCGATCTCTCACCCTTCGGCCTGGAGAACCCCAACGAGGTGTTCTACGCCGCCGACCGCCCCTACGGCCTGATCGAGGCGACGGTGGCCCGCACCGGCGCGGCGCCCAAGGACGCCCCGTGGGTCGGCATCGCCGGATTCTGCTGATCCGCAGGGCGCGGAACCACGGCCGGGGCACCTGACCCGGCCACCATGTCAGTACACGGGTGCACCAGCACCCGAGAGAGAGGGACCCGATGAGCAGCACCACCCCCCGTGACAGCCACGACCAGCTGATCGACCGGGAGGAGCTGGGGGAGTGGGCCGACTCCTTCGACCAGCTCCTGCAGGCTCGCGGGTCCACCAACGCGGCCTCCGTGCTGCGGATGCTCGGTGAGCGAGCGTCCGCAGCCGGGGTCGGCGGCGCGGAGCCGGTGACGACGGACTACGTCAACACCATCTCCGCCGAGCACGAGGCACCCTTCCCCGGCGACGAGGACACCGAACGGAGCTACCGTCGCCTGCTGCGGTGGAACTCCGCGGTCATGGTGCACCGGGCTCAGCGACCCGACATCGGCGTCGGCGGGCACATCTCCACGTATGCCGGCGCCGCCACCCTCTACGAGGTGGGACTGAACCACTTCTTCCGGGGTGCCGGCCACCCCGGCGGCGGGGACCAGATCTTCTTCCAGGGCCACGCCTCACCCGGCATGTACGCCCGGGCCTTCCTCGAGGGCCGGCTCTCCGAGGCCGACCTCGACGGTTTCCGCCAGGAGCGCTCGAAGGCGGGGCACGCGCTGCCCTCCTACCCGCACCCGCGGATGATGCCGGACTTCTGGCAGTTCCCCACCGTCTCGATGGGGATCGGGCCGATGAACGCGATCTACCAGGCCCAGCTCAACCGCTACCTCACGGGTCGCGGCATCAAGGACACGAGCGACCAGCACGTGTGGGCGTTCCTCGGTGACGGTGAGATGGACGAGCCGGAGTCACGCGGTCTCCTCCAGCTGGCCGCCAACGACGGCCTGGACAACCTCACCTTCGTCATCAACTGCAACCTCCAGCGCCTCGACGGCCCGGTGCGCGGCAACGGCAAGATCGTCCAGGAGCTCGAGGGCTTCTTCCGTGGCGCCGGCTGGAACGTCGTCAAGGTGCTCTGGGGCCGGGAGTGGGACTCCCTGCTCGCTGCCGACGCCGGCCGCGACCTGGTGCACGTCATGAACGAGACCAAGGACGGCGACTACCAGACCTACAAGGGGGAGTCGGGCGCCTACATCCGCGAGAACTTCTTCGGTCGCACCCCGGCCACGGCCGCCCTGGTCAAGGACCTCACCGACGAGCAGATCTGGGGGCTGCGTCGCGGCGGCCACGACTACCGGAAGGTCTATGCGGCATACCACGCAGCCAGCATCGGGAACACGACCGGCCGCCCCACCGTGGTGCTCGCCAAGACCGTCAAGGGCTACGGCCTGGGCGCGAACTTCGAAGCCCGCAACGCGACGCACCAGATGAAGAAGCTCACCGCGCCGGACCTCAAGGGCTTCCGCGACCTCCTGCACATCCCGGTCACCGACGCGCAGATCGACGCCGACCCCTACGGCGTTCCGTACTACAAGCCTGCCGAGGACTCCCCGGAGATCCAGTACCTCCTCGAGCGTCGTCGCGAGCTCGGCGGTTTCGTACCCGAGCGGCGGGTGCCCAGCCGTGCGCTGACCGTGCCCGACGCCTCCGCCTTCGCCACCTCGCGCAAGGGGTCGGGCAAGCAGCAGGCCGCGACCACCATGGCCTTCGTGCGTGTGCTGCGAGACATCATGCGCGACAAGGAGATCGGCCGGCGCGTCGTCCCCATCATCCCCGACGAGGCGCGCACGTTCGGGATGGACTCGTTCTTCCCCACCGCCAAGATCTACAACCCGAAGGGTCAGCAGTACGCCGCGGTGGACCGGGCGCTGTTTCTCGCCTACAAGGAGTCGGAGCAGGGCCAGATCCTGCACACCGGCATCAACGAGGCCGGGTCGATGGCCGCGTTCACCGCCGCAGGCACGGCATACGCCACACACGGCGAGCCGATGATCCCGGTGTACGTCTTCTACTCGATGTTCGGCTTCCAGCGCACCGGCGACCAGATGTGGGCGGCGATGGACCAGATGGCCCGCGGCTTCATCATCGGGGCCACCGCGGGGCGGACCACCCTGACCGGGGAAGGGCTCCAGCACGCGGACGGGCACTCGCCGATCCTGGCGGCCACCAACCCCGCGATGAAGATCTACGACCCGGCCTACGGCTACGAGATCGCGCACATCGTCGCTGCCGGTCTGGAGCAGATGTACGGCGGCTCCAGTGCCGACCCGAACGTCATGTACTACCTCACCGTGTACAACGAGCCGATGCTACAGCCGGCCGAGCCCGACGACGTCGACGTGGACGGCATCCTGAGGGGTTTGTACCGCGTCTCCACCGCACCGGCGAGCGACCGGCCGCGCTGCCAGCTGATGGGGTCGGGCGTCTCGGTGCCCTGGGCCCTGGAGGCCGCCCGGCTGCTCGACGCGGACTGGGGGGTCGATGCCGACGTCTGGTCGGTGACGTCCTGGACCGAGCTGCGCCGGGACGGGCTCGCCGCCGAGGAGCACGCCTTCCTGCACCCCGAGGAGGAGCAGCGTCGCGCCTACGTCGCCGAGAAGCTCGCGGATGCCGTGGGGCCGGTGGTCGCGTCGACCGACTTCGCCTCCGAGGTGCCCGACCAGATTCGTCAGTTCCTCGACCGGCCCTTCGCGACCCTCGGCGCCGACGGGCACGGCTTCTCCGACACCCGGGCGGCGGCTCGGCGGTGGTTCCACATCGACGTGCACTCGATGGTCGTGCGGGCCCTCCAGCTCCTCGCCGACGAGGGCCGGGTGGAGAGCTCGGTGGCGGCCGAGGCCGCCTCGCGCTACCGCCTGTTGGACGTCACCGCCGGCACCACCGGCACCGCGGGGGGCGACTCCTGACCGGGAGTCCCCACCACGCCGATGGCCGGCACGGGCACCGTGCCGGCCATCGTGCTCCCACCAGCCCGACCCCCGCAAACAATCGTCCAATAGGTCACTTGTTTACGGACCCCGGCCCATGCCTGACCGTAAACAATCGTCCAATAGGTCACTTGTTTACGGACCCCGGCCCGGTCCGGTTTGGGGTGTAAACAATCACCCTATTGGTCACTTGTTCACGGGACCCCGGTCCGGTCCGGTTTGGGGTGTAAACAATCGCCCAATAGGTCACTTGTTTACGGGACCCCGGTCCGGTCGGGGTGTAAACAATCGCCCAATAGGTCACTTGTTTACGGGACCCCGGTCCGGTCGGGGTGTAAAGAAGTGACCTATTGGTCAGTTGTTTACGGGCGGTGGGGGAGTCGGGTCAGACCTGGAGGCCGAGCTCGTCACGGATGGCCCGTGCCGCCGCGTTCAAGGGACCGACGGCGCGCTCGATGACGTCGTCAGCCATCCGCGACAGCGGACCCGACATCGAGATCGCCAGCCGGTGCTGGGAGTCGGGCACCTCGACGGCGACGCACCGCACGCCGATCTCCTGCTCCTGGTTGTCCAGCGCGAAGCCGCGCTCGCGGACCTGGTCGAGCTCGGCGAGGAAGCCTTCTGGCGTGGTGATCGTGTGCTCGGTCTGGCGGGCCATGCCGGTGCGCGAGAGCAGCCCGCGCACCTCCTCCTCGGACACGTGGGCCAGCATCGCCTTGCCGACGGCCGTGGTGTGCGGGTCGACGCGCCGGCCGACCTCGGTGAACATGCGCATCGAGTTCTTCGACGCCATGGTCTGCGCCACGTAGACGATCTGGTCCCCGTCGAGGGTCGCGAGGTTGACCGACTCCCCGAGTGTGGCCACGGCCTGCTCCAGGTGCGGGCGCGACCACGAGGCGAGCCGGCGCGAGGTGACGTCGCCGAGGCGGATCAGCCGGGGGCCGAGGGAGTACTGGCGCGAGGGCTCCTGGCGCAGGTAGCCGAGGTCGACCAGGGTGCGGGCCAGCCGGTGGATCGTGGGAAGCGGGAGGCCCGTGTCGGGGGCGAGCTGGGAGAGGGTGGCGACCCCGCCGGCGTCGGCGATGGCCTCGAGGATGAGGAAGGCGCGGTCGAGGGACTGCACCCCCGACTTGGGGCGCTCGCCCCGGGGCGGGTCGGTCGTGGCCTGCGCGGACATCTCTCTCCTTGTCGCGGTGGCGTTTCCCGGCGCGGCCGCCCCGAGAACGTCTTTCCGTCTGTCGGAATTCTACGGGATGCCGGGGGTCACGTCGGCGCACCAGCGAACCCCGTCGAAGTGGGTGCGCCGGCCCGGGGCCGATCGCGCTGGATCGTCGCCCCGGGCCGGGGACTCGCGCTCAGACGAACTGCCGCGACAGCGTCGCGTGCCGGTTGACGTCCTTGTAGAGCAGGTAGCGGAACCGGCCCGGGCCACCGGCGTAGCAGGCCTGGGGGCAGAAGGCGCGCAGCCACATGAAGTCGCCCTCCTGCACCTCGATCCAGTCCTTGTTGAGCAGGTAGACGGCCTTGCCCTCGAGCACGTAGAGGCCGTGCTCCATGACGTGGGTCTCGGGGAAGGGGATCGCGCCGCCGGGCTCGAAGCTCACGATGTTGACGTGCATGTCGTGCCGCACGTCGGCGGGGTCGGTGAACCGCTGGGTGATCCAGCGACCCTCGGTGCCGGGCATGGCGCCGCCCTCGACGTCGGTCTCGTTGGTCACGAAGGCCTCGGGTGCGTCGAGGCCCTCGACGACCTGGTAGGCCTTGCGGATCCAGTGGAAGCGGGCGGGGCCCGCGTCGTCGTCGTCGACGTGCAGCGTCCAGGTGGCGCCCGGCGGGATGAAGGCGTAGCCGCCGGGGGTCATGACGTGCTCCTCGCCACCGAGGGTGAGGCGCATCGTGCCGTCGACGACGAAGAGCACGCCCTCGGCCCCGGCATCCAGCTCCGGACGGTCACTGCCGCCGCCGGGGGACACCTCGACGATGTACTGCGAGAAGGTCTCGGCGAAGCCGGACAGTGGCCGGGCGATGACCCACAGCCGGGTCTTCTCCCAGAAGGGCAGCAGGCTGGTGACGATGTCGCGCATCGTGCCGCGCGGGAGCACGGCGTAGGCCTCGGTGAACATCGCGCGGTCCGTGGTGAGCTCGGTCTGCGCGGGGTGTCCGCCGGTGGGTGCGTAGTAGCGGGGCGTGGTCATGCCTGTCCTCTCCGGAGTAGCCGACCGAGCGGCTTGGCGCCGGGGTCGACATCGATTCGTATGCCGCGCAGCCAGGTCTGGCGGACCACACCGGTGAGGGTGTGGCCGGCATACGCGGTGACGGCATTCTTGTGGTGCAGCTTCGTCGCGTCGACGACGAAGGTCTCGTCGGGGGCGAAGACGGCGAGGTCGGCGTCTGCGCCGACGGCGATACGGCCCTTGGTGGTCAGGCCGACCTGGGCGGCGGGACCCGCGGACATCCAGCGCACGACGTCGGTGAGGTCGTGTCCGCGTTCGCGGGCGCCGGACCACACCGCGGCCAGCCCGACCTGGAGGCCGGCGACCCCGCCCCACGCCTGGCCGAAGTCGCCCGTCTCGAGCGTCTTGAGGTCGACCGTGCAGGGGGAGTGGTCAGTGACGACGATGTCGATGGTGCCGTCGGCCAGGGCCCCCCACAGCTCGTCGCGGTTGGCGGACTCGCGGATCGGCGGGCAGCACTTGAACTCGGTCGCGCCGTCCGGTACCTCCTCGGCGGTGAAGGTGAGGTAGTGCGGGCAGGTCTCGACGCTGAGCGGCACCCCGTCGGCCTTGGCCGCGCGGATGGTGGGCAGCGCCTCGGCACTGGAGAGGTGCAGCACGTGCGCCCGTGACCCCGTGGACCGCGCGACCTCCACGACCCGGGCGACGGCGAGGTTCTCCGCGGCACGCGGGCGCGAGTCGAGGAAGCCGGCGTATGCCGTGCCATCGGCCGGGGTGGCGTCCTCGATGGTCTGGCGGTCCTCGGCGTGCACGATGATCAGGGCGTCGATGCGGGCGGTCTCGCGCATGGCGGCCTCGAGCTCATCGGGCTCGAGGTGCGGGAACTCGTCGACGCCGGAGTGCAGCAGGAAGCACTTGAAGCCGAAGACCCCCTCGTCGTGCAGGGGGGCGAGGTCCGGGACGTTGCCCGGCACGGCCCCGCCCCAGAACCCCACGTCGACGAAGGCCTGGTCGCGCGCGACGGCCCGCTTGGCCTCCAGGCCCGCGACCGTGGTCGTCGGCGGGATGGAGTTGAGCGGCATGTCGATGATGGTCGTGACGCCACCGGCGGCGGCCGCGCGGGTGGCGCTGGCGAAGCCCTCCCAGTCGGTGCGACCGGGCTCGTTGACGTGCACGTGGGTGTCGACCAGACCGGGCAGGAGCACCTCGTCCTCGCCCAGCTCGACGACGACGTCGGCGGCGAGCTCCGCGTCGAGGTCGGCGACGTGCACGACACGGCCTCCCGAGACACCCACGGATGCCGGTCGCTCGGCGCCGTCAATGACCGCACGCCGGGCGCGGAACAGGATCTCGAGGGCGGGGGGCGGGGTGCTCATGCTGTCTCCTCCATCAGGGTGGCGCCGAGTCGGCGACCGATGACCTCGAGCAACGGCGCGGGCGCCGTCATCGACTCGGCCGGGCTGCTCGCCTCCTCGACCGTCGTGTGCACGGCCGCGAAACCCGCTGACCGCCAGACGTCCTCGCTCAGGGTGCAGCGACCGGCCACGGCGACGACCCGCACTCCGGCCTCGCGGGCCACGGCAGCGACGGCGGCCGGGGCCTTACCGCGCAGGGACTGCTCGTCGAGGGAGCCCTCGCCGGTGATGACGAGGTCGGCCCCGGCCACGGCCTCGCGCAGACCGGTGAGCTCGAAGACGAGCTCGGCACCCGGGCGGGCCTGCGCGCCGGCCAGGGCCATGAGACCGAAACCGACCCCTCCAGCGGCTCCGGCGCCCTCGTCGTCACGGTGGTCGCGGCCCGTGGCGGAGGCCACGAGGTCGGCCCAGTGCCGGAGCGCGCCGTCGAGCTGGGCGACCATGACGGGCGAGGCGCCCTTCTGCGGTCCGTAGACCGCCGCGGCACCGTGCGGCCCGGTCAGGGGGTTGTCGACGTCGCACGCGACGACGATGTCGGCGCCTGCCAGGCGGGGGTGGACCCCCTCCAGGTCGATGGACCGGGCCGTCGACAGCCCCGCCCCACCTTCGGGGACCGGCTCGCCCTGCGCGTCCAGGACGCGCAGACCGAGGGCGGCCATGAGGCCGGCGCCACCGTCGGTGCAGGCGCTCCCGCCGATGCCGACGACGATGCGCCGGCACCCCGCGTCGAGCGCCGCCGCGATGACCTCCCCGGTACCCCGGCTCGACGCCTCGAGGGCGACGAGCCGGCCGCCGGGGAGCTGGGCCAGCCCACTGACGTCGGCGAGCTCGACCACGGCGTCCCCGCCCGAACGCGCCCACGACGTCGTCACCGGCTGCCCTGTGGGGCCGGACGCGTCCAGGGTGACCCGCTCGAACCCGGCCGCCACCGCCGCGTCGACCGTGCCGTCGCCCCCGTCGGCGACCGGGACCACGACGACGTCGACGCCCGGGGCGGACGCGGACAGGCCGGCGGCGATGGCACGGGCCACGCCGGCGGCATCCAGCGTGCCCTTGAACTTGTCGGGGGCGATGACGACGCGGGGCACGATGTCAGTCCAGGTTGGCGAAGAGCGCCGAGGGGGCGTCCTCGTTGTTGAGGGCGAGCTCCTCGAACTCGGTCACCCCGGCGATGGACGTGCCCATCGAGACGTTGGTGACCCGCTCGAGGATGACCTCGACGATGACCGGCACCCGGAACTCGACGAGCATCTTCTTGGCCTGCTCCAGTGCGGGCAGGATGTCGTCGGGCTCGGTGACACGGATCGCCTTGCAGCCCAAGCCTTCTGCCACCTTGACGTGGTCGACGCCGTAACCGTTGAGCTCCGGCGAGTTCTGGTTCTCGAAGGACAGCTGCACGCAGTAGTCCATGTCGAAGCCTCGCTGGGACTGACGGATCAGCCCGAGGTAGGCGTTGTTCACCAGGACGTGGATGTAGGGGATGTTGAACTGCGCGCCGACCGCGAGCTCCTCCAGCATGAACTGGAAGTCGTAGTCACCCGAGAGCGCGACGACGGTCGACTCCGGCGCGGCCGAGGCCACACCGAGGGCGGCAGGGACGGTCCAGCCCAGCGGGCCGGCCTGGCCGGCGTTGATCCAGTGCCGCGACTCGTAGACGTGCAGCAGCTGGGCGGCCTGGATCTGGGAGAGCCCGATGGTGCTGACGTAGCGGACGTCCTTGCCGAAGGCCTTGTTCATCTCCTGGTAGACGCGCTGCGGCTTGATCGGCACCACGTCGAAGTTGGTCTTGCGCCACATGGTGCGCTTGCGCTCGGCGCAGGACTCCGCCCACGCGGAGCGGTCGGCGAGGCCGCCGTCGGCCTGGCGCTCACGCGCCGCGGTGACGAAGAGCTCGAGCGCCGCCTTGGCGTCGGAGACGATGCCGAAGTCAGGGGCGAAGACGCGCCCGATCTGGGTGGGCTCGATGTCCACGTGCACGAAGGTCCGACCCTCGGTGTAGGTCTCGACGTCACCGGTGTGCCGGTTGGCCCAGCGGTTGCCGATGCCGAGCACGAAGTCGGACTCGAGCATCGTGGCGTTGCCGTAGCGGTGGCTGGTCTGGAGGCCGACCATCCCGGCATTCAGCGGGTGGTCGTCGGGGAGGGTGCCCCAGCCCATGAGGGTCGGGACGACCGGCACACCGGTGACCTCGGCCAGCTCCTGGAGCAGGTCGGCGGCGTCGGCGTTGATGACACCGCCACCGGAGACGATGAGCGGGCGCTCGGCCGCGGCCAGCATGTCGAGGGCCTTGTCGATCTGGGCGCGGGTCGCGGACGGCTTGTAGGCCGGGAGCGACGCGTAGGTCTCGACGTCGAACTCGATCTCGGTCATCTGCACGTCGATCGGCAGGTCGATGAGGACGGGGCCGGGACGGCCGGACCGCATGAGGTGGAAGGCCTTCTGGAAGGTGCCGGGCACCTGTGCCGCCTCCATGACCGTGACGGCCATCTTGGTCAGCGGCCCCGCGATGGAGGCGATGTCGACGGCCTGGAAGTCCTCCTTGTGCAGCTTCGCGACCGGCGCCTGGCCGGTGATGCAGAGGATCGGGATCGAGTCGGCGCTGGCCGAGTAGAGGCCGGTGATCATGTCGGTGCCGGCGGGACCGCTGGTGCCCACGCAGACCCCGATGTTGCCGGCCTTGGCGCGGGTCCACCCCTCGGCCATGTGCGAGGCGCCCTCGACGTGGCGCGCGAGGGTGTGGTGCAGGCCCCCGTTGGTCTTCATCGCCTTGTAGAACGGGTTGATCGCTGCGCCGGGAAGGCCGAACACGTTGGTGATGCCCTCCTTCTTGAGGATCTCCACCGCGGCCTGGGCTGCTGTCATACGTGCCATGTGCGTCGTCCTTGTCGTGTCAGAGGGAGGGGTCAGGAGGTGCTGGTGGGCGTCTGGCCCGAGAGGCGCTGCACGCCGCGGAGCAGGCCGGAGTGGTCCAGGCCGCCGTCGCCGTTGGCCCGGGCCGAGGCCATCAGGGTCTGGACGAGGTTGCCGAGGGGGAGCACGACGCCGGCCTCGCGTGCGGCCGAGCCGACGATGCCCATGTCCTTGTGGTGGAGGTCGATCCGGAAGCCGGGTGCGAAGCTCTCGGACATCATGTTGTCGCGCTTCTGCTCGAGCACCTTGGAGCCTGCGAGCCCGCCACCGAGCACCGTGAGGGCTGCGTCGAGGTCGACGTCGTAGGCCTTGAGGAAGACGACGGCCTCGGCGAGGGCCTGGATGTTGGCCGCGACAATGAGCTGGTTGGCGGCCTTGACGGTCTGGCCGGAGCCGCTGCCGCCGACGTGCACCACGGTCTTGCCGACCGTCTCGAGCAGCGGGCGAGCCTCCTCCACGTCAGCGGCCTCGCCGCCGACCATGATCGAGAGCGCGGCGTTCTTGGCGCCGGCCTCGCCACCGGAGACGGGTGCGTCGATGAGCCGGAAGCCCTTCTCCTTGGCCTGTGCGGCGAGGGAGGTGGTGACGTCGGGGCGGATCGAGGAGAAGTCGATGATCAGCGTCCCGGGCCGGGCGTTGGCGAAGACCCCGTCCTCACCGGCGAGCACCGACTCGACCTGGGGGGAGTCGGGCACCATCACGGCGACGACGTCGACGTCCTTGACGGCCTCGGCCGTGGAGGCCGCCGCCCGGCCGCCGGCGTCGACGAGGGCCTTGGTGCGCTGCGGGCTCGGGTTGTAGCCGACGACGTCGTGGCCGGCGGTGGCCAGGTGGACGGCCATCGGGCTGCCCATGATGCCGAGGCCGATGAAGGCGATGCTGGTCATGTCGTGCTCCTGGGGGTCGAGGTGGAGGGAGGGTGCTCAGGCGCCGGGGGTGGGGGCGCCGAGCCAGCCGAGGCTCTCGAGCGTGGTGGTGGTCGGCTTGTACTCCAGGCCGACCCACCCGGCGTAGCCCTGGGCGGCGAGGTTGGCGAGGTGGCGCTCGATGTCGAGGCTCCCCGAGCCGGGCTCGCCGCGCCCGGGGGCGTCGGCGACCTGGACGTGGGCGATCCGGTCGGCGTAGGTGTCGATGGCGCGCTCCACGTCGTCGCCGTTGTTGGCGAGGTGGAACAGGTCGCACAGGAAGGCGACGTTCGCCGACCCGGCTGCACGGACGTCGTCGACCACCGACACCGCGTCGGCGGCGGTCCGAAGGGGGTAGGGCTTGGGCCCGCTCACGGACTCCACGAGCACGGTGGCGTCCAGCATCGCGGCGGCCCGAGCGGCCTCCGCGATGCTCTGGCGGCCGAGCTCGTCCTGCTGCTCGGGGCTCGCGCCGTCGACCCGGTTGCCGAAGAGGGCGTTGAACGCCGTGGTGCCGAGCCGCTCGCCGATGCCGAGGGTCACCGGGATGTTGTCGGTGAACTCGTGCACGCGGTCGGGGATCGACAACACGCCACAGTCGGGGCCGGTGAGCTCGCCGGCGAAGAAGTTCAGGCCGGCGAGGTGCACCCCGGACTCGTCGATGGCCCGCACGAAGGCCTCCACGTCGCGGTCGCCGGGGACCGGCTGGTCCGGCCAGGGCCACCAGAACTCGACGGCGTCGAAGCCGGCGGCCTTCGCGGCGGCGGGGCGCTCGAGCAGGGGGAGCTCGGTGAACAGCATGGAGCAGTTGGCCAGGTAGCGCAGGCCGCTCTCGGAGGTGTGGGTCATGGTGTTCGCTCTTCCGTCCAGTGGAAAAAAGATTCCGTTGTGCAAAATTGTAGGGCGGATGTCCCCGCCCGTCAAGGGCTGGGTCAGCTGCCGCGGTAGGTCGAGTAGCCGAAGGGGTTGAGCAGCACGGGCACGTGGTAGTGCGCCTCGGCGTCCGCGATGGTGAAGGCGATCGCGATCTCCGGGTAGAAGGCCGTCGTCCCCGATGCGGCGTAGTAGGCCCCGGAGTCGAAGCGCAGCCGGTAGTGGCCGGGCGGGATGCGCTGCGGGCCGATCGTGGCGATGCGCCCGTCAGCGTCGGTGCGGCCCTGGCCGAGGGCCTCGCCGGTCAAGGTCTCCAGCGAGATCGGGACGCCCTGGGCCGGGCGGCCCAGGCTGGTGTCGAGGACGTGCGTGGACAGGGTTCCCATCAGAGCATCTCCTTCAGTCTCAGCACGGCGATCTCCCGCAGCTGGGTGACGGTCTCGGTGCGTTCGGTCGGGTCGTCGTTGGTGAGGCGGCGGTGGAGCTCGGTGAGGATCTCCGGCGCCGATCGTCCGGCGGCGCGGATGAGGAAGACGCGGTCGAAGCGATCCTCGTATGCCGCGTTACCCGCGGCCAGCTCGGCAGCGGTCGCGTGGTCGTCGGGGTCGACGCCGGCCTGCTCGCGCTCGGACAGCTCGCTCTGGTGCTCGGGGGAGCTGGCGCGCTCGCCGATGCGCGGGTGTCCGGACAGGGCGGCGTCGAGCTCGGCCTCGGAGAGCTCGGCAGCCGCGTCGGCAGCCGCTACGAGCACGGCATCCACCGACGCGTAGGGACGCCCGGCGACGACGTCGTCGGCCCACCGGCCCACGCCCAGGCAGGACAGGAGGAGCGTGCGTGCCTCAGGCGCTGGCAGCGCGTTGAAGGCGGTGGGGGCCGCGGCGGCCTCGGTGGTGGAAGTCATCTGACCGTCCTCGGGTGATTCCATAAAGCGGAAATTAGATACCGTCTGGTGAAATAATAGCGGGAGCCGGCTCCCCCGTCAACAGATGGTCGTGCGGGTGCTCCGGCCCGCCAGGGCGTCGACTCCGGCGCAGGGTCCCCGCCCAGACCTGCACGTGACCGCCACGAGCCGTGCGGTGGACGACGTCGTCGCACTCGCGCTCCAGCGCCTGCCACGGGTGCGCGGTGATTTCGGCCCCGCCGAGGCGGCAGGCCAGCCGCGCCAGCGGCGCCAGCGCCCGGGCCGGGCCGGTCGGCAGGGCCATGTCGACGACGAGCACCCTCGCCCCCGGCCGGGCCAGCGCCGTCGCGCTCGCCCACGCGTTCTGCCAGGGACGCATCAGCGAGAGGGAGTAGGTGAAGAGGACCGCGTCGGCGCCATCGACGAGGGCGGGCTCCTCGTCGTCGAGATGGCTGAGGTCTGTGGCGTCCCGTCGCCACAGGCGCAGGGCCGGGTTCGGGCCGCCTCGGTGGTGGTGGCGCCGACGAGCGGCAGCGAGCATCTGCGCACTCGCGTCCACCCCGACCACGACACCGGCGGCGCCGACGGCATCCGCAAGGATCGGGAGGTTCAGGCCGGTGCCGCAGCCGACGTCCAGGACCGTTGCCCCCGGTCGCAGCCGGAGCATCGGGATGCCGATCCGCCGGCCGACGCCGTACACCGGCCACTCGCCGGACAGCACGTCGTAGGCCGGGGCGATGATCGTGTAACGGCCCGTCACGTCGACCTCCGGCCCCGGGTGGGCGCGCCCTCGCGCCACGGTGTGGACCCATGCTGACACCCGGTGTCGCGTGGGTGATCCTTGCCCCATGATGTCGGGCGTGGATCAGCAGCGGTGGGCCGACATGGTCGTGGCGTGGATCGACGGCCAGGAGGCGGCCCTCGTGGCCGACCTCCAGGACCTCGTGCGGGTGCCCAGCGTCTCCGGCACCGAGCCGGAGCACGAGATCCAGGCCCTGCTCGCGGGTCGCCTGCGCGCGATCGGGATGGAGGTGGACCACTGGGAGGTGTCCCTCGACGAGCTCGTGGCCGCGCCGGAGTTCCCCGGGATGGAGGTGGAGCGCTCGACCGCCTGGGGTCTGGTGGGAGCGCTCCGCGGGCGAGGTGGGGGCCGGTCGCTGATGTTCAACGGGCACGTCGACGTCGTGCCGACCGGAGACCTCGACCGCTGGCCCTCGAGCGACCCGTTCGACGGGCGGCTCGAGGACGGAGCGGTGCACGGGCGGGGAACCTGCGACATGAAGGGGGGTCTGGTCGCGGCCATCTGGGCGATGCGCGCGGTCATCGCGCTCGAGGTGCCCCTCGCCGGTGACCTGGTCCTGGCTGCGGTGCAGGGCGAGGAGGACGGGGGGTTGGGCACCTTCGCCCTCCTCGATCGCGGGTGGCGGGCCGACGCGTGCGTGATCCCCGAGCCGACCGGGCTCGACATCGCGCCCGCGAACGGCGGGTCGCTCACCTTCCGCCTGCGCGTGCCCGGCGCCGCAGCGCACGGGTCGATGCGCACGAGCGGGGTCAGCGCGGTCGAGGTGTTCTGGCCGGTGTTCCGCGCGCTGCGAGACCTCGAGGCGCGCCGCAACGAGCACGTGGACCCGCTGATGCGCCGCTGGGACCTCGCCTACCCGATCGAGGTCGGGATGGTGCGGGCCGGCGACTGGGCGTCGTCGGTGCCCGACCTGCTGGTCGCCGAGGGCCGCTTCGGGGTGGCTCTCGGTGAGAGCGTGGAGCAGGCCAGGGTGGCGTTCGAGTCCGCCGTGGCCACCGCCTGCTCGGCGGACGCCTGGTTGCGGCTCCACCCTGTCGAGATCGACTGGTGGGGTGGGGTGTTCGCCGCGGGCCGCCTCCCCTCGGCGTCGACCCTCGCCGACCAGGTGGGTGCTGCCCACGCGCGGGTCTCCTCCCGGACGCAGCGCACGTGGGGCGCCCCCTACGGGAGCGACCTCCGCCTGATGACCGGGCTGGGTGGCGTGCCGACGGTGCAGTACGGTCCGGGCGACCCGGGCCTCGCGCACGGCCCGCTGGAGAAGGTGCCGGTCGACGAGATACTGACCGCCTCCAAGGCGCTGGCCCTGCTCGCACTGGAGCACTGCGGGCTCTCGACCTGACCACACGGGCGGCGCGCCACGGACCGAGGGCCATGGCGCGCCCCGCGCCGGTGGTCAGTTCGAGACGGGCTCGAAGCGATCCCACGCCCGGTGTGCAGCGAGCAGCACCAGGAGCTCCTCGACCACCTCGTCGGCCGTGCCGGTGACGACGCCCACGCCATCACCGTCGACCCCGGCAGCGGCCAGGACGTCGGCCCCGCCATCGACGGCGCCGATGGCCTTGGCGTGGCGCCAGACCTCGCCGAGCAGCTTCACGACCCGGGGGTCTGGTGCGCCGTCATCGGCACCGGCCTTGGCGTCGACGGCCGGCTGGGCGTCGGCAGCTGGCGGCGTGGAACCGGCCACGACGACGGCATCGAACTCGATGGAGGCGGCCACGGCATACGACCGCTGCATCGTCACTCCCGAGATGACGCCACCGTGCGGGCCGACGACGAGCGGAACCACCCCGGCCGAGTCGAGGGACTCACGGAGCGACTGCACCACGGAGGCGTCGAACTCGGCCCCGACGAGGATGCCGACCTGCCGCCCCTCGACCGGCCACGTGCGGCCCAGCTGGGTCAGGGCCGCACTGGTCCGGTCGTCCTCGGGCGACTCGGTGGCCTCGGGCGCCGACAGCCCGAGACCGTCGGCGACGCGCTGGCACAGGTCGGGGTGGACGTTGGCCAGGGCCAGGAGCTGTCGCTCGCGGATGGTGGTGTCCCAGACCCGCGACAGCTCGAAGGTGTAGGCCGCCACCACGTGGTCCTTCTCCACCGGCTGCAGCGACCGGTAGAACATCGCCGTCTGGCTGTAGTGGTCGGAGAAGGACTGGGGGTTGCCGCGCTCCTTCACGCTGGCCGCGACGGGGACCGGCACGTCGACGAAGGCCCCCTCGGTGTCGCCGGCGACGAAGGGGCACCCGCCGTCGAGGGAGTTGGGGCGGTAGGGCGCGACTCCGCCGTGCACCGCGCCCTGGTGGAAGCCGTCGCGCAGGTTGTCGTTGACCCCGGCGTGGGCCCGGTTGATCGGGATCTGGTTCCAGTTGGGCCCACCGAGGCGGGTGATCTGCGTGTCGAGGTAGGAGAACAGGCGGGCCTGGAGCAGGGGGTCGTTGGTCACGTCGATGCCGGGCACGAGGTTGCTGGGATTGAAGGCCACCTGCTCGGTCTCGGCGAAGTAGTTCATCGGGTTGCGGTCCAGGGTCATCGTGCCGATGACCCGCACGGGGCACAGCTCCTCCGGCACGAACTTGGTCGGGTCCAGGAGGTCGACCCCCTCGAACATCTCGTCCTCGGTGTCCGGCATGACCTGCACCCCGAGGTCCCACTGCGGGTGGGCACCCGCCTCGATGGCGTCGGCGAGGTCGCGGCGGTGGAAGTCCGGGTCGAGCCCGCCCGTCATCTGCGCCTCCTCCCAGGTCGTGGAGTGCACACCCGACCGCGGTTTCCAGTGGAACTTCACGAGCACCGTGGCACCTCCGTCGTCGACGAGGCGCCAGGTGTGCACGCCGAACCCCTCCATGGTCCGGAAGGACCTGGGCAGGGCTCGGTCGGACATGTTCCAGATGGTGTGGTGCTGGGCCTCGGTGTGCAGTGAGACGAAGTCCCAGAACGTGTCGTGCGCGCTCTGCGCCTGCGGGATCTCACGGTCGGGGTGGGGCTTGCCGGCGTGGATCACGTCGGGGAACTTGATGCCGTCCTGGATGAAGAACACCGGGATGTTGTTGCCGACGAGGTCGTAGTTCCCTTCCTGGGTGTAGAACCTCGTGGCGAAGCCCCGGGTGTCGCGGGCGGTGTCACTCGAGCCGCGCGAGCCGAGCACGGTGGAGAACCTCACGAAGACCGGCGTCTCGACCCCCTCGTCGAGGAAGGCCGCTCGGCAGATGGTGCTCGCCTCACCGTTGGCCACGAAGGTGCCGTGGGCCGCGGCCCCGCGCGCGTGCACGACCCGCTCGGGGATGCGCTCGTGGTCGAAGTGGCTGATCTTCTCGCGCAGGTGGTGGTCCTGGAGCAGCGTGGGGCCACGGCGGCCGGCCTTGAGCGAGTGGTCGGAGTCCCGGAGGCGCGCACCGTGCGCGGTCGTCAGGAAGGCACCTTGCTGGGCGACCTGCTCGGGGAGGACGTCGGTCTCGGCTCCGGTGGCTGTGCGGGTGTCGGGGCCGGCCTGGTCCTTCTTGGGCGCGAGCGGCTCACGGGGTTCGGTCGGTTCTTCCAGTGAAGGAGCCTGCGGGCTGGGCGCCCCGGGCACGGTGATGTCGTCGGTGGGCTTCTCGGACTGGGCCACGGGTGTCCTCTTTCGGCGCGGTCGGTGTCGGGGTGGTCGTTCTGCCCGCTCGTACCCCGTGAAGCTGGGTTTGACACGCACGCAACCGGCTTCGACATCCCGTGTCATCCGAGCGGGAGTGGGTACTGCTCAGGAGCGAGACGCGGTGACGCGTCAGCCGCCGGTGGTGTCGGGGGGCTCAGCAGCCCTCGTCACGTCGGTGGTCATGGTTCGAACACCACCAGATGAGAAGGAGATCATGATGGGCGCAGGAGACAAGATCGAGAACGCCGCGCAGGACGCCGGGGGCAAGGCCAAGGAGGCCATGGGTGAGGCCACCGACGACGAGAGCCAGCAGGCTGAGGGCAAGAAGGACCAGGCCTCCGCGGACCTGAAGAACGCCGGCGAGGACGTCAAGGACGCCTTCAAGCACTAAGCACTGAGCACTCGGGCGATGGCACGGCCATCCCGGCACCCGTCGGGGTGGCCGTTCGCCCGTGTGGGAGGCCCCCGCCGCCGTCGACGACACCGGCGCGGACATCGGCACGGACACGGACGCGCCGTGGCCGGGCCGGGTCGTGGCACCCTGACGGAGAGCAGCGGGCAGGCACACCGAGCGCAACGACGGGGGGAGGGTGATGGGCACGTCAGTGGTCGACGCGGTCGTGATCGGCGCAGGCCCCAACGGTCTGGTCGCCGCCAACGCGTTGGGGGACGCCGGGTGGGACGTGCTGGTGCTGGAGGCCGAGGACGAGGTGGGTGGTGCGGTTCGCAGCGCCGAGGTCACCTCCCCGGGGTTCGTCACCGATCTCTTCAGCGCCTTCTACCCCTTGGCCGCGGCGAGCCCCGTCATCCGCGACCTCCACCTGGACGCCCACGGGCTGGAGTGGGTGAGGGCTCCGGACGTGCTGGCCCACACCCTCGAGGACGGCCGCACGGCGGTGCTTCACCACGACGCCGAACGCACCGCAGCCGGGCTGGACGAGTTCGCCGCCGGCGACGGTGCGGCCTGGCTCGAGCTCGTCGGTGAGTGGGGTCGTGTGCGCGACCCGCTGCTCGATGCCCTGTTCACCCCGTTCCCCCCGCTGCGTCCGGGTGCGCGACTGCTCAGGGGACTGGGGACCCGCGGCAGCCTGGACCTCGCCCGGCTGGGGGTGTCGTCGGTCCGCCGGATGGGGCAGGAGGCCTTTGCGGGGGACGGTGGCCCGTTGCTCCTCACGGGAAACGCGATGCACAGCGACCTCCCGCCCGACGCGGCCGGGAGCGCGCTGTTCGGGTGGTTGCTGGCCATGCTCGGTCAGGACGTGGGCTTCCCGGTGCCCAGGGGTGGCGCCGGACGTCTGGCGGCAGCGATGCGCTCGCGGGCGGAGTCCGTGGGTGTCCAGGTGCGGACCGGAGCCGAGGTGACGTCCGTCGACATCGCCGGCGGCCGCGCGGTCGGCGTGCGGTGCGCGGACGGCACCACCGTGCGGTGCCGGCGCGCCGTGCTGGCCGATGTCTCGGCGCCGCGGCTGTACACCGACCTGGTCGGCAGCGCCGCCCTACCGGGCCGGTTGCGCCGCGACCTCGAGCGGTGCTTCCAGTGGGACCACGCCACCATCAAGGTCAACTGGGCGCTGGACGGGCCGGTGCCGTGGAACGACTCACGCGCCTCCGGGGCGGGCACGGTGCACCTCGGTGTCGACGTCGACGGGTTCGTCGACTTCGCCGCCGACCTGAGTGTGGGTCGGGTGCCGACGCGACCGTTCCTCCTCTTCGGGCAGATGACGACCGCCGACCCCGGCCGGTCTCCGGCGGGGACCGAGTCGGCGTGGGCCTACACGCACGTGCCGCACGGGATGGACTGGCGCGGCGACCTGCTGGACGCCCACGTCACGAGGATGGAGGATGCCGTCGAGCGAGTTGCCGCAGGGTTCGCCGCGCGCGTCCTCGCCCGACACGTGCAGGCGCCCGGTGACCTACAGGATGCCGACGCCAACCTCGCCGGCGGCTCGATCAACGGTGGCACCTCCGCGTTGCACCAACAGCTGGTGTTCCGCCCCACCCCCGGCCTGGGACGACCCGAGACCCCCTTCCGCGGGCTCTACCTGGCCAGTGCCGCGGCCCATCCCGGCGGTGGGGTGCACGGTGCGTGCGGGTGGAACGCGGCGCGCGTGGCGCTGGGAGCGGAAGGTCGCACCGGCGCGGTCCGTCGAGCCCTGGCCCGGACGGCGTGGGAGAGGGTGCTGCGCTGACCGCGTCTGTCGCCGACCGGGCTCCTCAGGAGGGGGGAGCGTCGGCGCCGGTGTGGCGCTCGGCGAGGTACGCCAGTCGCTTGAGCGACTCCACGTTCCGTCGGCGGATCGCCGGCTGGCGCAGGGCGTGGGGAACGAGCGACCCGGGACCGGACACGGCATCCTCGGCGATGGAGACGACACACCGGTCATCACCCTCGGCGCTCAGCCGGATGACGACCTCGGCCTCGCCCATCGGCCAGCCTCTCGCCGTGAGCACGAGCTCCTGCTCCACGGCACTGGACATGACCTCGGTCGTGTCGTCGACCACGGCCGGCCAGACCCCGAAGGAGTGATGGATGCTGGCCCCCTCCGACGGCCAGGTCGCATCGACCGCGCGAACCCGTGAGGCCCCGACCACCCACGTCGTGTAGGCCCAGCCGTCTGCGAGCACATCCCAGACGGTGTCCGCTCCCGCATCGACGGTGCGCGACACGGGCGTGCTTCGAATCTTCGCGGCGGTCATTGGTTCATACCTTTCGTTCGTCGTTGTCCAGGGACAGCATGTCGCTCCACACCCCGTGCGACGCCTCGCCCCGGGGGGTGGGCTCGAAGACGTTGCCGGGGCCGTTGGGGACCTCGTCGCGTTCCAGGCCGCCGAGGTTCATCAGCGGCGTGACGATGCGGTCGAAGACGCCGGGCAGCATCCGGAAGCCGAGGACCACCAAGGGATTCGCCACCCCGACGCCGAGGTCGCGGCGGCGCCGCCCGATGGCCGACTCGATCGCGGCTGCCACCTTCTCCGGCGGGTCGACCGGGGGCGGCGGTCGACCGTGGCGACGGAGGAAGGTGCCGGCCTGTCGGTAGACCGGGGTGTTCACGCCACCGGGGGAGACGAGGCTGATGTCGATGCCCGGTGTCTCCCTCGCTTCGATCTGCAAGGTGCGGACCAACCCGTGCAGCCCCCACTTGGCGGTGACGTAGGAGCTCATGAACGGTGTCGCGATCTTTCCGAGCAAGGAGCCGACGACCACGAGGCGGCCCCGGCCGCCCCGTTGGCCGAAGTGACGCAGGGACGCGCGCGCGATGTTCGCGGTGCCCAGCAGCGTGACCCTGATCGACTCGTCGAAGACGTCGGTCGGCACGTCCTCGAACCGGCCGTACGCGAGGACGGCAGCGGAGTGCACCACGGCATCGATGGTGCCGAACTCGGCGACGGCAGCGGCGAACGCCGTGTCGACGTCGGCCATCTCTGCGACGGTGCAGGGGGTGACCAGCATGCGGCCACCGTGGACCGCGCACTCGGCGGCGACCTCGTCCAGCGCCACCCGCGACCGCGCCAGCAGCACCAGGTTGTCGCCACGAGCCGCCAGCCGCAGTGCCGTGGCCCGGCCGATCCCACTCGAGGCGCCCGTCACCACCACGGTCAGACCCGAGCGGTCCCTCACGGCTGCAGCACCACCTTGACGCAGCCGTCGTCCTTGGCCTGGAACATCTCGTAGCCCCGCGGGCCGTCCTCCAGGGGCAGGACGTGCGTGGCCAGGTCCTCGGACCCCAACGGGTCGGCGGGGTCGAGCAGCAGCGGCATGATGTCGTCGACCCACCGCTTGACGTGGCACTGACCCATCCGCACGGTGATGCCACGGTCGAACATCTCCATCATCGGCAGGGGGTCCACCTCCCCGCCGTAGACCCCGCTGACCGACACCGTGCCGCCCCGGCGCACCGACTTCATCGCCGCGCGCAGTGCTGCAAGCCGGTCCACGGCCATGGTGTCGACCAGAGGCTTGGCCAGCGTGTCGGGGAGGACCCCGACGGCGGCCTGGGCGACCTTGGCCGCCGGCGACCCGTGGGCCTCCATGCCCACGGCGTCGACCACGCCGTCAGGACCGCGACCGCCGGTCAGGTCGAGCAGGGTGGAGGCGACGTCATCGACCTCGCGCAGGTCAACCGTCTCCACGCCGTGACGTCGGGCCAGCGCGAGACGCTCGGGCACCAGGTCGACCCCGATGACCCGCTCTGCGCCGAGACGACGTCCGATGCGTGCCGCGAACTGGCCGACGGGTCCGAGGCCCAGCACCGCGAGGGTGCCGCCCCGGGGGACGTCGGCGAACACCACCGCCTGCCACGCCGTCGGGATGATGTCGGAGAGGTACAGGAAACGCTCGTCCGGGTGCTCGTCCGGCACCTTCACGGGCCCGAACTGAGCCTGTGGCACGCGCAGGAACTCGGCCTGCCCGCCGGGGACCGAGCCGTAGAGGCTCGTGTAGCCGAAGAGGGAGGCGCCCTTCCCCTCGGAGCGAACCTGGGTGGTCTCGCACTGCGCGTAGAGCCCCCGCGAGCACATCCAACAGGAACCACACGAGATGTTGAACGGGATGACGACCCGGTCGCCGGGGCGGATGTGGCTCACGTCCGAGCCCACCTCCTCGACGATGCCCATGGGCTCGTGGCCGAGGACGTCACCGGGCTGCAGGTAGGCCCCGAGGACCTCGTAGAGGTGCAGGTCGGACCCGCAGATCGCGGTGGAGGTGATCCGGATGATGGCGTCGGTGGGCTGCTCGATCCTCGGGTCCGGCACGTCCTCCACCCGCACGTCCCTCTTGCCCTGCCAGGTCAGCGCTCTCACGGCATCTGTCCTTCGGTCGTCATCGGGTAGTCATCCACGGTGGTACCCGGCGGGGGCTGTTTCATGCGACCGGGTGGGGCGGTTGGAGCATCCTGTCGACCCGATGACTCAGTCGCCGGTCCGAGAAGGGTTGCGCCGCAGCGTGTTGTGAGCGGCACGTCAGGCTCGTCCTTCTTGCTCGGCGAGGGTCCGACCCCCACGCCAGGATTCGACGGCCAGGTCCCCGTCGCGGTAGGACGCCCGTGGCGGGCCCAGCACGGAGGCCGCCTGCTCGTGGACCAGTGCGCCGTCGAGGGGAACGTCCACCGTGGGGTGCTGCCAGTGGCAGAGGACGAGCTCACCGTCAGGGGACAGGCGGCTCACGGCGCCGCGCAGGGTGGCGATGAGCTCGGTGGGGGAGAGGAAGTAGCCGACCTCGCTGACGAGCACGAGGTCGAACGGGCCGCCGGGCAGGTCGTGCGGCACCGCGCCCTGCACCACGAGGGCGGAGGGCGAACGCCGCTGGGCGACGGCGACGGCCCTCGCGCTGGTGTCCACCGCGACGACCTCGCGGGAGCGCCCGGTGAGCGTCGCCGTCATCGCACCGTCGGCGCAGCCGATCTCGAGCACCCTGTCGTACGAGGGCCGCTCCAGGAATGCCGTGATGAGGGCCAGCCGGCGGCGCTCGTAGAACGAGTCCGTGAAGTGCCACGGGTCATCCGGTCCGTCGTACATCTCGTCGAAGCCCTCGCGCCGCTCGGCGATCCGGCTCACTCCGTGCGCGTGAGTGCGGGTGGGTAGCACCCCGTGCGGGTCGAGGAGGGTCTCCACCAACCGAGCTGCCCGTTCCCGAAGGCTCTCGTCGAGCACGGGAGCGCGACCCGCGGCGCTGCCGGGCAGACCACCGGTCTCGGCCTGGGACTCGAAGTGCTCCAGGGATGCCCGCTTCCGCCAGCTGCCGGTGCTCGTGACGTCGACGGTCACCACGTGGCTCCAGTCCAGCTCGTCCGGTGAGGACCAGTGCCACATCCAGATGGGGTAGAAGACCAGGGTGCCGCCCGCGGCCGACACCGCGTGCAGGGAAGCCCGGCCGACGGCGTCGTGGTCGGAGTGGCCGTCGTGCAGCCACGGGGCCAACACCAGGGTCTCGGTCCCGACCCGAGCTGCGATCTCACGCGTGAGAACCGCCTCGACGTCCGCGAGGCCCGTGTCCGGAAGCTGGAGGTGCACGACCGTGGCGCCCGAGGACAGCCCCGCCAGGGCGCGCTCGCTCTCCCGTCGCCGGATGGCCCCAAGCCCGGCGCGCGACGCCTCGTCCACCAGGTCGTGCGATCGTTCGCCGCTCGTCGCGAAGAGCACGGTGAGGTGGGCACCGAGGTCGGACAGGTCGGACACCAGCCCTCCGACACCGATGGTCTCGTCATCCGGGTGCGCGGCCAGCACCAGGACGTCGGGATGCCGCCGTACCACCTCCGGGAGGTCGAGGCACGGCGCGCCGTCCCACTGGTCTGCCAGCCACCACTGCCGTTCCGACGTGGAGGAGTCGTGCCTGGAGAAGCGGGCCTCGCTGGCAGTCATGGACGGTCGCGCCGCTCATCGGGGCCGGAGTCGACGGTCCTCGCCACCAGCTGACCCAGCCGGGCGAGGTCACGCTCTGCATGGTGCTGTCGCAGGTAGAGCGTGAGGTCCGCGACGCGTGCGGCGTGCTCGCCGTCCAGCGCCAGGGGAGCCGGACCCAGCGCGTGGCCCACGATCGTGAGCACCTGCTCGGCCACGTCGGCGACGTGCGCCCTGACCCGTGCCGCGAGCACCGCCGCCGTGCCGGGCTGCGTGTCCGCGTCGTCGAGGACCCGGACGGCGGCGCCGAGGACGGCGTCGGCGCCGTGAAGCAGCACGTCACACCGACCGAGGTGGACGAACGCGATTTGGTCGGGCTGACGCTTGCCGGCCGCGGCCCAGAGGCTCCCGGCCAGCGCCGCAGCCCCACCGAACCAGACCGCGGCCACTCCGATGGCCCCCCAGGAGAACCCGGGGCGGTCGAGATACCACCCCGGGCCGCCGACTGCTCGCGCACGCTGACCCTCGAACGTCAGGGTGCCGGTGCTGATCTCGCGAAGGCCTCGCGGGTGCCATGAGTCTCCGTCGAAGGAGACCCCGCCGTCGCGCAGGCCGACCGCGAACAGCCTCTGTTCGCCGGACTCGTCCGGAGCGGTGACCAGCGCGTGTGACACCCGGTCGCCCAACGAGCACCACGCCTTGGACCCGGTCAGTGACCACTCGCCGTCCGCGACCGGCATCCGGGAGGCGAGGAGCGACGCCCCGGGTGGGGAGGCCGCATAGACGCCCCAGGTCGCATCGGCGGGAACGCCCGCGAGGTCGTGTCCGGCCCGTCGGGCCTGCGCCAGGATGGCGGTCGCATCGAGGTGGGGCTCGGCGGCTCGGGCCGTGCTCAGGTCCACGCTGCCCAGCGTCGAGAGGGCGCGAATCAACGGTGTCGAGCTGGTGCCGAGGTCAGTGGCGAGCGGCTCGAGTGACCGGGCGATGTCCAGCGCCACATCCAGGTCCCCGACCGCGCTGCGGGCCCGGACCGCCAGCTGCACGTCTCCCCAGGTCGAGAAGCCCCACGGGGCGTGTTCACGCATGGACAGGAGCCTACGAGCGGCAGGCCCCGGGTTGACACACCCTTACAGGTGGGCCGAGCTCCGAGCCGGGTGGTGCGCGAGACCAGCAGCGGGTCAGGTGCACCAGAGGGAACCACCGAAGCCGGTGGTTCCCTCTGGACCTCATCACGCGATGACGAGATGCCACGCAGCGAGTGCTGGGCGGTCAGAAGATGAAGATGAGCAGCGCGATGATCGCGAGCACCCCGACGATCGTCCAGATCAAACCTTGGTTCCGCATGGTCGTTCCTCCTCTCGTCCTCGGGTTACGAGCCCTGTCTCTCGTGGCCCCCACCGTTCCACCCCTACGGCTCTACCGCCACACCCCTAAGGAGGTTATTGTGTCTCGGATGAAGTGACCCATCCCATGAGGCCGCATCCTGGTCCAGGGAGTAGTGCACGCCCAGGCGAGCGGGAGGGACCCGATGAGTCAGCCGATCACCGTGGCGCTGGTCGACGACTACGACGTCGTCCTCATCGGCGTCGCCCATCTCCTCGACCGCTACCGGGACCGGGTGCTCGTGGCCGAGATCGACGCCAACCGGCCACTTCAGGACACCGTCGACATCGCGCTCTACGACTCCTTCGCGCAACCGGAGTCCGACCGCGAGGAGATCGGGGTCCTGGTGGCGAACCCGCACGCCCTCAGGGTGGTGGTCTACACGTGGACCTTCCACCCCGAGCTGATCGACCACGCCATCAACCTCGGGGTGCGCGGATACCTCTCGAAGGCCCTCCCCGCGAGGGACCTGGTGGCCGCGCGCGAGCGCGTGCACGCCGGTGAGCTCGTGGTGAGCGACCCGCCGCGGCGCGCCCGCACCAACCAGGCGCTCGGCTGGCCCGGCCGTGAGGAGGGGCTCACCGACCGGGAGTCCGAGATCCTCGCGCTCATCACCCAAGGGCTGGACAACGCCGAGGTCGCGGCCCGCACCTACCTCTCACCGAACACCGTCAAGTCCTACATCCGATCCGTCTATCGCAAGATCGGCGTCGCGAGCCGCACCCAGGCCGTGCTCTGGGGCGTCGACCACGGGTTCTCGCCGGACCACCGCCGCATCGACCACTGGCGCGGAGGTCCCTGAGCACGCCGAACCGCAGGGTGGACTGCGAGAAGGGGGTGCGACGCAGTCGTCGCACCCCCTTCCCCTGCACGACGCCGTTGTCGTGCGCCGAGGGCTCAGGAGGGTCAGTCCTCCGAGTCCGCGGAGCGAGTGGCACTGTGGCGCAGCGCCCTGCCCTGCGCCTCGTCCTCGGCGCGCTTCTCCTCGTTCTTCTTGATGTTCTTGGTGTCGCGGGGCGGCAGCTGGAGGTCACGCTCGGCCTCGATGCCGCCCTCCAGCTGGCGGGTGCGTTCCAGCTCGGCGTCGACCTCGGCCCCGAAGAGCAGGGCGAGGTTGGTGATCCACAACCACAGGAGGAAGATCACGACCCCGGCCATCGAGCCGTAGGTCTTGCCGTAGCTGGCGAACTGGCTGACGTACAGCCCGAACAGCAGGGACGCGAGCACCCAGACCACGATGGCGATGCCCGCCCCGACGCTGACGAACCGGAACTTCGGCTGTTTGACGTTCGGGGTGGTGTAGTACAGCAGGGCGATGATGACCACGACGATCACGAGGATGACCGGCCACTTGGCGTAGGTCCACACGGCGAGCACCGTCGACCCCAGCCCCACGGCATCCCCGACCGCCTTGGCCAAGGACCCGGACAGCACGATCATCAGCGCCACGAGGACCACGAGGAGCAGCATCCCCACGGTGATGACGAGCATCACCGGGCGCAGCTTCCAGAACGGTCGGCCCTCCTCGATCTCGTACACCCGGTTCATGGCGCGGCCGAATGCCGTGACGTATCCCGACGCCGACCACACGGCGGTGGCCAGCCCGAGCAGCAGGGCCAGGCCGGCACCCGGTGCTGAGGCGAGCGAGGAGATGACCGGTTCAAGGGTGCTGGCGCCCTCCTTCCCCACCACGTCGTCGAGCACCGGCATGACCGCGTCGATCGTCTTCTGGCTCTGCCCGACGACGCCGAGCAGCGACAGCACCGCGATGAGCGCGGGGAAGATCGACAGCACGGCGTAGTAGGTCAGGCCGGCCGCGAGGTCGGTGCACTGGTCGTCGCTGAACTCGCGGTAGGCCTTGCGGGCCGTGTACTTCCACCCGCGCCCGCTCACCTCGGTCGGGGTGTCCGGCTTGTCGGGCTGGTCGGCTTGGGGGTCCTCGTTCGGGCTGCGGGTCCGCGTCGTCATCCGCGCCTGCTCAACCAGTAGACGGCGAGGGCGAGGACCGCCACCGCGGCGAGCACCGGAGCGGCCGCGGCGGCCACCTGGGCAGGGTCCCCCGACTGGAGGCGCTCCTTGGAGCGGTCGACCTCGGCTGAGAGGCGCTCCTTGGTCTCGGTGGCCTTGCGCTCGGCCCGGGCCTTGACGTTGACCCGGTCCACGAGCTCCTCGACGGTCTCGCTCAGCTGCTCACGGTGCCGGGTGATATCGGCCTCGATGTCGTCGGGGTCGGTGGACGGGGCGTCGTGGTTCTGGTCAGTGCTGGTCATTGCTGGCGTGCTCCTTGACGTCGTCGATGTCGCGCTTGACGCTGCGCACGGTCTTCTCCGGGGCGGCCGGGGTCGCCTGCTGCACCTGCTTCTTGCCCACGAGGGAGATCGCTCCGGCCACGGCCAGGAGCGCTGCGCCCACGATCAGGGCCGCCGCCCACGCCGGCACGACCAGCACGAGGGCGAGGACCGCCGCCGCCACGAGGGCCCCCAGGCCGTAGAGGGCGAGGAGGCCACCGGCGCCGAACATGCCCAGTCCGGTGACGGCGTGCTTGGCCTTGGCGCTGTACTCCGCCTGCGCCAGGCGCATCTCGTCGCGGACCAACGTGCTGGTCTGCTCGCTCAGCCGCGCGATGAGCTGACCGGTCGTCGCGTCGGATGCCGGCCCCGCGGTGTCGGTGGATGCCGTGCCGGTGGTCGACCCCGGGTCCGTCACTGGTGGCTCCCGGGGGCGTCGACGGTGCCGAGCTCACGCTCGGGGGCGTCGTCGGAGTGACGACGGGCCTTTCCACCCAGCTGAGTGGGGAGCTTGTCCTGTGCGACCTCCTTGGCCTTGACGGCCTGATCCTTGGCGATGCCCTGGGCCTTGGCCGCCTGCTCCTGCACGGTGTCGCTCTGCCACACGGCACTGGCGCGGCCCTTGATCTCCCGATAGCGCTCGCGACCGGCGCGCGCTCCCAGGACGTAGCCGGCCCCGAAGGCGACGGCGATGGTGATCCTGCTCATGGTCTGCTCCTGTTGTCTGAGTCGCCGCGGCTCTCCCGCCTCGGCGCGCCTGCACCGTACCCCGGTGAATACGACGTAAACGTCGTGGCTGGACGAAAAGGACCGACCTGGTCATGCCTCGCGCTAGGGTCGGACCGTCGTTGCGGGATGGTCCGCCAACGACACGCTGGGTCCAGCACCTGGACCTCCGCCTTGATGGAAGGCCCCCTGCCATGGCTGTCGCCACCCTCCACTGCTCCCGCGGCCCGGTCACATGACGCCGCGACGCCGCGGCCTCGCCGCCATCGGTGCCGCACATGCCGTGGCCTTCGCGCTGTCGGGGTGTGCGATCTTCTCACCGGTCCAGACCGACGAGCAGTACATCCAGGCCGACGGGGTGCCGCTGACCATCACCAACGTCGAGTTCGAGAATCTTGTCGTCATCACGCAGGCCAAGGGGGCGCCCGGCGTGCTGGTCGGTCAGGCCGTCAACCAGACCCGAGACGCGATCCCTGTCACCTTCGGCATCCTCGGTGGGAGCGACCCGGTCACGGTCTCGATCGCCCCGGCGGCCGGTGACGGGATCACTGCCATCCCCAGCAACGTCGACCTGGGTCCGGTGCCCGTCATCCCCGGTGCCATGGTCGACGTCGAGATCAGCACCCCGGCATCCGGAAAGAGCATCGTCGGGGTGCCGGTGCTGCCCCCGGACCGAGACGGAGCCGACTACTACGAAGGCATCGCACCCGGCCCGACGCCATGAACCAACGCTCCCCACGAGCGTCCCTGGAGTGCACGGCACGACCTAACCCCCGGTCCGGCCGTCGTGCTCGGGCCCGAGTGCCACGCGTGTGAGCGGGCACGGCAGGATGTCGCCGATGGACCCCGACCTCTTCCTGATGCCCCACGAGCGACGAAACGCACACACCCGCATCGACGACCACCTGCCCGAGGGCACAGCCTGGAGTGTCGGGAACACGGTGCGCCCGCTGGTGCACGGCGCGACGTACTTCGCCGAGCTGCACGAGCGGGTGAGCGCCCTTGGGGAGGGGGACCTGCTCTACTTCGTGGACTGGCGGGGTGACCCTGACCAGCAGCTCACCGAGGACCCGGCGCAGACCGTGAGCGCGACGTTCTCCGCGGCCGCCCGGAGGGGGGTGGACGTGCGGGGGTTGGTGTGGCGGTCGCACTGGAAGGGGTTCGGGTTCCACGCCCGCAAGTCGCGACTGGTCGGCCTCGAGATCAACGAGGCCGGTGGACAGTGCCTGCGCGACATGCGGGTGCGCACCGGTGGCGCCCACCACCAGAAGTTCGCGGTGCTGCGCCACCGACAGGACCCGGCCCGGGACATCGCGTTCGTGGGCGGTATCGACCTGTGCCACAGCCGACGCGACGACGCCGGGCACCGCGGTGACCCACAGACCAGGGACATGCCACGGGTTTTCGGACCCCGGCCGGCGTGGCACGACGTGCAGGTCGCGATCACCGGGCCGGCCGTCCACGACGTCGAGACGAGCTTCCGGGAGAGGTGGGGGGACTCCACCCCGTTGACCATGAACCCGGGCCGGCGTCTCTCCAGCCTGGTCCACGGCGAGGACCTCGAGCCCCGCCCATTGCACGCACAGGCCCCGCCACCGCCGGAGTCGGGTCACGAGGCCGTGCAGGTGCTGCGGACCTATCCCACGCTCCGGCCCAAGGGCTTCGACTTCGCGCCGCAGGGGGAGCGCAGCATCGCCGACGCCAACACCAAGGCCGTGCGGAAGGCGCGGCGACTGATCTACCTGGAGGACCAGTACCTCTGGTCCGAAGAGGTCGGGCGGCACTTCGGTCAGGCACTGCGCGAGAACCCGGACCTGCGGCTCATCGCCGTCATCCCCGCCCACCCCGACACCGACGGGGCACTCTCCCTCCCAGCGCAGCTCCACGGCCGCAAGCTGGCGATGGACCTGCTCCTGGCTGCCGGAGGAGACCGGGTGGCGGTCTACGGGCTCACCAACCTCGCGGGACTCCCCGTCTACGTGCACGCCAAGGTCTGCATCATCGACGACGTCTGGTCCAGCATCGGGTCCGACAACTTCAATCGCCGGTCCTGGTCGTCCGACTCCGAGCTGGCCTGCGCCGTTCAGGACCACCGCGCCGAACACTCGGGCCCGGCCGTGCCCGGTGACGCCTTCGCGCTTCGCCTGCGCCGAGAACTGACTGCTGAGCACCTGGGGGTACTACAGGAGGAGGTGCCCGACGACGTCGATGACCTCTGGGACGCCATGGCGGCCAGCGCAGACGCCTTGGACGCCTGGTACGCCGACGGCCGGCAACCCCGTTCGGTGAAGGGCCGCTCGGCGTGGTGGCCTCGCCGCTCATCCGCCGCTGGTGGAGGGACCGGTGTGGGCCGTCCCGCAGGGCGGTTGCGTCGCCTCTCCCCGCCCGAGCCCAACCCGCTCCAGACGCTGTGGGGGTCGTGGACCTACCCAGCGGCCGACCCCGACGGCACGCTCGGCCGGGCCGACCACATCTGACCCCGTTCACCGCCGGATGCCGGCTTCGTGTCAGCCGAGCTGCCCCAGCGCGACGGCCAGCACGAGCCCCAGGGCGGTGGCGATGCCGGTGGTGTAGCTGTCTTCCTTGAACGCCTTGGGAAAGACCTCGGTGGCCAAGGACGCAGCGACCGCGCCTCCGGCGACACATCGGATCAACCCGAGCGGGGCCTGCGGCACGCCGGAGAGGAGGAGGTTGCCGGCCAGGGCCGCCACCGAGAGCAGCGCCGCCGTCGCGGCCCACAGACCGAGGACCTTGGGTCGAGACCGGTTCTTGGCCATCTGCCTGGCACCACCGGCCGCTTCGGGCAAATTGGACAGGAAGATCGACCCGGACAGGGAGGCCACCTGAAGGGGCCCCGCCCCGATGAGCGCCACGCCCAGGGCAAGGTTCTCCGGAATGCCGTCGAGGGTGACCGCCGCGAGCAGACCACCGCCACTGTCCGAGCCGAGCTTCCGTCCGACGAATCGGTCGAGCACCGCGAAGAGGATCGCTCCGAACAGGACGCAGCCGGAAACCGCCCACAGCGGAGCGACGTCCGTGGCGGGATCGATCAGCTCCAGCACTGCCGACACCATCAGGGCGCCACCGGCCAGGGCGACGATGAAACCCTCGACCTTCGGCGGCAGGTTGCCGTACACACCCCAGGCAGCGCCCGCCACCAGGGCCGCCGACACCACCACGATCACCAGACTGGTCAGTAACACCTCGAGCTCCCCTCTCACGGAACGTCACGCGGCACCGCCGCAGGGTCGGTCACGCTCACGATCGCGGCCGACGGAGGAATGGTTCACTGGCCGGACCGACAATTCAAGGGACGGCCCGCACGTGGACGCGGGCATCGTGGCCCCAGTGTTCGTCGTCGACGACGTCACAGCATGTCCTCCTCCGCCTTCCTGCCCATCCGTGATGAGGCGCGACGCAACGAAAAGGAGACCTACCGTGTTCTTCGACGACGTATCGGGCCTGGCCCGAGTGATGGTGGTGGGCCCGCTGGCCTACGTCTGGCTGGTCGCTGTCGTCCGGATCAGTGGCAAGCGCACCCTCGCCCAGCTGAACGCGTTCGACTTCATCGTCACGGTCGCCCTGGGTTCCACCCTGGCCACGGTGGTTCTGAGCAGCTCGGTGCCGTGGACCGAAGGGGCACTGGCCCTCGGGTTGCTGGCCGCGCTGCAGCTGGTGGTGGCCTGGGTCTCGGTGCGCGTCCCCTGGGCGCGCCTGGCGGTGACCTCGACCCCGACCGTGCTGCTGCGAGACGGCGTCCCGGATCGGGAGGCGCTGACCCGTCAACGCGTCAGCGAAGCCAGCCTGCATCAGGTCGTGCGCAGCACCGGGATCGGTGGCCTCGAGCTGGTGGCCGCGGTGGTGCTGGAACCCAACGGCACGATCAGCGTCATCCCCACCAGCCAGTACGGCAGCGGGTCCGCGACCCCTGGAAAGATCGCAGAGGCGTGAACGACCGCGAGGCCCAGGTGGAACGGTCCTCGGACGGGCGGTACGTGGTCATCTCCGGGCGGAAGTGGCGAGCCACCGACCCGGGCATTCCGGAGCGCCTGCGCAGCGAGCTGGTCGCCGAGCTCATGGTCGCTCGCAGGATGGTCCGGTCCGAGGGGGACGGCGTGCGACACCGCGTCGGGGACGCGAAGCTGGCCCTGGGCGAGCGTGGTGAGCCGTGGTGGCAGGTGGCCTCACCGGAGGGTCGCGCCCAGCGGATGGCCGCGGCCTACCGGGTGCTCCTGAGGCATCGACCGGACGGGACGGTGTGTCCGAGCGAGGTCACGAGAATCGTCGGCGGCGAAGCCTGGCGGTCGTTCTCACGCCAGTCGCGGCAGGTTGCGTGGGACCTCGCGGACCGTGGCGTGGTGCGTGTGCTCCAGAAGGGCGAGGTGGTGCCTCGGGGAGCGCCGGGCCCCGTCCGGGTCGGACGCGGGGCCTCGTTCGACGCCTGATGCCGTCGCCAGGCCCCTGGGATCGGCGCCGCTGCCCGGCGTGAGTCCCTCGGCGGCTGGCCCGGCGTGTTCCGGGGCTACGGACGGACTGAGGCTTTGCTGGACGGAGCCTGCTGGGTGTGGCGGAGGTGGGTGTTCTCTTCCTCGAGGTCGAGGACCATGGAGATGCCGGCGAGATTGAGCCCGGCGGTGAGGAGTTCACCGATGCGGCGCAACCGTTCGAGGTCGTCAGTGCTGTAGCGACGTGTGCCGCCGGGGGTGCGGTCGGGCTCGAGCAGGCCACGGGTCTCGTAGAGGCGAAGGTTCTGGGTTCCCATCCCGACGAGGTCGGCAGCCACCGTGATGCCATACACCCCGCGGTCCCGGTCAGGGGTGGCGACCTGAGGCCCCGGTTGGTGCGGTTGGCGGGGGGGCCGGGGTGAGCTCGATGGGTGTGACGGCACCATGGGTTGGCTCCTTCGTCGGAAAACCCGTCCTCGGGTCTTGCGTCAGCATCTCACGGGTGCTACAACAAATCTATATCCGCCGCGACAGATACGGAGTCGTGGCGGAGCCAACCGAACAGGGATAGGAGTGTTGAACGATGGCTGCGATGCTGATGCGCACCGACCCCTTCCGTGAGCTGGACCGGCTCACCCAGCAGGTCCTGAACGGCCCGGGCACGTGGGCGCGACCTTCGGTGATGCCGATGGACGCCTGGCGCGAAGGGGACACCTTCCACGTGGAGTTCGACCTTCCCGGGGTCAGCGCCGACTCGGTCGACCTGGACGTCGAGCGGAACGTCGTCACGGTCAAGGCCGAGCGGGCCGGCCTGGATAGGGACAAGGAGATGCTCGCGGCGGAGCGCCCGCGTGGGGTGTTCTCCCGTCAGCTGGTGCTCGGCGACAACCCGGACACCGCGCGGATCGAGGCGAGCTACGACGCGGGAGTGCTGACCCTGCTGATCCCGGTCGCCGAGCAGGCCAAACCGCGCAAGATCGAGATCGCCAACAGCCGCGGCAGCGAGCGGCAGGCGATCAACGCCTGATCCCGGCATCGCGGTGGGAGGTGAGAGTGATGAACGCGCCGGCGACCACGGCCCCGGGGAGCCGGGCGGACCTCGAGGTGGTCCTGGCCGACCCGGTCCTGTTGCGGGCGGAGTTCGACGGGATCATCGCCGCCTCCTGGTCGGACCCCCCGGACCCCCCGGATCCGTCTCCGCCGGGCCGGTGGGCGCCGCCGGTACTGGCCCCGGAACCACGGGGACCGCGTCCACGGCCTGTGGCAGAGCCGGGACCCCAGCGCGGCGGCGCCGACGTCCCAGACCCACGAGAGGTGGGGCGGCAACGCTCTCCTCCGGTCCAGCCCGTCGACACCAGGCGCGACTCGTGGTCGAGCACGTGAATGGATGACCGTGAAAGGCAGGTGATGGCATCGAGGAACACGTCGCACCGACGCCACGGATCACATCGGGCGCCGTGTGATGGGTCCGGCCGCCCACCAGCGGGTGGCCGGACCCCACACGGACGCTCAAACCCCGAGCTCATCGATGGATCGAGGCCTAGCGGGTCGAGCCCGAGCTCCCGGCGACCTCGAGGGCTCACTGGGAGAGGTTGCGGTCCAGTCGGTCGAGGAGGGCCTCGAGAGCGGTCTCGAACTCGTCCTGGGTGTGGTCCTCGGCCAGCAGGTGACCCGTGCGGGTGATGGTGGGGTAGTCGGTGACGTCCAGCTCGGCCTCCGGAGCCGGGAGGTCGGCATCCCCTTCGTCGAGCGGCTCCTCCACGGGTCCGGTCTCGGCGCCCCGGGCGGCCACCTCCAGCAAAAGGTGCCCGAGCAGGAAGCTCGTGAAGACCCGGTAGGTCTGCACCGCCTGGCGGTCGCTGAACCCCCTGGAGGTGAGCCCGTCCAGGAACTCCTCGACGACGCGCAGGCTGCGCAGGGGCGGTCGAAGCCACGGAGCCGACGGGTGGCGGGTGGCGACGAGGGGGAAGATGACGGGGTGGTCCACGGCGACCTTCCGCACCGAGTGGGCGAGCCACTGGAGCAGCCCCTGCCAGCCGTCGGTCGGCCCCAACCGACCGTCGGGGTCAACCTGGATCTGGTCGACCAGGGAGGCGACGATGCCGTCGAGCAGGTCCTCGCGACCGTTGACATAGCGATACAGCGCCATCGCCTCGACCCCCAGCCGTGCCCCCAGCGAACGCATGGTCAGTGACTCCAGGCCGTCGCGGTCGATCATCTCGATGGCCTCGGCAATGATCAGGTCGCGGTGCAGCGGGCGCCGAACGGTGGCCGCCTGGGCGGGAGTCGGGCTGTGCTCGGTCATGGAGTCCTCACCGGTCGACGGGTCGCCGTGGACGTCACGTCGACGTGCCGCCCTTCGTCACTCTGCCACTGCCGAGGCACTACCGACGCACTGCCGACGCACTGCCGACCCACTGCCGACCCACTGCCGACCCACTGCCGACGCACCCGACATCCCCGCGACCGGCGCGCGCCCCGAACCGGACCTCTGAACCCTCCCTAGGGGTGTGGTGCGCGTGCTGTACTCAGGACACGATCGCGGGACGACACGCACTGTCGCCGTCGGCCGACGTCCCGGCCCACCGGCCGCACGGGGGAGGAAGGAGAGGACATGTCGACAGCCCAGCAAGAGGTCGAGACGCGGCGTGAGCCCGACACCCTCACCGTGCATGAAAGCGGTGGGCGCGGCGCGGACAGCACGGTCTGCTGCGTGCGGGTGGCCAGGGTCTCGACCATGGTTCCCAGGACCCGCCGTGCCCTGGTCGAGGACCTTCGGGCCCGCGCCGTGCCCGAGTCGCTGGTCCGGGATGCCGAGATCGTCGTCTCCGAGCTGCTCACCAACGCCATTCGACACGCGCGTGCGCTGTCCGACGGCACCGTTCGCGTCCGTTGGAAGATCTCACCGGAGTCCCTGGAGGTCGAGGTCACCGACGGCGGCAGCGCCACCGAAGCCGTGCCGCGCCCGCCCGCCACCTGGCACACCTCGGGCCGTGGCCTGCGCGTGGTCCGCACGGTGGCCCATGAGTGGGGAGCCACCCAGGACCGCACCGGGCACGTGGTGTGGGCGACCCTCGGGGGCCCCAGCCGCCGGCGGGTGGGGTGAGCCCGGACCGGGCAACCGGTTTTGCCGAAGGTCCTGACACCGGTGGGCACGCTCCCGACCGCCTACCCGGCGTCCGGCCTACTGTCAGGACACCCCCACCACAACCCAGGAGAGCGCCATGGGCACCTACGTCGCGAGCACCACTGTCTCCCAAGAGATCGCAGACACGTTCGCCTACCTGAAGGACCCCGCCAACCTGCCGGACTACTTCCCGCAGATGGTCAAGGCAGAGGAGGTCGAGCCGGGCCTGGTGAGAACCACCGCCGACGTCGATGCCGACCAGGATGGTGACGCCGAACGGGTCACCTCCGACGCCTGGTTCCGCACCGACGAGGACGCGCACTCCGTGTCCTGGGGATCCCCCGACAGCGACTACCGCGGTGAGCTGGCGCTGTCGGAGGGGCAGGGCGAGACGACGGTCGAGCTGAGCGTGACCACCGTCCACGACATCCCCGACGTCCAGGACGGACTGGAAGAGTCCCTCTCGGCCATCACGCGACGCCTCCAGGAGAAGTCGGTGGGCTAGACGGGGCCGAGGCCGCGTCCGGGTGCTCAGGCCGATCCGAGGCCGTGGACGAAGCTGCCGAAGCCTCCCTCGACACGGCTTCGGGACCGCCCGGAGGTGCGCACCCTCGTGGTGTCGGTGGCGACCCACTGGGTGGTGCACCCACGAACCCGTCCCACGAGGCTGACGTCCTCGTGGAGGGAGAGGGGTCCGAACCCTCCGGCCTGGCGCCAGCGGGACGCCCGGATCCCGAGGTTCGCGCCGTGGACGTAGCGATGCCCCTCGGCCAGCTGGTGCCGCGAGTGCCAGGCGGCAAGGGAGGCTGCATCCTCGGTGTCGAAGGGCTCGACGGTGCCGACGACGAGATCGACGCCGCCCTCGGCCCACATGACCTGGCGGACCAACCAGCTCCTCGGGACCCGGGAGTCCGCATCGGTGCAGGCCACCCACGTCGTTGAGAGGTCCCGCACCGCCAGGTCCTCCAGTCCGTGTCGGATCGCACTGTCGCGTGCTGTGCCCACACCAGCGCCCTCCGGGGAGGCGATGAGGGCTCCGTGGTCGAGGGCGATGTCCGCCGACCCGTCGGTGCACTCGTCGAGGGCGACGACCACGCGCACGGCGATGTCCGGACGGACCCGGGCCAGCGCCGTGACCGAGGTGCGCACGCTACGGAGGCAACCAGGGAGCAGGGCCTCCTCGTTCTTGGCGGGCACCGCCACCACCAGGTCGCGGATGCCGGCCACCGGGGGCCTGTTCACGGCGCGGCACGCAGCATGGAAGGAGGTTATGGAGAGCGGCGGAACCGCCGACACACCCGCAGGGGTGGTTTCCCTTCGAGGGTCGCCACCGATGAGGCGGCCGGCGGTCGCATTGACATACGGTGCAGGTGTGACCGATGCGCAGCGCCCCACGACCGTCGCGGTCATCAACGACTACGAGGTCGTGGTGCGAGGTGTCCTGGGGCTCTTGGAGCCGTTCGGTGACCGGGTGGCGGTCCTCGAGCTGGACGTCGACCTGCCCGTCTCGGCGGACGTGGACGTCGCGCTCTACGATGCGTTCTCGATGACGGGAACCCACACCCAGGACCTCGACGACATCGTGGGCAACCCGCACATCGGGGCCCTCGTCATCTACACGTGGAACCTCCAGGACGCCGTCGTGGCGGAGGCCCTGGCGCGGGGCGTGCGGGGGGTCCTCTCCAAGAGCCTGTCGGCCGCCGACCTGGTGACCTGCATCGAGCGGGTCTGCCGTGGTGAGGTCGTCGTGCACCCCGAACCCACGGGTGACTCGCCGGTGGTGCCCGGGGACTGGCCGGGCAGGCGGCACGGGCTGACCGTGCGGGAAGCGGAGGTCGTCGCCCTGATCACCCAGGGGCTCTCCAACAACGAGATCGCCACGCGCAGCTACCTGAGCATCAACTCGGTCAAGTCCTACATCAGGTCGGCCTACCGCACGATGGGCGTCACGAGCCGCAGCCAAGCGGTCCGGTGGGGGATGGAGCACGGCATCGACAGCACCCCGAAGCGGATCTCCCTGACCTCGACGAGCCTCGTGGGAGGACCCGGCCCTCGCAGGGTGTGATCCGGCATCCGGGTGGGTACCTGACGGGCCGTGAGCACTCCCCTCGTTCCCGTCGCCGTCGACGCTGTGGACGGCCCCGCGCCGGGCTCGGCGGCGGTTTGTGCCGTCGAGGACTTCCTGGACGTCCGGGCCCGGGTGGCCAGCGGGCAGGTCGTCGTCTGTTCGTTGCGGGTCCCCCAGGAGGGCGCCTGCGTGGGGAGGGTACGGGCGACGGTTGCCGCTGACCTTCGCGCTCGGGGGCGGTCCGAGGCGATCGTCGAGGATGCCCAGATCGTGGTTTCCGAGCTCCTCACCAATGCCGTGCGCCACGCGAAGCCCCTGCCGGACGGGACGGTTCGAGTCCGCTGGAAGGTGCGCTCCGAGACCGTCGAGATCGATGTCACCGATGGTGGGAGCGGCGTGGCGCCTCGTCCGGCACCGCGGACCATCTGGCGGGACTCGGGTCGAGGCCTGCGGATCGTGCGAGCGGTCGCGCACGAGTGGGGCGTCACCGAGGACCGGACGGGGCACGTGGTGTGGGCGACGCTCGGAGGACCGAGCCGGAGACGGGTGCCGTGACCGCCAAGTGGCAGGACCCGAGCGAACTGGTGGCACACCACCCACTGGTCGTCATCGGGAGCGGACCCGCCGGGCTGTCTGCGGCTCGCTCCTACCTCGATGCCGGCGGCGTCGGGCCGGTCGCCCTCCTGACTGCCGACCCCGACCAGCCCTACCAGCGGCCCCCCTTGTCGAAGGACATGCTCAGCGACCACTCCCGCGCGCCGACGGTCCTCCCGATCCTGGACGGCCCTGAAGCCCTGGAGGGGATCGAGGTGATCACCGGGGCGCGAGTCGCCGACGTCGATGTCCTGGGGCGCACCGTGCGCCTCGCGCACGGTGACCACGGCTGGGATCGCCTCGTACTCGCTCCCGGGTCGCATCCACTCCGTCTGCCGGTGGCGGACGAGCAGGCCGACCTGCACCACCTGCGCACGCTGGGGGACGCGCGGCGCCTGCACACGGCAGCGACACACGCGCGATCGGCGGTCGTCATCGGCTCAGGCTTCATCGGGTGCGAAGCTGCGGCATCCCTGGCGGTGCGGGGCATCGACACCGTCGTCGTGACCCCGGAGGACGGTCCGCAGCGCGAGCGCCTGGGGGCGCGTGCTTCGCGAGCCATCACCGACTGGCTCACCGAGCTCGGCGTCGTGGTGCACAGCGGCACCGAGGTCACCTCGGTCGAGGCGCCACGAACCGTCCACACGACCGACGGGCGCACCCACCACCCCGACCTCGTCCTCGTCGCGATCGGCATCACGCCGAACACTGGCTTCCTGGAGGGCAGCGGTCTGGCGATGCACGAGGGCCGCATCGTCGTCGACGACCACATGCGTGCGTCGATGCCGGAGGTGTGGGCCGCGGGCGACGCGGTTCGCGCGCACCACGCGCGGGCGGGTCGAGCGCTGGCGGTGGAGCACTGGGGCGACGCGCTGACCATGGGAGGCATCGCCGGTCGGAGCGCGGCTGGAGACGGTGCTGCCCGATGGGAGGATCCGCCGGGATTCTGGAGCCAGATCGGCGAGCACCAGCTGAAGTACTCCGCGTGGGGCGATGGGTGGGACGACCTTGTCGCGAGTGAGCGCACCGGGGGTTTCGCGGTCCGCTACGGGCGGTCCGGCGTCCTCGCCCGCGTGCTCACCTACGGCGCGGACGACGACTATGCGGAGGCGGCCGATCTGCTGGGGCGCGCCTCCTTCCCGGACCCGTCGCGGTCCAGGTGACCACGCCGGTCAGCGCGCCGACGATCGACGCGCCGCGCGGACAGCCCGTGACGTCGGTGTGACGGCTGTTGAGGAGCCCGAGCCCGGACGCGGACCGGGCGGCCGACCTGCGTGAGGGTCCCGCCCGACTCGTCGCGGATGCCGAGGACGGCGTACCGGTCTGATCTCCAGCGTGACGGGGGAGCGATCCTGATCCTCGCAACTCCATCGGGGGGCAGCCTCTCGCCGAGGAACGCCCTGAGCGAGCCGTTTCAAGCCGGCGGCTCCGGGTACCGGACCCCTGTTGCACGGCTGTATGCCGCCGATCCCCCATCACAGGAGTCTCATGTCCCAGGACGCCATCGTCATGCTTCGCGAGGACCACAAGGAGGTCCGGGCGTTGTTCCGGGAGTTCCAGAAGTCCACCACGACATCCGCACGCAAGGGCACGATCGTGGAGAAGGTGATCGAGCTCCTGACGGTCCACACCTACATCGAGAACGAGGTGATGTATCCCCGAGTGCGCGCGCTGCTACCCGACCTCGAGCAGGACGTCCTGGAGTCCTACGAAGAGCACCACGTCGCGGACCTCCTCGTCATGGAGCTTGCGGCCCTGGGGCCGGCGGACGAGCGCTTCGAGGCTAAGACCACGGTGCTGATCGAGAACGTGACCCACCACATCGAGGAAGAGGAAGCGGAGTGGTTCCCCAAGGTGCGCGAAGGCCTGTCGCGCACCCAGCTGCGCGAGATCGGGGAGGAGCTCCTGGCAGCGAAGGCGAAAGCGCCGCGCCGCCCGGAGCAGCCGAGCGCGCTGAAGAAGACCGTCGACGCCGTGATCGCCTAGCCTCGACCATCGCGAGGTCGAACCTCCGAGCGACGTTGGGCGGCCCCACGACTCGGCTCAGATCATCACGCGATGGTCTCGGTGCGCGGCCGGCTCCGCGGATCCTTCCGCCTGCTCCCGCGGCCCTCAGCGGGCGCGCAGCTCGAGCACGCTCTCCAGGTCGCCTTCAGCCACGACGTCGGAGGCGACATCAACGAGCTTCCGGTTGCTGTTCTGGCTGGCGACCGAGATCAGGTCGAAGGCCTGCTGCTGGGAGAGCACATGGGTCGACATGAGGATGCCGATCGCCGTGCCGATCGTGCGGCTGGACTTCAGGGCCTTGTTGAGGTGGACCGCCTCACGGCTGCTGCTCGCCGCCCTCAGGGTCAGGGCCCCGTGGGTGGCCAACAGCAGCCCCATCGTCATCGCGTCGTCGTCGAAGGCGTGGAGCTGCTTCGAGTAGATGTTGAGTGCCGCAACCATGTCCTGACCCTCCAGGTGCAGGCGGTACGCCAACATGCTCCTGACCCCGAGCGAGGAGACCCGGTGCCCGAACTCGGGCCACCGCTCGTCGTGCTGGATGTCCCCGGCGCGGTAGGTCGTGGCGTCGAGTGCCGCGTCGACACACGGCCCTGCCCCCACCTCGTACTGGATGGCGTCGGCGCGGCGGGCGAAGGAGTTGGTGGCCGCGCTCGTCTCGAAGGTGCCGCGTCGCAGCGTTGTCACGCTGACGGCCTGCGCGCCGGGCACGCGGGCCGCGGTGACCTCGACGAGCGAGGCAAGCCCCTCGCCGGGGGCCGTGACGATCTGGGCGCCGATCTGGGCGAAGGCGTCCGCCACGGATCGCAGGTGCTCCTGGCGCGACGGAGCGTCGGCCGCAAGGTCGATCGGGTGGTTCATCCCACGAGACTACGCCGACCGTCGAATCGGGCATCCGCGCCGTGGTCCGTTCGCGCCGTGCTCGGGACGTGGACCCCGGGAACAGCCCCGGGAGCGAGTGTTACGGTTCCATAGGAGTCGCCAGTGCGTGAGGCGGGGCCAGGTCCGACAGAGTGGCCTTCCCGAGTGGAAGGACCAGCCATGTCCGTGGACAGCACGACGCTTCCCGCCGTGGAGCCCGCACCGACGGCTTCGGGCCGCGCGCCGTCCACGACCGGGTTGGTCGTGATGGAACGACCGGGGCCGGGGGAGCAGTGCGTGATCTGCACCGTGCGGGTGGCGGTCCACACCGAGTCCGTGGCCCAGGTCCGCGGGTTGATGGGCGAGGACCTGCTGGCACGGGGCCTTGAGGCGGAGCTGGTCGAGGACGGACAGGTCATCGTCACCGAACTGCTGACGAACGCCTTCCGGCACGCCAGAACCCTCTCCGACCAGACGATGCGGGTGCGTTGGAAGGTGCGACCCGAGTCCCTCGAGGTCGAGGTCACCGATGGCGGGAGTGCGACGACGCCGCACCCCCTACCACTGGTGGTGTGGCGTGACCATGGGCGCGGCCTCCGAGTCGTGCGGGCCATCGCCCACGAGTGGGGAGTGGGCGAGGACCGCACCGGTCAGGTCGTGTGGGCGACCCTCGGCGGACCCTCGAGGCGGCGCGTCAGCTGACAGCGGCAGCGGCGGCGGGTCGAGGCCCGAGGGCCTTCGCGGCTCAGTGGTTCCGCAGGGCGGAGATCAGCTCGGACTTGGACATCGTCGACCGCCCGTCGACCTCGAGCTCGCTTGCCCTCTGCTCGAGTTCCTTCTTGGTCCAGTCCTCGTAGTCCCCGCTGCGACCACCCTTGCGGCCGACGGTGGAGCGAGAGCTGTTGGCGGCTGCGTTGGAGATGCGGGCCGCCTTCTCCTTGCTGGCCCCGTCATCACGCAGCGACTCGTACATCTCCGGATCCTTGATCGACGGGCCGGGCTTCGGACGGGGCATGGCGGTCTCCTCGCGTTGTCGTGACATCGGCATACCCATGAGCCGCGCTTCACAAACCGACCCACGTTTCGGAAGCACTGAAGCGGGCACTGCCCCGACATGTCTCATCCGACGGCCGAGAGGGAGCGAACCATGGGTAGCGGGCTGCAGGACGCCAGGGGGATCGTGCTGGACCTGGACGGAACCCTGGTCGACACGACCTATCTGCACACCGTGTGCTGGTGGCAGGCCTTCCGCCAGTACGGCAGCACGCCCGAGATGGCAGTGGTGCACCGCGCGATCGGCATGGGTGCCGATCTCCTGGTCGAGCACGTCCTGGGCCCAGAGCGAGACGCCACCACGGACACCGACGTGATCTCGGCCCACGATGCTCTCTTCGCGCAGTGGCACGACCGCGTCCGACCCCTGCCGGGTGCCCGCGAGCTCATCCGGTGGTGCCGCCACGCCGACGTCCGGGTGGTGCTGGCGACCTCGTCGGGCCAACGCGACCTGCAGGCACTCGTGGGTGCGTTGGGCGATCCCGACTTCGACGTCGTGGTCTCCGGAGCAGACGTGGAGAAGTCCAAGCCGGCAGGAGAGATCTTCGAGAAGGCCGTGGCCCGCAGCGACCTCGACCCCCTGCGCACCCTCTTCGTCGGTGACTCGGTGTGGGACCTCGCCGCGTGCGCCACGGTCAAAGGGATCGGAATCGGGTTGACCTGCGGGGGCACCAGCGCGGCCGAGCTGCAGGACGCCGGTGCGGCCAACATCTTCGCGGACCCGGCAGGTCTGCTCCGGGCTCTTCAGGACTGGTGACGAGCGGGTCCGCGCTCAGGCGCTGACGTCCGGCCGGGCGTGCTCGCCGTACAGCCCGATCTTCTCTCGGTGGGTGGGTACGTCATCGCGGCGTCAAGGCTCGGGCCGGGGCGCCCTCGTCAAGCGGCGACCGAGCTGTCGAGGTGTACGCGGAGCCGTTGCGTGATCGAGGCGAGGATGCGCGACACCTGCATCTGGCTCACTCCGATGCGGTCACCGATGGCCGCTTGGGAGAGCTCCTCGCCGAACCTGAGCCGCACCACGAGCCGCTCCCGGTCGTCGAGGAGCCGCAGGCCGTCGCGCAACACGGCTCGGAGCTCGATCGAGTCGTAGGGGTCCTCCGGGTCGACCATGCTGTCGCCGAGGCAGGCACCGCTCGGGGCGAGAGGGGCATCCAGGGACGCCGGCCGGAAGCCCGACGTACAGCGCTGGGTCTCGCGAACGGTCGACTCGTCGACACCCAACAGCTCGGCCAGCTCCTCAGTCGTCGCCTCGCGTCCGAGGAAGTGCCGCAACGACTCCTGCGCCGACGTCAGCGCCATCCGCCCCTCCTGCAGCGACCGCGGGGGCCGCACGACCCAGCCGTGATCCCGGAAGTGCCGCTTGACCTCGCCCATGATCGTCGGGACGGCGAACCCGGTGAAGGTTCCCGCCGAGGGGCGGTAGCGCGCGGCCGCCTTCACCAGCGCCAGCCTCGCGACCTGCCGAAGGTCCTCGAGGTCGATGCCCCGGCCCCTGTACCTCAGGGCGACGGAGTCGGCCAGGTCGAGGGCAGCCAACACGATCCGCTCCCGGGCCTCGGCTGTGAGCTCGCCGTCATCGCACGAATGGAGCACGAGGGCAACGGCGTCGTCGATGCTGCGGGGGGCCGGGTGGGGCCGAGAGCTTGAGCGCACGTGATCGTCCTGACCGTGAAGGTGGGAGGCCGCGCTGTCGGACCTGCGTCGGGGAAATCGACCCCTGAGCCGACGGTAATGAGGACACGGACGCCATGGGACTTTCGCGTCAGCCCCACTTCGAGCTCGACGGCATCCTGTCCAACCAGCACTCCTGTCCGGACCCTGGCGCACCCCAGGAAGATCACTCCGACGTTCGACCGGGGACAGCGCCCTCGTGGCCGGCGAGTCGTCACGGTTTGACCTGCAGAGCCCGCGGGTACTTCCCGTACCGAGCGCGTCGGCCCAGGAGAGGCCGACGCGCTCACCACGTGGTCCGCGGGCCCGGTGTGGCGTCCCTAGACTCTGCCCATGGCCCTCCGGCTCGGTGTCCGAAGCCGCATCCTCGTGCTGACCATGCCTGTGGTCGTGCTCGTGAGCACCGCTATCGCCGGGGTCGTCTACCTCTCCCTGGGTCAGCTGTTGGACGCTTCGGCACGGGACCTGGCAGTGGCCGAGGCGACCGAGCTGCGGGCCGACGTGCGCAACCAGCCGATCGAGACCATCCTCGGTGCGCACCAGCTGGCCCTGGGCAGCAGGGTGGCCCAAGTCGTCGATGCGAGCACCGGTCGCGTCATCCTCACCTCCGACCCGGCCGCGGTCACCCCGCTCGCCGACCTCGAGGTGGAGTCGGGAGCGGTGCGCGTGGTGGTGCTCAACGACCCCCCCGACGTCCCTCCCGGTGGCTATGCCGTGGCCGTCGCCGACGCTCCGGCGGCTGACGGGACGCGGTACGTCGTGCTGGTGGCCGTGGCCACGAGGGTCGAGGCCAGCGTCCTCGCCCAGTCGGCCGAGTTCGCCCTCATCGCCGCCGTCGGGCTCGCCGCCGTCCTCGGGTCACTCACCACCTTCGCCGTGAGCCAGGCCCTGAGACCCGTGGAGCGGATGCGTGACCAGGTCGACGCCATGGCGGCCTCCCAGCCCGGCCGGCGGATCGATGTCCCGCCCGGGCGGGACGAGCTCGCCAAGCTGGGGGAGACGATGAACCGGGTCCTGGAACGGTTGCGCCGGGCCGACGCCGATCGCCGGGCGTTCGTGGCAGATGCCGGCCACGAGCTGCGCAGCCCGCTCGCCACGATCCGGGTCCTCCTGGACCGCCTGTCTCAGGACCGCCCGGACGCCGAGCGCGTCATGACCGCGCGCAGCGCCTCGGCAGAGGTGGACCGGCTGTCGGTGCTCGTCGACGACCTGCTGGCGCTCGCCGCCGCCGACGAGGGTGCGATGCAGCTCCGCCTCGGGGACGTCGACCTCGACGACGTCGTCCTGGCCGAGGTCGCGGTGGTCCGCATGAGGAGCGCCCCGGTGAGCGTCTCGGTCGTGCCGATCCGCCTCGAGGGTGACGAGGATCGTCTCGGCCGAGTGGTGCGCAACCTCGTGGAGAACGCCGAGCGACACACAAATGGCCAGATCCGGGTGACCCTGCGCGCGGTGGGAGAGCGTGCCGTCCTCATGGTCGACAACGACGGACCGACGATCGAGCCGGCTGAGCGCGACCGTGTCTTCGAGCGCTTCGTGCGCCTGGACGACTCGCGCACCCGGGACACCGGGGGCACCGGACTGGGGCTGGCCATCGTTGCCGACATCGTCGGGGCGCACCGGGGCACCGTGACCGCTGGGGAGTCACCGGAGGGGTGGTGCAGGTTCGTCGTCAGCCTCCCCTTCGACCATCGATCGGGTTGAGCCGGTAGCCGACTCCGCGCACGGTCTCGAGGGACTTGACCTTGAACGGGGCGTCGATCTTGCGGCGGAGGTAGCCGATGTAGACCTCGACGACGTTGTCCGCGCCCGGGTAGTCCGAGTCCCAGACGTGCTGGAGGATCTCGGTCTTGCTCTGCACCTGCCCGGCGCGCCGCATGAGGTGGTGCAGGAGGGCGTACTCCCGGGCGGTGAGCCTGATCTCCTGCCCTTCTCGCGTCACGCTGCGCGTCGTGGGGTCGAGGCTGAGACCCCCGACCGTGAGGGCCACCGGGCGTTCGGGAGCGCCGCGCCGCGCCAGCGCCTGGAGACGGGCGAGGAGCACGGGGGTGCTGAAGGGCTTGGTGACGTAGTCGTCGGCTCCGAGCTCGAAGGCGTCGGTCTGGTCGTAGTCCCCGTCCTTGGCGGTGAGCATCATCACCGGCACCCAGATGTCGTTGGCTCGCAGGTGCTTGAGCACGTCGTAGCCGTTGAGCTGGGGGAGCATGATGTCGAGCACGACGATGTCGTACTCACCGACGAGCCCCATGTGCAGGCCCTCGCGGCCGTCCGAGGCGTGGTCGACGACCCACCCCTCCTCCCGCAGCGTCTGACGAAGGGCCGCGGCCAGCGGTCGCTCATCCTCGACGAGGAGCAGTCTCACATTGGGCTCCCGGCGGTGCGTGGTGTTGACGGACACGAGCAGGCTACCCACAGACCCTGTGTTCACCTCCCACAATGCAAATAATCCTCGATCCGGTGGGTCGTGACCGGTCAGGACGACGGATTCCGTGGTGCGCCGTGGTCCTCAACGCGAATAGGATCGGACCCATGATCGAGCAGAAGCGGATCCTCGCGACCTCCATCCCCGGCCCGGCATCCCAGGCCTGGCAGCAGCGCAAGGTGGCCGCCGTCGCGGCCGGCGTCAGCACCGGCCTGCCGATCTACGTCGTGGAGGGCTCGGGGGGAGTGGTGCGCGACGCGGACGGCAACCAGCTCATCGACTTCGGCTCGGGGATCGCCGTGACGACGGTGGGCAACGGCAACCAGCGGATCATCGACGCGGTCAGCGAGCAGATCCGGCAGTTCACCCACACCTGCTTCATGGTCACGCCCTACGACCGCTACGTCGAGGTCTGCGAGAAGCTCAACGAGATCACGCCGGGTGAGCACGAGAAGCGCTCGGCCCTGTTCAACTCCGGCGCCGAAGCAGTCGAGAACGCGGTGAAGATCGCCCGCCACGCGACCGGTCGCACCGCCGTCGTCGCGTTCGACCACGCCTACCACGGGCGCACCAACCTGACGATGGGCCTGACCGCCAAGAACATGCCCTACAAGGACGGGTTCGGACCGTTCGCCGGAGACCTCCACCGCGTCCCGATGGCCTACCCCTACCGGTGGCCGGGCGGGGCCGAGGCCTGCGCGGCCGACGCGTTGCGCACCATCACGGAGCAGATCCACGCGCAGGTCGGGGAGAAGAACTGTGCCGCCGTCATCATCGAGCCGATCCAGGGCGAGGGTGGCTTCATCGTGCCGCCCGACGGCTTCCTGCCGGGGCTGTCGGACTGGTGCCGCGAGCACGGCATCCTCCTGATCGCGGACGAGGTGCAGTCCGGCTTCTGTCGCACCGGCGACTGGTTCGCGTGCGATCACGAGGGCGTCGTCCCCGACCTCATCACCACGGCCAAGGGGATCGCCGGGGGGATGCCGTTGGCCGCGGTCACCGGTCGCGCCGAGCTGATGGACAGCGTCCACGTGGGGGGCCTCGGGGGCACCTACGGCGGCAACCCGGTGGCGTGCGCCGCCGCCCTCGCCTCCATCGCGTCGATGGAGGAGGACCACCTGGCGCGCCGGGCCAGGGAGGTCGGCGACGTCCTCACCGACCGCCTCACCCTCCTCGCCGACAAGTTCGACGAGGTCGGGGAGGTGCGGGGGCGCGGCGCGATGATCGCGATGGAGCTCGTCGAGGACGCCGAGACCAAGGCACCGGCCGCCGCGCTGGCGGCGGCCGTCAACCGGGGTTGTCACCAACGCGGGCTGATCACCCTCACCTGCGGGACCTACGGCAACGTGTTCCGTTTCCTCCCGCCGCTCTCGATCTCCGACGACCTGCTGCACGAGGGCCTGGACGTCCTGGAGGAGTCGTTCACCGCGGCGCTGTCCTGACCCGGCCGCTACGCCACCCGGGCCGGCCGCCCGCCGGCTGAACGGGTGGGATGCCGATCCCGACCGGCTCCTACACTGAGTCGGTGGCCGGCACCCAGCTCCGTCGCCAGGTGCACAACATCGGGCGTCGTCGAGCCTGGGCCATCTGGGCCGTGGGCCTGTCCGTCTACGTCCTCGCCGTCTTCCACCGCACCTCGCTCGGTGTCGCGGGCCTGCTCGCGGCCGAGCGCTTCGACATCACCGCGTCCCAGCTGGCCACGTTCACCGTGGTGCAGCTGTCGGTCTACGCCGCGATGCAGATCCCGGTCGGAGTGCTGCTGGACCGGTTCGGCTCCAAGAGGCTGATGTTCGTCGGTCTGGTGCTCATGACCGCCGGCCAGATGTGGTTCGCGTTCGCCGGGTCGTTCGGTGTCGGGCTGGCCGCCCGGGTGATGCTCGGCGCCGGCGACGCGATGGTCTTCACCTCGCTGCTGCGGCTGGTCGCCGTCTGGTTCCGCGTCAAGCAGGCCCCGTTCGTCACCCAGCTGACCGGCATGGTCGGACAGCTCGGCGCGGTGGCGGCGGCCACCCCGCTGGCGGCCGCGCTGGCCACCTTCGGCTGGACGCGGTCCTTCGCCACGGCCGCGGGGATCGGTGTGGTGCTGTCGGTGGCCCTGCTCGCGGTGGTCAAGGACTCCCCCTACAGCGGGGAGGCGGTCGAGCGGATCAAGATCAGGGCGCTGGCGAGAACCCTCGCCGAGGTATGGGGCAACCCGGGCACCCGGCTCGGTATGTGGGTGCACTTCAGCTCGCAGTTCGGTGCCACGGTGTTCACCATGCTGTGGGGTTATCCCTTCCTCGTCAGCGGGGAGGGGCTGGACCCGCGCACGGCATCCAACCTGCTCATCGTCATGACCTTCACGGCCATGGCCGCCGGGCCCGTCGTGGCGACGTTCACCTCCCGGGTGCCCTACCGGCGCTCGCAGCTGGTCCTCGGCATCGTCAGCTGCATCGTCACCATCTGGGCGGTCGTGCTGCTGTGGCCCGGGCCGGCTCCCCTGTGGCTCCTCACGCTGCTCGTCGTCGTGACGGCGGTCGGTGGCCCGGGCTCGATGGTCGGTTTCGACCTGGCCCGCACCTTCCACCCCTCAGCGCGGCTGGGGCGCGCGACCGCAGTGGTCAACATCGGGGGCTTCACGGCATCCCTCATGACCATCGCCCTCATCGGGATCATCCTCGACCGACTCGAGCCGAGGGGCCAGGAGTTCTACACGCTCGACGACTTCCGGGTGGCGATGTCCGTGCAGTTTCTGTTCTGGGGGCTGGGCATCGTGCAGCTCATCCGCTACCGGCGCAAGAGCCTGCAACACATCGACGAGGTCCACCCGCACGCCCTCGCGGCGCTGCTCGAGGGCGATGCGCTCCTCCCGGGGATCTCCCGCGACGTCGAGCCCTGAGGGGGAGGCCGACTGTTCCCTGCGAGGTCCTGTCGTCGCCGCGTGTCGGTCACCGAGAGGACGACCGCCCGTCCCTAGGCTCGTTTCGACCGGGCCGCGTATGAGGCGGCCCGGTCAAGACTCGCCGGACGGCCACCGACGACGTCACTCAGCGGCCTCTGCGGAGGAGGCCTTCGACGCACCCGTGCCCGTCGTGGGGTGGCCGTCGACCGCCGCGGCGGCCAGCGTGCCCGCGCTCCTCTCGAGGTCGGTCACAGAGTCGCCGCGATGCTCGTCGACGTACTCCTCCGGGTCCTTGTCGACCGAGTCGATACCGGCGGAGGCCTTCTGTGACTCATAGCGCAGGAAGCTCACCGCGATCTCGTGGCGGAGCTCGAGCGTCGCCTGCTGGCGGATGTCGGCGAGGTCCTGCCGCTCCTCCTCACCCATGTGGTCACTGTTGTGGACGTTGGCGTCGATGACCGCCGTCCACCAACGGTCGGAGCCCGCCTCGTGCTCATCCGCCGCGCGCACTGCTGCACGGATCTCGTTGTGGTCCTTGACGGCATCCTCGACCTCTTCCTCGGTCGACTCCGCGTCCGCGCCGCCCGTCCCGAGCCGCAGCAGCTCGGGATAGAAATATCGCTCCTCGGCCTCGGCGTGGGTCTCGAGGAGGATCGCGAGTCGCTTCCACAGGGCGGCCAGGCCCTCGTGGTCCTCTCGCGGCCACTGCTCGAGGTAGGCGAACATCCGTCGCTGCTCGTCGTGCTGGTGCTGGATGATCTCGGTGATGTCCATCGTCGCCCTGCCCTTTCGTGTCGTGCTGCCCTCGACTACCGCCTGATCCACCTTGTCACCCACGACTCGTGACCCGCGCGCGGAGACGCACTCGGTGTGCGGCCGTCCAGAGTCTGGCGGGTCGGTCTTATTGCGCTGGGCCCACGTCCACGGGGCCGGTGACGGCCCCAGCGCGTGGGCCCAGCGCAATAAGTCGGGATGCCGGCCGGCTCGGCCCACCCGGGAGGGTCCGTAGGCGGGCCTCCCGAGGCTCGTTTATACGGGGCCGCGCACGAGGCGTCCCGGTGGCGGTCCGGGCTTCGGCTCGACTCCGCGGTCCTTCGGTGATCCGGCGCGGTCGCTGTCGCGGCCTACTGCGACACCTCGTGGTCGAGGCGGTGTCGGCGTGCGTGGCCTCGACCACAGCGACCTCACGGGAGGCGACGCCATCGGGAGCAGCGAACATCCGAGCCTGGAGCTCAGCCCGAGGACATCGCGGGCCGACCCGTGGTCGCCAACCAGGCCTGCGGGACTGACCTCCAGGATTCACGGTCGTGCTGCACGTGCCCAGAAGTGAGCGCGAGTCGTGAGCGGGGCCAGGCGTCCTCGGCGCCGCCCACCCGGCAGGCGCGGACACCGACAGGCAGTAGCCGTACTGGGCGGGGCGTCCACGTCTGGCATCGCGGCGACGCTCGTTGACTGCCGGTCCGCGTGCGCAGCGCCGGCCGAGGAGCGCCGCTCCATCACAGTGACGATGCGGAAGCCGCAGTGCCCCCGCCCACGGTCCCGGACGGTTGTGATGGGGATCGAGGGCTGCTCGGGGCCGAACCCGCGCTCGCCTCTTCCAGTCCAAGTAGTACGGACCAAAAGTCTTTTCCAAGCCCCACTTGCGGGAACTGTGGCGAGATGTCATGCTATTGGTCCGTACCAAAGGAGATCACATGAAAACTTATGGAGTCGTGGCCGTCGGAGCTGTGGCGGCCGTGGCGCTCGCAGGATGCTCGCCGAGCACCGGTGGCAGCGCTGGTGGTGAAGCAGGCAGTGGCACCGGGACCGTGAAGATGGTGCTGTGGCCCGGGCCTGAGGGTGACGCCATGTCGAAGGTGGTCGAGAAGTACAACGCCGGCCAAGGCAAGACCGACCAGGTGAAGGTCGAGATGACCTTGCTGTCGCGGCAGGACACCTTCTCGAAGGAGGCCACGCTGATGGCCGCCAAGTCCAGCGACCAGGACATCTACTTCGTCGCCAGCTACAACGTCGGACAGTTCGCCGCCTCCCTCGACCCGCTCACCTCGGTCGACGCATCCAACTACTTCCCGGTGGCCGTCGAGGGGCTTCAGTACCAGGACAAGCAGTACGCCCTGCCGCTGGACGTCAGCAACCACTTCCTGCTCTACCGCAAGGACCTCGTCGATGCGCTGCTCGCGGACGACGCGCAGAAGGCCGCCTACAAGGCCGTGGCGATGAAGGCCGTCGGCCAGGAGCTGGACCCCAAGCCCGTCGAGGAGTGGACCTGGGACGACTACAAGGCCATGGCCGCCTACTTCACGGTCGGGACGAACAGCGACAGCCCCACCAAGTACGGCACGATCCTCCAGGCCAAGAACCTGCTCTACAACACCATGATCTGGAACGACGTTCTCTGGGGATCCGGTGGGTCGTGGACCGACGAGGCCGGAAAGGCCAACCTCGACACTCCGGAGGCGGCCGAGGCGATCAACGTCTACGCCGACATCTACAAGAACAAGTGGGCCTCCCCGGACAGCTCGCAGGCCGAGTTCCCCGAGACCCAGGCGGCCCTGAAGTCCGGCAACGCCGCCTTCGCGCTGCAGTGGTCGGCCGGGTTCGCCGAGCTGAACGACCCGGCGAAGTCCCCCGAGGTCGCTGGCAAGATCGCCATCGCGCGAGTTCCCTCGGGCAAGACCCACGTCCACGCGCTGGCGGTGGCGCTCAACAAGTACTCCGGCAACAAGGACGCCGCCACGAAGTTCATGAACTTCGTGGCCACCCCTGCGGCGATGACCACCTACGCCACGGCCGGCGGCATTCCCGCAATGCCGCAGGTCCTCAAGGACCAGGCGTCGATCAACCCGGCATTCCCGATGATCTCGGAGTCGATCGAGAAGTTCGGCTACGCCGAGCCGGTCTTCCCGCAGACGTTCCAGGCGTACTCCAAGCTCGCCGAGGACCTCAGCGGGGCGTGGGTCGGCACCACGGACGCGGAGTCCGCGCTCAAGACCGCCAACGACGACCTCCAGTCGCTGCTGCCCTGACGACCCCCTTCCGCGGTGTGGCTCGCCCCGGCGAGTCACACCGCGGAACCCCGGAAAGGAACGACATGTCAGCATCGACCCGGGCTGGAGCACGACAAGCCAAATGGGTGCTTGCTTCCCCCCTGCTCATCTTCGCGGCGATCTTCGTCGCCTTCCCCCTCTTCCAGGGCATCCAGACCAGCTTCTACGGCCTGACCCTCCAGGACCCGACTGCACCCTTCGTCGGGTGGAATAACTTCACCGATCTCTTCTCGTCCCCCGGGTTCCTCAACGCAGCCCGGTTCACGGTCGGGTTCGCGGTCGTGGTTACCACCATCGAGACCGTGCTCGGTTTCGCGCTGGCCCTGCTGATGAACCGCGCGTTCCCCGGCAAGAAGGTCGTCTTCACCTTCCTGCTCCTGCCGATCATGATCGCCCCTGCGCTGCTCGGCGTCATGTTCCGCTTGCTGCTCAACGGCGACATCGGCCTCGTGCCCGCGCTGCTGTCCAAGGTCGGCCTCGACGTTGCGTTGTTCGCCCCCGACACCATCGTGCCGATGATCGTCCTCCTCGACGTACTGCAGTGGACCCCCTTCACCTTCCTCATCATCTACGCCGGCCTACAGTCCTTCCCCACGGACCTGTTGGAAGCGGGCCAGATCGACGGCGCCGGGCGATGGCGGACCCTGGTCTCCATCACCCTGCCGATCATGAAGCCGATCATCTTCGCCGCCGTCTTCCTCCGGCTGATCGACGCGATCCGCACCTTCGACGTCATCTACGTCCTCACCGCCGGGGGCCCTGGGACCTCGACCACGACCTTGAGCATCTTCATCTACAAGACCGCGTTCGAGTCCGGCAACTTCGGCCTCGCCGCCGCCGGGTCCACCGTCATCATGATCGCCCTCATCCCGCTGGTGCCGATCCTCGTCAAGCGCATCGCCCGAACGGAGAAGAGCTGATGAGCACCGTTGCAACAGCCACACCGAAGGCCTCGACCCGCCACCGAAAGACCACGCGGGGTCGCCGCAAGCTCTGGGGTGTGACGGCAGCGACCACACTGATCGCGCTGCTCGTCAACATCCCGTGGCTCAACGCGATCCTCGTGAGCCTGAAGTCCGAGGGCGACATCGGTCGCGGGGCGCTGGTCACCGACTTCTCGCCCACCACGGAGCACTACGCCAACGCCCTCGGTGCTGCGGGCTACGACTTCCCCCGGTTCTTCATGAACTCCGCGCTCATCGCGTTGGGCACCGTCGCCCTGGTCCTGCTCATCGCGGTGCCCAGCACGTACGCCGCGATCCGGCTGGGTTTCGGAGGCCGCTTCATCATGAACTCCTCCAGCGCCCTGCGCCTGCTCCCGGCGATCTTCTTCGCGATCCCGTTCTTCCTGCTGATGTCCAACCTGCGGCTGCTCGACACCGTGGCTGGTCTGATCCTGGCCAACACCTTCCTCAATCTCCCGCTGGGGATCATCCTGCTCAGTGCGGGCTTCAGGGACGTCCCGCTCGAGATCGAGGAGGCGGCGTGGGTCGACGGCGCCAGCACCTACCGGACCCTGCGGTCCGTCGTGCTCCCCATACTGGCGCCGTCACTGGTCGCCGTAGCCGTGCTCGTCTTCATCTTCACGTGGAACGACTACCTGTTCGCCCTGGTGCTCTCCTCGTCGAACGCGACGCCGATCACTCTCGGTGCGGCCAACTTCGTGACCAGTACCGGCATCCGGTGGGGTGACATCTCCGCCGCTACCCTGCTGTCCACGCTGCCGCCGGTCCTCTTCGCGGTTTTCGCCCAGCGATACCTGGTCAGCGGACTGTCGTCAGGAGCGGTGAAGGGATGAGCACCCAGCAGGTTGGCCGAGGCGCCAGGCTCAGTAAGTACGAGCACCTGGCGTCGACGCTCGAAGAGCGGACCGGCCCGATGCCCCCCCACACGGCGCTGCCCACCGAGCGAGAGCTGATGGAGGAGTTCTCCGTGAGCCGAAGCACCGTGCGTCAGGCGATCCGGGTCCTCCAGGGCCGCGGGCTGGTCTACAACGTGCAGGGCTCCGGGACCTACGTCTCGGACCCCGAGGTGGTGGCGAAGACTCTGCGCCTGACCGGCTTCACCGAGGACATGCGCCAACGGGGGATGGAGCCATCGAGCCTCGTCCTGGCGAACGAGTCGGTCCAGGCCACGCCCGACCTCGCGTCAGCGCTGCAGGTCGCAGCCGAGTCGCCGCTGCGCCTCCTGCGCCGGCTCCGGCTCGCCGACGGTGTGCCGATGGCCCTCGAGACGATGTACCTCGTCACCGACATGGTCGGCGCCACCGAGCTGGACTTCGACCGCTCGATCTACGAACAGCTCTCGCTGTCCGGAGTCGTCATCGACCGTGCTGCCCAGACCATCCGCGCCGTGAACCTCGACGTGGAGCAGGCTCGTCTCCTCGACCAGGCCGTCGGGGCAGCCGCCATCCAGGTCAGCCGAGTCACCTACACCGATCGGGGCCAGCCGTTCGAGCAGGTCGTGACGACCTACCGCGGGGACAGGTACAGCTTCCAGATCGGTGTCGGGAGGACGTCATGACCTCATGGGCAGTGGACATCGGAGGCACGAAGATCGCAGCCGCCCGGGTCCTCGACGACGGGGGGATCGACGGGAAGCCCGTCGTCGTCCCCACGCCCGGGTCCGAGGGACCGGACGCCGTGCTGGAGCGAGTGGTGGGGGTACTGCGCCATCTCGACCCGCAGGACGTCGCGAGGGTCGCGATCTCCAGTGCCGGTGTCATCGACTCGACGCGCGGAACGGTGCGCGGGTCCACCGAGAGCATCGCGGAGTGGGCCGGAACGGACGTCGCCGGCCGGGTCGCGGAGGCCGTCGGGCTCCCCACCACCGTGGTCGGCGACGGTCACGCCTTCGCTGTCGGCGAGGCCGTCTACGGGGAGGCCGCCAGCCACGAGTCGGCCCTCGTCCTCGCGGTGGGCACCGGGGTCGGCGGGTCGTACGTCCGCCACGGGATGCCACTCCTGGGCAGTCACTGGGCGGCGGGTCACTTCGGTCACGTTCCTGTCGCCCAGGCCATCGGGCTCTCCTGCTACTGCGGCCGCATCGGTCACCTCGAAGCCATCGGTAGCGGCGCCGGCATGCAGCGGTGGTACCACGCGAATGGTGGTGACCCAGCGGTCACCACCGCGAAGGAGGTCGTGGCGCGAGTCGACCGCGACCCGGTCGCCGCCTCCGCCGTCACCCTGTCGGCCCAAGCCGTCGGGGAGGCCGCGGCCGGGCTGTCCAATGCGTTCGACCCGGACGTCGTGGTCGTCGCCGGTGGGGTCTCACAATCGGGGTCAAGCTGGGAGGACCCGATGCGCGCGGCTTTCGCGGCCACCCTGATTCCCGCACTGGACGGGATGCCTCTCGTGGTGTCCGACGCGGGCGACTGGCTCGCTCTGCGGGGAGCAGCCCACTACGCTCTCCGGGCCGGGGGTACGGCATGAGAAAGTCTGTGCTGCAATCCATTCGGTCACGCCTGGTCGTGTCCTGCCAGGCCTACCCCGGCGAGCCCATGCGCGACTCGTTCGTCATGACCGCTGTGGCCCGAGCCGTGGCGGACGGCGGCGCAGCGGCCATCCGGGCCCAAGGGATCGCGGACCTTGGCTCGATCCGGGCGGCTGTGACGCTGCCGCTCATCGGTCTCGTCAAGCGAGGCGACGGGGGCGTGTTCATCACGCCCACCCGGGCCGACTGCATCGAGGTGGCCGAGACCGGGGCCGAGGTCGTGGCGCTCGATGGCACCACGAGGGCTCGGCCCGACGGCTCGACGCTGAGTGGCTGCATCGAGGCGATCCACGAGCGAGGGGCGCTCGCGATGGCGGACTGCGGCTCGGTGGAGGATGCCGCGGCGAGCATCGCCGCCGGAGCGGACTGCCTCGGAACCACCCTCGCGGGATACACCTCCGACCGGTCGTTGACGGTCGGACCGGACTTCGACCTCCTCCGAGAGCTCGTGGCGATGAGTCCCGTCCCGGTTCTGGCCGAGGGTCGGATCACCACCCCCGAGGAGGCCGCTCGGGCTCTGGCGATGGGGGCGCACGCCGTCGTGGTCGGTTCGGCCATCACCCACCCGACGAGCATCACCCGTCGCTTCGTCGCGACGGTCGACGACGCCGCGCCGATCGACTGAGGAGAAGCAGATGGAAGTCGTGATTGTCGACGACGTCGAGGCAGTCGGGGAGGCCGCGGCCGCCAAGATCGCGCAGATCGCCATGAGTGGGCGGAAGGCGGGCAAGGACCTCGTGATCGGTCTGGCGACCGGGTCCTCACCGGTCTCGACCTACGGCGCCCTGGCCCGAAGGGTCGCCGCCGGGACGCTCGACCTCACAACGGCATCCGCCTTCGCCCTCGACGAGTACGTCGGACTGCCCGACGGACATCCGCAGAGCTACCGCGCGGTCATCGACCGCGACGCCGCCGGGCCGTTGCGCCTGACCCCAGGGCGAGTTCACACCCCCGACGGCTCCGCGCGCGACGTCCAAGCGGCGGCAGCGGACTACGAGGAGAGAATCCGTCGTGCGGGAGGGATAGACGTGCAGATCCTCGGGGTCGGCAGCAATGGTCACATCGGGTTCAACGAGCCGGGCTCGTCCCTCGGCTCCCGCACCCGGATCAAGACGCTCACCCAGAGCACCCGAAATGACAACCAGCGGTTCTTCCCCACGCTGGACGACGTCCCTCGCCACTGCCTGACCCAAGGCCTGGGCACCATCATGGACGCGCGCCACATCGTTCTCCTCGCGCAAGGCAACTCCAAGGCCGACGCGATCGCCCAGGTGTGCGAGGGACCCATCACCACGATGTGCCCGGGATCGATCCTTCAACTCCATGAACACGCCACCGTCATCATCGACGAGGGCGCGGCCAGCAGACTGCGCCTCGCGGACTACTACAAGGAGACCTTCGCCGCCAAACCCCAGTGGCAGCGCTTCATGTGATGCCGCACGGCCCGGCTGGCGAGCGCGCGTTCGGTTCTGTGAACCTCGCCTGCGGGGTTGTCGAGTGAGAGCGATGGTCGGTGGGTGCCCCGATTCTGCTTGCTGCCTCATCCGTCGTGGCCTGCCGAGGCGATCGGATCCATACCATGCCGCGCCGGGGCCTCCCAGGGACCCTCTGAGGGGCTCGGTCGCCGCCGCCGTCCAGATCAGGGAGGACGAGGGGACCGGTGGATGCCGGTCGGCTCGGCCCACCGATCACGTCCCGACGGCGTAGCCCCCGGACGGGTCCGCGCAGTAGCGGAAGGGACCGGTCCTGCGGGAGTGGTACTGGTAGAGGCCGCTGTCGATGCGCAGGATGAGGAGCTCGCCACTGACCTCGGACTGCGTGTAGACCATGCCCGGCTCGGGGCAGCCGAGGGCGCCGTCGCTCCAGGTCACCGGGGTCCAGGCCGAGATCGCGACGTCGGCTGGTTGCACGCTCTGGCGCACCGCGAGGTCCGCGATCGCGGCGGAAACGCGTGGTCGGTCGCGCAGGTCGGCGGGCAGGGCGCCCGAGGGGGTCGGTGTGCCGCTCGTCGCACCGCCGGTTGATGTGGGAGAAGGAGTCGGGACCACGGTCGCCGTCTCCAGGGGGATGTCGGACGGGGCGGGCGAGAGCTCGGGGCCTCTGCCGGTCACGCCGCAGGCGGGCAGCAGGAGCACGCCGACCAGGGCGAGCACGACCGACCGCCCGCGCCTCACCTCAGGACCTGCCGGCTGATCACCAGGCGCTGGATCTGGTTGGTGCCCTCGAAGATCTGGGTCACCTTGGCCTCTCGCATGTATCGCTCGGCGGGGAAGTCCTGGGTGTAGCCCGCGCCGCCGAGCACCTGCACCGCGTCGGTCGTGACCCGCATCGCGGCGTCGGTCGCGACGAGCTTGGCCACAGCGGCCTCCTTGGCGAAGGCGCGCCCGGCGTCCTTGAGGCGGGCCGCGTGGAGGTAGGTGGCGCGGGCACTGGTGACGGCCGCCTCCATGTCCGCGATGAGGAAAGCGAGGCCCTGGTTCGCGGCGATGGCGCGGCCGAACTGCTGCCGCTCCATCGCGTAGGAGGCGGCGAGGTCGAGAGCCGACTGGGCCAGTCCCGTTGCCGCAGCGGCGATCCCGAGGCGCCCGGCATCCAGCGCCGACAGGGCGATCGCCATCCCCTGGCCCTCGGCGCCGATGCGCCGGTCGGCGTCGACGACGACGTCCTCGTAGATGACCTCGCGGACGGTGTCGCAGTGCAGGCCCATCTTCCTCTCCGGTGCGCCGAAGGTGATGCCCTCGGCATCGGCAGGCACGACGAGGCAGGACAGCCCCTTCCCGCCGTCGTCGGAGGTGCGCGCGAAGGTCGTGTAGTAGTCGGCGTGACCGGCGTGGCTGATCCACGCCTTGCGACCGCGGAGCCGGTATGCCGTCGGCTCCCCCTCGGGGCCGCCCTCGCCCTTGGCCCGGGTGGTCATGGCGGCGATGTCCGACCCGGCGAGGGGCTCGGAGAGGCAGTAGGCGCCCAGCTGCTCCCCGGACAGCATCCCGGGCAACAGGGCCGCCTGCTGCTCGTGGGTTCCGAACGTCGACACCGGGTAGGCCGTGAGGGAGTGCACCGAGACCCCCACCGCGACGCTCATCCACGCCGAGGCGATCTCCTCGACGACCTGGAGGTAGACCTCGTACGGCTGGGCGAACCCGCCGAACTCCTCCGGGTGGGGGAGGGACAACAGGCCGGCCGCACCGAGGGTTCGGAAGACCCCGGTCGGGAAGGACTCGTCGGTCGCGGCGGCCCGCTCGGCCTCGTCGACCTTGGGCCGGAGCTCCTTGTCGCAGATCTCGCGGGTCAGGTCGATGAGGTCCTGACCCTCCTCGGTCGGCATGAGCCTCGTCGCTGGCATACCCCGAGGGTACGAGACGCTGCGCGCCGGCGCGGCGTCAGCGGTCGGGCAGGGGGTGGTGGCTCGGCTCGCGCCGAGGATCACGCAGGTGGGTGAGCTCGGGGCGCTTGGCCTCGATACGGTCACCGGAGGACTGCCCCCGCAGCCGGCGCTGCATCCACGGGCCGGCGTGCGAGCGCACCCAGATGGCGTGCCCGCGGAGCTCCTCGGACCGGCGAGCCCGCTCAGCGGGGGGCAGCGGGGTGGTCCAGTCCTCGACGTCGGTCTGGTGCCCGAGCGCGGCCAGTGCGGCGAGGGCCACGCGCCGATGCCCCTCGGTGGTGAGGTGGATGCGGTCCTCGGACCAGAGGCGCCAGTCCCGAAGCGCGGCCAGGCCCCAGAGGTTGAGCACGTGGCAGCCGTGGCGCTGGGCGATGCTGAAGATGTTGGCGCTGTGCACGGCGTGCCGGCCGCGCAGGGCCTTGAACAGCCCGGCATCCCGGGTGTCGGTGGGGGTGGCCAGGAGCACGTCGGCGCCGGACTGGCGGAGCCGGACCACGGCGTCCTCGAGGCGGCCGGCCAGCCCGTCGAGGTCCACGCTGGGACGCAGCAGGTCGTTGCCGCCACCGACCATCGAGACCAGGTTCGGGGTCATCGAGATCGCGGCGTCGAGCTGGGGGCCGACCACGTCGTCGAGCTTGCGGCCGCGCACGGCGAGGTTGGCGTATCCGAAGGGGAGGTGCTCGGCCTCGGCGATGACGTCGAGGTGGCCGGCCAGCCGGTCGGCCCACCCGATGTAGGCGTTGGCGACCTCGGGGTCGTGGTCGGACATTCCCTCGGTGAAGGAGTCGCCGATCGCGACGTAGCGGGTCCAGACCCGGGTGGCGGGGGCGGGGGGCGTCACGGGAGCCTCCAGTCGATCGGGTCGGCGCCCTGGCCCGCCAGCAGCTCGTTGGCGCGGCTGAACGGCTTGGAGCCGAAGAAGCCGCCGCGGGCCGACAGCGGGCTGGGGTGCGCGGACTCGATGCACGGTATGCCGTGGGGCGCCAGCGTGGCGGCCAGGGAGCGCGCGTCGCGGCCCCAGAGGATCGCCACGAGGGGCCCGCCACGCTCGGCCAGGGCGTCGATGGCCTTCTCGGTGATCTCCTCCCAGCCCCGACCCCGGTGGCTGGCGGCGGTGCCCGGGCGCACGGTCAGCGCGCGGTTCAGCAGGAGCACGCCCTGCTCCGTCCACGGGGTGAGGTCGCCGCACGAGGGGGTGGGCAGTCCGAGGTCGTCCTCCAGCTCGCGGAAGATGTTGGCGAGGCTGCGGGGCACCGGCCGCACGTCCGGCGCCACGGAGAACGACAACCCGACGGCGTGGCCGGGCGTCGGGTAGGGGTCCTGGCCGACGACGAGGACGCGCACGGCATCCAGCGGCTGGGTGAAGGCGCGCAGCACGTGCCGCCCGTCCGGGAGGTACCCGCGCCCTGCGGCCACCTCGGCGCGCAGGAAGTTACCGAGCGCCGCAACGGTTGGCTCCACGGGCTCCAGGACAGTCGCCCATGAGGGGTGGACCAGCTCGCGCAGCGGACGGGCGGCGGGGGAGGGCTCGGTGGACGCGGACATCGGCCCCACCGTAATACGCCCGGCGCCCGTCAGCGGAAGATGGCCGTGACGTCCTCCAGGCGCGAGGGCACCAGACGGAACCACGCCCAGGTGCCGCGCCTCTCCCGCTCGACCAGCCCGGCGTCGGCGAGCACCTTGAGGTGGTGGGAGACGGTCGGCTGGGCGAGCCCCACCAGGTCGGTGAGGTCGCACACGCACGCCTCGCCACCGTCGGCAGCGCGGATGGCGCTGAGCAGGCGCAGGCGCACCGGGTCGGCCACGGCCTTCAGCAGGGCGGCGCTGCGCTCGGCCTCCTCGCGGGTCAGGCCGCCGCCGATGCCGATGCCGCAGCAGGCGGTGTCACCCGTGAGGGTGCTGGTGCGGGGCTGCTCTCGGGTGGGCACAGCGCTCCTTCAGATCGATGGGTCTCTATATTGACACGTATCGATGACATGTGGCAGCGTCAGCCTACATCGACGATCGTCGATGGATGTTGCCCCCAGGAGGTCCCATGGACCCGTTGCCGAACCCTTCCAGCCGAGTGCAGCTCGCGCTCAACGTCAGCGACCTCGAGGCGAGCGTCGCGTTCTACACGGCGATGTTCGGCGTCGAGCCCCACAAGAGGCGCCCGGGGTATGCGAACTTCGCCGTCACCGAGCCACCGCTCAAGCTCGTGCTCATCGAGACGAGCGAGGCGACCCGGGGCACGGGGACCGCCGGCGCCCTCAACCACCTCGGCGTCGAGGTGCCGTCGACCGAGGAGGTCGCGGCCGCCCGAAGCCGGTTCTCGGATGCCGGTCTGGCGTCCTTCGACGAGAACGACACCACGTGCTGTTACGCGCTGCAGGACAAGGTCTGGGTGCACGATCCCGCCGGAGCTCCGTGGGAGGTCTACACGGTCAAGGACGAGAACCCGGCGGGCGGGCGGCCGGCCACCGCCAGCCTCGAGATCCTCGGCGACGGAGGGTGCTGCACTCCCCGCTCCGCCGTGAGCGCCGGGGGGGCCGTGGGAGCGCAGGCCTGCTGCCCGTGAGTGCGCGCCCGGTCGTCAGCGCCGCGGCTGCGCAGCAGGGGGCCGCGCGCCTGTCGACGCTCGACCGGCTGCTGCCCGTGTGGATCGGGCTGGCGATGGCGGCCGGCCTTCTGCTCGGGCGCGCGGTGCCCGGGCTCGGGTCCGCGCTGTCGGCCGTGGAGGTCGACGGGATCAGCCTGCCCATCGCTCTCGGGCTCCTCGTCATGATGGACCCGGTGCTCGCGAAGGTGCGCTACGACCGGCTGGACGTCGTGACCGGCGACCGGCGCCTGCTCGCGGCCAGTCTCACCCTCAACTGGGTGCTCGGGCCGGCGCTCATGTTCGCCCTCGCCTGGCTGTTGCTCCCCGACCTACCGGCCTACCGCACCGGGCTCATCATCGTCGGCCTCGCCCGGTGCATCGCCATGGTCATCATCTGGAACGACCTGGCGTGCGGTGACCGGGAGGCGGCGGCCGTGCTGGTCGCGATCAACTCGGTGTTCCAGGTCGTCGCCTTCGCGGGACTGGGCTGGTTCTACCTCTCGGTCCTCCCCGGATGGCTGGGCTTGGAGCAGGCCGAGCTCGACGCGTCGGCGTGGGCGATCGCGAGGTCGGTGCTCATCTTCCTCGGCATCCCCCTCGCCCTGGGCTTCCTGTCGAGGAAGGTGGGGGAGAAGCGTTGGGGGCGAACGGCATACGAGCAGTCTTTCCTCCCTCGCGTCGGCCCTTGGGCACTTTACGGCCTCCTGTTCACCATCGTCGTGCTCTTCGCACTCCAGGGCGACCAGGTCACGAACAACCCGCTCGACGTGGCGCGGATCGCGCTGCCCCTGCTGGCCTACTTCACGCTGATGTGGGGAGGTGGGTTCCTGCTCGGGCGCGGCCTCGGCATGGCCTACGAGCGCACGACGACACTGGCGTTCACCGCAGCCGGCAACAACTTCGAGCTCGCCATCGCGGTCGCGATCGCCACCTTCGGCGTCACCTCGGGACAGGCCCTCGCCGGGGTAGTCGGGCCCCTGATCGAGGTGCCGGTGCTCGTGGCCCTCGTCTACGTCTCGCTCGCCCTCCGGAAGGGGTTCGACCGTGCCACACCTGCCTGACCTCCCTGACCTGCCTGACCGTCCCTCGGTGCTCTTCGTCTGCGTGCACAACGCCGGCCGCTCGCAGATGGCCGCGGCCTGGCTGCAGCACCTGTCCGGCGGGGCCGTGGAGGTGCGCTCGGCGGGCAGCGCCCCGGCCGAGTCCGTCAACCCCGCTGCGGTCGCCGCCATGCTCGAGGTCGACATCGACATGACCGCTGAGCGGCCCACGGTGCTCACGACGGATGCCGTGCGCGAGTCGGACGTCGTCATCACGATGGGCTGCGGCGACGCCTGCCCGATCTTTCCGGGGAAGCGCTATGAGGACTGGGACCTCGAAGACCCGGCCGGGCAGGGCGTCGAGGCCGTGCGGCCGATCCGAGACCAGATCCGGGGCCGGGTCGTCGTCCTCCTCGAGTCCCTCGGCATCGGCCCCCTCAACTGGCCCGGCCCCTCGTCGGCGTGAGTGCGGAAGTGGTTGCCAGGGCCACCACTTCCGCACTCGAGGCGGAGGGGGCAGGTTGCCTTCGAGCGAAGATGCGATATATCGTGTATCACGAACACGACATATCGCGAAAGGAATCACCATGACGGACGAGACCTGGTTCATCACGGGCCCGCAGGTCATCGAGATCGAGGACGCAAGCGCTCTGCGGGTGCAGGTCGTCGGCGGTCGGGTCGACGTCGTCACCCACGACGGGCCGGGCATCCGCCTGGAGGTCCACGACGTCGTCGGTCGCCCGCTCGAGGTCACCCTCGACGGCGGCGAGCTGCGGGTCGGCTACTCCTTCACGCTCAGCGGCTGGGAGGGCTGGCTGGAGAAGTTCCGGAACTTCCGCGACAAGGACCGGGCCGACGTGCACATCGCGGTGCCTCGCAGCATCACCGCGAAGGTCGGCACGGTCAGCGCCGACGGGCTGGTCGCCGGCATCCAGGGTGGCTCCTCCGTGTCGACCGTCTCCGGGTCCCTCGTCGTCGACGGCACGTCGGGCAGGGCATCGGCGAGCACGGTCTCCGGCGAGATCGTCGTCCGCGACCATGACGGTGACCTCACGCTGAACTCGGTCTCCGGAGAGCTGGCTGCCTCGGGCACCCTCACCTCGGTGCACGCCAACTCCGTCTCCGGCGCCCTGGCCCTCGACATCACCGGCGGCTCCACCCGGGTCACCGCGACCACGGTCTCGGGCGAGGTCACCCTCAGGTTGCCCCCCGACGAGGGAGTCCGCGTCGTGGCGAAGGCCGTGAGCGGCCGACTCGTGGTCGACGGCGAGGAGCACGGCACCGGGATGCCGGCCAGCCACACCGTCGACCTGCGCCGCGGGGGCGAGGGCAGCACGGTCACGGTGAGCACGGTCTACGGGGACATCACCGTGCTGCGCGGCACCCGGGTCCCCGCGCCCCATGGCCACCCCGCCGCCGGGACGGCGTGAGCATGCCCCCCGTCGTCCGGCACGGCGAGCTCCGCCTCTACCTGCTGGCGCTCCTGGAGCAGCATCCGATGCACGGCTACGAGGTGATCACTGCCCTCTCCGACCGGTTCGGCGGCACTTACCGCCCCAGCGCCGGCACGATCTACCCGCGGCTCGCCCGCCTCGAGGAGGAGGGTCTGGTGTCCCGCTCGGACGGCGACCGCCGATCGACCTACGACCTGACCGACGCCGGCCGACGCGAGCTGGAGACCCGACGCGGCGATCTCGCGGCGCTGGAGGAGGACCTCGCCGACACGGTGCGAGAACGCGCCGTGCGCGTCCGCGACGACGTGCGGGGCTCGATGAGCGGCCTGCGCGCCGAGCTGGCTGCGGCCGCTCAGGAGGCTCGGGCCGGAGCGGCGCCGCACCACGGGCCGGTGCAGGGTGCCCGGCCCGCCTCCCACGCCCACTACGCCGAGGCTGACGCCCTGCTTCGCCGCTTCCGGGACGAGCTGCGGGCGGAGCTGCGGCGGGCCGACGCGGCCTCGCGGATCGAGTCACTCACGGTCGAGACCCTGCGCACCGTCCTGGACTCGGCTCTCGGGGCGGTCCGCCAGACGCTGCGCTGAGGCCACGGGGGAGGATGAGGCCATGACGACCCGACCCGCCACCGACATCGCGGCACCCATCGCTTCGCCTCGGTGGCAGACCGTGTTCTTCGACCTCGACGGGACGCTCGCCGACACCATCCCCCTCATCGTCGCCTCCTACCAGCACGCCTTCCGCACCGTGCTCGGCGAGGAGGTCGAGGACGCCCGGGCTCGCGCCTGGATCGGTCGGCCACTCCTGCCGGCCCTGCTCGAGGAGTCGCCCACGCACGGGCACGAGCTCGACCGCGTCTATCGCGAGTGGAACCTGGCCAACACCTCCGCCCTGATCCGCCGGTATGCCGGGGTGCCGGAGCTGCTCTCGGCGCTCGCCGCCGCCGGGGTCACGACCGCGGTGGCGACGTCCAAGCGGCGCAGCACGGCCCGGATCGCGCTCGAGGCCGTGGGGATCGAGGGCCGGCTCGACGTCGTCGCCGCGATGGAGGACACCAACCGTCACAAGCCGGATGCCGACCCCCTGCTCCACGCCGCTGCGGCCCTGTGGGTGCAGCCCGCCGACTGCGCCTACGTCGGGGACGCCGTGGTCGACGTGCTCGCCGCCCGGGCTGCGGGGATGGCTGCCGTCGCCGTCACCTGGGGCGCCGGCGAGCGCGAGGCCCTCGTGGCGGCCGGCCCCGAGGTCGTCGTGGACACGGTCGGCGAGCTCACGGCATACCTCCTGAAGGGGCCCGTGGGGCACGCGTGACTCGTGAGTGACGTGGGGGAGCAGCAGCCGATCCGACACGCACGGGGCCGGGCGGGCGAATGACACGGGTGTCATTCGGCGGCTAGAGTGTGGGCCGCAGCACGCCACACACGAAGGGTCGAGACAACACCGTGAGCGCCGCCTCCGAACAGGTCAGCACGCCAGCCCCAGAGACGGGGCTCTCCGAGCGGGACCGCGAGATCATCGCTTTCGAGCGTCAGTGGTGGAAGTACGCCGGCTCGAAGGAGACCGCGATCAAGGAGCTGTTCGAGATGAGCTCCACGCGGTACTACCAGGTGCTCAATGCCCTGATCGACCACCCCGCGGCCCTCGAGCACGACCCGATGCTCGTCAAGCGACTCCGCCGGCTGCGTGCCAGCCGCCAGCGCGCCCGCTCCGCCCGCCGCCTCGGCATGGAGCCCTGAGCCCGCACCCCGAGCCAGTGACGCCCGTCCGTGAGGGAAGCCGGACGGGCGTTGCTCTGCCCGGACCCGGATAGCCGCGCGCGCACCCCGTCGCACGCCGCCGGTGCGAACAATCGACCAATAGGTCAGTTGTTCGCGGGGGGCGGGGTAAAGAAGTGACCTATTGGTCAGTTGTTTGCGGGCGCTGGTGTGAAGAAGTGACCTATTGGTCAGTTGTTCGCGGGCGCTGGTGTGAAGAAGTGACCTATTGGTCAGTTGTTCGCGGGTCAGGGGAGGTCGGGGTCGGGGAACTCGACCGGCCAGCCCTTCTTGGAGAGCTGGTCACGCACCCGGCGCAGGTCGTTGTTGCTCGGGTCGGCGTGGGTGTAGGAGCTGATCGCCGCCGCGATGTCCTCGGGCCCCGCCGGTGACACGTCGGCGCGGCGCAGGGCCTTGGCGACCTTCTTGACCTCCGAGCGGGTCAGCCGCCGCTCGAGCAGCGCGAGCAGCGGGACGTAGTCGTGGTCGGGCACTCCACCCGGGTAGCCCTCCCGGAGCCAGTTGACGATGCGGGCGAGCGCGCTGCCCTCCCTCGGTGGGGCGTCGTCCTCCTCGTCCTCGCCGGCCAGCGGCCAGCCGCCGAGCACGAGCTTCGCCGCGACCCGGCGCATCTGGGTGTCGTCGGGGAGCAGCGAGCGGGCGGCCTCGTCGGAGAGGAGGCGTTCGGAGTGCAGCCGGCGCAGCACGTCGAGGGCACGCTCGCCGCCGACGCGCTCCTGGAGGACGGCATACAGCGCGGGAGCCTCGACGTCGGGCACCCCTTCGGGGAAGCCCTCGCGGATCCACTGCAGGACGGGGCCGGTCAGCTGGGTCATCGGGTGCTCACTTCTCGACGATCGATGGGATGACGTGCTCGAAGCTCACGGTCTTGCCGAAACCGGAGGCCACGATCATCACCAGGCCGAGCGACACGGCAGCGACGACGACGGCGATGAGCAGGAGCGAGAGGGCTCGACCCACGGCGCTCGGTCGGTAGCGGACGGTGCCGTCGTCCTGGGTGACGGCGGAGGAGCTGATCGTCAGGGCCCGCATGGCGAGCGCGTACACGACGGGCAGCCCGGCCCCGAAGAGCAGCCCCGCGAAGAGGACCCGGCCGGCGCCCTGGAGGGCGAGCTCGATGCTGTTCACGTCGTCCTACCTTCAGGGGTGTTTGGTGTCGGTGGGGATGGAGTCGGACGGATGGGTCTGGTCCCCGTCCTTCGGGCGGTCCCAGTCGTCGTTGACGTTGTGGGCGCCCACGTGGGCCTCTCGGGACCGGATGAACATCCAGGTGGACAGCGCGACGAGGAGACCGAAGACGGTGAGGGCCCCCACCGGGCCGCCGATCGAGTGCCCGATCCACCAGGTCAGCGCGCCGATGAGGGCCGCGATGGGGAATGTTGTCGCCCAGGCGATGACCATCCGGCCGGCGGTGGACCAGCGCACGTGGGTGCCCCGGCCCAGGCCGCCGCCGAGGACCGAGCCGGTGGCCACGTGGGTGGTGGAGAGTGCGAATCCGAGGTGGCTCGACGCGAGGAGAACCGCTGCCGTGGCGCCGTCGCTCGACATGCCCTGCCGCGGGGTGATGTCGACGAGTCCCTTGCCGAGGGTCCGGATGATCCGCCAGCCGCCGAGGTAGGTCCCGGCGGCGATCGCGGTGGCGGCGGACACCTTGACCCAGATCGGCACGGCATCCGTGCTGTCCCAGTGGCCGCTCGCGATGAGCGCGAGAGTCATGACGCCCATGGTCTTCTGGGCGTCGTTGGTGCCGTGGGCGACCGAGACGAGGGAGGCGCTGCCGATCTGGCCCCAGCGGAAGTGCCGCTCCTGGAGCTGGTACATCACGGCGTTGGTGATCTTGTGCACCAGCCAGCAGCCGATCATCGCCACGAACAGGGCGACGAAGGGCGCCAGGAGCGAGGGCAGCAGGATCTTGCCGACGACGCCGTCCAGCTTGTCGCCGTCGCCGGTCCACTTCACCCCGGAGAGGCCCAGGCCGGCGGCCCCGGCCCCGGTGAGGCCGCCCAGCAGGGCGTGCGACGAGCTCGAGGGCAGGCCCAGCAGCCAGGTGAAGAGGTTCCAGAGGATGCCGCCGACGAGCCCGGCGAGGACGATGAGCAGCAGGCCCTCACCACCGTCGGAGAGGAGCTCGGGTCGGGGGGCGCCCGATGAGTCCTGGAGGTCGATCACCGCGTTGGAGACGGTGAGGGCCACCTCCACGGACAGGAAGGCCCCCACGAGGTTCAACACGGCGGAGAGCCCCACGGCGACCTTGGGCTTCAGGGCCCCGGTCGAGATCGAGGCGGCCATCGCGTTGGCGGTGTCGTGAAAACCGTTCGTGAAGTCAAAGGCCAGCGCCGTCACGATGACGAGCACGAGCATGAGGGTCGCTGCGTCCACGAGGCCCAAGTGTGGGGGTGACACCCTCACTTCACCAACGTCATGGCTGCTGTTCACCTGTTGTTCACCCGGTCCGCGCGGTGGACGTCGGGCGCTCGTCTGCGACGATCGCCCGATGGCCGCCCTGAACTGGAGCACGCCGGAGGGCCTCGCGGCCATCTCGGACCACCTCGCCGACCGCATCGACGGCTGGCGACAACCTGTGGCGCACGCGGTGGGGCTCAGCCCGGCGACGTCCTCGCCGGAGTGGGTGTTCGGCCATGTCAACGCCCCGGGCGGGCGGCACGGTCTGCCCGCCGTCGTCCTGGCGACCGTGCTGGGCCACGACGGCAGCACCGCCACGCTGCCCCTCTCGCGGGCCGAGCTCGAGGCCGCTGTGACCTCCCTCGAGCCCGCGGAGGCCTGCACGTCGCTGGAGCACCCCAACCTCGCGGCGTGGCGCACGGTGCTGGCCGAGCTCGACGGCAACCCGGCGCGGGAGGCCGTCGCGATCTTCGTCGCGGACCTGGGGGACCCGGTCGCCTCGGAGGCCGACGGCTCGATGCGCGCCACCTTCGAGGGCCACGCTCCCGACCTTCGCGGCTGAGCTCCTCCTCCTCGGGGTCGCCCGGCGGATCCTCGTGGCGTTTGCACTCTCCACCCGAGAGTGCCAATAATGGCGTTAGCACTCTCACCATGAGAGTGACAAACCTGACCGGTCCGGTGAGGTCCGTGTGCCCCGGCGACATGAGCCGACGGCATCCGGTCCGTCCGTCGCGGGCGCCGCCCGGTCTCTACCTTCGATTCGCGTGGGAGGAACCACCCGAATGGCCAAGATCATCGCTTTCGATGAAGAGGCACGCCGCGGTCTCGAGCGGGGAATGAACATCCTCGCCGACGCCGTGCGCGTCACGCTCGGCCCCAAGGGCCGCAACGTCGTCCTCGAGAAGAAGTGGGGCGCACCCACGATCACCAACGACGGTGTGTCCATCGCCAAGGAGATCGAGCTCGACGAGCCGTACGAGAAGATCGGTGCGGAACTCGTCAAGGAGGTCGCCAAGAAGACCGACGACGTCGCCGGTGACGGCACGACGACGGCGACCGTGCTCGCCCAGGCCCTCGTCAAGGAGGGTCTGCGCAACGTGGCTGCAGGCGCCAACCCGATGGCGCTCAAGCGCGGCATCGAGAAGGCCGTCGAGGCCGTCTCCGCCGAGCTGCTCGCCAACGCCAAGGACGTTGAGACCAAGGAGCAGATCGCTGCCACGGCCTCGATCTCCGCTGCTGACCCCCAGATCGGCGAGATGATCGCCGAGGCCATGGACAAGGTCGGCAAGGAGGGTGTCATCACCGTCGAGGAGAGCAACACCTTCGGCCTCGAGCTCGAGCTCACCGAGGGCATGCGCTTCGACAAGGGCTACATCAGCCACTACTTCGTCACCGACACCGAGCGCATGGAGGCCGTGCTCGAGGACGCCTACGTCCTCATCGCGAGCTCCAAGATCGGCTCGATCAAGGACCTGCTGCCCCTCCTCGAGAAGGTCATGCAGTCCGGCAAGCCCCTGCTCATCATCTCCGAGGACGTCGACGGCGAGGCGTTGTCCACGCTCGTCGTCAACAAGATCCGCGGCACGTTCAAGTCGGTCGCCGTCAAGGCTCCCGGCTTCGGTGACCGTCGCAAGGCCATGCTCGCCGACATCGCCATCCTCACCGGTGGCCAGGTCATCTCCGAGGAGGTCGGGCTCAAGCTCGACACCGCAGAGCTCGACCTGCTCGGCCGGGCCCGCAAGGTCGTCGTGACCAAGGACGAGACGACCATCGTCGAGGGCGCCGGCGACCAGGACCAGATTACCGGTCGGGTCAACCAGATCCGCGCCGAGATCGAGAAGTCGGACTCCGACTACGACCGCGAGAAGCTCCAGGAGCGCCTCGCCAAGCTCGCCGGCGGCGTGGCCGTCATCAAGGCAGGCGCGGCCACCGAGGTCGAGCTCAAGGAGCGCAAGCACCGCATCGAGGACGCCGTGCGCAACGCCAAGGCGGCCGTCGAGGAGGGCATCGTCGCCGGTGGCGGCGTGGCCCTGCTCCAGGCCGGCAAGGCGGCTTTCGCCAAGCTCGAGCTCACCGGCGACGAGGCCACGGGTGCGAACATCGTGCGCGTCGCCCTCGAGGCCCCGCTCAAGCAGATCGCGATAAACGCCGGTCTCGAGGGTGGAGTCGTCGCGGAGAAGGTCAGCAACCTCGAGTCCGGTTGGGGCCTCAACGCTGCGACCGGCGAGTACGTCGACCTCATCGCGGCCGGGATCATCGACCCCGCCAAGGTGACCCGCTCGGCCCTGCAGAACGCCGCGTCGATCGCCGCGCTGTTCCTCACCACCGAGGCCGTCATCGCCGACCGGCCGGAGAAGGCCGCACCGGCCATGCCCGGTGGCGACGACATGGGTGGCATGGGGTTCTGAGCGGCAGGGGCTCCTGAGCCCCGGCGTCAGCGCCTCAGCAGCACCACGAACGGCGGTCCCGGTTCACGCCGGGGCCGCCCTTCAGCCCATCCGCAGGATTCGACGGTGGTCGACCGGCCGGCGCATCGAGCGCACCAGCCGGATGCCGACCGCGACCCAGATGGCCGTCAGCGCGATGGCTCCCGCAGCGACGAGCACCCACCACCACGGCGCCGGGCCTGCGGAACACGCCTGCCAGCCGACGTCGGGACGCGGTCTGCCCGAGCAGGTCTCGCTCCACCAGGCACCACCGATCAGCGGGATGGCCACGATGAGGAGCGGTGCGCCGAGGATGCCGTAGGCGATGAGGGCGAGCGCCTTGTCGCCGGCGGACCAGTGGGCGGAGAAGAGCACCAGGACCGAGCCGACGAGCCAGGGCGCCACCGCCACGGGGAGCAGCACGATGCTCGCGCAGCACACGATCGAGGCCACGAGCACGGTGACGGTGACCACCTCCAGCCGGGGCCGGTCGGTGGTGGGGGCCTCGCCGCCGCCGCCGGCGCCGGGCACCGTCGGCGCGGGACCGGCATCCCCGCCGACCTCCGCGACCAGGTGGTCGGGGCTGCCCAGCTCGTCGAGCACTCGGGTCAGCGCGGCGCCACTGCCGTCGGTCCTGGCGATGGCCTCGGTGAGGTGCTCCTCGACCTCGGCCCGCAGGCCCGCACGCCGCTCGGGCGTGAGGACGGCGGATGCCGCGTCGAGCCGCTGGAGGTAGGCCTGCGCCGCAGGATGGTGCAGACCGGCGATGGGGCGCCTCCTCGGTCGGTGGTGGTGCTTGGGGTGGTCGAGTGTAGTGAGGGCGCGCAGGGCAGGATGGGGGCCATGACACCGACGGCCCTCGAGGGTGAGCACCTCCTCGTCCTCGGGCCGGTGCTCCGCTACGTCGACGAGAGCGCCGCCACCGTGTGGGTCCGCACCTCGCGGTCGGCGCTGGTGGTGGTGGAGCGGGCCGGGCGCCGGTGGTCGGCACCGACCTTCGCGGCCCACGGATCGCACTATGCCCTGGTCGTGCTCGACGGACTCGAGCCGGGGACCGACGACCCCTACTCCGTTCTCGTCGACGACGAGCCCGTCTGGCCGCGACCGGGAGTGCCGGAGAGCCGGATCCGCACTCTGGAGCCCGGTCGCGAGCCGTACTTCGCCTTCGGCTCGTGCCGCACCACCGGGTCGCACGACGAGGACGGCAACGCGGCGCACGGCGTCGACGCGCTGCGGAGCCTGGGGATCGCGCTGCGCGACGACCCACAGGCTCGATGGCCCGACGTGCTGATGTTCCTCGGCGACCAGGTCTACGCCGACACCGCGCCCAACCCCGAGCTCAAGGAGTTCATGGCCTCGCGCCGGAGCCTGGACGAGCCGCCCGGCACAGAGATCAAGGACTTCGTCGAGTACGCCGAGCTGTACCACCTCGCGTGGTCCGACGAGGTGGTCCGCTGGGTGCTCTCGACCCTCCCGTCAGCGATGATCTTCGACGACCACGACATCCGCGACGACTGGAACACCTCGTGGTCGTGGCGCCAGGAGATCCGCCGGACCTCATGGTGGCAGGAGCGCATCGTCGGAGGGCTCGCGTCCTACTGGGTCTACCAGCACATCGGCAACCTCTCGCCCGACGACCTGGCGAAGGACGCCCTGTGGAGGCGGATCGTCGAGCACGCCGGGTCCGGGGCCGCGGACGAGCTCGACGTCACCGAGGCCCTCGACGCACTGGCGACGCGCGCCGACGAGAGGCCCGAGACCTATCGCTGGAGCTACACCCGATCGCTCGGGAACTGCACCTTCGTCGTGCTTGACTCCCGGGCCGCCCGCGACCTGCGCCCGGACGGTCGCTCCATGCTCGACGAGACCGAGATGAGGTGGTTCGACGAGCTGATGCGCGGTGGGGTCGAGCACATCTTCGTCGGCACCTCCTTGCCCTTCCTCCTCCCGCCCGGTCTGCACGACTTCGAGGCCCTCGACGAGTCCATGGCGGCGGGCGCCTTCGGACGCAGGGTGGCCAAGCCCGCGGAGGCCATCCGGCGCACCATCGACCTGGAGCACTGGGCGGCGTTCAACGAGAGCTTCGAGGAGGTGTTCGAGATCGTCATGGACGTGGCGCGTGGTGCGCGCGGTGCGGCACCGTCGACCATCACCTTCCTCTCCGGGGACGTCCACAACTCCTACCTCGCCGAGGTGACCGACCCCGAGCGACACGGGGCGACCTCGCGCATCGTGCAGGCGGTCTGCTCACCGATCCGCAACCCGATGCCCCGCGGGGTGCGGGTGGTCATGTCCATGTTCGCTCGCTCGCTCGCTCGCCCCATGCGAGCCCTGACCCGCCGCTCGCGACGGATCCCCGACCCGCCGTACCCGTGGACCATCACGCAGGGGCCGTGGTTCGCCAACAACCTCGCCCTGTGCCGGGTCGAGGGCCCCGCTCTCGAGCTGTCCTGGGTCACGGGCGTCGTCGGTGACGACCCGACCCGACCGGAGCTTCAGGAGGTCTGCGCCGCACGACTCGAGGGGGTCGAGCGGAGCACCTTTGGCCAGGGTGGTGTCGAAGGTTGACCCGCCCCCGGAACACCGGCGTGGTTCCTCGTCGTTGGTGTGGCAGCACCCCGCGGACGCTTCGGCGGCCAGCCCTGCCCAGAAGCACCCGGAAGGACTCCCATGACCGTCGCTGATGCCGCATCCACGACGACGCGCGAACGGCTGGCCGCGGCGCGGGTCGAGGGGCTGACCAAGGTCTACGGGGCGGGGGACACCAGGGTGACGGCCCTCGATGACGTCACCCTTGACCTGTATGCCGGTGAGTTCACCGCGATCATGGGGCCGTCGGGGTCAGGCAAGTCCACGCTGATGCACTGTGCCGCGGGCCTGGACGACGCGACCTCGGGGCACGTCTACCTCGGTGACGTCGACCTCACGACCCTCAAGGAGCGCCGGCTCACGGAGCTGCGCCGGGACCGGATCGGCTTCGTCTTCCAGGCCTTCAACCTCGTGCCCACGCTCACGGCCGAGGAGAACATCACCCTGCCGTCGGCGATCGCCGGACGGGACCAGGACCGAGCGTGGTTCGACGAGGTCGTCGACACCATCGGGCTGCGCGACCGACTGGGCCACCGGCCGGGGGAGCTTTCGGGCGGGCAGCAGCAGCGGGTGGCCTGCGCGAGGGCCCTCGCGAGCCGGCCCGACATCGTCTTCGCCGACGAGCCCACCGGCAACCTCGACTCGACCTCCGGCGCCGAGGTCCTCGGCTTCCTGCGACGGGTCGTCGACACCCACGGCCAGACCGTCGTCATGGTGACGCACGACCCGGGCGCAGCGAGCTGGACCGACCGGGTCGTGTTCCTGGCCGACGGTCACGTGGTGGACGAGCTGCGCGACCCCACCACCGAGCGGGTGCTCGAGCGGATGTCGCACCTGGGAGTCGCGGCCGGGTCGGCGGGATGATCCGCGCCACCTGGCGCAGTGTCTTCGCGCGCAAGCTGCGGCTCTTCCTCAGCGCTTTCGCCGTGATCCTCGGCGTGGCCTTCGTCGCCGGTTCCTACATCTTCACCGACACCCTCGACAAGGCCTTCACCGGCCTGACGAGCGGGGCCGTGGGCGACGTCGTGGTGCAGGCGGGCTCCGACACCGGGTCCGGTGGTGGTGGCGCGGGCGCCGGCAGGATCCCGGGGTCCCTCCTCGACACCCTCGAGGCGGTGCCGGGGGCGGCCCGGGCCGACGGGCGCATCACCGACTTCGGCACCTTCGTCGTCGCTGCCGACGGCAAGCTCATCGGGGGGCTGGGCCCACCCGGCATCGCGGTGAACGACAGCAAGGGCCCGGCGGCCAACGGTGCTGAGCCGGCGACCCTGGAGAGCGGTCGGTGGCCCGAGGACGGGGAGGTCGTGCTCGACCCCGCCACCGCGAAGAAGTCCGGCTACCGGCTCGGCGACACGGTCGAGATCATCACGGCGTCGGAGCAGCCTCGAGTGCAGGCCACCCTGGTGGGGACAGCGGCATTCGGCGGGTCGTCCCTTGTCGGGGCCAGTGTCGTCATGTTCGACACGTCCGACGCGCAGCGCATCTACGCCGGTGGGGACGACCAGTTCTCGGCGATCTGGGTGACCGCCCAGGCGGGTACGTCCCAGACCGAGCTCCGGGATGCCGTGCAGAACGTGCTCCCCGAGGGGACCCGGGCGCAGACCGGGGACTCGATCTCGACCCGGGCCGCCTCGCGCATCGACGACGCGCTCTCGTTCGTCACGACGTTCCTCCTCGTCTTCGCCGGCGTGGCCCTCACCGTCGGCGCGTTCCTCATCGTCAACACCTTCTCGATCCTCGTGGCGCAACGAAGTCGCGAGCTCGCGCTGCTGCGCGCCATCGGCGCGAGCCGCCGACAGGTGGCGACGTCGGTCCTGTTCGAAGCCTCCGTCGTGGGGCTGTTCGGGTCCGTGGTCGGCATCGCCCTCGGTTTCGTGCTCGCGACCGGCATCAAGGCGCTCTTCGGTCGGGTCGGTCTGGACCTCGGCTCCGGCGCCCTCGTCCTGCGGCCGCGGACCGTCGTGGTCTCCCTCGGCGTCGGGCTCCTGGTGACCCTCGCCGCGGCGTACCTCCCGGCGCGGCGCGCGGGCCGGGTGCCGCCGGTGGCGGCGATGCGTGACGACGTCGCGCTCGCGGAGGGTGGGCTGCGCTGGCGTCTCGCGGTCGGCGTCGCGCTCGTCCTGGCCGGGGCGACGGCCATGGGCCTCGGGCTGGCCGACGTCGTGCCCGAGTCGACCTACGTCCTCGCCGCGGGGATCTTCGGTGTCCTCGTCGGAGCGGCGCTCGTCAGCCCCGTGGTCGGGCGGCCGGTCCTCGCCGGGCTCGGGTGGTTCTACCGCCGGTCCTTCGGCGCCGTCGGGCTGATGGCGGAGCAGAACGCGCGGCGCAACCCCCGCAGGACCGCAGCCACGGCATCCGCCCTCATGGTCGGGGTCGCTCTGGTGACCTTGATGTCCGTGCTCGGGGCCTCCACCAAGGCGAGCCTGGACAAGGCTCTGGCCGAGGACATCGTCGCGGACTTCGTGGTGAGCAACGCCGTGGGTCAGTCGTTCTCGGCGACGATCGCCGACCAGGTGACGGCGCTGCCCGACGTCGCCGAGGTGGCGCGCGTGCGCGGCGCGCTCGTGCAGGTCGACGGGGACCGGGACTTCGCCACCGGCGTGGACCCCGCAACGGTGACGGCGGTCGCCAAGCCCGTCGTCCTGACCGGGTCCCTGAACGACCTGGATCCGGGGTCCGTCGCCGTGTCGGACGACCTGGCCGGAGACAAGGGGCTGTCGGTCGGCTCGATGTTGACGGTCGGGTATGCCGGTGAGGACCAGCCGTTCCGGGTCGTCGCGACCTACGAGACGGACACGGTGCTGTCCTCCGGTCTCACCATGTCGCTGGCCGGTTTCGACGCCCTGGGCGTGCCGCCGACGGACCGTGCTCTCTACGTCGTGGCCGCACCCGGTGCCGACCGGCCGGCGCTGGGGCGTGAGATGTCGGCCGTGGTCGCGGACCTGCCGACCGTGACCGTCAACGACCAGGAGGAGTTCGCCGCCCAGCAGCGGGCCCCCATCGACCAGCTGCTGTTCATCGTCTACGCCCTGCTCGGGCTCGCGGTCGTCATCGCGGTGCTCGGCATCGTCAACACCCTGGCCCTGTCGGTCATCGAGCGGGTCAGGGAGATCGGGCTGCTGCGCGCGGTGGGCCTCAGCCGGCGCCAGCTGCGGACGATGCTCCGGCTCGAGTCGGTGGCCATCGCCCTGCTCGGGGCCGTGCTGGGAGTCGGGCTCGGGCTGGTGTTCGCCGTGGCGCTCCAGCGCTCGCTCGTCGACGACGGCATCGACGTGCTGTCGATCCCCGTGCTCCAGCTCGTCGGCTTCGTCGCCGTCGCGGGAGTGGTCGGAGTGCTCGCCGCGGTGTGGCCGGGCCGGAGTGCCGCACGTCTCGACGTGCTGCGCGCCATCGCCACCACCTGAGTCCGGCGCTTCACCGCCGAGGATCGGATGCGCGGCGACGTCGTGAAGGGCGATGCCCCTGGGGTTTGACCTCAGGAGCGGTCGAGCAGGGCGGCCATCGCGTCGGCAACGCTCTGATCATCCTGGCGATCTTCACCGCGCAGTCCCTCGATCACACCCGCGCGGTCACCGACCGATCGGTTCTGGCTCAGCTTCGCCTTGCCCTCGACACCGATCACCTCAAGCTCGATGCCGACGATGCCACGTAGCTGTCCCTCGATGTACGGCGCCGGTGCGTCGGTGACGTGCCAAGGGCGGTCACGCCGGCCCTCGTGGTGATCGGTGAGGTCCGTGACGGCCGTGCGCAGCCACTCTGGGTCCTCGTGGACCCGGGCCACGCCGGTCAGGTGCACCGCGCTGTAGTTCCAGGTGGGCACGACCTTGCCGTGCTCGGCGTTGGCGGCGTACCAGCTCGGGGACACGTAGGCGTCCGGCCCCGTGACGATCAGCAGCGCAGGCGTGTCGTCCTCGATCTCGCGCCAGTGCGGATTCGCGGTGGCCAGGTGAAGGATGACGGTGCCGGCCTGCCAGAGGACGGGCAGGAACGAGGCTGCCGGCGCGGCACCGGGACGGCTGGTGACCAGCCAGCCCACGCGAACATCAGCGACGAACGTGCGCAGCGCGAGGTCATCGTCAAGGCGGTTGAAGGGTGGCGTGTACATCGAGCTCGATGCTACCCATGGGGCGGGGCCAGCACTCTAGGAGAAGAGCCGGACCGCCTGCGCCTCGGTCTCGGCGTACTGGCTGCCCGCCGAGGAGAGCACCTGACCGATGGAGTCCAGCGACGTGCGCACCTGCTGCTGGGTGCCTCGCCACTGGGTGACGACGCCCTGGAACTGCACCGACGCCGTGCCGGTCCAGGCCTCCTGGAGGCCGGTGAGCCGGGCCATCATGATGGCGACCTGCCCCTCGATCTCCGCCGAGATGCGGGCGATGTCGCCGGCCGCCGCTGCGATGCGATCGGTGTCGACCTGGAACTGTGCTGCCATGGGGTCCCCCTCCTCGTGGCCCACCCCGACGGCGGGCCTGCGGCAACATTAGGCCGGTTCCGGTGACCGCCCGAAGAGTTATCCACAGGCCCGGACGGACCTGCGCAGAGGGTCGATCGGAGGAGTGCCACCTACGATGCTGGCGTGGCCATCCTCATCGACCCTCCGCGTGCGGAGGCCCATGGTCGCCGGTGGTCCCACCTCGTCAGTGACACGAGCCTCGCCGAGCTCCACGACTTCACCGCCGCCTGCGGGATGCCCCGACCGGCCTTCGAGGGAGACCACTACGACGTCCCGGAGGAGCGGTACGCCGAGGTGGTGGCGGCCGGAGCGACCCCCACCCCCGCCCGCGACCTGCTTCGCGCCTTGCGGGACAGCGGGCTTCGCATGCAGAAGCGCCGCGGGGACACCGGGGTGGCCCGGGCCGAGGCCGTCCGGTTCCCGGACGGGACGTCCGCCGACGTCGACCTCATCCGGTCCCCGCGCGAGGCGGACCCGGCCAGGGTCTTCGCCGCGATGGCCTTCGTGCGCGACGCCGAGGGCGACTTCGCCGTCGTCCACTCGGTCCGCAGGGACGAGTGGGGGGCGCCGGGAGGGTGGCGGGAGGACGGCGAGTCAGTGCGCGCCAACGCCGCCCGTGAGGTGCGTGAGGAGATCGGCCTCGTGGTCATCGAGGAGGCGCTGGTCCCCAGGGGCTACGAGCGGTTCCAGCGCCGAAGTGTCGGCGGGATGTGGACCCCGGGGCTCGACCTCCTCCAGGTCTACGAGACGACGCTTCCCGGCATCCGCCCCGTCCTCAGCACCGAGCTCGACGACACGTCCGACCGGCGCTGGGTGACCTGGCCCCAGCTCTCCGACCTGTGCGGCCACCTCTTCTGGTGGCCGCTGGCCGAAGCGGTGTTCAACCCGCCAGCCTGGTGAGCTCGCGGGCGAGGTTCTCGCGGGCGGCCGGCTCCCAGAGTCGGCGGGCGTGGTCCGTGAGGTAGACGTGGGGACGCACGAGGAACGGTCGCAGAACCGCGGTGCGAGCAGCGGAGTAGTCGCTGGGCGGGACGTGCGCGAACTCGGCCCGAACCTGGCCGCAGTACTCGTCGAACCTGCTGACGGGTGCGCCGAGCACCCAGAGGTCGGCGTCGTGGAAGACCACTCGCGCCTCGTCGGGGCGAGGACCCTCAGCGGGCTGACCGGCCACCTCGTGGTCCACGGTGTCGAGGACGACGGTGGTGACCCGCTGGACCACGGCATCGTCGACCCCCAGCCGCCCGAGGGAGCGGCCCGCCAGGTCGGCACTCGCCCGTTCGTTCGCGGCATCCGGCGCGGGGTCGTAGACCGCGTCGTGGAACCACCCGGCGAGGAGCGCGACGGTGCGAACCGCGCTGGTGCGCCGCCGGATCCGAGGGCACAGCGTGTCGACGGCGGCCAGCACCTCGGTCAGGTGCCGGTCGTCGTGGTACGCCCGGTGCGGCTCACGCCACCTGGCGATGAGGTCGGCACCCAGCGCCTCCACGGCGGCCGCGTCACCCCTGTGGACGACACCACTCCAGTCCGCGCGCCACCGTCGCGTCAGCGGGTCCATCGTGCCACTCTCCCAGACCCGGGCCGCTGACTCACTCGGCCGGGCGGCTTCGCTCGTAGGCCTTCGCGTACAGGCTTCCACTGGCCAGCAGCAGCAGCCCGGTGGCGATGAAGGCCACGGACCGCACCAGGCCGCTCAGCGCAGAGAGGTCGTAGAGGAAGAGCTTGGCGACGCTGAGCGCGCTGAGCAGCAGGCCGCTGCGCAGCCTCAGCTCCGCGTCGGCGGTGCGGCCCAGCGCGTGGAGCAGCAGCCACGTGGCGGCGCCCATCCAGGTCACCGTGGCCACGGCCTGGCCCGTCGTGAACCCCAGCGTGGCGTCGCCCAGTCTGACCCCGACCATCGTGCCGAGGGAGACGACCGCCGTGGCCGAGGCGGCGAGTCCGACCACCCAGGCCGCCACGGTCACGCCGAGCCGCAGCTGTGCGGAGATGCCGCGGACGCTGGTGCACGCCCAGAGGGCCACGCCGACGAGGGCGCCGGCCAGGAGGCTGTCGAGGAAGGCCGCCGTCGTGTCGTGACGCACTGCCGACGACACGGTGATGAGGGCGACCGGGTGCTCCGCCCAGGCCAACAGCGCGACGAGTGACGACCCACCGGCCAGGGCGAGCGCCCGCCCGGAGCGCGTGACCCCGCCGACGGCGAGCTGTCCGACGGCCAGGGCCAGCAGCCCGGTGGCGATGAAGCGGCTGGGGGCACCGGACACCACGGCCAGCACGGCGGCCACCGTCCCCGATGCGCCCACCGTCACCGCGAGGTGACCGGCCAACGGCCCGACCGGCGGACGCGACAGCACGGTCGCCGCGACGAGGAGTGCGGCGGCGGTGAGGGCCAGGGCGACGGTCTCCGCGGTCGCGGGCAGGGCGGTCGTCGTGGCGAGGAGCCCCACGACCAGCAGGCCGAAGGCCACGGACGACGAGATGTCTCCGGGGCGGCGTCGCACCGAGAGGGTAGAGGAGAGGAGCGTCGCGAGGACGAGCAAGGACGCCACGCCGAGGTGGCCCCAGGCGTCCGCTCCGCCCCGGGAGGACGCGCCCGCCCCCACGAGCAGGGAGAGGGTCACGGGGACGGTCCGGGCGAGCGTCAGGACGGGCCACGAACGATCACCCGCGGCATACCAACCGGTGAGGCAGAGCACGGCGAGGAAGGCGGAGACCACCCAGCCGAAGTCGGCGGCGACGAACGGGGCCAGGAGGGCTGCCCCGAGCAGCAGCACCACGGCGAGCAGCTCGCTGGCCCACCGCCGCGCCAGGTGCAGCCCGCCGAGAGCCACGGCGGTCGCGAGCAGCAGGCCCGGCACCGGGCCGAGCCAGCCGTAGCCGACCGTCACGGCCACGACGTCGAGGTATGCCGCGGTCGCACCGGTCGCGACCAGGGCGACGGGAGCGCTGCCGACGGCCCGGCTGCGCCGGTCGGACTCCCCGCCCCGCACCCCGAGACCGACGAGCACGGCGGCGAGCGCGGCGCCGGCACCGACTCGCTCTCCGGGACCGAACCAGCCGTTCTGGGCCGCGATGACGAGGAGCATCGCGACCCCCGCCATCGTCACGACGGCACCGGTCAGGGCGAGCACCCTGGTGACGGCACCCTCGCGGCGCCACCACGGCTCGACGGGCGGACCCACCGGAGGGTGGGAGGCGGGAGGTGGCGCGACGGTGGTCTTCGAGGCGCCGCCCGCCGGTCCGGGCACTGTTGTGGTGGCGGCCTGCCGGCCGATGGGCCCGGATGCCGGTGACGTGGCAGCTGCGGATGCCGGTGACGTGGCAGCTGCGGGCGGCGGCACCGGACGCGCTGCAGCCGGGGTGCGGGACTGCTCTCGCTCGAGGTCGACCCGGAGACGGGCGAGGCCGTTGCCCACGGCATACATCCGGTTCATGGCGTCGGCGAAGTCGGACTCGAGGTCGCGCACGGCACTGGTCTGGTCCATGCGACCGAGGATGCCTCCGTGACGGCGCACCCGCCTGAGCACGCCTACTCAACGTGTGCGCTGGATGCGCCCGGGGCGCTCGAGTGCACCCTCCGGGCAACCTCCCGTGACCGGAAAACCCCGGTGGGACAGGGGAAGTCTTCCCTTGTCCCACCGGGGTTTTCGGGGCCACCCCCGAAAAGCCTGCCGGCGTCAGCCGTTCTGGTCGGGCTTGGCGGTGAGGGTGGCCTCGACCTGGGTCGAGGCGCCGTCGCGGATCACGGTGAGGGTGACCTTCTGGCCAGTGGTGCGCTCGCGGATCTGGCCGACGAGGGAGAGCGCGGAGTCGACCTGCTCGCCGTCGACGGCGGTGATGACGTCGCCGACCTTGAGGCCCGCCTGCGAGGCCGGCGTGCCCTCGCCGACCGAGGTGATCTTGGCACCGGAGCGCGATGCCGAACCCTCGGTGGCCGACCCGTCCTCCGGGGTGACCCCGAGGTAGGCGTGGCTCGCGGAGCCGGTCTCGATGAGCTGGGTGGCGATCGAGGCCGCCTCGTTGGCGGGGATGGCGAAGCCGATGCCGATGCTGCCGGACTGACCGCCCGACGAGGACCCCAGCGACGCGATGGAGGAGTTGATCCCGATGAGCTGACCCGAGGCGTTGACGAGCGCACCGCCGCTGTTGCCGGGGTTGATCGCCGCGGAGGTCTGGATCGCGTTGGTGACGACCGGCTCCGCCTGGGCGCCGCTCTGGTTGCCGAAGGGGTCGGCCTGCCCACCGCCCTCGCCCTGGGTGGTGGTCGGGCGGTTGAGCGCGCTGACGATGCCCGTGGTGACGGTGCCGGCCAGGCCGAGAGGGTTACCGATCGCCATGACGGGGTCGCCCACCTTCAGGGCGTCGGAGTCACCGATCGCGATGGGCTTCAGGCCGCTCGGCGCGTTGGAGATCGTGACCACCGCGAGGTCGGTGGACGGGTCGGTGCCCTGCACCGCGGCGTCGAAGGTGCGGCCGTCGGGCAGGGTCACGGTGAGCTTCTGGGCACCGGCCACGACGTGGTTGTTGGTCAGCACGTGACCCTTGTCGTCGATGATGACGCCGGAGCCCTGCCCGCCGCCCTGCGCGGTCGAGGCCGTGATGGACACGACGCTGGGCGAGACGGCCGAGGCGGTGGCCGACCAGTTCGGCGCGGAGGCGTCGGCCTGGAGGACCGGCGCTGCGTCCGAGCCGCGACCCAGCTGCTGGGAGGACGCAGCGGAGGGGGTCTGCGATCCTCCGTCCCAGAGCTGGGCCGCGGCGATGGTGCCGCCCGATGACAGGAGGGCGGCAAGCACCGCGACGGCGGAGAGCTCCGCCACGCGGCGGCGACCCGACGGCGAGGACGATCCCTTGCCGGGGGTGGGCGGGGTGGGTCCCTGGGGGCCACCGAACTGCGGCTGGCCGCCCTGCTGGACCGGGATCGGAGCGGTGGGTGCACCGTAGCCACCGGCGCCGGGGGCGCTGGGGGTGCTCCCACTCGGGGTGTACCACTGGGGTGCGGGGTGCGGGTCGTTCATGATCTGTCGCTCCTTCGATGAATGGTGACTGGTGTCAGTCAAACCCCTCGAGGTGGGCGACCCCTGATCAATGGCTGGGAGTCACCTGTGGGAGTCGCACGACGAAGGTCGCGCCGCCACCGTCGGTGGCGCCCAGGCCGACCTGGCCGTGGTGGGCGGCAACGATCGCGGCGACGATCGCCAGACCGAGACCACTACCACCACCGGCGCGGCGGCCGCGCGCCGGATCGGCCCGGTAGAAGCGCTCGAAGACCTTGGTGGCGACCTCGGCGGGCACTCCCGCCCCGTGGTCACGCACCTCGAGCACCGCTTCGCCGGAGTCGGTTCCGAGCGCGATCTCGACGGGGCTCCCTTCCGGTGTGTGGCGCAGGGCGTTGGCGACGAGGTTGGTCACGACCTGGCGCAGCCGCGGCTCGGAGCCCCGGATGACCGTCGGCCCCAGTGGCCCGTCGACGCCGAGCAGGCTGATCCGCCGGTCGGGGGCCCGCACCCGGGCGTCGGCCACGGCATCCGCGGCGAGCACGGTGAGGTCGACCACGCCCATCTCGGCCTCGGGGGCGTCGTCGAGGCGCGCGAGGGTCAGGAGGTCCTCGACCAGGCCGCTCATCCGGCCGGACTCCGCCTCGATGCGCTCCATCGCCGAGGCCACCGAAGCCGGGTCGGACACGGCGCCCTGGCGGTAGAGCTCGGCATACCCCCGCACGGTGGCCAGTGGCGTGCGCAGCTCGTGGGAGGCGTCGGCGACGAACTGCCGCATCCGCTCCTCGCTGCGCTCGCGGACCGCGAAGGAGGACTCGATGCGCGAGAGCATCGTGTTCAGGCTCTGCGACAGCGAGGTGACCTCGTCGTCGGCCTGGCGCACCGGCACGCGCTGGGTGAGGTCCCCGGCGGCGATCGCCGCCGCGGTGTCCTCGATCCGATTCAGGGGCCGGAAGGCGCGGTGCACGGCATACCGGGCCAGGACGAGGGACAGGACGAGCACGAGGGTGCCGATCAGCCCGGTGGTGAGCAGGAGCCGGGTCACGGTCTGGGTGACGCCGTCGAGGGGGACCCCGACCGCGAACGTCGCGTCCTCGCCCACGACGCGCCCGGCCACGAAGCGCCACTTCACCCGGCCGTCCTCACTGGGCACGGTGAACGGCTCGCCGCCCACCCGGGGGTCGTCGACACCGAGGTCGGGCAGCTCGGGGGACGACTTGTGGCCCGTCGGGAGGCGCAGGACCTTGCCGAACTGGCTCTGGAGCTCGAAGGCGTAGTTGGACGGGAAGGTCGTGTCGCGGGTGCGCAGGTCGTCGAAGGCCTGTGCCGCGACGGGCCTGGCGACGCTGCGCAGCTCGGCGTCGACCCGGTCGGTGAGGTTGACGTACATGAGGTATGCCGTGAACAGGCTGGTCAGGATGAGCGCCGCACCGACGAGCACCCCGACGATGGCCACCAGGCGACGGCGCAGGGGAACCGCCTCGAGACGGCGCACGACGCTCGCCTGCGGCTTGGACACGACCGACATCAGGAGCCGGGGGGAGTGCGCAACACGTAGCCCACTCCGCGCTTGGTGTGGATGAGTGGGGGGAGGCCCTCGGTGTCGATCTTGCGGCGGAGGTAGGAGATGTAGGACTCGACGATCCCGGACTCCCCGCGGAAGTCGTAGTCCCAGACGTGGTCGAGGATCTGCGACTTCGACAGGACCCGGTTGGGGTTGAGCAGGAGGTAACGCAGCAGCTTGAACTCGGTCGGACTGGTCTCGATGACGCGGCCCGCCCGGCGCACCTCGTGGGAGTCCTCGTCGAGCTCGAGGTCCTCGAAGGCGAGGACGACGCGGTCCTCGTCGGCGTCGCCGCGGGTGCGCCGGAGCACGGCGCGGATCCGGGCCACGACCTCCTCGAGGCTGAACGGCTTGGTGACGTAGTCGTCTCCGCCGACGGTCAGCCCCTTGATTTTGTCGTCGACCGAGTCCCGGGCGGTGACGAAGACGATGGGCAGCTGGCGCCCCTGCTCGCGCAGCCGCCGCGTCTCGGGGAAGCCGTCCATGTCGGGCAGCATGACGTCCAGGACGCAGAGGTCGGGCTCGTGCTCCGCCGCGACCCGCAGGGCCTCGGCGCCGGTCGCGGCGGTGGCCACGTCGAAGCCGGCATACCGCAGGGAGGTCGCGAGGAGCTCACGGATGTTGGGCTCGTCCTCGACGACGAGCAGCTTGGCCTCGGTCTCGTTGCTCACGTCGCGAGTGTCCCGGAGAAGTCTGGGAGTCCGCTGGACGCGGACTGGACGGCGTGGCGCCCTCAGTAGCCCTCGTAGGGCGAGGACTGGTCGAAGCCGCCCGCGATCCCGATGGCGATGAGGACACCCACGATGACCACGAGGACCGCCATGGCGACGGCGAACGCGATCCAGCCGAACTTCGTCATCCGGGCGGACTCGGCCGGGTCGGTCGACTGCTTGTTCAGCGCGACGAGGCCGAACACCAGAGCCGGGATGCTGAAGACGCCGAGGCAGCAGAGGATGGAGACACCCGAGAGGATCGTCAGGGTGAGCGCGCTGCCGTTGCGTGACGGGGCACCGTCGGCACCGGGCGCCGGAGCGTACGACCCGTATCGCGGCTGTTCGTACGCCTGCCCGGCATACGGCTGCTGGCCGTAGACCGGGGGAGATCCGTATGCCGGGGGCGGCTGCTGGGCGTACGGGTCCTGGCCGTAGGTCGGGGGTGGTTGCTGGGCGTAGGGGTCCTGCCCGTAGGTCGGTGGCGGGCCGTAGGCCGGAGGTTGGCCGTAGGCCGGGGGTTGGCCGTAGGCCGGGGGCGGCGGTTGGGTCCAGGGGTCCTGCCCGTACGCCGGTGGCTGGGCGGGGTACGGGCTGGGCGGCTCCGGTTCGCCGGCCGGCCCCGAGGAGTAGGGCGGGGTCAGCGGTGCGTCGGGAGCGGGGGCGGTGGGGTCGTTGAACTGGTCCTGCGCCTCGCCCTGGTCATCGGTGCTGCTCATGGGCACTGCCTCCCCGTCACGGTCCTCACGTGCCCGAGGTCACCGGCCACGCGGCACGAGGGTATCGGCTGGGCCGTTCGCCTCCAGCGCGTGGTCGTGTCAGGATCGAAGCGTGAGACTCCCGCTGCCGCAGGTCGAGGCCGACGCGGCCCTCCCGAGATCCGTGACCGTCTACGAGGTCGGCCCGCGGGACGGACTCCAGAACGAGGCCACGGTGGTGCCGGCCGCCGTCAAGGCCGAGTTCATTCGCCGTCTCGCGGGGGCGGGGCTCGGTACCGTGGAGACGACGTCGTTCGTGAACCCCCGCTGGGTCCCGCAGCTCGCCGACGCGGCCGAGGTGCTCGAGCTGCTCGGGGACGACGGGCTCGGAGCGACGCGTCCGGTGCTCGTTCCCAACGAGCGAGGCCTCGACCGGGCCCTGGAGTGTGGGGTGGGGGCCGTCGCGATCTTCGGCAGCGCCACCGAGACCTTCGCGCTGCGCAACCTCAACCGCAGTGTCGCGGAGTCGATCACGATGTTCCGCCCCGTGGTGGAGCGCGCGCGGGCGGAGGGTGCGTGGGTCCGGGCCTACGTCTCGATGTGCTTCGGGGACCCGTGGGAGGGACCCGTGCCCGTCGAGCAGGTCGTCGACGTCTGCCGCCGGCTCATGGACCTCGGCTGCGACCAGCTCTCCATCGGCGACACGATCGGGGTGGGCACCACCGGCCACGTCCACCGGCTCCTCGAGGGTCTGGACACGGCCGGCATCGGCTCCGAGCGCCTCGGCGTGCACTTCCACGACACCTACGGGCAGGCGCTGTCGAACACGATGGCCGCCCTGCGCGACGGGGTGCGGGTGGTGGACGCGTCCACCGGTGGCCTGGGTGGGTGTCCGTTCGCGAAGTCCGCGACCGGGAACCTTGCCACCGAGGACCTCGTCTGGGCACTGGACGGCGCGGGGGTGGAGACCGGTGTGGACCTCGACGCGCTCGTCACGACGAGCCGGTGGATGGCCGACCACCTCGGCCGCCCCTCCCCGTCGAGGGTGGTGCGGGCCCTCTCCGGCGGCTGACCGGCGCACCGGGCTCGACACCGTTGACCTCGGGGCTGATCCGCCGCTCCAGGGCGAGGGCGAGCACGGCCACCGCGGCGAGGGACAGCACGATGACGGCGATGAGCACGCCGCCCCGTCGTTGGCTGAGCAGCCACCCGGCGACGATCGGTGCGGTGATGGCTCCGAGCTGGAAGGCGCCCGCCGAGACGGCGTTGTAGCGTCCCCGGTCGCGGTCGGAGGCCATGTCGTTGACGATCGCCGGCACCGTCGGCTGGAGCATCGTCTCGCCGATGCCGAACAGGACGTGGAACACGATGACGCCCCCCGCCGCGAGCGCGGTGCCCGCGACCGCGCCGGTCGCCCCGAGGAGCAACCAGGCCGCCACCCACATGCCCACGAGACCGAGGAAGACCCTGGTGCGGCGCCGGCCGTCGATGAGGCGCAGGACGAGGAACTGCAACCCCACGATCACGGCGGTGTTGGCAGCGAAGGCCAGGCCGATCGTGCGGGTCGACACCTCGCTCACCTGGCGCGCGAAGGCCGGGAACCCCGCCTCCATCTGGCCGTAGCCGGCGAAGCTCGTCAGGAACGCGATGGCGGTGATCCACAGGACGGCCGGCTTGCGCACGATGGCGAGGTAACCGGTGCTCGCGGGCGCGGAGTCGTCGGGGACCGGACGCCCCGCGACCGTCCGGAGCGGGCCGAGGAGGAGGGCGATGGGCACGAGGACGCAGGCTGCGTCGGCGAGGAAGATCGCGGTGAAGGTCCAGGGTCGCTCGACATCCGTGAGAAAGCCACTGACCACGCCTCCGACGCCGATGCCGAGGTTGACGAGCGCGAAGTTGATGCCGAAGAACTGGGTGCGCAGTCGTCCCTCGACGATGCTGGCGATCATCGCGTTGAACGCGGGCCACCCGACTCCGAAGCTCACCCCGAGCAGCACGAACGCCACCACGAGGGCCGGGATGCTGGTGGCGAAGGCGAGCACCACCGCCCCGACCAGCTGGGCGAGGTGTCCCCCCACGAGCACGACCCGGGCTCCGAGGCGATCGGTCAGGATGCCCACGGGTCCGGTCACAACGACCGCGACGACCGCGATGAGGCTGATCAGCAGGCCGGCGACGTCGAGGTCGACCCCGCGCACCTCGTGGACGTAGATGATCGTGAAGGGCAGCGTCATCCCCCGCCCGAGCGTGGAGACGGCGGTGGTGGACAACAGCCACCGCCCCGGGGTCGGGAGGGCACCCCAGAAGCCCCGAAGCGTCAGTCGTGCGGGCCCGGGAAGCTCCGGCTCCATCGGGCCGGTCGTAAGGTCGGGCACCAGGTCAACGTGCCACAGGGCGGTGACAGCGGGCCACTGGATTCAGCTCGCCACCCCGGAGGCGGGAGCAGTCCCGAGAACCCGGCAGCGCGGCATCCCCCGGAGCGGTTAGCCTTGGGGACGGTGCCCGACCGGGTGCCGCCCCCCTGACGCCCCCTGAGAGGTGGACCGTGCCCACTGGCAAGGTGAAGTTCTTCGATGCCGACAAGGGGTTCGGCTTCGTGTCCGGTGATGGCGGCGAGGGAGACGTCTTCGTCCCCAGCAGCGCCCTGCCCTCCGGCGTCGAGGCGCTCAAGGGTGGCCAGCGGATCGAGTTCAGCATCGCCGAGGGGCGCCGCGGCGCCCAGGCCCTGTCCGTGCGGTTGCTCGACCCGGCGCCCTCGGTGGCCGTCAACCGTCGCGTCCGGGACCGCAAGCCCGCCGATGAGATGGTCGTGATCGTCGAGGACGTCATCAAGCTGCTCGACTCCGTGTCGGAGTCCCTGCGCCGTGGGCACTACCCCGACAAGGCGCACGGCAACCAGATCGCCCAAGTGCTACGGGCCGTGGCCGGTGACCTCGAGCTGTGAGTGCTGCCGTCAAGCCTGACGTGACGCTGCGCGCGGCGGTCGAGGTCGCGCGAGACGCTGCCGCCTCGATCAGTCTCCCGGGGACCGTCGGCGATCACCTCGGCATGCAGATGGAGGAAGAGCGTCTGGCGACGCACTACTTCGCCTGCAGCGCAACGGCATACGTCGGTTGGCGCTGGGCAGTGTCGGTCTCGCGCGTCGCCCGCTCCAAGACGGTGACGGTGTGTGAGACCAACCTCCTCCCGGGTGACGGTGCGATGCTCTCGCAGGAGTGGGTGCCGTATGCCGAGCGGCTGGCCCCCGGTGACGTCGGACCCGGGGACGTGACCCCACTGGTCGTCGACGACCCGCTGCTCGTCGCGGGCTTCGAGGCCACGGGTGAGGAGGACGTCGACACGGTGGCGATCTGGGAGCTCGGCCTCGGGCGGCCGCGGGTTCTGTCCGCCGAGGGGCGCGACATCGCTGCGCAGCGGTGGTACGACGGCGCTTCCGGGCCGACGTCACCCATCGCGGTCAAGGCTCCCGCGCCGTGCTCGTCGTGCGGCTTCTTCGTGCCGATGGCGGGAGCGCTGCGCTCGGTGTTCGGCGTCTGCGCCAGCGAGTGGTCACCGAGTGACGGCACGGTCGTCAGCCTCGACCACGGGTGCGGCGCGCACTCGGAGGTGGACATGGAGGCGCCGGCGCCGGAGCGGGTCTCCACCCCGATCCTCGACGACCAGCTGCTCGACCGGGTCTGACGACTGCGCGCTAGGGTGGGTTGCCTGGTCGGGGTCAGGCGTTCGTCGCGTTGCCCCGACCGCGTCGCACGTAGGTGAAGGCGAAAACGCCCAGGGCGATGCCCGTGACGCAGGCCCAGGGCCACCACGACCGTTCGCCGTCGTGCAGGGCGGGCACGACGAGCGTGACCAAGAGGGCGATGGCCCACAGGGCGGTACCGACGACCGCGATCCGAGTGGCGGACAGCTGGATCGTCGACACTGGCGCGGACGGGCCGAGCGGCGTCGTCGGGCTCGCCGGGTCGGGGGTCTCGGGGGCGCTCACCGGATCAGCCTAGCGAGGCGTAGGTGGGTCGACCGATCGCGCCTTCGCGCCCAGCACGCTCGACACCCACGACGTCTCGTCGATTGCGCTCTCCAGACCCATGCGTGGAATTCTTAGCCGAGGTAATGAGTTGTGCTAACCATCTGACCAGATCTTCGAGGGGTGAACCATGGGCGCGGCGAGCAAGAGCACGGCCGCGATGACTCGCGCCGAGAAGGACCACCTCACGAGCGACCTCCGCATGGCGTGCATGCGCATCTCCCGGCGCGTCCGGTACGAGAGCCAGGCGGCCGTGGCCCCCCACCAGTTCTCGGTGCTCGCCCGCCTTGAAGACGGCCCGCGCACCCCCAAGGAGCTCGCCGACATCGAGCGGGTCAGCGCACCGAGCATGACGCGTACCGTCGGCGGGCTCGTGGATGCCGGCCTCGTCGACCGTGCCGACGACCCCACCGACGGTCGCCAGGTCATCCTGTCGCTCACGGCCGAGGGCAAGCGCACCATCCGCGACACCCGCCGGCGTCGTGACCAGTGGCTCGCCCTGCGCCTCGAGCGACTGACCGACGACGAGCGTGCGCTGATGGCCAACGCCACGGCCCTCCTGGAGAGGCTGTCCGCAGAATGAGCCCCACCTTCACCTCGCTCGAGGTGCGCAACTACCGCCTGTGGGCGGCCGGGGCCCTCGTCTCCAACATCGGCACCTGGATGGGCCGGGTCGGCCAGGACTGGCTGGTCCTCACCGTGCTCACGGCCGGCTCAGCGACCGCCCTCGGGATCGTCACCGGCCTGCAGTTCCTGCCGTTCCTCCTCCTCGCACCGTGGGCCGGCCTGATCGCCGACCGCTTCGCCAAGCGCCGCATCCTGTTGGTCACCCAGTCACTGCTCGCGCTGACGAGCCTGCTGCTCGGCGTCCTGGCGGTCACCGGCACCGCCCAGCTGTGGCACGTCTACGCGATCGCGCTCTTCCAGGGTGTGACCACGGCGATCGACAACCCGGCGCGGCAGGCGTTCGTCGCGGAGATGGTGCCGCCGGACAAGCTGGCGAATGCCGTGGCGCTGAACTCCGCGTCGTTCAACACCGGCCGTCTCGTGGGGCCAGGGGTGGCCGGGCTGGTCATCGCCGCCTGGGGCACGGGCGAGGCGCTGCTCCTCAACACCCTGACCTTCGTCTTCGTCATCCTCGCCCTGCTGCGGCTCCGGGTCTCCGAGCTACGACCAGCCCCACGGATCAAGGGGCGGGGCGGCATCCGCGAGGGCTTCACCTACGTCAGGCACCGCCGCGACATCCAGCTCGTCATGGTGCTGGTCTTCGTGCTGGGCACGTTCGGGATGAACTTCCAGATCACGATGGCGCTCATGGCCACCAAGGTCTTCGACAAGGGCGCCGGCGAGTTCGGCCTGCTGGGGTCGATCATGGCCGTCGGGTCGCTCACGGCAGCGCTGATGTCGGCGCGGCGCAACGTTCCCCGCCTGCGGGTCCTCCTGCTCTCCCTCGTCGGCTTCACCGTCGCCTCGGCCCTGGCCGCCGTGGCCCCCACGTACTGGCTGTTCGCGGCATCCCTTGTGCCCGTGGGGCTGGCGGCGCTCACCGCGCTCACCACCGCCAACGCGATGGTCCAGACGCGCGTCGCGCCGGAGATGCGCGGGCGGGTCATGGCGCTCTACATGGCGGTCTTCATGGGCGGCACCCCGGTCGGCGCGCCCCTGATCGGCTGGATCTCCGAGCAGTTCGGCCCCCGCTGGACCATCGGGATCGGGTCGGTCGCCGTCGGACTCTCGCTCGTCGCCGTCTCGATCTGGCTCGGCCGCTCCCAGAACGTCCGGGTGAGCTACGAGTCCCAGCGCCGCCCGCGGGTGCGGGTGAACGCCACCGCGGTGCTGGAGCGGCCCACCGTGCCGATCCCCGAGGCCGCCCGATGACGCCCCTGTTCCGTCGCCGGATGACGCTCGGCGTGCTGGCCGTGCTCCTCATCGTCTCCGTCGTCTACGCGCTCAGCCGCTGACACGCCGGCTCCGAGGGGCTAGGTTCGGTTCCCAGCAACGAGCCACGAGCAGGGGAGGCCGGGAGATGTCCGAGCCACACGACGGAGTCGATGCGGACGTGCCACCGAGTGGTCCGGGCTGCGTGGAGTGCATCGACGCCGGAGGGTGGTGGGTCCACCTTCGCCGGTGCGCCCAGTGCGGGCACGTCGGCTGCTGCGACTCCTCACCCTCCCAGCACGCCAGCGGGCACGCCGCGAGCACCGGGCACCCGATCATGTGCAGCTACGAGCCGGGGGAGGACTGGTGGTTCGACGTGCGCGACGAGTCGTTCGGGCGAGGCCTGGACCTCGCCCCACCGATGACGCGTCCGCTCGACCAGCCGGCGCCCGGCCCAGCAGGCGCCGTGCCCGACGACTGGCGCGAGCACCTCAACGCCTGACCAGCACCGGCTCGCGCGCTCGTGCGCTCGTGTGTGAGGTCGATCCGGTCTCAGCCGAGGCGCTCGACGACGTGCTCGACGCAGCCGATGAGCTTGCTGACGTCCTCGGGCTCGACGGCCGGGAAGCACGCGACGCGAAGCTGGTTGCGCCCGAGCTTGCGATAGGGCTCAACATCCACGACACCGTTGGCGCGCAACGTCTTTGCGATAGCGGAGGCATCGATCGCATCGTCGAAGTCGATCGTGGCGACGACCTGCGAGCGGTGGGCCGGGTCGGTGACGTAGGGCGCGGCATACGACGTCTTCTCGGCCCAGTCGTAGAGCCGGCCGGAGGAGTCGGCAGTGCGCGTGGTGGCCCAGTCGAGCCCGCCCCGCTCGTTGAGCCACTCGACCTGGTTCGCCAGCATCGCGAGCGTGGCGACGGCCGGGGTGTTGTAGGTCTGGTCGAGCCGGCTGTTGGTCACCGCGGTCGGGAGGCTGAAGAAGTCGGGCACCCAGCGCCCGGATGCCGCGATCTCCTCCACGCGCGCGAGCGCTGCGGGGGAGAAGAGGGCGAGCCAGAGCCCGCCGTCGGAGGCGAAGGACTTCTGCGGGGCGAAGTAGTAGACGTCGGCCTGGCTCACGTCGACCGACAGCCCACCGGCGCCCGAGGTGGCGTCGACGAGGACGAGCGCATCGGCATCCGCACCCTCGACCCTCTGGACCGGGGCCATCACGCCGGTGCTCGTCTCGTTGTGCGCCCAGGCGTAGGCGTCGACCCCGGCCTCGGCGCGCGGCGCGGGAAGGCTGCCCGGGTCGCTGGAGATGACGGTGGGCTCGCCGAGGAAGGGGGCGTTCTTCGTGACGGTGGCGAACTTGCTCGAGAACTCGCCGAAGGTCAGGTGCTGCGCCCGGTCGCGGACCAGGCCGAAGGCCGCGATGTCCCAGAATGCCGTGGCGCCACCGTTGCCGAGCACGACCTCGTAGCCGTCGGGGAGGTCGAAGAAGGTGGCCAGGCCCGAGCGCACGCTCTTGACGAGGTTCTTCACCGGAGCCTGGCGATGCGAGGTGCCGAGCACGGTGCGTCCAAGGGCGGCGAGCGCCTCGACCTGCGCCGGGCGGACCTTGGAGGGTCCGGAGCCGAAGCGGCCGTCCTCGGGCAGGAGGTCGGCGGGGATGGTGATCTGCGGGACGTCGCTCACGGCGGGGGCTCTCCGGGGTGGTGGTGGGGCGGTGGCCGACCCGTGTCTGCCGGGCCGGTGGTCCCTGCGACGAGGTGCGCGCCGAGACCAGAGGTGGTCGCGGGGCCGGCGTCGTCGGCGACTCCACGACCGTTCCCATCCTCACAGGTGCTTCCCGGATGCCGGACACCAGGTCCGTCATGTGGTCGGCCGCCCGCTCTGGGCCCCTCCCGCGCGACCCCTAACTTCTGCTAACAGAGGTTAGGCACCGAACCACAGGTTCCTGCATGTGGTTCGAGCACCAACCTCTGCTGAGTCAGGCGCTGAGCCGCCCGCCCGACCGGGCGATGGCCCCCTCGATCCGGCGGCCGAGCTCCTGGAGTCCGTCGAGCTGCGACCAGCGCACCCGCACGAACTCGTCGCCGTCCTCCACCAACCGGTCCTGGCGGGTCTTCTCGGCGACGAGGGCACGGCGGGCTTGGCTGAGGTCGTCCTCGGTCGGGGTCTCCGGCAGGTACTTGACGATGCCGTCGAACTCGACGACCACCCGGGTCCCCTTGATGCGCTGGTCGACCCGGTAGGTGGTCGACCCGACGGTGCGGTGCTGCTGGGGTTCGGTCTCGTAGCCCAGCAGGCGCAGCGCCACACCCAGCCGGGTCTCGCCCACCGACTCGTGACGGCCGTCGGCGTGCACGAGGAACTCGCGAACTGCCCGGATGCCGGGGTGGCCCTCGTGCAGCACCACCGCTGCGGTGAGGTCGTCCCTGGTCAGGAGTCCCTGGTGCAGTGCACTGTCTGCGGCGACCAGGCTCTCGAGGGGAAATGCCTTGCCGCCGCGGAACGGTCGCAGCCCGACCTGGACCACCGCCACGGCCGGAGGCACTGTGAGGTGGTGTGGCACAGCCTTATCGAGAGTGTCGCGGACGGGGTCCAGCCCGCAGGCCGGGTGGATCACCGCCCCGGTACGGTGCCGGGTGTGGTCGTCGGTGGTGCGCGCGACGTGGACCATCGCCAGATCAGACCGCCACATCGCGATGTCGTGGAGCACGAGGGCCGACTGGTGGCTCGCGCAGACGCGTCCCTCGAACGACCCCAGCAGGGCGATGGTCGTCAAACGGTGCAGGGCTCGAGCAGATGCGAAGGAGTCCTCCCCCTCCCACGGTGCCCGTATCGCATCGGGGGTGCGCACGGCATACCACCCCCTGATGAGCCGGCGGATCTCACCGGACGCGCGCAGGGCGCGCAGGTCAGCAGGGCCGAGGCCGATCGCCCGCGCCTGGGCCGTCGTGACCAGCCCGTCGATGGCGATGTCGTGGAGGTTCATCACCCAAGAGTGGACGTCTTGGGTGCTGCTCTGCAGGGGGCCTGTGGACAACCCGTAGGTCGATGGCTCGGCCGGGCGCGAAGGCGGGACGCCGCGGCATCCGGTGTCGGGCGAAGGAATCCCCGCTGGCTCGTGCGTGGGCACCGGCTCAGCAGAGGTTGGTTCCAGAACCATAGGGTGCAACCTGTGGATCGAGCCCTAACCTCTGCTAGCAGAGGTTAGGGGGGTCAGCGCGTGGGGTCGAAGCCGGCGACGTCCTCGATGGCGCGCGGGCCGTGGCCGATGTAGCGCGCACTCGGCCGGATGAGGCGCCCGGTGCGTTTCTGCTCCAGGATGTGCGCGGACCAGCCGGCGGTGCGGGCGCAGGCGAAGAGCGGGGTCATCATCTGGCCCGGCACCTCCGCGAAGTCGAGCAGCACCGCTGCCCAGTAGTCGACATTGGTCTCCATGACCCGCTCCGGATGCCGCTCCGCGAGCTCGGCGATGGCCGCCTTCTCGAGCTCGAGCGCGACCTCGTAGCGCGGTGCCCCGAGGCGCTGGCAGGTGTCGCGCAGCACCGCGGCCCGTGGGTCGTAGGCGCGGTAGACCCGGTGCCCGAAGCCCATCAGCCGCTCCTTGCGGTCGAGCGTCTCGCGCACGTAGCGGCGCGCGTCGCCCATCTGCTCGACACCCTCGATCATGTGCTGGGCCCGCGAGGGCGCCCCGCCGTGCAGGGGCCCGGACAGGGCCCCGATCGCACCCGAGAGGCAGGCGGCGGCGTCGGCGCCGGTCGAGGCGATGACGCGCGCGGTGAAGGTCGAGGCGTTCATGCCGTGCTCGGCGGCGGAGATGAAGTAGGAGTCGATGGCCTCCACGTGCTTGGGGTCGGGCTCGCCGCGCCAGCGGATCATGAACCGTTCGGCGATGGTGGCGCCCTTGTCGACCTCGCTCTGCGGCACCATCGGGGAGCCCTGCCCGTGCGCGGACTGGCCGATGAAGGACAGCGCCATGACCGAGGCGCGGGCGAGCTGCTCCCGGGCCTCCTCGTCGCTGATGTCGAGCAGCGGCTTGAAACCCCAGACCGGCGCGAGCTGGGCGATGGAGCTCTGCACGTCGACCCGGATGTCCCCGGTGTGCACCGGGAGCGGGAAGGGCTCGGCGGGGGGCAGCCCCGGGTCGAGATCGTCGTCCACGAGCAGCCCCCACACCTGGCCGAAGGACACGCGGCCCACGAGGTCGTTGATGTCGACTCCGCGGTAGCGCAGCGCCCCACCCTCCTTGTCGGGTTCGGCGATCTCGGACTCGAAGGCCACGACGCCCTCGAGCCCGGGCCGGAAGTCCGGGTCGCTCTGGGTGCGGTTCGCTTCGCTCGTGGTCATGGGGTGTCCATTCCTCACTCGTCACCGTTGTCGGGCGCGCCCATTGTGCACGTCACGCGTCGTCGTTCCCACCAGGCCCACCCGTCGTGAACCCCCCGCCCGCGCTACGGCGGTCCCGCACGGCCATCCCGGAGGCCCCGCTGTCCTTGATCTCGAAGAGGTCCGTGGCCTCCAGGAGCTTGCTCAGCTTCGCGTACCCGTAGTTGCGAGAGTCGAACGAGGACTGGTTCGAGATCCGGTTGCCGACGGTCCCCACGAGGGCCCAGCCCGCGTCGTCGGCGGCACTCTCCACGGTGCGCCGCAACAGCGCCACGAGCTTGTTGTCACCGCGCAGCTGGGCCCGGGTGGCCCGGGGCGGCGGTGTGCTGGATGCCGTGGCCGCCGCCTTCTTCGACGTCGCCTTCTTCGCGGCCCCCTTGGCGGCGGTCCCCGTGGTGGCGGTGGTGGCCGGGGCAGAGGCCTTGCGGGCCCGGCCACCGCTCGGCGGGGGACTCTCCTCGTCGGCCGCCGAAGCCGAGGCCGTGGCGGTCTCACCCCCCGAGGAGAGCCGGTCGAGCACGAGGAAGCGCGTGCAGGCGCTCTGGAACGGTGCGGGCGTCTTGGCGTCGCCGAAGCCGTAGACGCGGGCGCCGTGCTCGCGCAGGTGCATGACGAGCGGAGTGAAGTCGGCGTCGCTCGACACCAGCGCGAAGGCGTCGGGGCGCTGGGTGTGCAGGATCTCCACCGCGTCGACGGCGAGCGCGATGTCGCTCGCGTTCTTGCCCTTGCTCTGGTCGAACTGCTGCACGGGGCGGATCGCGTGTTCGTGCAGCACGTCCTGCCAGGACTTCAGTCCCGCCTTGGTCCAGTTCCCATAGGCCCGACGGATGTTGGTCTCCCCGAGGGTCGAGAGCTCGCCGAGGATCAGCTCGATCCGGGCCGCGCGGGCGTTGTCGGCGTCGATGAGAAGCGCGATCTGACCCTGGCTGTCCATGGACGGACCCTAGCCCCCGCACCCGGTGCAGTCACCGTGTCGGGCATGCTTCTCCAGTGCTGCGCTCCCTGCTCCCGGACCTGACCCCGCTCCGGGAGAGCGCGGCATACCGGGCGGTGTTCCTCGGGTTCACCCTCTCCAACATCGGCTCACAGATGGCCGTGGTCGCCATCGGGCTGCAGGTGTACGACATCACCGGGTCCACCGCCTCGGTTGGTGTCGTGGGGCTGTTCGCGCTCGTGCCGCTGGTCGTGCTCGGCCTCTACGGCGGGTCGCTCTCGGACCACCACGACCGCCGGGTCGTGGCGCTGGTGGCCACCTTCGTCGCGTGGGGCACGAGCCTGGTGGCCGCGGCGCAGGCGTGGCTGGGGAACACGTCGGTGGTGCTTCTCTACCTCGTGGTCGCCGTCTGGAGTGGTGCCTTCGCTGTCTCCTCGCCGGCCCGGTCGAGCATCTACCCGCGGATCCTGCCCCTGACCCAGCTGCCGGCCGCCAACGCGCTCTCCGTCTTCGCGATGAACACCTCGATGACCGTGGGCCCGCTGCTCGCCGGCGTGCTCATCGACACGGGTGGCTACCGCGCGGCCTACACCGTGGATGCCGCGCTCACCATCGCCGCGGTGGCCGGGCTGCTGCGGCTCGGCCCGGTGCCCCCGGACCCCACCGAGGACGGCGGGGCGCACCGGGCGGGGCTGCGCTCGGTCGTGGACGGTTTCCGGTTCCTCGGCACGGCGCCCAACGTGCGGATGACCTTCGTCGCCGACATCGCCGCCATGCTGCTCGCGCAGCCGCGGGTGCTGTTCCCGGCCGCAGGGGCGGTCATCCTCGGCGGTGGGGCCCGCACGGTTGGTGCCCTGTATGCCGCGACCGCCATCGGCGGCATCCTCGCCATGCTCTTCTCAGGCCGGCTCGGCTCGGTGCGCCGGCAGGGCGCCGCGATCCTGGTGAGCATCGTGGGCTGGGGGGCGGGCATCATCGGGCTCGGGGTGGCCCTGGTCGGCGCCGGCGGAGCCCTCACCCAGGAACAGGCCCTCGTCGGTGCGTTGCTGGCGATGGGCGTGGCGGGCGCCTCGGACTCGGTGAGCGCGGTGTTCCGCACGACGATCCTGCAGAGCGCGGCGCCGGACCGGATGCGCGGGCGGCTCCAGGGGGTGTTCATCGTCGTCGTGGCCGGCGGCCCGCGGCTCGGTGAGCTGCTCGGGGGCACGGTGGCCGAGCGGATCGGCGAGGGCTGGACGGCCGTCGCGGGTGGGATCGCGTGCATCCTCGTCATCGGCCTCCTGGCGCTGCGCCAGCCCGGCTTCGTCCGCTATGACGCCCGCCACCCGACGCCCTGACCCGACGCCCTGACCCTTCCCCACGTCGTCGGCCAGATCGTCGTTTTCGGACGCTGGTCGCGGCGTGTCACCGCACCGCGACAGAAGAAGTCGGGAGGTGGGGGAGCGGGGTGGGCTGCCGGGGCGGCATACGGTGGTGGCATGACCCACGAACGCGTCGACTACGACGGTGACGGCCTGAGCGAGGGGATGCTGCTCGGGACCCCCTACGCGCAGGCCCGGCTCTGGGTCGACGAGGCCGTGGCGCGGGCCAAGGAATCGGACGACGTGTTCGAGCCGACGGCCATGTCGGTCGCCACGGTCGACGAGCACGGTGTGCCCGACGTGCGAACGGTGCTCATGCGGTTCCTCGACGAACGGGGTCCCGGTTTCGTCACCGCGCTGACCTCGGCCAAGGGGCGCGAGATCGCCGCCCGCCCGGTCATGGCGGTGACCCTCACCTGGCCCGCGATGTTCCGCGCGATCCGGTTCCGGGGCGCGGCGGTGCAGGTCGACCGCTCGGAGGTGCAGGACTACTGGGACTCCCGGCCGTGGGCCTCGCGCATCTCGGCGTGGGCCTCCCAGCAGTCCGAGCCGGTCGCCTCGCGCGAGGCGCTGGAGGAGCAGTACGCCGCGCGGGCCGCGCAGGTCCCCGACACCGGATCGGGGTCGGACGTGCCCGTGCCGGACTTCTGGGGCGGTTACCGTGCGGTGCCCGACGAGGTGGAGTTCTGGGCCGGGCGCCGCAACCGGCTGCACGACCGCCTCGTGTTCACCCGGGTCGGCGACGGCGACCTCGACGACGCGGCGTCCTGGACGCTCCAGCGCCGCCAGCCCTGACTCATTCGCCGTGAGTGCGGAAGTGGCTATCAGAGCAACCACTTCCGCACTCACGGCGAGGAGTCAGGTGACCCTGAGCACCTTGTGCGGGGCGGCCTGGGCGCGCGGCTTGATGACGAGCAGGTCGACGTTGACGTGGGCGGGGCGGGTCGCCATCCAGAGGATCGCCTCGGCGACGTCCTCGGCGACGAGTGGTCCGGGCACACCCTCGTAGACCTTGTCGGCCCGGGTCTTGTCGCCTCCGAAACGGGTGAGCGCGAACTCCTCGGTGTGCACCATCCCCGGCGCGACCTCGGTGATCCGCACTGGCTGCTCGACGAGCTCGAGGCGCAGCGTCTCGGTCATCACGTGCACCCCGTGCTTGGCCACGGTGTATCCGCCGCCACCCTCGTAGGCGAGCAGGCCGGCGATTGAGCCGACGTTGACGACGATGCCCTGCCCGTCGGCCGCGATGAGCGCGGGCAGCAGGGCCTTGGTGACCCTGAGGGTGCCCAGGACGTTGGTCTCGTACATCTGTCGCCACAGGTCGACGTCACCGCTCGCGACCGGCTCCAGGCCGAGCGCACCACCGGCGTTGTTGACGAGCACCTGAACCGTGCCACCCGCGGCCTCGGTCAGGCGGGCCACGTCACCGTCGGCCGTGACGTCGCACGCCACCGCGACCCCGTTGATCTCCCCGGCCAGGGCCTCGACCCGGTCGGCTCGTCGCGCGGCGCACACCACCCGGAAACCGGCCCCGGCGAGGAGGCGTGCCGTGGCCGCGCCGATGCCGCTGCTGGCGCCGGTCACGACCGCGGTCGGTCGGGTGTCGCTCATGCGGGTCCCTTGGGTCGGATGGAGGTGGGGTCGACGGCGATCCACGTGGCCTCGGCCCGGGCGAGGACCTCCCCGCCGGGGGAGATCAGCGCCGTGCCGGAGAGGTGCTTGCGCCCCTCGGCGCCGCGCTGCCAGGCGAGCACCACGTGGGGCTCACCGGCCTCAGGCAGTGCGTGGATCCGCGCGGTCATCGTGCCGAGCACCATCGGCCGGCCGGCGATCCCGGCGGACCAGCCCCCAGGGCAGTCCAGGGCGGCCCAGACGAACGGCACCGACGTCTCCTCCGGGACCCAGGACGCGGCATACCGCCCCGAGCCGTCGTCGATCGGCCCGGGGCGCAGGCACAGGGCGTCCGGGTGCTCGCGCCCGGTGCCGCAGGCGAAGCACGTCGGGAAGGGGTGGTCGACGAGCCCCTCGTAGCGCAGCTCGGCCGCGCGCACCTGCTCCTGCGTGGGGGTGGGCGGCGGCTCGCCCTCTGGCCCGGTCGACGGGGTCGCGGTGGCGACGAGATGGCCCCGGTGGGTCAGACTCACGCCGATCGCGCCGTCGGGCGTGGGCGCCGCCTCGAGGGTGAGGGCCCGGTCGAGCGGGGGAGGGGAGGCCAGCCGCACGGTGACGGCGGGGTGGCTGCCCGTGGTCGGGACGTGAGCGGCGACGATGCCGCTGACCCAGCCCCCGTTGCCGGACTCGGGTGGGCCGCAGTAGCGGTGGGGAATGGTGAGCTCCACGCACCCAACCTACCCACGACCGCCCCGGTGAGTTATCTTGACGTCAAGATAAAGCGGCCCGGTGGCTCGAGGATGGTGCGAGAACCTTCACCTTCGTGCGGGGTCGGTTCTGGTGCTGACGTGAAGGTGTCGGGATCGGGCGGGACAGTTGAGGCGGGTGGTGGGCATGTCGGAGGAGGGTCAGGGCGAGGAGTTCACCCTGCGCCGGATCGCCCTGCCCGCCTTCGGCCCGTCGGCGATCTGGGCGGTGGGCGCCGGCGCCGTGCTGCCCGTGGTCGCCCTCAGCGCGCGAGACCTCGGTGCGTCGGTGGGCCTCGCGGCCCTCGTCGTCGGCCTCTCGATGGTCACCGAGTTCGGGGCCGCCGTGCCCGCCGGGATGCTCGTCGACCGGATCGGCGAGCGGCGCGCGCTGGTGCTCGCGGGCCTCGCGGACGCCGCCGCCTCGGCGCTCGCCCTGTTGGCCCCCTCGCTGTGGGTGCTCGGCCTGGCCGTCGCCCTGCTCGGGCCTTCGGGGGCGGTCTTCCTCATCGCCCGGCAGTCCTACCTCACCGCGGCAGCGCCGGTCGCCCTGCGGGCCCGCGCGATGTCGACGCTCGGCGGCGTGACCCGGATCGGGCTGTTCGTCGGGCCGCTGGTCGGAGCGCCGCTGGTGGCCCGCTGGGGTCCGCAGGCGGGGTTCGGGGTCGCCGTGGCCGGTGGGGTACTCGCCTCAGCGCTCGCGTGGCGGGCCGCGGACCTGGGGGCCGACTCGGGGTCCGCGCCCGACGGCTCGACCCGGGTGCCGGTGTCCGGGGTGGTCGCCAGGCACCGGCGGGTGCTCCTCACCGTCGGTCTGGGGGTCGTCGCGATCGGCGTGGCCCGGTCGGCCAAGGTCGTGGTCGTCCCGCTCTGGGCCGAGCACGTCGGGCTGGATGCCGCCAGCACCTCCCTGGTCTTCGCGGCGTCGGCCCTGGTCGAGGTGCTGCTGTTCTACCCCGCAGGGTCCGTGATGGACCGGCACGGGAGGGTCTGGGTCGCGGTGCCCGTGTCGGTGACCATCGGTGCGGGGCTGGTGCTGCTCCCCCTGACGGGCGGCATCGTCGGCGTCGGCGGGCTGGCCGTCCTCATGGGGGTCGGCAACGGGCTGGGGTCGGGCATCGTCATGACACTCGGAGCGGATGCCGCGCCCGCCGCGGGTCGGGCGTCCTTCCTGTCCGTATGGCGCCTGCTCTCGCTCGTCGGGCAGAACGGCGCCACGCTCCTCGTCGGTGGGGTCGCCGCGCTCGCGTCCATCGGGGCCGCCAGCACGGTGGTGGGCGTGGTGGTCCTCGCGGGAGGTGCGTGGCTGGCGCGCTGGCTGCCCGAGTACGACCCACGTCGGGCCGACTGACCACGCGCGGGTGGCTCGGGCGCACCCCGGGCGCACGGCATACCCGGATGTCGTCCGGTGAACGTAGGCTGACCTGCGTGACCGACCTGATCGACACCACCGAGATGTACCTGCGCACCGTCTTCGAGCTCGAAGAGGAGGGGATCACCCCCCTGCGGGCCCGGATCGCGGAGCGGCTCGGGCACTCGGGGCCCACGGTCTCCCAGACCGTGGCCCGGATGGAGCGCGACGGGCTGATCCACGTCGCGGGGGACCGGCACCTCGAGCTCAGCGACCACGGCCGGCTGCTGGCGACCCGGGTGATGCGCAAGCACCGGATCGCCGAGCGGCTCCTCGTCGACGTCATCGGCCTGGAGTGGGAGTACGTCCACGAGGAGGCGTGCCGCTGGGAGCACGTCATGTCCGCCCGGGTGGAGCGCAAGATCCTCGCGATCCTGGTGGACCATGCCGAGTCCCCGTACGGCAACCCGATCCCCGGCCTGGCCGAGCTCGGGGAGATCGGCGAGATGGTCGACTTCCGGCTCGGGCTCACGACCCTCGACGTGGTTGCCGTGGCCGAGCCGGTCACCGTCGTCGTGCGCCGCATCGGTGAGCCGGTCCAGATGGACTCCGAGGCCCTGAGCCTGCTCACCTCCGCGAAGCTGCTGCCCGGTCGCCCAGCGCGGGTGCGCCGGGAGGGGTCGCGGGTCATCGCCTGGCTCGAGGGGTCCGATGAGGCCTCCGGTGTGTCGCTGCCCGACGACATCGCGTCGCACGTCTTCGTCGCCGTCGGCTGAGCACGTCGCCGCGCCCGACGTGGCGGGTCCTCGTTACCGGAATGTGACTTTGGCGGAGCTCGCCGTTACCGTGGGACGAGTTGTCCATGCCCAGGAAGGCTCTACCTCGTGTTCCGATCCACCGCATCCGGCTGTCGCCGGGCCTCGGGCGCCGTCCGGCGGCTCCCTGACCGCCTGCCGCGCAGCGGTGCCAGCTGGGCCGTGAAGTCGCTCGCCGGCGCCGCCGTCCTGAGCAGTGTGGCCGTCGCGCTCGCCGTGCCCGTCGACGCGAGCCCGAGCGCCCCGCTGGCGCTCTCCGCCGAATCGAGCGCAGCATTCACCGGCCGTTCCTCCGCGCAGGGCGCGTCTCGCTCGAGCGTGCGGGCCGAGCGCCCGGCGGTGACCGCCCCGGCCGTCGCGGCACCCGCGGCGCCTGAGAAGGTCGGCGTCTCGGGGGTGAAGCCCGTGGCCAAGCCCAAGCCGAAGCCCAAGCCGAAGCCGAAGCCGGTCGTGCAGAGCGCCGTGTCCTCGAGCGGCTCCTCATCCAGCGGGTCGAGCTCGTCGAGCGGGTCCTCCAGCTCCTCGGAGCCCCGCGGGTCCTACGGCACCGGAAAGTGTGGCGGGATCGGCCTGACCTCGCGCGCGGCACAGGCCTGCGCGGCGGTCCAGTCCGTCTTCGGGTTGGGGACGATAGGTGGCTACCGCGCGAATGCCGGTGAGCACAGCACCGGTCAGGCCATCGACTTCATGATCTCGGGCCAGTCCCAGGGCGACGCCATCGCGGCATACGTGCAGTCCCATTCCGGCTCGCTCAACGTGAAGTACGTCATCTGGCGCCAGCGCTACTGGGAGCCGGGCTCGTCCTGGCGGGGCATGGAGGACCGCGGATCACCCACCGCGAACCACATGGACCACGTGCACGTCACCGTCAACTGAGCACGCGAGGGCCAGCAAGGCCCCGGCGCGCGAGGTCCCGGCCGGCACCAGCGGCGTCATCAACATCGCCCGCTCGCTGCTGGGGATCCCCTACGTCTACGGCGGCAGCACCCCGTCGACTTCCTAGCGCGCGGTGTTCCCCGTTGTGAGCGGCTACGGGCGCTTCTGACGCGAACACCCTGCGTCGACCCCCCTGGTTCTCGGTGAACCGGGCGGCACGCAGAAGACCGGATCCCACGCAGTTATTGGTGCGTGCGATCCGGTCTTCTGCGTGAGGGCCGAAGCGCAGGACCATTGACCCCACGAGACCAGCGAGGGTGTCGGTGCCGTTCTCAGGCGGTGCTCGCCAGCGCCCGCTCGAAGGCCGCGTGCGCGGCGCCGGAGAACAGCACGAAACGCACCTGATCCAGGTCCCGACCGGCGGCGAGCTCCGCGCGCGTCACGGTCACGGCAATCTGCGCCACCTGCTCGATGTCCCAGCCGTAGACCCCCGCGCTGACGGCCGGGACGGCGAGGCTCCGAGCGTCCACCTGCTGAGCGACCTCCAGGCTCCGCCGGAAGCACGAAGCGAGGAGGCTCGGGTCGGTCTGTCCGCGGTGCCGGTTGGGCCCGACCGTGTGGATGACCCACCGGCAGGGCAGGTCGCCGGCCCCGGTCGCCACCGCGTCGCCGACGGCCAGTCCGTCCGGGTGCGTCGTGCGCCGCAGCCTCCGACAATCAGCCAGCAGGTCCGGGCCCGCCGCGGTATGGATTGCTCCGTCGACCCCGCCACCACCGAGGAGCATGGAGTTCGCGGCGTTGACGATCGCGTCGACCCGCTCGGTCGTGATGTCACCGCGGACGGCCTCGATGCTCGCCATCACCACACCGTATGCCGGTCGACAGGGCTGGGTGAGGCCACACGTCAGGGGCGGGTCCGGGCTCGGTGGGGGAGGACCCCGATTGCCGGTGTCACCTGGCCCGACAAGGCTGGCCCGATGACGACGACCACCGTGGCTCCCGGCATCCGGACGGTGCCCCCTGGGCTGCGCGTCGCTGCCGTTCTGGGCCTCGCGCATGCGGGGTTCACCCTCTACTGGGCCACCGGCGGGACCTTCCTGGTGTGGTCCCTCGGAACCGGGCTGCGCGAGAGCTTCGCGGGGCGCGAGTGGCTCCTCGTGCCGATCGGGCTCGTCAAGGTCGTCGCGGCCGTCGCGCCCGCACTCCTGGCCCGGTCGGGGTGGCCGGCAAGACGGCTGACCAGGGCAGTGTCATGGGTCGGGGCGCTGGTCCTGGTGGTGTGGGGCGGGCTGAACACCGTTGTCGGGAACCTCGTGCTGGCTGGGGTGATCCGCCCCGACGGGGGCTACGACCGGCCGGGGATGATCGGGCACGCGTGGCTTTGGGACCCGCTGTTCCTCGCCTGGGGGGTCGCGCTCGCGGTCGGCCTGGTCGGATCGCGGGTCAGGCCGGGCGCCGGACGGCGCTCTTGACTCCCCAGGCGATCAGACCGAGGACCACCGAGGCCAGCGACATGCCGATGACGACGAGGAACACACCCACCAGGGCCAGTCCCGTCTCGTCGTCGGGAACCGCAGTGCTGGCGAAGGCGGCGCTGAAGCCCAGGGTCATCGAGACGCCGACCAGGACGGGGTTCAGGACGATGTGGGCGAGGATCGCGAGCACCAGGAGCGTGAGGACGCAACCGATGACCTGCCACGGACGGTAGGGGCCTGCGGCATACCCCGTCTCAGGGTCGGTGTAGTACTCGTGGTCCCAGCCCAGCCAGGCCCACCAGGTGCCGAAGCTGGCAGCCAAGAGCATCAGGGACAGCAGGGCCGAACGCAGGATGGTCCGTGAGGCAGGCATGCCCCCATGCTGACTCACGCGGCGAGGAGCGTCGTGAGCCCTCGTACTCAGCACCGTCGTCCGTGCGCGCAGGTGCGTCACGTCGTTCCACCACCGGGGGTCACACTCGGTCGGGTCGGGTCGTCAAGGGGTCGACCAGACGACAGTGAAAGGGTGGGCGCCGTGGACCAGACGGAAGCCTTCGAGGCGGAGCGACCACGACTGGTGCGCATCGCCGCGCGGGTGCTGGGGGACCCGGCCGAGGCCGAGGACGTCGTGCAGGGTGCCTGGCTCCGGCTGCACCGGACCGAGGCCGAGATCGACAGCCTGCCCGCCTGGCTGACGACCGTGACCACGCGGCTCTGCCTGGACCGGCTGCGCGCCCGGGTCCCCGCCCCGAGGGCCGACCTCCCGGTGACCGAGACCGCGCCGGACCCGGCCGAGGAGGTCGCCCTGGCCGAGACCGTGGGCGTCGCCCTCCAGATGGTGCTGGACCGGCTCTCACCCCTCGAGCGGGTCGCGTTCGTGCTGCACGACAGCTTCGGCTTCGAGTTCTTCACCATCGCGGCCGTCCTGGACACCACCCCCGTGGCGGCGCGCAAGCTCGCGTCCCGGGCGCGCTCCAAGATCAGCCAGCCCGCTCCGGAGGACGCGCTGTCGGACTGGGAGGTCGTCGACGCGTTCATGGCCGCGGCCCGGGAGGGTGACTTCGACCGCTTGCTCCAGCTCCTCGCGCCCGACGCGTCCGTGGCCGCCGACCGGGCCGCGATCCTGGCCGGCACCCCGGAGCAGATCGAGGGTCGCCACGAGGTGGCCTCGTTCCTCAACGGCAGCGCCCGGTCGGCTCTTCCGGTGTTCGTGGGTGATCGACCCGGGGCCGCGTGGTTCCACCGTGGCCAGGTCATGGTCCTCTTCGACTTCGCCATCGCGCACGGCCTCGTCCAGGGCATCACCTTCTGCGCCGAGCCCGAGGTGCTGGTGCAGGTGGTCCGCCGGGACGGGGAGACACGCCGCGGCTGACCTCGGCGCTGTGTCACATCCGTGGCTCTCCGATCGTCAGACCACCGAACGCATCACCCACCGACCGCTCACCAGAGGATGAAGACGATGAAGACGATGACCTGCAGCCAGCTCGGGGGGCCGTGCGACCTCGAGCACCATGGCGAGAGCGCCGACGACGTCATCAAGGCCCAGGACAGCCACCTCAAGGAGGCTGAGAAGGCCGGTGACGCGAGCCACCGGGAGGCGCGCGACGCGATGAAGAGCCGCTGGCGGCATCCGAAGAAGTCGCTGGGCTGGTACAACGACGCGAAGGCCACCTTCGCCCACCTGCCCGAGGACTGAGCCCCGGCCCTGGGCCGTTGGTGCCCCTCCGCGGATCGAGGGTCGGGAACGGGTTGTCGCACGGCCCCGGCAGGTGGAGGATCGGTGTGCAGGAACGACGGTCGGCCGTGCGACCACGGGCCACGAGGAGACACGAAATGACACCGACTGAACGACCACCTCGTGCGCTCGCGTGGACTCTCGCGCTGGAGGAGGCGAGCGCCCTCGACCCACTGGTGGGTGCGGTCGAGCCCGCGATCACGGCAGCTTTCGGTACGGGGCGGCGCGCCGTCGTGCTTCGCGGCGAGTGGCTGGGCCACTCCCTGCACCCCGTCCTGACCGACGTCGTCATCGGTAGCTGGACCTCGGCCACCATCCTGGACCTCATCGGTGTCGCCGGGGACTCGGCTGCGGCTCGGAAGCTGGTCGGTGTGGGGCTGCTCGCGGTTGGACCCACAGCCTGGTCGGGCTGGGCGGAGTGGACGTCGGTCGGTCCACGGGCGAAGAGGGTGGGGCTGGTGCACGCCGTCACCAACGGCATCGCGATCGGGGCGTATGCCGGGTCGTGGGTCGCTCGTCGCAGAGGGCGCCGGGGGATGGGCACGGGGCTGGCGCTGGCGGGTGCGACGGCGTTGTCCGTGGGCGGATACCTGGGGGGACACCTGGCGCAGACGCGCGGCGTGCCGGACCGCGCCGGGTGACCGACCGCGACCCTCAGTCCAGGCGGCGCCCGCCTTCTTCCGGCCCGCCCAGCCCGACGGCGCTTCGTTGGGTCGCCTCGATCCGCTGGATGCGGTCGGCCTGATCCGGCGTGAGGACGTCGCACACCCAGTCCCAGTGCAGCGCCACCGTGTCGCCGACGGCCGGCGGGGACAGCAGGCTCTGGCCGTCGAGCGACCACCGGGCCGCCTCGACCTGGCTTTGCGACGGGATCAGCGAGTCGCCGTCCCAGGCAAGGAGGTTGGATCTCACCACCACCGACTCGCCGTCGACCTCGCACACGACGCCCGTACGGATCCGGCAGCGGTCGAGCACGGACACCGCGGGACCGGGGGACAGGCCACGAAGCAGCATCGCGGCCCATGGATAGACCTCGAAGACCTGGTAGCTGTGGTGCGCGCGAGCCCGCGCGGCCGACTCCCGCCACGTCCCGCCGACCTGACCGTCGAACGCCAGCGTCAGATGCCGGACGAGGGCGGCCGGGTCGACGGCGGCCAGCAGGTCACTGCCGATCCAGTACGCCTCGACCACCGGCGTCGAGAGAGGGTCATCGGTGCCGAGCACACCGGCGAGGAACTCGAGATAGACCCAGGCGCCGTCGAACAGCCGCGCCCGCCGTTCGATCTCGGCCACCGCGCCGGGCGCGAGCATCTCGTGCGCACCGTCGGGACCGCAGTAGCCGAGCTGGTTGGGCGGGTAGGCATAGCGCGCGAACTTCAGCGCCCCCTCATCACTCATGATGACGGGCGCTCAGCAGATCCGGGGTAGCTGCTCGCCGATCGGCAGGTCCACGACGCGGGTCCCGCCGAGACCGGTTCGGGCCACGACCATCTGCCGGTGCTCCGCGACGCACGTGCCGATGCGGCGTGCACCCGTACCGCGCGGGTGCCGCCGCATCGCAGCCAGCACCTCGTCGGCATCCTCGGCCGCCACGATCGCGATCAACTTGCCCTCGTTGGCGACCTGGAGCGGGTCGAGGCCGAGCAGGCCGCAGGCATCCTTGACCTCGGCCGGGATCGGCAGGTCCTTCTCGACCAGCTCGACGCCCACCCCGGAAGCCTTGGCGATCTCGTTGAGGGTGGCCGAGACTCCGCCGCGGGTCGGGTCCCGCAGCACGTGCACGTCCACCCCTGTGGCGAGCATGTCGGCCACCAGCCCGTGCAGGGGCGCGCAGTCGCTCTCGATCGTGGTGCCGAACTCGAGCCCGTCGCGACAGCTCATCACCGCGATGCCGTGCACGCCGATGTCACCGCTGACCAGCACGGCGTCGCCCACCCGGGCCCGCGCCGGCGAGATGTCGATGCCGTCGGGGATGACGCCGATGCCGGTGGTGTTGATGAAGATGCCGTCGCCGCTGCCGCTGTCGACCACCTTGGTGTCGCCGGTGACGAGCTGCACTCCCGCGACCTCGGCCGCCTTGCCGATCGCCATCGCGACGCGGCCGATGTCCGTCATCAAGGTGCCCTCGGCCAGGATGAACGCCGTCGAGAGATAGAGCGGTGTCGCGCCCGCCATCGCCAGGTCGTTGACGGTGCCGTTGACCGCGAGGTCACCGATGCAGCCACCCGGGAAGAACATCGGCTTCACGACGAACGAGTCGGTCGAGAAGGCCAGCCGGCCGGCGGGCACCTCCAGCACCGCCGAGTCGCCGAGCTCGGCTCGCGCGGCGCCACCGAAGGCCGGCAGGAAGAGCTGCTCGATCAGCTCACCGGACATGGCTCCGCCGCCACCGTGGCCCATCACGATCGCCGGGGTGTCACGCAGCGGCAGCGGACAGACCCAGCCCTCGAAGTCGAGGTCGTTGCTCATCAGGCCTCCACCAGGCGGGTCTCGGAGAGCTCCAGGTGGTCCAGGCGCCGGTAGGTGTAGTACGCCGCACAGGCACCCTCGGACGACACCATCGTCGCGCCCAGCGGCTTGCGGGGCGTGCACTCCTTGCCGAACGCCGCGCACTCGTGCGGCTTGATGAGGCCCTGGAGCACCTCGCCCGAGCGGCACAGGGCGGACTCGTCGGTGTGGATGTCACTGACCTTGAAGCGCGTCTCGGCGTCGAAGTCGGTGTATCGCTCGGACAGCTTCCACCCGCTCTGCGGGATCATCCCGATGCCGCGCCAGGTGCGGTCGGTCACCTCGAACACGTCGCGCAGCATCGCCATCGCCGGGAGGTTGCCCTCGGCGGTGACGGCCCGGGAGTAGGCGTTCTCCAGCTCGTGGCGACCCGACTCGAGCTGGATCACCGTGCGCCGGATGCCCTCGAGGATGTCGAGCGGCTCGAACCCGGTGACCACGATCGGGACCTGGTACTTCTCGGTCAGCGCGGGGTACTCGGAGGTGCCCATCACGCTGCACACGTGGCCAGCCGCCAGGAATGCCTGCACCCGGCACCTGGGCGACTCCATGATGGCCGCGATGGCCGGTGGCACCAGCACGTGCGAGACGAGCAGCGAGAAGTTGTCGATGCCCTGCTTCTTCGCCTGGTAGACGGTCATCGCGTTGGCCGGGGCCGTGGTCTCGAACCCGATGCCGAAGAACACGACCTGGCGGTCGGGGTTCTCACGCGCCAGCTTGAGCGCGTCGAGCGGGCTGTAGACGACGCGGACATCGCCACCCGCACTCTTGATCGAGAACAGGTCCTTGCTGCTGCCGGGCACGCGGAGCATGTCACCGAACGAGCAGAAGATCACGCCCGGCTGCTCGGCGATCGCGAGGGCCTTGTCGATGATCTCCAGCGGCGTCACGCAGACCGGGCAGCCCGGGCCGTGGATCATCTCGACACCCTCGGGCAGCAGCTGGTCGATGCCGTGCCGGATGATCGAGTGCGTCTGCCCGCCGCACACCTCCATCATCGCCCAGGGTCTCGTGGTCACCGCGTGGATCTGGTCCACCAGCTTGCGGGCCAGCACCGGGTCACTGAACTCGTCGAGGTACTTCATTGCGGTTCTCCTGCTTGCTTGGCGGCGAGGGCGAAGCCGTCGCCGAACTCTTCCTCGAGGATGCCGAGCTTCTCGAAGTTGGCCAGTGTGTCCAGCGCCGACTTCTCGTCGAGCCGCTGGATCGCGAAGCCGACGTGCACGATGACGTACTCACCGATCCGGACGTCGGGGATGTAGGCCAGACAGACCTCCTTGCGTAGTCCACCGAAGTCGACCTGCGCCATGGCCGTTCCGTCCTGGTCCTCGACGGACAGGACGCGGCCTGGGACCGCTAGACACATGTGCGCTCTCCTTTGCAGTTGGCGAGGGTCAGCCGAACGAGCCGACCAGGATCTGTCCGAAGGCGATGCCGCCGTCGTGGGGTGGAAGCAGCCTGGGTCGCAGGACGGTGAAGTCGCGTGCCTCCAGCAGCCGGGTGGAGCCGTCGAGCAGCACGGCGTTCTGGAACACCCCGCCGGCGAGGACGACCACGTCGAGACCGGTCTGCCGGCGCTCGTGGTCGGCGAGGTCGGCGACGAGGGCCGCCACAGCGGCGTGGAAGCGGGCCGCGATGTCAGCGGCCGGCTCCCCACGCCGTACGTCGTCGACGACGGCCCGCAGGACCGGCGCCGGTTCGGCGAGCACCGGGCCCTCCTCGGAGGCGGTGATCTCGAACCGGTAGGGCTCCGGGACGGGCACGGAGCGCGCGAGGGACTCGAGCTCGATCGCGGCCTCGGCCTCGTAGTCCACGGTGTGGCGGGCCCCGACGAGCGAGGACACGGCATCGAAGAGGCGTCCCATGCTCGACGTGGACACGCACCCCAGCCCGGTCGACAGCTGGTGGGCCAGCACGCCGCGCTCGGTCTCGGGGCAGGCCGCCACGGCGGGGATGTCGTCGGACCACGGGATGCCGGCGGCCCACAGGTGCGCCAACGCCATCCGGTAGGGCCGCAGCACGCTCGCGTCGCCGCCGGCCAGCGGCACGTAGGCCAGCTGCGCGGCCCGCCGGAACGACTTGTAGCCCGCGACCAGGACCTCGCCGCCCCAGATGGCCCCGTCGGTGCCGTAGCCGGTGCCGTCGAAGGCGACACCGATGACGGTGTCGTCGCTGCCGAGGCCGTGCTCCCCCATCACCGAGGCCACGTGGGCGTGATGGTGCTGCACGGTGCGGACCTCCCGGCCTGCGGCGTGCTCGCGAGCCCACCGGCTGGATCGATACTGGGGGTGCGCATCGGCGACCAGGCACTCGGGCCGCACGCCGGTGAGCTCCTCCAGGTGGGCCTCCGACGCGGTCAGCGCCGCCTGGGTGGCGAGGTCGTCGAGGTCGCCGATGTGCTGGCTCACCCAGGCGTAGCGACCCGAGGCGAGAGCGCACGTGTTCTTGAGGTCGGCCCCCACGGCCAGCACCGGGTCGACGGCGAACGGCAGCGCCACCGGCAGCGGCGCGTGGCCGCGCGACCGCCTCAACGGCAGCTCGACACCGCTGACATAGCGGGCCACCGAGTCGTCACACGGCACGTGGATGGGGCGGTCGTGCCGCAACCAGGCGTCGGCGATCGACGACAACCGCTCGCGAGCCGCGCCGTCGTCAGTGACGATCGGCTCGCCCGAGAGGTTGCCTGACGTCATCACGAGCGCGTCGGTGCCCGGTGCCTCCATCAGCAGGACGTGCAACGGGGTGTAGGGGAGCATCAGCCCGAGGTCAGGGTTGCCCGGCGCGACGGACGCAGCGAGCCGCTCGGCGTCCGTGCGTGGGAGCAGCACGATCGGCTTGCGGCTGCCGGTGAGCAGCCGGCGTTCGGCCTCACCCATGCGCACGAGCTCGTCGGCCACCCCGGCGTCGCGCACCATCACGGCGAACGGCTTGTCGCCGCGCTGCTTGCGCCGACGCAGCTCGGCCACCGCCGCCTCGTTGCGGGCGTCGCAGGCGAGGTGGTAGCCCCCCAACCCCTTCGCCGCGACGATCAGGCCGCGGGCGATCAGGTCACGCGCACGGCATACGGCCTCGTCACCCACCACCCGTGGCCCGTGGCCCACGAGCTCGAGGGTCGGGCCACAGTCGGGGCAGGCGATCGGCTGGGCGTGGAACCGGCGGTCCGTGGGGTCCTCGTACTCGCTTCGGCAGGCGTCGCACATGGCGAACCCGGCCATGGTCGTGGCGGCCCGGTCGTAGGGCAGGCCGGTGATGATCGTGAAGCGGGGGCCGCAGTTGGTGCAGGTGATGAAGGGGTGGCGGTGCCGCCGGTCGGCCGGGTCGGCGAGCTCGCGCAGGCAGTCCTCGCAGGTCGCGATGTCGGCCGACGCCAGGGTGCGCCCCTCGCCGCTCGCGGAGTCCTCGATCGTGAAGCCGGTGCCGCCGCGTGGGGGCCGGCTCGACTCCCTGATGTCGTGGACCTCGGCCAGCGGCGGAGGCCGATGGACCAGGCGGCGACCCAGCTCGGCCACCGCGGTCTCGGCGCCTTCCACCTCGATCACCACCCCGGCGGACGTGTTGGCGACGGTGCCGGTGAGGCCCAGCTCGCTCGCGGTGACGTAGACGAACGGTCTGAAGCCGACCCCCTGCACGAGCCCGGAGACCTCGAACCTGCTGCGGACCCGGCGCTCAGCCATCGCGCTCGCGTCCCATCAGCTCGAGACCGGTCATGGCCTTCTCGGCCGCCGCTTCGTCGACTCGTTCGACGACGAAGCCCATGTGGATGAGCACCCACTCGCCGGGGTCGACCGCCATGTCCTCCAGCATCCCGAGGTTGACCGGACGCTGCGCCCCGAGCACGTCGACGAGCGCGAGCATCCCGGCGTTGCCGTCCAGCACACGCACCACCCGACCGGGGATCCCGAGACACATCAGCAGGCCCAGTCCAGCGTCGGCACCCGCTCACGGAGCAGGGTGAGCACCGTCTGCATCGCCTCGGGAACCGCGGCCTCGACCTGGTCCGACAGCCCGATCCCGTCGCCGAGGTCGGCGGGCCGACACCCCACGACGTACGTCGGTGGCAGGGAGCCACCCAGGTCGGACAATCCGGCCAGGACGGCGACCGGGGCCATCCCGTGCGGGTCGAACGCGCTGGCGCCGAGGTCACCCTCGCCGACCTCGAGCACGGTGAGCGTGCCGGGGCGGCCGTCGCCGGGCAGCGCGTCGACGATCACGAGCGCGTCGTAGCCGTCGAGGAGGTCGTAGGCCAGGTGCAGGCCACGGATGCCGTAGTCGACGGCGCGGACCTCCTCGGGCAGGGTGCCATGCGCGGCGAGGCGACGGACGACCTCGGGACCGAACCCGTCGTCGCTGCAGAAGAGGTTGCCGATGCCGGCGACCAGCACTCGAGTCATCGGGACCTCTCCCGCGCGCGCTCCCGGTGGGTCACTCACGCCGACCTCCTCCTTCGATGGTGCTCGGGACACCTCACATCTGGCGCATCTTGAGGTAACGCTTGATGTCGGGGATCGAACGGACCCCGACGAACGCTGCGACTGCGGCAACGCAGGCGACGGCGACCGTGGTCAGCCAGCCAACAGTTCTCATGGGTGACTCTCCTCTCGTGCGTGGTCCAGTGGTTCGAGCTCATCCGGGGCGAAGTAGAAGAAGCGCCCGGCTTCCTCGTGCAGGTCGGCCGCGGGGTCGTCGACCAGCACCAGCGCGACGTGCGTGCTGCCGTCGACATCGGACAGCACGGCGGTGACCCGGGCCGCCTGGTCGGCGAAGAACAGGTCCTGGGCGTCGGCCCGCCGCGTCGGGTGGACCCTCACCAGGCTGCCGCGCGCCACGCTGACCCCGTCGATGACGACGCTGTCGGTGTCCGGCCGCACGCTCTCGTCGGCGGCCGGGTCCCACCAGGGGACGTCCCCGGTGTCGAAGTCCGTGCCGGCTGGGGGTGTCTCGCCCCGGCGGGGGTCACGGAGCGTGCCGTGCAGGTCGCGCAGGGTCTCGGGCGACATCGCGTCACACCGGTCGATGATGGCGGCGGCGCGCGGGTCGGTGGCCCGGGCCTCGGCCTTCTCGGTGTCGGTCATCGTCATGACGCGCAGGCTCAGGATCTCGTCGATCTCGGTCGAGTCGAACAGCGCACCAGCGCTCTCCTCGGCGATCTCCGGGTGGTCGTAGAGGATGATCGGCGAGCCCATCACCACGTCGGCGGATCCGGCGGGCCCCACCAGCACGGGGAAGCAGCGCCTCTGCGTGCACCGGCCCGCGGCGCCGGCCGCCTCCTCGGAGGGTTCCAGCAGCGAGATGAAGGTGAACCCGTCGGCGACGAGGAGCACGTGCGTGCCGATCATCGAGGACCGGATGGCGTCGTCCTTGCCGTTCACCTCGTCGGGGTGGGTGTTCGTCACGGCCACCTTGAGCCGGGTGAACCCGTCGTCGGGTTCCTCGCCCACACGGACCTCTGCGTGCAACGGGAACCGCCGGCGCAGGATCCGGCCCACTTTCGTGCCCGCGGCGTCCGAGAGCGGCTCGACCTCCTCACCACCCGGGACCTCCACGGCGGTGACGACCGGCGGACCGCCCACGTCGTACGGCGGCAGTGTGACCTCGCACTCCACCGCCTCCTCCCAGCTGAGCAACGACGTCCCGTCGACGACCAACTCGGTGACCGGCAGGTAGCCGCCGTCGGCGTACCGCTCGACGGAGCGCACCTGGAGCTGCAGGAAGCGCAGGTGCACTCCGACGGTGGCCGCACCCGGGAGGGCATCGAGCAGGCACTGGAAGGACAGGCCGGGCTGCTCGGCGAAGCTCGCCGCAGTCGCGCGCGGCGGACCCAGCACACCGAACTGCCAACGGGACTGGTTCTTCGAGGAGCTGGCGCGGTAGGGATAGAGCAGGTAGCCCTCGTACAGGACCGCGTCGGCGATCGCGCGGACGTGGTCGATGCCGCTCATGGCTGGACCCCGTGCGTGGTGAGCAGGCTCTGGAGCGTCTCTTCCCAGGTGGTCAGACCGTGCTGAGCCTTGAACTCGGCCAGCGCGGTCAGGACGTCGTGGTCGAGGCGGATCCATCCGCTGTTCGGGTAGTAGGACGCGATCATCTGCTGCCAGACCCGCACCGGCAGCTGGTAGGAGGCCTCGCAGTCCCAGGGCACCTGCACCACGCCGAACCCGTTGGCGCCCTTGGTGAAGACGGTGCCCGAGAACAGGAAGACGATCGGGATGTCACCATCGCCGACGGCGTGCAGGTAGCGCGAGCCGGTGACCTCGAAGTCGTAGGTGCACGGCAGCACCAGGTCGACCTCGGTGACGTCGGTGAACCCCTGGACCATCGAGTTGCACTGCATCCACAGGAACGGCTTGAGGGTGTCGACCCAACGGTCGCGGTCGCCGAAGAGCGCGCGCAGGCCGCTCTCGTCGCTCTCCTCGTAGCGACGGCGCTGCGGCTCGATCCTGACCTGGCACCGCAGCGCGATCGCGTGGATGGTCTCGCCGCTCGTCTCCCGGATCCGCAGCCGCGCGGTGAGCTGCGGCGCGGCGGCATACGGCTCGGCGAAGACGTCGACGACGGAGAACTCATAGCTGCTCATCGGACATCAGCCACCGTCGGCACGGGCGGAGCCGGCCTGCTGCGGTGCTCGACCATCGCGAAGAAGTCATCGATCGCCGTGCGCGCCTCCGTGCCGCCGTCGAAGCCGCGCCACAGTGAGCGCAGCCGACCGACCAGCTCGTAGCAGGCGTCGATCGGGACCACGTGTGCGGTGAAGTCGGGGTGCTCCCGGTCGGCACCGCGCAGCAGCAGCGCCTCCACGTCGGCGCGCAGATGGTCGAGCTGGGCGTTGGCCACGACGATGCGGTCCCAGGCCTCGAGCGTGAGCTCCGACTCGGTGGCGCCGGCCGGGCCGGGATAGAACGCGATGATGCGGTCCTGCACGGAGTTCTTGAACAGGAACGCCAGCCCGACCGGGATCTGGAGCTCGTCCCACTCGCGGGCGCCGAACTCGAAGTCGGGGAAGGAGAGGTAGCGGTCGGGCACGGAGCGATAGCGCAGCTCCGCGTGCTCGGCGGTGAACAGCAGGTAGCACCCGCGGCAGGTGCACATCAGCACCCGGCTCTCGAGGTTGACGACGTGCTGGTGCTCCTCGGCGATGGCGGCCGCACACATCTCGCAGCGCTCACCCACCACCGGCGTCGGTCGGGTGCTGGTGATCCGGCGGAGCGAGGCGAGCGGGGAGCCGCCGGGGGCGCTCATGACGGGACCGGAGTGGCGACCGCGACCGAGGTGACGCCGCCATCGGTGAGCAGCGGGACAGGGATGAGGTGCAGGGAGTCGTCGTCGAGACACGCACCAGCGCGGCGGACGTCGTAGTGGGCTCGGCACGCAGGACAGCGCAGCACGGCCTCGCCCACTGCTGCACCCAGTCGGCGCGACAGGGCTGCGCCCTCGAGAGACTCCTCGCAGCGGGCACAGCGGTCGGCGTACGCGAAGAGCTCGGCGCCGAGCCGGCAGACCACGACCCTCGTGCCGCCGACCTCGACCGTCAGGACGCCACCGGCGCTCAGACCCGCGAGGTCGGGAAGAGGCTCCCAGGACGCGGTGCTGCCCGAGATCTCGTCGAGACGGGAGCGCAGGGACGAGACCGGGATCAGCGTCTCGGCACCGCTCGGCGCGGCGTCCTCCACCTCGATGCGGGTGATCTCGGGCGCGGCCGCCTCGATCGCTCCCTCGACCGCCAGCTTGAGGGTCACCGACGACGACGGGCAACCGTCGCAGCTGCCCAGCAGGCGCAGCCGGACTGTGCCCTCGTCGCTGACCCCGAGCAGCTCGACGTCACCTCCGTGCGAGCCGAGGTAGGGCCGCACGCTCTCCAGCGCCTGCTCCACGCGCTGGCCCACGGCGTACGGATGCAGGTCGTGCACCAGCAGCAGGCTCGCCACCAGGTCGTCCGCGGCCAGCGCGGCGAGCACCTCGTCGCTGAGCTGCCCGGCCTCGTAGGTGATGTCGAGGATGCGTTCCAGCCCGGCGCCGTACAGGTCGGCCACGAGCCGGACCAGCTCCTCGGCGCGCTCGCGCGCCACCACCCCGCCCGAGCCACTGGCATCCAGCAGCGCGTCGATGCGCTCGCCCGTGGCCCTCAGCCGCTGGGCCCCATCGACATCCGCCATCGCTATCCGCTGACGGACTGGGTCGGCGAATGCATCAGTTCGAGCTTCTGCCCCTCTCCGAGATACATGTGCACACCACACGGCAGGCACGGGTCGAAGCTGCGCACCGTGCGCATGATGTCGATGCCCTTGAAGTGCTCGCGATCGTTCTCCTCGAAGATCGGCTGCCCCTGCACGGCGTCCTCGTACGGTCCCGGGGTGCCGTACGAGTCACGCGGGTTGGCGTTCCACGGGGTCGGCGGGTAGGGGTGGTAGTTGGCGATCTTCCCGTCGCGGATGACCATGTGGTGGCTCAGCACCCCGCGCACCGCCTCGGTGAAGCCACAGCCGAGCCCCGTCTCGGGCACGGTGAACTTCTCCCAGGTCTTGGTGCGTCCGGCCCGGATCTCGACCAGCGCCTTCTCGGCGAAGTGCAGCGCACAGGCCGCGGCATACGCCTGGAAGTAGGTGCGCGCCCGGTTGCGCTCGATCGTGTTGCTCCACTTGGGGATCTTCCACTCCAGCTCGACCGGGCCCTTCAGCGCGGTCTTGGGCAGGTTGATCTTCACCGACGTGCCCGTCGACTGCACGTAGCCGATGTCGACGAGCTCGGCCAGCGCGGTCGACCACAGCCGCGCGAGCGGGCCACCCCCGGTGTCGAGGGCGAGGTAGTCCGTGCCGTCGAACCAGCGCGGCGACATCACCCAGCTGTACTTGTTGTCGAGATCGCGCTTCTGCGGCTTGGGGTTGGTGTGCTGGTTCCAGGGGTGGCGCCGGTCGACCGGGTTGCCGAGGGGGTCCTTCTCGACGAACATCTCCTGGCCCTCCCAGTCGTCGTAGTACGACGAGCCGAGCAGGATCCGGATGCCCAGGTTGATCTCCACCAGGTCGGTCGTGACGAGCTTGCCGTCCACGACGATGCCCGGGGTGACGTACATCCTGCGTCCCCAGTTGGTCATGTCCTTGTACTCGAAGTTGCAGTGCTCGGGATCCTGGAAGGACCCCCAGCAGGCCAGCAGGATGCGACGGTTGCCGACCTCCTCGTAGCCCGGCAGCGCCTGGTAGAAGAAGTCGAAGAGGTCGTCGTGCATCGGCACGACCTTCTTCATGAACTCGACGTAGCGCATCAGCCGGGTGATGTAGTCGGTCATCAGCTGGATCGTCGCCACGGTGCCGACGCCGCCCGGGTAGAGGGTGGAGGGGTGGACGTGCCGCCCCTCCATCAGGCAGAACATCTCGCGGGTGAGCCGGCTCATCTGCAGCGCTTCCTTGTACGTCTCCCCGGTGAACGGGTTGAACGACCG
>JBBSQC010000006.1:0-128480 GCA_038258215.1 Actinomycetales bacterium | reverse complement strand
GCGGCGGGGGGGGGGGGGGGTGCCCACGGTCCGCCACCCCCCCCGACGGAGCCCCACATCGGTCAGCGCACCGACTTGACGGGCACGGCCTCGAGAACGGCCGACCCGGCCCACGTGCCGAGCCCGTAGTTGAAGCTGTTGCAGACCATCGGGATCCGCTGACCCGCTGTGACGGTCACGGTGTCGGTGAGCGTGGCGGTGCCGTAGATCAAGCCCGTGCCGGGGTTGCCTGCGGTGCCGAAGACGCCGTCGTTTCCGCCACCGGGATAGGCGGCGCAGACGATCTGGTCGTGGGAGGCGATGACGGCGGCGACCGTCCCGTTGACCAGATAGGTGCCGGCCGCGAGTGGAGCGGTCTCGACCAGCGTGGAGGGCGCGGACTGTGGTCCGAGCACGACGTGCTGGTTGACGGTCTTGGCCTCGTAGACGACGGAGAGCTTGGCGGCTGCGGCCGCGGTGCTGGCCGCGCGATCGGGTGAGATGTGGTGTGGTGCGAGGGCCGTGGTTGCGGCCAGCGCGGCGACGCCGACGGCGATCTTTGTGACGTGGGAAACGGTCATGGTGGTTCTCCTCTGTCGGCCCGGCGGTTGCCCGGCGAATGTGAATGACAGAAATCAGGATGCTCGTGATGCAGGCTCTGCGAATCAGTGCTTTCCCCTTCCAGGGGAAGGGTTTTCACGCGTCAGAGGTCCGTGGTTCTGGTCGTGGACGACGACGTGTTCAAGCGACTCCGGCTGGCTCGGCAGATTGGACGCCCCGGCAGAAGCACGCCAGGTGGCGTTGTCGACCCGTCCTGCAGACGTGGGCACCTGCCCGCCGACCCGGGTGTGGGTGGTCGGGCCCTCAGAGGGTGGCCTGTTGGCTCCGGCGCCGCCGCAGCCGCGACGTCAGCGCTGCGATGAGAGCGGCGACGTTGGGGGTGACGACGACGAGAAGGACACCGAGGCTCTGCCACGTATGACCGGCGCGCAGGTCGAACGGGGACAAACCCTCGAACGTCAGGGACGCGAGGGCGCCCAACCCGGGCAAGGTCACGGCGAACAAGTACCAGGTGGCCAGGGCCAGGCCTGGAAGGTAGAGGGCCAGGAAGCAGCCGGCGACTCGCCGGTCTCGCGGTGACGTGTGCGAGAGCAGGGCGAGATCTCCCTCACGTGCTCGGCCGATCGCCCGGCGCAACACGGCGCTCTTGACGGTCCACAGATTGCGGCTGCGGCTCGCGACCAACAGGACGGCATAGAGGTCGGTGCGCATGAACACAGCGGCTTGGAACACCAGCGCAGCCACTTGAAGGGCCACGAGACACCGCAGCACGCGTCCGGCAAGCCCGGGCGCCGCGCCGGTCGCCTCGATCAGGAGCATGGCGCCGACGGTGGCCGCGTCGACGGCCATCCCGGCAAGCAGGGGGCCGAACCGCCGACTCCGGGGCAGGCTCCAGAGCCCGGAGAGGTCGGCCTGCGCGGTCAGGAAGTACAGCCGCCGCCCGATGGACAGTCGAGTCGGGACCCCCTCGGCTGCGGTGCACAGCAGGTGAGCCCACTCATGCAGGAACACACAGGTCATGGCGAGGACACTGGAGCCCAGGACGCTCGTCAAGGGCGATGTGAACATGACCAGGTCATGGCCAGTCGGGCGGAGGTCGTCCTCGCTCACCAGGACCGCGACGCCGGCCAGCGACGAACCGCACAGGAGCAGCCAGCCGAGAGGGTTGAAGACGGCGCGGCCGATGCGTCGCGACGCCGGACGCGGCATTCGCCATTGTCCGGACCCATGTCCTGAGGACAGGACCCCGGCGTGATCCAGGACGGTCACAAAGGCCTGGACGTCGACGGGTTCACCGGCCATGTCGCTGGCCATGGCGGTGGCCTCGGTGACGGAAAAGCCCTCTTGGAGCCAACGGACCACCGAACCTCCCACAGGAGGGACGGCAACGAAGACACCCACGCTCGGATCGCCCACCACGAAGCCGTCGTCGTCCGGCACAACGGTCAGACCGTGCCAGCGCGCCGCTGCCTCATCGGTCCTCACTGGGCCGACTCCTCCTGGGCGCGGCCGTCTGCTTCGGGGAGCAGTACGGACAGTCGGGGTGGAAGTCCCAGGCGTCCGATGCGGTCTTCATCGAGTCCGCCAGTCCGATCCACCGGTAGCGCGCGCTCGCGACTGGATGGTCATGGCGGGCGACGTACCGGAGGGCCTCCAGCGCCATGAACCCCGAGAGGAGCTGCGCGACCGGTCCGGTCCCTCGGTTGACACGACTGGCCAGCATCAAGGGGCTCGCCAACGCGGCGTCGTGCGCCGCCAGTGCGTCATGTCGGTGCAGCTCCAGGCACATCCGGCATGGTGAGACTCCCGGCTCGACGGACCAGTAGTAGAGGGTGGACTGCTGAAGCCCACCGGTGACGAACGGGATGCCGAGCGCCATGCAGGCGTCATTGACGATCAGCTGGGCATCCGCAGGGGTGTCGATGGCGCAGATGACGACGTCTGCTCCTACCGCGAGATCCTGGACCTCTCGTGCCGTGGAGATCCTGGCCACCACCGGGTCGACCACGGTGCCGGCGCTGTAGCCACGGACCCACTCCGCGGCCGCCTCGACCTTGAGTCGTCCGATGTCTGTCTCGGAGTAACAGAACTGTCGGGCCAGGTTCTTGGACTCGACGACGTCGAAGTCGACGATCCGCACCCAAGGGACTCCGGCGCCCACGAGGGCCTGCAGGATGCCGCTGCCGGCACCTCCGGCGCCGAGAAGCAGGATGCGAGACCTCGCCACTGACGAGTGGATGTCCCGTGCGCTCCGCTGTCGGGACGCGAACAGCTCGTAGTAGCGCAGGTTGCTCTCATGCCGGTCGCTGTGTTGGCCGCGCGCGTGCGGTCCTGTCTCTCGCGGCTGCAGCAGCCCGAGGCCGTCCAGCGATGCAAGGCAGACCTCGACGTCGCGTTCCGACACGGGGTGCCCGAGCCGCCGCAGCTTCCGCGCCAGACGTCGGGCGGTGCCGCCCTCCTCAGCCAGTAGCCGGAGGAGTTGGGTGATACCCCCGTCGGGATCGCTCAGTTCGAGGCGTTGGTGGGCGTGGGAGTAGACGAGGACGCGAGAGCCATCCGGAACGATGGCCACCGACTTCAGTTGTGATGCGCTCATGGCGGCACCTGCTGCCTTTCCAGCGTTGCGGCACGGGGAGAACGGGAGAGAGGGTGGTGGGGCGGTCAGAGGCCTCCGCTGTCCCTGGGGTCCGGGTGGGGCCTGGTCGCCTCGATCCGCTCCACCTTCGTCACGGTGATCGTCATGGTGTTCACCCCCTTCAGGTTCGTCGTGGTGGTTGTCCTCTGCCGGGGCCGGAACCGGATGGTCCGACCTCGACAGAGCCGTCTCCTTCAGCTGCTGAAGCTGTCCACGGGCTGGAACGTGGTGAGGGCTGATCCGAAGCCGACCTGGACCGCCGTGCTGTAGCTGGCGTCGAGGGTGGCGTGTGCCGGGTCGAACCATGCAGGGGTCACGCCCATGGAGTGGGCGTCGGTGTTGCCCGCCCAGGAACCGCTGCCGGTGTACAGCTGCTCGTATGCCGTCACGTGCCAGCCCGCGAGGGCCAGTTGGTTCTCGACGTGGTAGCCCGTCACGACCCATTCGGCGACCTCCTGCCCGGTGGCCCTCAGGTACTGGCGTCGGACCTTGACGGTCGTGGTGACGTGCTCCGCCGAGCCGTTGTCGACGGGCATGACAGCTCGCGGCGTGAGGGTCGCCTCCTGCGTGTAGTAGGCGCTCGGCGGTGGGGGCGGGTGAGGCAGACACCTCGGCGGAGGGTCGTCCCCCGTGCAGGGGGTGACGGCCTCGGCGGAGCCCGCGAACGTGAAGGCGCCGCCGGCGAGGGCAAGAGCCGCCAGGGTTGATGCGGCGAGCCTTCGCCCGTGCGTGCTGGTCGTGGTGGTGCGGTCTGGTCGGTGCATGAGACGTCCTTCGCGTGGTTCCGCCAGGCCGACCGAGGCCGGTCAGTTCGTGGCGGTTGTCATTCGGTACGAGACCCCCATCGGGTGATGAACGCCTGGTATCGAAGATCGCAAGTCGTCTGACCACTGCGCGACCGCGTAACCCCCCGCGCTGTGCAGGGTTTACCCGCTGCCCAAGCCCTCCCTGGTTTCGGGAGTCACCTGGCCCCGCCGGGCGACCGCGAGCTCAGCGGGCGGCGAGCACCCAGGCGAAACCGAGGAAAGCCGTGCCGGTGACGGCGTGGCCCCAGCGCCCGGCGTTCGGGCCGCGGGGGCGGCCCCACACCCAGCCCGCGACCAGCATCCACGTCAGGTCCGCGACGAAGGCGATCCCGACGACGACACCGACCGCGAGGGCAGCCCCGAACCCGCCCTGGCCCCCGTCGAGGAACTGGGGGAGCAGGGCGACGACGAAGAGCACCGTCTTGGGGTTGAGCAGGTCCACGAGCAACCCACCGCGAAAGGCGCGCGCCCGTCCGGAGCCGCGACCCGGCCCCTGCGTCACGACGACGGCCCCCGGCACGGCCTGCGGACGTCTGCTCGCCATGATCTGCTGCGCACCCAGGACCGCGAGGTATGCCGCGCCGGCCACCTTCAGGGCCACGAGGGCCGAGGGTGAGGCCGAGACCAGCGCGGACACCCCCAGCACGCACGCGACGAGGTGCACGAGCAGCCCGAACTCGAGCCCCAGCACCCCCCACACGCCCACCGCAGGGCCACCCTCGATGCGCTGGCTCACGGCGTAGACGACGGACGGGCCGGGGACGGCCATGACCGCAGCGGTGAGCGCCACCAGCGCGCTGAGGTCGGACGTCATGGTGGAGAGGAGGGGCCAGTCCTGGCGGAGATACCTCAGGCGTCGATCACCCGCACGAACTCGGACTCCTCCGACGGCTCGGCGTCCCACGCGCCCGGCCCGTCACGGCCCGCCGCCATCGAGGTGCGGACCAGCTCCACGAGGTAGGCCGCACCGGAGAGGCCGGCGCCCACGAGCAGTGTCTCGAGGGGTGTGGACCGTCCTCGGAGTGCGACGGCGGCCGCCGCCGGCCCGACCCAGAGCGAGGTGCAGCCGAAGCAGTCCATCACCCCCGCCAGCGGGCTGCCCTCCACGGCCGCCCGAGCCCTGACGACCAGATCGCCCGGCCCGTCCTCGGCGACGAGCAGGTGGCTGACCCGCCAGGTGGCCAGGCCGGCCAGCACCAGCGTCGTGGTCGTGTCGGGCCCGCTGGTCCGGGAGACCACACGATCACCCCACTCGGTCGAAGAAGCCGGTGGCCAGCAGGCCCGCGGCGTCGGAGGGGTCGACGACGACCACTGGTCGCTGGGCCGACACGGCGTACGTCCGGCCGGTCGCGGGACCGATGACGTCGGCCGCGACCCGACGGCGCCACCGGAGCGGTACCGGGCCGCCCACGACCCGGGAGGAGCCGGCGCGCGAGCTGTCGGAGGTCGCGCCACCCCCCGCCGGCCCCCGGCGCGCCGCTGCCCCACGCCCGGCTGCCCCGCGCACCGCGGGCGGGGCACCGGGGCGCCCCGCCGCGCGGCTGCGACCGCAGCAGTCCATGTCAGACACCGATCCCCAGCGTCATCTCACTGACGTTGCGCACCCAGGCGGTGCAGCTCTCGATCGTGCGCTTGCGGGCGGTGAGCCGCAGGAGGTAGCAGCACGGCACCGGGAACGCGACGTTGGCCGGCACGGTCACGCGGAACCGTCCCCCGGACCAGACTGGCCGGGTCGCCCCGTCGGCGAGCGCACCGGCATACGTGCTGGCCGACGGGCCGCCGTCGAGGCTCGTGACGGTCCCCGTCGCGAGGAGGTCGACGAAGCCCGAGACACCGAAGTGGCTGGACAGCTCGAACTCGGCGAGGTGACCGTCCGGGTCGTGCGCCAGCACGTCGATCTCGACCGTGCCGTCGGACCGCGAGATCGTGTCGCACGGGCCGACCACCTCCCCGTCGACGCGCACTTCGAGGATGTGGGTGTCGGGCTCGACGGTGCACAGGTGCACGCCGGCGCCGCAGTTGTGCGACGGGTCGTGACCGAGCGGCGTGATGGTGCGGTTGTCGACCACCAGCACGAAACCCGCCTGGGTCTGGCCGTCGCAGGAGATGACCGGCTCGGGTGGGCCGAACTGGCCCGGCGAGGTCTCGGTGAACTTCACCACCCGCATGTGGTGCCGTCCGTCGACGAGGGCCGCCGACTCGATCGGGCACAGCAGGTCGTAGTTCGTCGAGAGCCAGAAGCGGCTGCCGCCGGGGCTCCAGTCACCGTAGGTCGTGTCCTCGTGGTGTCGCCGGGTCTCGTAGACCGACCACGGACCGACGGGGATCGGCGCGAACGACTCGGTGCCCGTGATGGCACCGGGGAACAGCATCCACCGACGGATGAATGCCGGGCAGGCGCCACTGGGCAGCGGCCCCCACGGGCCACCGTTGGCCGAGTGCTCGAGGGCGTAGAAGTCCACGCCCACCAGGTCCGAGGGGTTCTGGCTCACCGGCACGCTGCCGCCGAAGGGGATGTCGAGGGACTCGTCCACGCCATCGGACGAGGTGACGAGGTAGCCCTCCACCTCGGGCGGGGTCGCCACCGGCGCACCGGTGTTGCCCGCGACGTGCTGCATCGGGATGCTGCAGACCGAGTCGACGATGAGACAGTCGTCGTCGCCACCACCACCAGGGAGGCAGCACGCCTGAGAGTTCGCGACGAGGGTGACGCTCACGTCGTCGGCGACGTCCCACCGGGTGTCACTGAGGTCCTCGTCGAGGATCACCCTCACCCCGTCTCCACAGTCCTGGGTCGCCGAGAACACCAGGTCGGGTCGGCAGTCGCGCCACGGGGACCACGGCACCCAGGGCCAGATGTCCAAGGAGCGGAGGTGGTCGGGAAGCACCTTGACGAGGCGCTCGCGGGCGACCTCGAGGTCCTTGGGCTCGAGGTCCGCGAGCGCACCGCGACGCAGGGCCACGGCATCCTCCCTGTCGGCCTTGCCGAGCAGCGGGCCGAAGACCGCGAGCGAGGGCTGTGGCGTCGGCGTGGCCAGTGGCACGTCGCCCACCTTCGTGATCGCCTCGTGCACCCGGTCCGCGATGCGGGGGTCGAGGACCCACGGCCGGACCCGGAACCACCACCACCACGGGTAGGCGCCGCAGCACCACGTGAACGTCATCGTGAAGGTGCCGTCGGCGTCGGTCGTCTGCGAGCCGAGCGACTGCTTGCTCGACCAGATGAAGAAGCTGTCGATGTCGTACGCCGTGACGGTGGCGCCCGGCACGGGCCGTCCGTCCGGACAGACGAGTCGGCCGGTGACGGTGATCGTGCGGCACCAGCGCTTCCACCAGCCCCAGTGCCAGAGACCGACGGTGATGGGTGAGAGCGAGACCTTGGTGGCGTCCTCCCAGTAGCGCGACGGCACGTGCAACGCGATGGTGTCGGCGTCGAGGATCTGCGAGTCGTCCGCGGTGCTCGGGCCGACGGCGACGGTGACGGCGCCGGGCTTGTCCTCGAACGTGAGCCGTGCTCGTCCGGCCGCGCCGGCCACCGTGACGGTGGTGCTGGCCACGGTGCCGTCGGCCGCCCGGGCGACGACCTTGAGCCGTTCGCCCTTGGCCGTGTCGGCGATCTCGCTGAGATCCAGCGGGACGGTGAGCTCGTGGGTTCGTGCAGGCATGGTGGTTTCCCCCTCGTGTGGGCCGGCCCCCCGACCGGCATGGTGTGACGAGTGGGAGGAGTCGCGAGTGGCGCCGGTGATACCGGCGGCTGCGCCCCGGTCGCGCCGGGATGGGCGCCGGCACCGGTGTCGGGGGTGCTCTCGACGCCCGTCAGGACGCCGCTCGACTGCGAGTCAGGGGGTCCCTGATGCCGACGGAGACGCCGAGGGGTCGGGGCACATGGTGGGAGTGGAGGCGCTGGGCACGGGAACCAGGGCCGTGAACTTGGTGCCCAGCGCCACGTCGACGACGATGGCCTTCCGCTTGTCGTTCACCAGGACCGTGCCCTTGGGCATGGTGCTGAGCACGAGTTTGGCCTGGGCCTTGGTCTTGGACCCGTGGCGCACCTCGGCCACGGCCGGGGTCTTGCGCTCGGTGGGGTCGTTGGCGATCTTGTCCACGACGAAACCCCTCGACGAGAAGGCCTTGGCCGTGGAGCCCGCGAGGCCGTTGCGGCTGGTGGCGTTGTAGACGTTGACCTTCGTCTTCGCGGGGGTCGCGACCGCCGGGTCGTAGGGGGTGCAGGTGGCCGTCGGTGCACCCCCGGCTTCCGCCCCGGTGTCCGCGCGGTAGTACGAGAGGGCGTACCAGAACGCGAAGAAGAGGCCCAGCACGACGACGGCCAGGGTGATGAGGGTCCTGCGCCGCTTGCGCCGCGCCTGGACCGAGGTCGGGGACTCCGTTGCGTAGTCGCTCATCTCAACCGCTCAGATCGCCAGGACTCGTGCGTGCAGGGTGGGGCGCTGGTGCAGGGCGGCACGCAGGGCGCGGTGGAGACCGTCCTCGAGGTAGAGGGTGGCCTCCCAGTCGACGACGTGCGCGAAGAGGTCGCCGTAGAAGGTCGACTCCTCCGACAGCAGCATCTGGAGGTCGAGCTCGCGCTTGGTGGTCACCAGCTCGTCGAGCCTGACCAGCCGCGGAGGCACGTTCGACCACTGTCGCGCGGAGTATCCGTGGTCCGGATAGGGCCGCGAGTCGCCGACACCCTTGAAGATCACGGACAGCACCCTATGCCGGTCAGCCGTCAGCACCGCGGACGACGCTCGCTCACGGGCTAGATTGCTGGGGTGAGCGACGACACCGACACGACCCTGATCGACGAGATCCGCACTGCCTACGCCTTCGGCGGCGCAGCCCTGGACTTCGGGGCTGCTGTCGTGGACGACGTGGCCCATGCGGACGCCACTGTGCGCATCCCGATGTCGGCGATGAACCGGCACGGTCTGGTCGCGGGCGCCACCGGCACCGGCAAGACCAAGACCCTTCAGCTCATGGCGGAGCAGCTCGTCGAGCAGGGGGTCCCGGTCTTCCTCGCCGACATCAAGGGGGACCTCTCGGGCATGGCGAGCCCCGGGGTGTCGAACGACAGGATCGTCTCCCGCTCGGCCGACGTCGGCATGCAGTGGGAGCCCACGGCATACCCGGTCGAGCTTTACTCCCTGGGCGGTCGGGGCACCGGCGTCCCGATCCGGGCGAGTGTCTCGATGTTCGGGCCGACCCTGCTCTCGAAGGTGCTCGGGCTCAACGACACCCAGGAGTCCAGCCTCGGCCTGGTCTTCCACTACGCCGACAAGAAGGGCCTGTGGCTCGACACCATCGAGGACCTGCGGGCCGTCGTGCAGTTCCTCACGGGCGACGAGGGCAAGGCCGACCTCAAGGACCTCGGCGGGCTCTCCTCGGCGACGGCCGGGGTGATCCTGCGTGAGCTCATCACGTTCTCCGACAGGGGCGCCGACGCGTTCTTCGGCCTGCCCGAGTTCGACACCAACGACCTGCTGCGCACCGCACCCGACGGCCGCGGCCTGGTGTCGATGCTCGAGCTGCCCGGCGTGCAGGACCGTCCCGAGCTCTTCTCCACCTTCCTCATGTGGCTGCTCGCCGACCTCTTCCACGACCTCCCCGAGGTGGGCGACCTCGACAAGCCCAAGCTCGTCTTCTTCTTCGACGAGGCGCACCTGCTCTTCAAGGACGCGAGCAAGGAGTTCCTCGACTCGATCCAGCAGACCGTGCGGCTGATCCGGTCCAAGGGCGTGGGCGTCTTCTTCGTCACCCAGTCGCCCAAGGACGTGCCCGCCGACGTGCTCGCCCAGCTCGGCAACCGCGTGCAGCACGCCCTGCGCGCCTTCACCCCCGACGACGCCAAGGCCCTGAAGGCCGCGGTGAAGACCTACCCGCACACGACCTACGACCTCGAGGAGCTGCTCACGGCGCTCGGCACCGGGGAGGCCGTCATCACGGTGCTCTCCGAGAAGGGCGCCCCCACCCCGGTCGCGTGGACCCGGATGCGAGCGCCGGAGTCGCTGATGGCCCCGAGCCCGGATGCCGTGCTGGGTCAGATCGTGGCCGCATCCACCCTCACCGCGAAGTACGGCACCGCGCAGGAGCGGGAGTCGGCCGCGGAGATGCTGGGCAAGGCGGAGGAGGCCCGGACCGCAGCCGAGGCGGCGGCCGCGCAGGAGGCGGAGAATGCCAAGGTGCGCGAGGTCGCCGCAGACGCTGCCCAGAAGGAGCAGGCCGCAGCGCAGAAGCAGCAGGCCGCAGCCCAGAAGCAGCAGGCGCCCGCCCGACGCAAGCAGGCGGAGGAGCCGAGCATGGTCCAGCAGGTGGTGAAGTCGTCAGCGTTCAAGTCCATGCTGCGCTCGGCCGGCACCGTGCTCGGCCGCGAGATCACCCGGTCGGTCTTCGGCACCTCGCGCAAGTGACGACGTGACCTGGGCGCAGGTCGAGCGCAGAGCCGGCCCTACGCCTGAACCACCCCGAACGATGCCGTGACGATCCGGGTGAAGGGCTCGCCCGCATCCCCGGCCACGGCCATCGCCGCCGCGCCGTCGTGGCCGCCCCCGCCGCCCCCGCCGCCCCCGTCGTGTCCGTCGTGCCCGTCGCGGAGGACCGTGCCGTCGGGGAAGTACCGACCCGACACGTACAGCCCCAGGTGGTAGCCCCCGGGCACCGACGTTTCCCCGACGTGCACGTGCGGTGGACCGCCATCGTGCTGCGCGACCTTCACCTGCTCGTCGTGCACCGCCCCCAGGTCGGGGTTCTGGGCCTCGAGCTCCGCGAGGACCCGACCGAAGTCATACTTCCCGTCACCCAGCTTCTCGGACAGCCGGACTCGTCGACCGAGCTGCTCGAGGTCGACGTCGCGCACCTTCGCGGTGACGTCGACGGCTGGGGTGACCAGCCGCCCGATCGTCGCGTCGATGGTGAACGAGCCCACCGGCACCGGGCCGGTCAGCTCGAAGGCCGCCTTCTCGCCCGCCACGACGACCGCGCTCTCGGTGACCAGCTCGAGGGCCAGCCGGGTCTGCGCGTAGACGTTGACGACCGCGGAACAGGCCGGTTTGCCAGAGCTGTTCGTGCTCAGCGTCGGGACCGACAGGTTCCCCCGGGCGTCGCTCGTCGGCGCTCGTCGGCCGGTCGCGCGCTGGTCGCGCCTGTCGGTCGGACGCGGCCACCGCGGACCGGTGACCGGGCCCGCTGAAACCGGCAGCACGAGGTCTCCGATCCCGAGCATGACCATGCCGTTCATCTCCCGGTCGTGGTAGCCGACCATGAGCTCCCAGCTGCCCACCCAGGTCGACCGGTCGGCGTTGTCGCGCTGGACCATCAGGGTCAGCCGGCCGTCGCCGCGGGCCGCCACGACGTCGGGCCGGCGACCGGCGTGCCCGGATGCCGTGCCGTGGACGTGGCTCGACCCGTCGCCGTAGATCGTGACGCCGTCCGGCCCGATGAGGTGGTAGCTCCAGGGGGCGTCCTCGAAGTCCATGCCCTGCACGGTCAGCAGCACCGAGTCCTCGGCGGAGGTCACGGAGAACGTGAAGTGCGAGTGCTCTCCCTCGAACAGCTCGAGCACCGGATCGATGATCGGCGTGAATCCGATCGCACGAGCCACGGCGTTGGTGTAGAACTTGTCGATCGTGCCGGCATTCTCCCCGTGGAAGACCTGGTCGAAGCCGGCCGACTCGCCCTTCGTCGTCAGCTGCGCCAGGGTCGGGTAGTCGACGTCCAGGCCGGTGCCGAAGCCCATCGCGAAGACGACCGTGCCGGCGAGGCTGCCGTCGGGCACCGAGGCCAGGGGTGACCCGCTCGTCAGCATCCCATCGGTGAGCAGGCTGAGGTAGCGGCGCTCGCCGGGCACCCGGGGGGCCGGCGCTTCGACCAGCACACCGGACCCGTCGGTCAGGGCGTCGGCGAGCGGAGTCCCACCGCCGGGGGACAGCAGGGACACCTGGGCGTCGAAGCTGCTGCGGCTGATCGGCGTTCCCGCCTTGACCAGGCCGTACGGCGCGGGGGTGAACACCGAGTCGAAGCTGTTCGCCGCCAGGGATCGGAAGGTCCGCACGCCGGCCGTGACGTAGGCGACCCCGCTGCTGCGCGCCACCTCGCAGTCCTGGAGGAAGGCCGAGACCCCACGGGTTGCCGCCACCCACTTGGTGACCGGCGGGTCCGTCGTCGTCATCGGATCCGGGGTCACACCGGTCATGCTTCCGCTGCGGTCGAGCTCGACACCGACGATCGGCATCGTGTCGTAGGTGTAGCCGAGCAGGCGGTGGTCGAGGGTGTCGACGTTGCGCTGCGCGCCCAGCGCGGTGAAGTCCGGCATCGTGATGGCGCCGATGGTGACGTTGCTGCCGTAGCCGGCTGCGCCGCCGGTCCACGGGTACATCACGTCGTTGCGGTGGTGCCCGACGTCACCCCCACTGCTGGGGTAGTCGCTCGCGTGGCCATCGGCCTGCCACATCGCCCAGAGCCGGTCGATGTTGCAGTGGTGCAGGTAGAAGAACGGGTCGTGAGGGGAGGCGTCCGGGTGGCTCATGTGACCGGTGCCTGCGCTGCCACTGCCACCGATCCAGCCGTGCATCCCGTTGTGCATCTGGTTGCCGGACACGAGCCCGTTTCCGGTCTCCAGGGCGAGCTGGAACGCCGAGTAGGTCGTGCGGTCCAGGGTGTCGCGCAGGTCGATGGCTGACGGGAGGGTGGCCGGGACGCTCACGCGTCGACGGAGCGCGCCGACCCACTGGCCGCCGTTGATCGTGTAGGTCGGCGGGAGGCGCCATCCGGCCAGGCCGGCCGGCCACCAGGCCGGCGACGGTGTCGTGTTGGCGCCGACGCCCGGCGCCGTGTCGGCGAAGTAGCCGCGCCGGATGACTCCGGTCGTGTCGCCGTTGGGCCCGAGGAACGTGTCGGTCATCAGGGATGACGGGTCGGTCCAGTCCCAGTACGGCATCATCACGCCTGGCACCTTGGCCTGCAGCAGCCCCTCGACGTGCAGCAGGAAGTACCGGTGCCAGCTGAGGAAGCTGTACGAGCCGAGCCCACCGTGACCGAAGTTGATGCCGGGGCCGAGCGGCGAGAAGGCGTTCTGGATCATCCGGTGCAGGCCGGTGAGCTCGTCCCAGCGGCTGTACTGGTCCGCCACCGGGGCCGCCGGGTTGACGATCTCAGCCTTGAGCAGGACACAGGCCCGGACGAAGTCCTCCCGCTCGCTCGCTGTGAGGAACTTGGCGTTCTTGCGCACTCCCATGACGGTCCTTCCCCTCGTACCGCGCAGTGCCCGCGGCCCCACCTGGGCTCGACGGTCGCAGCTGCCTCACTCGGAGGAGGCGCGTGAAGCGTCCCCTGATACGCCGGGACGGTCAGAGCGCGAGCACGGCCCGGGCGTAGGCGCACTCGAGATCGGCGTCGGTGACGGACTGGACGTAGCCCTGACGCACGGCATACGTCACCTCCCAGTGTTCCTCGAGCCGGCGCACCGTCTCGAGGCGGTCGCCGAGCAGCTCCCGCAGCTGGTCCTCGCGCGGGAGCCACAACGCCTGGTCGAGGGTCACGGAGTCGAGCGCCCACTCGGTGGTTCCGTTGAAGCCGAGCAGCGACTGGTCGCGAAAGGTCTGCACCTCCACGGTGAGGTCGGAGATCCAGAAGACCTGCGCGGTGAGCAGCTCCGCGTCGATGACGAACCGGTCCCCGGCAGCGGGCTCCCAGAGCACCCCGTGGTCGAGGAGCCCGCGGGCGAGGTCGACGGTGATCATCACCCCATCCTCACCCGAGGACTACCGGCACGCGAAACCGGTCCCAAGGGGATCTGGACGGCCTCCACGTGGACCAGAGCCGAGCGACCTCAGCCCCAGTTCGCCGCCTGGGTCAGGCAGAAGGGGTGGCCGCTCGGGTCGAGGAGCACCCGCCAGGTCTCGCCCGGCTGTTCGTCGGGGAGGGTTGCGCCGAGCTCGACGCACGCGGCGGCTCCGGCATCCAGGTCGTCGACGGCGAGGTCGAGGTGGAACTGCTTGCTGCCGTGCTCGTTGGGCCACCCCGGCGGCTCGTGGTCCGGCACGGAGCCGAGGCCGAGCGCCATCCCGGACGGACTCGTGAGCATCGCGTACTCATCCTGCTGGTGCGCGACGTCCCAGCCGAGGACGCCGGCCCAGAATGCCGCGTCGCGCGGCACGTCCGAGCTGTCGAGGGTGAGCATCTTGAGGTCGGCGACGGCCATGGGGGAGTCCTCTCGTCGGGTCACGGTGTCACCCATCGTGCCTAGTCTGGGTGGGTGCCGGATAGGACAAAGGCGACACCACGGGATGGAGCGTCGCGCGCGGAGGGTCTCCCGGTGTCCGCGCCGGGGCCCACGGCGTCCACCGCGGGGGTGTTGCGCCCCGAGGAGTTCGCCCGCCACGTGACGCTCGAGCGCGACCCCGCGGGTGGGCCAGCCGCCCACTGGGCCGAGAACCACTGGTCCCTGAGCTGGGACCTCCCGCACGGGCGCTGGTTCGCCAGCGAGGTGCTTCCCCACCCGACCTGCTCCCTGACGGTCGAGCGCGGCAGCCACCCCCGGCCCGACCTGCCTCCCGGCGAGAGCGTCGTCATCACCGGGGTGTGCACCAGGCGCTTCGAGGTCGACGTCCGCGGCTGGGGCCGGGTCCTCGGCGTGAAGTTCCGACCCGGTGGCCTCGCGGCGCTCACCGGGGTGAGCGCGTCGGCCTGGACCGACCGCACCGTGGCCGCCGCCGCGGTGCTCCCCGCGGAGCTCTGTGCGACCCTCGCCGACCCCGACCTCCAGGCGTCACCCGAGCGGTGGCGCGCGGCTGTCGAGAGCGGGCTGGCCGGCATCCGGCCCGAGCCCGACCCTCGCTACGACAGGGTCCTCGCCGTGGTGGGGGACATGCTCCGCGACCCCGACCTGCTGAGCGTCTCGCAGGTCTGCGAGCGCCACGACGTCTCGGCGCGCTCCCTGCAGCGACTGTTCGACCGCTACGTCGGGCTCAGCCCTCGCTGGGTGCTGGCCCGCTACCGGCTGCACGACGCCCTGAGCGAGATCGACGGTGGGTACGCCGGCTCGCTCACCGACCTCGCCCACCGCCACGGGTGGTACGACCAGGCGCACTTCACGCGGGACTTCACGGCGCTGGTCGGCGTGCCTCCGGGCAGCTACCGCCGCAGGGGCGGCTGACCAATGACGGCCCGGCTGACCACGGACGCCCCGGCTCGCTGGGTGGGGTCACCAGCCGGGTCGGATCGGGGGGAGCCGTCCGTCGTGCCGGGCCAACAGCACTGCGGTGACGTCGTGGCGCAGGCGCTGCACGGCGCCCTCCCCGACGACCGCCGCCCACTCACGGTCGAGCTCCGCGTAGACCGCCTCGACGTCCTCGAGCAGGTCCCGCCCACGGTCGGTGAGCTGGACCACCCGCTGGCGAGCATCGTCGACGCCGGGGGAACGGGTCACCAGGCCGGCATCGCTCATCGACTCGACGAGCTTGGATGCCGCCTGCTTGCTGATGCCCATGAGCAGGGCCAGGTCGGTGCCGGTCATCGGGGCATCGCGGACGGCGAGCATCACGAAACCGTAGGGAGCCCGGACGTCCGGCCAGCCGCGCCGCTCGAGCCGGGTGTGGAGGTCGTCCACGAGGTCTCGGAAGGCCATCGCGAAGAGCCTGGCCAGGGGTGGCGGCTGGCTCACTGGGCCCACGGCGGGACGAAGGGCTCACCACCGGGCACCTGCGCCCTCCCGCCCACCGGCAGGGCGCAGAGCAGCCGAACCGGCTCGGCGCCGGGGTTGGACAGCTCGAGCTGCGCGCCCGCGGGGACGAGCAGCGCGTCTCCGGCCTGCACGTCCCCACCCTCGCCGTCGACGACCGCCGTGGCGACACCGCTGAGCACGACGAACACCTCCTCGCGGGTCAGCGTGTGCGGCGTCGCTGGGGCACCGGGTGCGAGCTCCACCTGCCAGAGGGAGGTCTCGGACGCGCCGCGGCTGGGCGTGACGAGGGACGTGAACCGGGCGGGCCCGATCTCGTGGGTCGGCTCGGCGGGTGCGCGGAGGATGGGCATGGCTGCTCCTTACGGTCAATGATGTTGACCATAAAGGTAGGGAGTCGGCAGGAAACTGTCAAGCACGTTGACCAGTTTCGATGTCGGCCGATCAGGCGCGAGGGCTGAGCACCGGGCCGAGGGCGTCGAGCACCGAGGCGTCCTCGATGGTGCCGGGCACGACCGGGGTCCTCCCGTCGGCGATCTCCCGCATCGTCTTGCGCAGGATCTTGCCCGAGCGGGTCTTGGGGAGGGCCGTGACGACGTCGACCTGCTTGAGGCTGGCCACGGCGCCCACCTCGTCGCGCACTCGCTGCACCAGCTCGGCGCAGATCCTCGCGCTCTCGTTCTCGGCGTCGATCCCGCCCTTGAGCACGACCAGCCCCCGTGGCACCTGGCCCTTGAGGTCGTCGACCACGCCGATGACCGCGCACTCGGCGACGTCCGGGTGCCCGGCCAGGGCCGCTTCGATGGAGCCGGTCGACAGCCGGTGCCCGGCCACGTTGAGCACGTCGTCCGTGCGACCCATGACGTAGACGTAGCCGTCCTCGTCGACGAGACCTCCGTCGCCGGTGAGGTAGTAGCCGTCGTAGACCGAGAGGTAGCCCGAGACGTAGCGCTCGTCGTCCTGCCAGAGCGTCGGGAGGGTGCCGGGCGGGAGCGGCAGCCGGATGGCGATCGCCCCCTCGGTGCCGGCCGGGACCGGCTCGCCGGTGTCACCGAGCACCTGCACGTCGTAGCCGGGCACCCGCACCGAGGGTGACCCCGCCTTGATCGGCATCGGCTCAAGACCCCGCAGGTTGGCCACGATCGGCCAGCCGGTCTCGGTCTGCCACCAGTTGTCGACGACCGGCACCCCGAGGGACTCGGTCGCCCACTCGTAGGTGTCCGGGTCCAGGCGCTCCCCGGCGAGGAACACGGTGCGCAGCCCGGAGAGGTCGTACCGGGCGAGGAGCCGGCCGTCAGGGTCCTCGCGCCGGATCGCGCGGTAGGCCGTGGGCGCGGTGAACATCGCCTTCGCGCCGTGCTCCGAGATCACCCTCCAGAAGGCGCCCGCGTCGGGCGTGCCGACCGGCTTCCCCTCGTAGAGCACGGTGGTCGCGCCGGTCAGCAGGGGCGCGTAGACGATGTAGGAGTGGCCGACGACCCACCCGACGTCGGACGCGGTGAACCACACGTCACCCGGCCCGATGTCGTAGACGTTCTCCATCGACCACCGCAGGGCGACGGCGTGTCCCCCGTTGTCGCGCACGATGCCCTTCGGGCGGCCCGTGGTGCCGGAGGTGTAGAGGATGTACAGCGGGTCGGTCGCCGCCACGTCGACGCACCCGGTGGGCTCTGCGTCACTGACGAGCTCCTGCCAGTCCATCTCCTCCCAGTCGGTGTCCCGTTCGCCGATCGCGGCGAGGAGCTGCTCACGCTGCAGGACGATCACCGACTCGGGCTTGTGGCTGCTGCGGTCGAGCGCGCCGTCGAGCATCGGCTTGTAGGCCACCGTGCGGGTGGGCTCGACCCCGCAGCTCGCCGAGACGACCACCTTGGGCTGGGCGTCCTCGATCCGGGCCGCCAGCTCGGCCGGTGCGAAGCCACCGAAGACGACGGAGTGGATCGCCCCGAGCCGGGCGCACGCGAGCATCGCGATGACCGCCTCGGGCACCATCGGCATGTAGACGAGCACCCGGTCGCCCTTCTCGACTCCCAGGGAGGCCAGCGCCCCGGCGAACGTGGCCACCTCGCCCAGCAGCTCGGCATACGTGTAGGTCCGCTTCGTGTCGGTCACCGGGCTGTCGTAGATGAGCGCGGCCTGCTCGCCCCGGCCGTCACGAACGTGCCGGTCGAGCGCGTTGAAGCACGTGTTGAGGATGCCGCCGGCGAACCACCGGTAGAACGGCGGGTTGCCGTCGTCCAGCACGGTGCTCGGAGGGGTGACCCACTCGATGCCCTCTGCGGCAGCGCCCCAGAACGCGGTGGGGTCGGAGATCGACTGGTCGTAGGTCGCTGCGTAGGCGCCGGTGCTCATGACCCCATCGTGGCCACCCCGAGGGGCGCACGCCACCCGTTGGTGAGGAACTCCACCCCGAGCGCACGGATGCCGCGCCCAGCGGACGCCGCCGATCCCGGGATCCTCCCCACCGGAACAGGAAAACCCCCGGTTGGGAGCTCCGGGGGTGTCCAGCTGGCGGAGGATAGGGGATTCGAACCCCTGAGAGCTTTCACTCAACACGCTTTCCAAGCGTGCGCACTAGGCCACTATGCGAATCCTCCGCGAGCGACGGTACCGGAGGGAGGAGGCCGCACTGAAATCCGATCCGGGAGGCGGATGACCAGCGTGCTCAGGAGGAGGAGGTCGGGCCGGCGGGTGGTCCGATGGCCAGCAGGACCGCGGTCACCACGACGACGGCCGCGGCCGCGAGGGCCACCGCCATCACCGGGCGCACCAGGGCAACGGCCAGCAGGCGTTCCAGGGGGGTGCGAGGGGCCTCGCCGTGCGGACGGAGGCGCCAGCGGTCGGAGATGAGGGAGTGCCGCTCCACCCGGCGCTCGACCCAGAGCGTCGCGAAGGGCGGGATGCCGGCGAGCAGCGCCAGCGCGGCATCGCGCAACCGCCACCTCTGGTCGACCCAGATCGCCAGGGTGATCCCGAGATAGGACAGGAACACCACCCCGTGCGCCAGGCCGAAGACGCTCACGGCGACGTCGGTGGTCTGCGTGACGTACTTGAGGAACATCCCGATGAGCAGGAGCGACCACGTCACGACCTCGGCGCGGGCGAGCCAGCTGAAGAGCATGCGGGGGGCGGTCATGAGGTCCTTGGGTCGGTGGGTGAGGCCCGGCCGCCGATTTCCGTGATGGGCGTCCGGCATCCTACGATCGGTGTCGGCACCCCGCGTGGTGGTACCCCGCTGAACTCCCCCAGGGCAGGAATGCAGCAAGGGCAGGTGGGCTCTTCCAGGTACGCGGGGTGTCCTCGTGTCCGGGCGTCGTTCACCGCGAGGCGGTGACCACGTCGTCCCGGGCCCGGTCGGCATCGTCGGCCCGGCTCGTGCCGCAGATCCCGTCGCCACAGCCGCCGTCGCCGCATCCGCACGCCGCCTCATCGGTGACGGCGTCCGCGTCGTCGGCCCCGGACCCGCAGGCGCCACCACAGCAGCCACCTCCGCACCCGCCGCCCTGCTGCGCCTCGGGCTCGGTGCCCTGGAGGTCCCAGACCTGGCGCAGCGCGTCGAGCATGACCTCGACCGGCTGCGCGCCGCTCACGGAGTACTTCTGGTCGAGGACGAAGGTCGGAACCGCCGTGATCCCGATCTGCGTCGCGAGGGCGACGTCGGTGCGCACGTCGATGCCGTGGTCGTCACCCGAGAGCAGGCTCCGCACCGCTGCCTCCGCCAGGCCGGCCTCCACCGCCAGAGCCACCAGCGTCTCGTGGTCGCCGATCGAGGCGCCCTCGGTGTACCAGGCGCGCATGACGCGCTCGGTGACCTCGGCCTCGCGGCCCTGCGCCCGGGCGAAGTGGATCAGCCGGTGCGCGTCGAACGAGTTGCCGGCGACGACCTTCTCCCACTGGAAGTCGAGGCCTACCGCGGCGGCGTCGGTGGCCATCCGCTCGTGCTGCGCGGCGGCATCCTGCACGGACGTGCCGTACTTCTCCGAGATGAGCTGCGGCATCGGGCGGGGGTCCTCGGTGGGAGCGTTGGCGTCGAGCATGAAGCTGTGCCAGACGACACCGATCTCGTCGGCATGCTCGAACTGCTTTAGGGCGAGCTCGAGGTGGCGCCGCCCCACGTGGCAGAACGGGCACAGGATGTCGGACCAGACGTCGATACGCATACGACGAGGGTATGCCGGGGGTCGCCTCCCGGCGAAACCTCCTACGACACCTCCGGGGTCGGCGGCGCTCAGACCCGGTGTGCGTCGGCCGCCACGCGCAGGCGCCGCCTCGCCCAGAGCCAGCCCAGGGCGGCAACCACCGCAAGCCAGATCCCTGCCGCGCCGAGCACCCCGCCGTCGGCCGCGACCCGGGTGAGCAGGCCGCCGATGACGCTCGTGAGGAGCAGCGGCCGGGAGTGCCAGATCAACCCCGAGATCGGGCCGCCCTGGGGGGAGAACATCGCGGCCGGCGGCTGCCCGCGGAACGCCGCGAGCCACAGGGCGGCCGAGACCAGACCCGCGACGAGGAGGAACCAGAGCGCCAGGTCCGCGGGCGGGGCGGTCGGGGCGTCGACCCGGGCCCGCACCGAGAGACCGACGGGCAGGGCGAGCACGAGGAAGAGCAGCACGGGCGCGACGGTGTGGGCGAGTGCCTCGACACGGATCCCCAGGCCGCTCAGGCGGGGCGTGCCGATGGTGTCACCGAGCAGGCGCAGCCCCTCGGCCCAGGCCCCGGCGCCGAGGTAGCAGGCGGCGACGGAGGCCATGGCCAGCACCACGGGGACCTGGGTCGAGCTCAGGGCCCACGCGGTTCCGGCCGCGCCCGGCAGGACCAGCAGGGCGCCGGTGAGCAGCTGTCCGGGTTGGCGCCGCAGGCCGAGGAGGTCACGGGAGACGACGGTCGGCACAGGCCCGCGCGACCGCAGGTGGATGTGCCTGCCGCGCCGGATCGGGCTGGCGACCTCGAGTCGCGCCGTGCGCAGGTCACCGGCGAGCACCGCTCCGCCCAGGTGGGTGGACCTGGTGCTCTGGCCGCGCAGGCCCTCGAGGGTCAGCAGGCGCAGGCCGTCGGACGGCCGTGTCCACCGGCGTCGGGTCCCCCGGCTCCGACCACCGCCGACCTGCCCCGCGAGCCAGGTGAGCGCGATGAGCGCTCCGAAGGCCGGCCCGACGAGGGTGCCGACGAAAAGGGAGACCGGCCCGGTGGCATCCGCCGCCCACAGGCTTCCGCCGATCACGCCCCCGCCCACCGCCCCCGAGGACAGGAGCAGGGTGGCGGACACGACCCACCACTCGCGCAGCACCGCCGCCCGGTCGATCGAGGATGCGACGACGTGGTCGACCCACGGCAGCGGGGGCACGACGGGCCCGCGACGGGATCCGGCAGCGTGGACGAGCACGGCGAGCGCGGCTGCGATGAGGATGGCCACACCAGCCGCGGGGACACTGAGCAGGGAGTCCTGCACCCACACCGGGTCGCTCGTGACGACGAGGGCGCGGGCCACGGTGAAGCCGTAGGAGAGGGTCAGCAGGGCCACGACGTAGACGACGTAGAGCACGTTGCGCACCGCTCCGGAGCCGTCCGGGCCGTGCAGGACGTGCTCGGTGTCGGTGAGGCGCTCGCGGTCGTCCTCGGTCACGCGTCGTCCTCGCCGTCGAGCTCGTCGCCGTCGATGTCGAGCACCTGGTCGGCGACGTGCGCGGTGAGGGCAGGGTCGTGGCAGGCCATGACCACGGTCGTGCCGGTCGCCGTGCGCTCCCGGACGAGGCGGCCGACGAGAGCCCGGCGCTCGGTGTCGAGCCGTTGCTCCGGCTCGTCGAGCACGAGCAGCCGCGCGGGCCGGAACCACGTGAGGGCCAGCCGGAACAGCTGCCCCTGTCCGGAGGACAGCTCGTGCGGGTATCGCTCGTCGAGGTGGTCGATCGCGAACTCGGTCAGGGTCTGGACGACGCGCGCCTCGCAGGATGCGGGGTCGCGGCCCCAGGTGGCGTCGATGAGGGTGAGGTGGTCGGCGAGGGTGAGGTCGCGGTAGGTCGCGGGGGCACCGATCAGGGCGGCCACCGACTCGCGCGTCGCCGGGTCACGCTCGTCGACGGGCACGTCATCGATGGTCACGGTTCCAGCTGTTGGCTCGAGCAGGCCCGCCACGAGCCGCAGGAACGTCGTCTTCCCGGCGCCGTTCGGGCCCCGCACGACGACACAGGTTCCGGGCTCGGCCATCATGCTCGTGGGTTCGAGCAGCACCACCGGCTCGATGGACTTGGTGAGGTCGGTGGCCACGACCCGGCATCCGGTGGTCGGGGTGGTCTTCATCTCGTCCCTTCGACGGCGGTTGCGCATGCTCTGGTCGAGATTATCCAGCGTGCCGACGAGCCGAGGGACGGCGGGGCCGGGCGACACCCGCCACGGGCGGCACGGCACTGTGCGGCCAGGGCAGTCGGCGTCCTCGGCGCGACCCAGGCGCCCGCCGGGCTCGTCTTGGTCACTCGGCTCGTGACTCACGCGTCACGCCGGCATACCCCGAGAAACCCCGGGTGTGCACGAGAAGGGTTGTCCCGCAGGGCCGGGGTTTATCGGGTCACCCGAGAAACCACCGCGGTCGGGCGGCAGGCAAGAACCGTCGGTCCGCGCCCGTCGATGACCGCCGGGTCAGACCGATCGGGCCCAGGCGCCGTACAACGGGTCACGGCCCGGTCGCCGCTCGGTGCGCAACGCGGTCGTGACGCCCTCGAAGCCGGCGTGCTCCAGGTAGGCCCGGACGATAGAAACCCGCCCGCCCTCGTCGGTGGCCAGCCACCCGCGGACCGCCTTGGTCGGGAAGCACCGGTTGCTGAAGGTGAGGACCACGACCCCACCGGGGCACAGCACCCGCTCCGCCTCGCGCAGCACCTCGACCGGATGGATGAGGTAGTCGATCGACACGCAACAGACCACCGCATCGAACGACCCGTCGTCGAACGGCAACCGTGGATCGGCGTTGAGATCCTGGACGAGCACCTGGTCGGCCATGGGGTTTGCCTGCAGCTCGGCGGCGTTCATGCCCAGCGCGACCAGCCCACCTGTCGGCTTCCGGGAGAGGTGGGACACCCAGGACGACATGAGATCCAGGACCTTGCCGTCGGGCACGTCCAGCTCGTCGTACAGCCGACCCACGGCCGCGATCGCGCCGTCGTCGATGTGGGTGACGAGCCGCGGTGGTGCGTAGAAGTCGGAGTCGTCGCCGCCGTCCTGCCGGCCGAAGAAGCCGGGTGGCCACGCGGAGCCTGCCATGGCTGCATCCTGCCCCACGTCGTGCTCGATGCCCTGCCGAGCGAGGGCGGAGAACAGGGCGGTGAGACGTGCGACGAACCGCTCGGCGGAGCCTCGGCGCTCGACATCAACGAGCAATGTCGACGCCTCACCTGGCGGGTGGGTGTCAGTCGACCTCCACGCGATCGGCCGGCTCTGCCGGCGCGCGCTTGCGACTCCGGGCCCGGATGGCGACCGCAGCGATGACCCCGACCATCAGGATCGTGTAGAGCACCACCGAGAACGGGCTGGTGATGAGCACCGAGGCGTCTCCCTCGTTGATGGCCAGTGCCTCGCGGAACTTGTCCTCGGCGAGCGGCCCCAACACCACGGCGATCAGCACCGGAGCCAGCGGGATGTCGTAGCGCCGCATGACCCAGCCCAGCACCCCGATCCCGAGCACCAGCCACAGGTCGACCCGGGTGGCACTGGTGGACCAGACCCCCAGCGCGCAGAACACGCTGATGCCGGCGTAGAGGTAGGCCTTGGGGATCGTGAGCAGCTTGGCCCACAGCGGCGCGAACCCGAGGTTGAGGACGAGCAGCACCACCGAGCCCACGAGGAGGCTGGCCAGCAGCGTCCAGACCAGCTCGACCTCGCCGGTGAACAGCAGCGGCCCGGGCTGCAGGCCGTACTGCTGGAAGGCCCCGATGAGGACGGCGGCCGTGGCGGACGTCGGCAGGCCGAGGGCCAGCAGCGCCCCCATCGCCGTGCCCGCGGTGGCGTTGCCGGCGGCCTCCGGTGCCGCCACCCCCTGGATCGCACCGGTGCCGAACGTGCGCGGCTTGCGGCGCTTGTCCAGGGCCCGCTCGGTGCCGTAGGCGAGGAACGTCGGGATCTCGGCCCCACCCGCCGGGATGACACCGAACGGCAGGCCGAATGCCGTGCCGCGCAGCCACGCGGGGGCCGCCTGCCGCCACTCGTGGCGTGCCAGCCACGGCCGGCCGGCGGGGATGAGCTTCTCCTTGCGGCCCTTCCCGGAGGACGCCGCGATGTTGAAGACCTCACCGAGGGCCAGCAGCCCGACCGTGATGACGACGATGCTGATGCCGTCGAAGAACTCCGGGACCCCGCCGGTGAGCCGCGTCGCGCCCGAGATCGACTCGACACCGACCATGGCGAGGGTCAGGCCGATGGCGATGGCGGTCAACCCGCGAATCACCGACTCGGCCACGATCGCGGAGGTGGCGACGAAGGCGAAGACGGCGATGGCGAAGTAGTCCTCCGGGCCCAGGAGCAGGGCCAGCCTGACCATCTGTTGGGCCGAGAAGACGACGATCATGACAGCGAGCACTCCGCCGATGAAGGCACCGATGGCGGCGGCGGCCAACGCCTGCGGCGCCCGCCCGGCCAGGGCCATCTTGTGCCCCTCGAACGTCGTCGCGATGGCCGCGGAGGTGCCGGGGGTGTTCAGCAGGATGGCCGACGTGGCGTCGCCGAACATGCCCCCGAAGTAGACCCCGGCGAACATGATCAGCGCCGAGGTCGGGTCCAGCGCGAAGGTGATCGGGAGCAGCAGGGCCACCGCCATCGCGGACCCCAGGCCCGGAAGCACCCCGACGGCCGTGCCGAGGATCGCTCCGACCACCACCCAGAGCAGGTTCATCGGCGTGAGGGCCGAGACGAGGCCGTCGAGCAGCAGGTTCAGCGAGTCCATCTCAGAACACCCCTTCGAGGATCCCCGGGGGCAGGGCCAGCCCGAGCCCGCCCCCGAACGCGAGCTGCACGACGGAGGCGATGGCCAGTCCGGCGCCGAGCACGGTCGGGACCTTGCGAGCCCCGAGCGACCAGGCGACCCCGGCGAACAGCAGGGTCGCCGCGATCAGCCACCCCAGCGGTTGCAGCAGGAGCGTGAACGCCAGGAACGTCGCGACCGCGCCGAGCAGCCCGGGGACGTTGACGTCGTCCGCGTCGTGGGTCCCCGGCGCACGAGCCTCCTGTTCACCCGGCGCGGCGTCGGGGTCGGCCTTCATCGAGGGCGCGGGGGGGCGCGCCAGGCCGACCGCCTGGAGCACCAGGAGCACGGCGGTGAGGATGGCGACGACGATCGGGAAGACCCTGGGACCCGGTGGCTCGGCGCCCGACGGGACCTCCATCGTGAGGATCCCGACGACGAGGAAGACCAGGAGCCCGGCGAGGATGGCGGTGGTCACCAGCGCCGGCGCCCGGTCTCGCCGGGACGGGTGCTCGACCGCAGCCGGCTCCCCGCTCCTCGCGTCGGTGCTCACAGCAGCCCCAGCTCGACGAGGAGATCCGTCACGTCAGCGCTCTGCTGGTCGAGGTACTGCTCGAACTCGGGGCCCTTGAGGTAGGCGTCGGTCCACTGGTTTCGCTCCAGGGCTTCCTTCCACGCCGGCGAGGCGACCATCTCGTCGAGGATCTCGTCGATCGTCTCCGTCTCGAGGTCGGACAACCCGCTGGGGGCGACGACGCCCCGCCAGTTGGGCAGGACGGCCCCCTCGAACCCGCTCTCGGTGAAGGTGGGGATGTCGACCCCGTCGATGGGGGCGTCGGCGGACAGGCCGAGCGCACGGAGCTGCCCGGCCTCGATCTGGTCGGCGAACTCGGTGTATCCGCTGACGCCCGCGGCGACGTTGTTGGCGAGCAGGGAGGCCAGCGCCTCCCCGCCACCCGGGTAGGCGATGTAGTTGATGTCGGCGGGCGCGATGCCCACGGACTGGGCGAGCAGGCCGGCCACCAGCTGGTCGGTGCCCCCGAGGGAGCCACCCCCGATGGCGGTCCCACCCGGGTCGGCCTTCCACCCGGCGACGAACGCGTCGAGGTCGTCGTACTCCGAGTCCTTCGGCACGACCATGACCTCGTAGTCCTGGGTCAGCTTGGCCACCGGGGTCACGTCCTCGAAGGTGACAGGGGAGTCGTTCAGCTCCACGGCTCCGGCCATGACGAGGCCGGTGATCATCAGGGTCTGACCGTCGCCCTCGCGATCCTCCAGGCCGGCCAGCCCGATGGTGCCTCCGGCGCCGGGGATGTTCACGACCTGCACGCTGGCCACGATCCCCTCGGTGCGCAGGACCTGCTGCATGGTCCGGGCCAGGGTGTCCCACCCACCACCCGGGGAGGCCGGTGCGATGAGCGTCAGCGACGAGCGTGCGCCGCCTTCGGTGTCCGTGCTTCCGGCTTGGTAGGCGGCCGCACCGGTCAGCCCCACCACCGCCGCTCCTGCCAGCAGTCCGGTCACGAGACCAGGCATCGCTCCCACCTCCACTCAAGGTGCCGTTCTGCGTCCACGTTGACGCAGATCGAAGATAGCAGCGAGAGGTGTTCCCGGCCCCTCGAGCGAGTGGCGTCTGCTCGCCGCAGCATGCCGCTCGGGTGGATCGTCGAGCGGCGGGGCGGGGCGTGGCGGGCCCTGTGACACGGCATCCCGGGTGTCCGGCATCGCGACTAGGGTCGGTGTGGTGAGCACCGCCCTGTATCGCCGCTACCGCCCCGAGACGTTCGCCGACGTCATCGGGCAGGAGCACGTGACCGAGCCGCTCATGCAGGCGCTGCGCACCGGGCGGGTCAACCACGCCTACCTCTTCAGCGGTCCGCGCGGCTGCGGCAAGACCACGAGCGCGCGGATCCTGGCGCGTTGCCTGAACTGCGAGCAGGGCCCCACCCCCGAGCCGTGCGGCACGTGCGACTCGTGCGTCGCGCTGGCCCGTGGGGGAGCCGGCACCGTCGACGTCATCGAGATCGACGCCGCGAGCCACGGCGGGGTCGACGACGCGCGTGACCTGCGCGAGCGGGCGTCCTACGGACCGGCCCAGAGCCGCTACAAGATCTACATCATCGACGAGGCGCACATGGTGACCCCGCAGGGGTTCAACGCGCTGCTCAAGATCGTCGAGGAGCCGCCCGAGCACGTGAAGTTCGTCTTCGCGACGACTGAGCCCGAGAAGGTCATCGGCACGATCCGCTCGCGCACCCACCACTACCCGTTCCGCCTCGTCGCGCCCGCCCGCCTGCAGGCCTACATGGAGGAGCTGTGCGTCAAGGAGGGGGTGGCGGTCGCCCCCGGGGTGCTCTCCTTCGTGGTGCGGGCCGGGGGCGGGTCGGTGCGCGACTCGCTCTCGGTGCTCGACCAGCTCATGGCGGGGTCCGGCGAGGAGGGTCTGACCTACGACTCGGCCGCGGGGCTGCTCGGCTTCACCGACGGTGAGCTGCTCGACGCGTCGATCGACGCGTTCGCGGCGGGGGATGCCGCTGCCGTCTTCCGAGCCATCGACAGGGTCGTGGAGACCGGCCTGGACCCGCGCCGGTTCGTCGAGGACCTGCTCGAGCGGCTGCGCGACCTCATCATCGTCGCCGCCGTCACCGACGGCGCCGGCCAGGTGCTGCGCCTCGTGCCCGAGGACCAGCTCGACCGGATGCGACGCCAGGCGTCCGCCTTCGGCGCGGGCGCTCTCTCCCGAGCCGCAGACGTCGTCAACTCGGGCCTCACCGAGATGACCGGCGCCACCGCCCCGCGCCTCCAGCTCGAGCTGATTGCCGCCCGGATCCTCCTGCCGGGTGCGGCCGGCGAGGCGGGGTATGCCGCGCGCCTGGACCGGCTCGAGCGCCGCCTCGATGTCGGCGGGGTCCCGTCGGGCGCGGCCCCGGCACCTGCGGCACCAGCTGCACTAGCACCGGCGCCGGCCCCGGAAGCACCAGCCGAGCGGCGACCGATGGAGGAGTCGGCACCGGGGAGTGGCCGCGAGATCCCCCAGCCTGCGCCCTCGTCGGCGGACGACCGGGCCGCAACGCCGACGCCGGTGACGGCGAGCCACGACGGCTCGGTCGCGCAGGAGCGGCCTCGGGGGGAGACACCCCCACGCGACTCCGGTCGCGATGTGCAGCCCACCCCGGACGAGCGCACGGTGGAGGCGCCCCCACCGGTCAGGGGCCCGGGCGGGCTCGACACCGACGCCGTGCGCCGGTCCTGGCCCGACGTGCTGGCGAAGATCTTCGAGATGCGGCGATCCACCTGGACCTTCGTCTCGCAGAACGCGCAGGTCTCCGACTACGACGGGGAGCGCGTGCTCCTCTCGATCTCGACCGTCGGCCTTGCGGAGACCTTCCGGCGCGGTGCGCACGCCGACTACGTCCGCCAGGCCCTCATCGACGTGCTCGGGGTCGACGCCCGCGTCGAGGGGGTGCCGGTCGACGCGACGGCGCCGTCGGCCCGCCTGCCATCGGGCTCCAGTTCCAGGCCCAGCGTGAGCCCGAGCGCTGAACCCGCTGTCACCGCACCTGCGGGCGGCCGCGCCGTGGGCGCGGGGTCGTCCGCTCCCAGCCACTCCTCCCCGGAGCCGTCACCAGAACCGCGGCCGGCCCCGGTCCCTCCTCAGGGTCATGCGACGGGCGAGCAGGGGTCCGCCTCCCCGGGCGAGTCCCGCGGCGCGACCCACCCGGCGGCCGACCGGCATCCGGCCAGCGGTTCCGGAGCGGGTGGGGGCCTCCGTGAGCGGGGCAGCTGGGCCGACGACCCACCGCCGTCGGACACCGCTCCCTCCTGGGCCAGCCCCTTCGAGCGGGCCAAGGCGGAGGTCGCCGGCGAGAGCGAGGCCGAGGAGGTCGCGCGCGTCGTCGACGACGCCGCGATCAGTGACGACGACGAGTCCATCGACGACCTCACCGACGTGGGCGTCCCCGTCATCGAGCGCATCCTCGGTGGCACCGTCATCGCCGACGACTCCCGATGAGCGCCCGCTACCGCGCCGGGCACCTCCTCGTCGCACCGCTCTCCAAGAAGCTGTGGCGCCCGACGATCACGGGCACCGCCAACGTCCCGCGCGAGGGCGGGGTGATCTTCGCGAGCAACCACCTCTCCTTCATCGACTCCTTCGCCATCCCGATCGCAGCCCCTCGCCCGGTCAGCTTCATGGCCAAGTCCGACTACTTCACCGGCACGGGGGTGTCCGGGGCGATCCGCCGGGGGTTCTTCGTCGGCAGCGAGGCGATCCCGGTGGACCGCCAGTCCTCCCGCGGCGCCCAGGAGAGCCTCGACATCGCCCTGGAGGTGCTGCTGGCCGGTCGCGCCTTCGGCATCTACCCCGAGGGAACGCGTTCGCGCGACGGCCGGCTCTACCGAGGGCGCACCGGCGTGGCCTGGTTGGCCCTGACCGCCGGGGTGCCGGTGGTTCCCGTCGGGCTGTCGGGCACCCAGGACGTGCAGCCGATCGGCAGCAGCTTCCCCCGTCGGGCGCCCGTTGCGGTCCGGTTCGGCCCCCCGATCATGCCCACCGGGTATGCCGGGATGCCGGCCGGTCGCGCCCGCCGGGCCATGACCGACGACGTCATGGACGCCATCGCGGCGCTCAGCGGGCAGGAGCGGGTCGCGGCGTTCAACGAGCCGCCGCCGAGCGATGACGGCCCCGCGCCCGGGGTCTGACATTCGCGTGCAGGGTGGCCCGGACGGATGCCCAACGCTCGACGTCCCCGGTGCCGCTCGGCGCGCGGTCGTGCTCGGGTCGGTGGGAGCCGGTAGTCTCGGGGTGTGTACGAAGGCGCGGTCCAGGACCTCATCGACGAGCTCGGCAGGCTGCCGGGCGTCGGCCCCAAGAGCGCCCAGCGCATCGCCTTCCACCTGCTCCAGGCCGACCCCGCCGACGTCGAGCGCCTGGCGCACGCCCTGACCGAGGTCAAGCTGCGGGTGCGCTTCTGCGAGGTGTGCTTCAACGTCGCCGAGGCCGAGCGCTGCCGCGTCTGCCTGGACCCTCGCCGCGACGAGCATGCGATCTGTGTCGTGGAGGAGCCCAAGGACGTCGTGGCCGTCGAACGCACCCGGGAGTTCCGGGGCCGCTACCACGTGCTCGGTGGGGCGATCAGCCCGATCGACGGCATCGGGCCCGACGACATCCGGGTGCGCGAGCTCCTCGCCAGGCTGGGCGACGGCGTCGTCACCGAGGTCATCATCGCCACCGACCCCAACCTCGAGGGCGAGGCGACCGCCAGCTACCTCTCGCGGATGCTCAAGGACTTCGGTCTGCGGGTCACCCGGCTCGCGTCCGGGCTTCCGGTCGGCGGTGACCTCGAGTACGCCGACGAGGTGACCCTCGGGCGCGCGTTCGAAGGGCGGAGGCTCATCGATGTCTGACGACTGGACCACCCTGGCCGACGAGTCCGCCACCGAGGCGCGGATCTTCCTCCTGGCCGTGCGCGAGATCGCCGCCGGCAGCGCGCCCGACGCCGCGCTGCCCATGGGTCTGCTGTCGCTGTCGCAGGTGCTCGTCATGGGTGCTCGGCTCGGGGCCGTCGAGGACGTCGTGCCGACCGAGCGGTTCGAGGCCGACCCGGGCCCGGACGTCGAGCTCGACCCGCTGCGCGAGAGCCTGGCCAACGTCTTCGAGGGTCTCGACGAGTACGCCGACGTCGGCGACCCGGTGCTCGACCCGGAGCCGACCGTGGGGTCGCTCTCCAACGACTTCGCCGACATCGCGTCGGCGCTGGCCCACGGCCTCAGCCACCACGAGGCCGGGCGCCCCATCGAGGCCCTGTGGTGGTGGCAGTTCAGCTACCTGTCCCTGTGGGGCGAGCGGGCTGCGGCGGCGCTGCGCGTCATCCAGACCCTGCTGGCGCACATCCGGCTCGACGCCGACGACGAGGTCGTGTCCGAGGCGGAGTTCGACGCGCTGCACCCCTGACGCAGCGCTTGTGTCCGGCAGTCCGTCACGCAGAGGGTCATGATGCCGGACATCAGCCGCGAGCCCTCGGCGGATCTGCTGCCAGGGTCTCCAGCGGGCCCGCAAGATCCTGTCCACCCGCTGATTGAACGTGTGCACTTGCGGTGTAAATCTGCGTATTGAGCCGCATCTGATGACCTATGATGCGTCTTGTGCCGAAGATACGGATCAAGGATGCCGCGTCGTTCCTCGGGGTCAGTGATGACACCGTGCGTCGCTGGGTCGACTCCGGGCAGCTGAACGCCGAGACCGACGACCGCAACCGCAAGGTCATCGACGGCGCCACCCTCGCCTCCTTCGCCAAGGCCCACGCCGCCACCCCCGTGCCCGACCCCTCACGGGTGGAGCGCTCGGCCCGCAACCGGTTCGTCGGTCTGGTCACCGACGTCGTCATGGACACCGTGATGGCCCAGGTGGAGATGCAGTGCGGCCCGTTCCGCGTGGTCTCGCTGATGAGCAGTGAGGCCGTGCGCGACCTCAAGCTCGAGCCGGGGTCGGTGGCGGTCGCCGTCGTGAAGTCGACCACGGTCATCATCGAAACCCCCCGCGAAGCCTGATGAGACGACCCCTCGCCCTCGCCCTCGCCCCAGCGACCGCGGCCCTCCTCCTGGTCGCCGGCTGCGGTTCGGACGGATCCGCCGATGCTGGGAGCCCCGCAGGAGAGGAGCAGACGCTGACGGTGTTTGCCGCGTCATCCTTGAAGCAGACGTTCACCGAGATCGGTGAGCAGTTCGAGTCCAGCCACCCGGGCACCACGGTGGCCTTCAGCTTCGCGGGCTCCTCCGACCTCGTCACCCAGCTGCAGCAGGGTGCACCGGCCGACGTGTTCGCCTCTGCGGACACCACGAACATGGACAAGGCGACCGGCGACGCGCTCATCGAGGGTGAGCCGGTCGACTTCGCGACCAACACCCTGGAGATCGCGGTCCCCCCGGGCAACCCCGGCCAGGTCGCCGCGCTCACGGACCTCACCAACCCCTCCCTGAACGTCGTCATCTGCGCGGCCGAGGTGCCGTGCGGGTCAGCGACGAAGAAGGTGGAGGAGGCAGGCGGCATCACCCTCACCCCGGTGAGCGAGGAGTCCTCGGTCACCGACGTGCTGAACAAGGTGCAGACCGGCGAGGCCGATGCCGGCCTCGTCTACGTCACCGACGTCAAGGGAGCCGGTGACAAGGTCGAGGGCGTCACCTTCCCGGAGTCCTCCGCGGCCGTCAACGTCTACCCGGTCGGCGCCCTCACAACGGGCAAGAACCAGGCCCTCGCCCAGCAGTTCATCGACGTGGTGTCGGGGCCCCAGGGGCGCACGGTGCTCGAAGCCGCGGGCTTCGGCGCACCCTGAGCGGAGCAGCCGAGATGACCGAGCCGAGTGTGAGGGAGGGGCCGCCCACGTCTCGGTCCCGTCGAGACCCCTCCGGGTATGCCGGTCTGCCGCGCTGGGTCTTCGTCCCGGCTGCCGCTGGCGCGCTGTTCGTGCTCCTGCCGCTGGTCGCGATGACCTCCAAGGTGCGGTGGTCGGAGTTCTTCTCGCTCATCACCTCCGAGTCCTCGCTCGCCGCCCTCGCACTGAGCCTGCGGACCTCGAGCGCGGCCACGCTCCTGTGCGTGATCCTTGGGGTCCCGATGGCGATGGTGCTGGCCCGCACCACCTTTCCGGGGCAGCGCGTGGTGCGCTCGCTGATCCTCCTGCCACTGGTGCTGCCCCCGGTGGTCGGCGGGATCGCCCTGCTCTACACCTTCGGGCGTCGGGGTCTGCTCGGGCACACCCTGGACGTCCTCGGCATCCAGATCGCCTTCTCGACGACCGCCGTGGTGCTCGCCCAGACCTTCGTCGCGCTGCCCTTCCTCGTCGTCAGCCTGGAGGGCACCCTGCGCTCGGTGGGTCACCGCTACGAGGTCGTGGCCGCCACCCTGGGGGGCCGACCGACCACCGTGCTGTTGAGGGTGACCCTCCCGCTGGTGCTTCCCGGCCTGGTGTCGGGGGCCGTGCTGTCCTTCGCCCGCGCCCTGGGGGAGTTCGGTGCCACGCTCACCTTCGCCGGGAGCCTCCAGGGCGTGACCCGCACGCTCCCGCTGGAGATCTACCTGCAGCGGGAGAGCGACGCGGATGCCGCCGTGGCGCTGTCCCTCGTGCTCGTGGTCATCGCCGTCCTCGTCGTCGGGCTCGCGCAGGGGCGGAGCGAACGATGACCCTGTCGCTGAGCGCCACCGTCGCGGCTCGGGGCCTGGACGTCGAGATGGAGGTCGCCCAGGGCGAGCGCGTCGCGATCCTCGGACCCAACGGGGCGGGGAAGTCCACCCTGCTGGCGGTGCTGGCCGGCATCCTGCGCCCGGACACCGGCCGCGCGGTCCTGCACGGCCGGGTCCTCTACGACCGCACCCCTGGACGGCATGCCTGGGTGCCACCGCACACCCGGGGGATCGCCCTGCTCGCCCAGGACGCCCTGCTCTTCCCGCACATGTCAGCGCTCGACAACGTCGCCTTCGGCCCCCGTTCCCGCGGAGAGGGGCCGCGCCGGGCGCGGTTGACGGCCGGTCGCTGGCTCGAGGAGGTCGGCGCCAGCGAGCTCGCCACCCGGCGCCCGGCCCAGCTCTCCGGCGGTCAGGCCCAGCGGGTGGCGATCGCCCGCGCCCTCGCGGCGGACCCGCTCCTTCTCCTTCTCGACGAGCCGATGGCGGCCCTCGACGTCGCCGCCGCACCACTGCTGCGGCGGGTGCTCCGCCCCGTGCTCGCCGAGCGCAGCGCCCTCATCGTCACCCACGACCTGCTGGATGCCGTGCTGCTCGCCACCAGGGTCATCGTCATCGACGACGGGCGCATCGTCGAGGACGGCCCCACCCACCAGGTGATCGAGCACCCGCGCACCCCGTTCACCGCGCGGATCGCCGGGCTCAACCTCGTCGAGGGCCGTGCGACGGGCCCGACCCACCTGCTGGACCGCCACGGGGTCCACGTCGAGGGCATCCCGAACGTGGTCATGGTCCCGGGTGACGCCGCGCTCGCGGTGTTCAGCCCGAATGCCGTGAGCGTGCACCTCACGCCACCGGCGGGCAGCGCCCGCAACTCCTTCCGCGTCGTCGTGACCGAGCTGGAGCCCCGCGACGCGCAGGTGCGGGTCCGCTCCCAGGACCCGTCGGGCCGCACCCTTCTCGCCGACGTGACCGCGGCATCCATCGCCGAGCTCGACCTCTACCCCGGTCGGCACGTGCACTACGCGGTGAAGGCCACCGCGGTCACCATCTACGCGGAGTGACGTCTCCCGCCGGCCGAGGGCTGTCGGGCCGGAGGGTCAGGGAGCAGCCGGGAGGTCGCCGCTCTTGACCGCGGCCCACAGGTCGTCCGAGGCGTCCCAGTCGTTGGCGTGCATCGCGGCGACGACCCGGCCCTCGCGCAGCCAGAAGGCGCGGAACTCGCGGCTGGCGAGGTCACCGTGCACGACCACCTCGTCGTCGGCGCCCGCGTGCCCGACGTACTCCATGCCGAGGTCGTACTGGTCGGTGAAGAAGTAGGGGAGCCGGTCGTAGGACTCCTCGCCCCCGGCCAGGTTGTGCGCGGCAACCTTGGCCTGCTCGATGGCGGTGTCCCAGTGCTCGACCCGCAGCCTCCCCAGCATGGGGTGTGCCTGGTTCGCGATGTCACCGACGGCGAAGACGCTGGGGACGGACGTGCGCAGCATCGCGTCGACGAGCACGCCGTTGTCGACGTCGAGCCCGGCGGAGCTTGCGAGGTCCACGCGAGGAGCGACCCCGATGCCGGCCACGACCAGGTCGGCGCTGCGAAGGTCCTCGGGGGTGACTGAGGTGCTGAGCCGGAGATCGACCCCGTGGTCCCGGTGCAGGCCCGCGAAGACCTCGGCGATGGTCGACCCGAGGACCCGGAGCAGGGGAAGCTCGGCCGTCTCGTAGACGGTGACCTCGCAGCCCGCCTCGCGTGCGGCGGCGGCGACCTCCAGGCCGATCCATCCGGCACCGACGATCCCGATCTTCTTGCCCTCGCTGAAGGCCTCCTTCAGGGCGGTGCTGTCCTCGATCGTGCGCAGGTATGCCGTGGGCACACCGCTCTCCTCCGCGACGGCCAGCCGCCGCGGCTCGGAGCCGGTGGCGAGCAGGAGCCGCTCGTAGCGCACCTCGCCGCCTGAGGTGGTGACCGTGTGCGCGTCGGTGTCGAGCGCGGTCACCTCGGTGCCGAGACGCAGGTCGATGTCGTGCTCGTCGTACCACTCCCTCGGGTGCACGAAGGCGTCGTCGATGGGGTCGTTGCCCAGCAGGTAGCCCTTCGAGAGCGGCGGGCGCTCGTAGGGCGGGTGCTCCTCGGAGCCCAGGAGCACGATCGGCCCGTCGTGGCCCTGCTCGCGCAGCTCGGTGGCGGCGGTGGCTCCGGCGAGCCCTGCTCCGACGATGACGATCGACACGGGATCTCCTCGGTGGTCGGTGAGCCCCCGACGCTACGCCTGCGCAAGCCCGAGGTCGCCCCCGGCATCCGCGGGTGAAGGTTGGGCACCGACCTGGCGTCCGGCAGGTGAGGAGGTCCTTGGCCAACCTGCCGGACGCAGCGTCGTCGAGGCCCCGTTATAGGCTGGGTCGGTCCCCCGAGGCCCCACCGACCGGAGAACCGTCGTGCCCATCGTCGTGCAGAAGTACGGTGGCTCCTCGCTCGCGGATGCCGAGAGCATCAAGCGTGTGGCTCGCCGCATCTCGGAGACGAAGAAGTCCGGCCACGACGTGGTCGTCGCCGTCTCGGCCATGGGCGACACCACCGACGAGCTCCTCGATCTCGCCCAGGAGGTCAGCCCGGTGCCGCCGCCCCGCGAGCTCGACATGCTGGTCACCGCGGGTGAGCGCATGTCGATGGCCCTCGTGGCGATGGCGATCTCGGACCTCGGCTTCAGTGCTCGCTCGTTCACGGGCAGCCAGGCCGGCGTCATCACCGACTCCGCGCACGGCAAGGCGAAGATCATCGACGTCACGCCCGGGCGGATCACCGAGGCCCTCGCCAAGGGGCACATCGTCATCGTGGCCGGTTTCCAGGGAGTCAGCCAGGACACCAAGGAGATCACCACGCTGGGGCGCGGAGGCACCGACACCACGGCGGTCGCGCTCGCCGCGGCGCTGGGTGCCGAGGTGTGCGAGATCTACACCGACGTCGACGGGGTGTTCACCGCCGACCCGCGGATCGTCCCCGCCGCCCGCAAGATCGACCGGATCACCAACGAGGAGATGCTCGAGCTCGCGGCCTGCGGCTCCAAGGTGCTGCACCTGCGCAGCGTGGAGTACGCCCGCCGCTTCGACATCCCCATCCACGTCCGCTCCTCCTTCTCGCAGAAGGAGGGCACGACCGTGACCGACCACCCCGCACCCGAAGGAGACGACGTGGAAGCCCCGATCATCGCCGGAGTCGCGCACGACCGCAGCGAGGCCAAGGTGACGGTGGTCGGCGTGCCCGACACCACCGGCAAGGCAGCCCAGATCTTCGAGGCCCTCGCGGGCGCCGGAGCCAACATCGACATGATCGTCCAGAACGTCTCTGCCACCGACACCGGGCTCACCGACATCTCGTTCACGCTGCCCAAGACCGACGGCACCGCGGCCGTCGAGGCGCTCCACGGCATCCGGGCCGAGGTCGGCTTCGGGTCCATCCAGTTCGACGACCAGATCGGCAAGCTGTCGCTCGTCGGTGCGGGTATGCGCTCCAACCCCGGTGTCTCCGCGACGTTCTTCAAGGCCCTCGCCACGGCCGGGGTGAACATCGAGATGATCTCCACGTCGGAGATCAGGATCTCGGTGATCACTCGCGATGACACCCTGGACGACGCCGTGCGGGCGGTGCACACGGCATTCGGCCTGGACTCCTCGGAGGGTGAAGCCGTCGTCTACGGGGGCAGTGGCCGCTGAGGTGACCACCCAGCAGGCACGGCGCCCGCGCGCGGAGGCTCCCACCCTCGGCGTGGTGGGGGTCACGGGGGCCGTGGGGCGGGTGGTGCTCGACGTGCTCCCGACGCGCGGCGTCCACTGGCGGCAGATCCGGCTCGCCGCCGGCGCCGAGGACGTCGGCTCGGTGTGCCGGGTCAACGGCGAGGACGTGGTGGTGGAGGCCCTCGAAGCCGGGTTCTTCGACGGCATCGACGTCGCGATCTTCGACATCCCGCCGACGATCGCCGGGGAGTGGGTCGAGCTGGCGGCCGCGCGCGGGGTGGTGGCGATCGACAACAGCACGGTCTTCCGCAACCTCGACGACGTGCCCCTCGTCGTGCCGGAGGTGAACCCGCACAAGGTCTCCGACCGCCCGAGGGGGATCATCGCCAACCCCGGGGCGACGGTCATGACCATGATCGACGCACTGGCCGTGCTGCACGGCGTGTGGGAGCTCACCGGCCTGGTCGTCACCACGCTGCAGGCGGCCTCGGGCCTCGGGCGGGCGGGGATGAGCCGTCTGCACGACGAGCTCGACGTCGTGCACGGTGACCGCACCCTCGGCACCCGACCTGGTGACGTGCGACGGCTCATCGAGCACGAGCTCGGTCCTTCACCATTCCCGGCGCCATTGGTGCTCAACGTGATTCCCTTCGTCGGTCACCATGTGAGGGACGGATGGACCTCGGAGGAGATCAAGGTGCGCGACGAGACGCGCAAGATCCTCGATCTCCCCCGCCTCCCGGTCTTCGCGACCTGTGTGCGCGTGCCGGTGATCTCGTCGCACTCGGTCATCGTGCACGCGACCTTTGCGCGTCGGGTCAACGTGGCAGAGGCGCGACAGGCCCTCGTGGAGGCCCCCGCGGTCGTGGTGCTCGACGACCCCGACGAGCCGGAGTTCCCTACTCCCAACGACGTCGTGGGTGCGGACCCACGCTTCGCGGGCCGGGTGCGCCAGTCACCCGACGCCCCGACCACCCTCGACCTGTTCATCTCGGGCGACAACCTGCGCAAGGGCGCCGCCCTGAACATGGTGCAGACCGCGGAGCTCGTCGCCGCCGAGCTGCTCGCCGCCGATCGCCAGAACACCTGACCCGCCCCACGCCCCACGGCATCCCATCGGACCCCTCCCCTCCGCCCCGGTCAACAATCGACCAATAGGTCACTTCTTTACGCCCGGCCCGGTAAACAATCGACCAATAGGTCACTTCTTTACGCCCGGCCCGGTAAACAAGTGACCTATTGGTCAGTTGTTTGCACGGGCCGCGCGCCCGCATCGTGGTCGGGTGGCCGCCCACGATCGGCTCGCGCCACAATGGGGGAGGCCGGGAGCGACCGGCACCAGGCACGCCTCGCCACCCACTGACTGCAGGAGCGCACCCATGCCCGTCCGCACCGTCGCCATGCTGACCGCCGGGGGTCTCGCCCCCTGTCTGTCCTCCGCCGTCGGCGGCCTCATCGAGCGGTACACGCAGGCTGCTCCGGACGTGCGGATCATCGCCTACACCAACGGGTATGCCGGGCTCCTCCGTGGCGATTTCGTCGAGGTCACCCCCGAGGTGCGCGAGAAGGCCCACCTGCTGCACCGTTTCGGGGGGTCACCGATCGGCAACAGCAGGGTCAAGCTCACCAACGTCGCGGACTGCCTGAAGCGCGGGCTGATCTCCGAGGGCCAGGACCCCCTGCACGTCGCGGCGGAGCAGCTCACCGCCGACGGCGTCGACGTGCTGCACACCATCGGCGGTGACGACACCAACGGCACCGCGGCCGACCTCGCGGCATACCTGCACGCCAACGGCTACGAGCTCACGGTGGTCGGCCTGCCCAAGACGGTGGACAACGACGTGATCCCGATCGCCCAGTCCCTCGGCGCGTGGACGGCCGCCGAGCAGGGCTCGGTCTTCGCGCAGAACATCGTGGCGGAGCACTCGTCGAACCCCCGGATGCTCATCGTGCACGAGGTCATGGGGCGCAACTGCGGGTGGCTCACCGCGGCAACCGCCGAGGCCTACCACGAGTGGGTGGGTGAGCAGGAGTTCGTGCCCGCCATCGGCAACGACCCGCGCCGGTGGGACGTGCACGCGGTCTTCGTGCCCGAGCGTCACATCGACCTGACCGCGGAGGCGGAGCGGCTGCGCACGGTGATGGACGAGATCGGGTGCGTGAACATCTTCCTGTCGGAGGGCGCCGGGGTCACCGAGGTCGTCGCCGAGCTCGAGGCCGCGGGTCAGGAGGTGCCCAAGGACCCGTTCGGGCACGTCCAGCTCGACAAGGTCAACCCCGGCGGGTGGTTCGCGAAGCAGTTCGCGGAGCTCCTCGGCGCCGAGAAGACGATGGTGCAGAAGTCGGGATACTTCTCGCGGTCGGCCGCGGCCAACGACCGCGACCTCGCGCTGATCCGCGAGTGCACCGACCTGGCCGTCGACTCGGCGCTGCGCGGCGAGTCCGGGGTCGTCGGCCACGACGAGGAGCGTGGGGGAGAGCTGCGGGCGATCGAGTTCCCGAGGATCGCGGGCGGCAAGGCGTTCGACACGGACGCGCAGTGGTTCACCGGGCTGCTGGAGTCCATCGGGCAGTCGTGAGACCGAGCCCATGACACCGAGCCCATGACACCGAGACGGACGTGAATGCCGACGGCGCCATCGACGCCTGGTGGTTGGCCGTGGGGGTGTATTCCGTGCTGCTGGTCGGTCAGCGCCTCTGGCGAGCCCGTCGCTGGGTGCCGCCGGAGTGGCCGGACGCCGACTACGGGTGGAAGGTGACCCACCTGTTCTGGATGCCGTTCCACGTGCTCGACGCCGTCTTCGGGGTGCCGCTGATCTTTGCGGTGTTCATCGCCTACTTCGCGATCTGACGCCGCAGCGTGGCTCGACGCCCGGGCGCGCCCGATCACGCCTCGACGGTGACGCCCTTCCAGAACGCGACGTGGTCCTTGATCTGCGCGGCGGCGTCCTTGGGCTCGGAGTACGTGAACGCGGCGTCGGCGCTGCTGGTGCCGTCGACCTCGACCGACCAGTAGGACGCGGTGCCCTTCCAGGGGCAGACGCTGTGGGTGTCCGAGGGACGGAGCACCGACTGGTCGACGGAGTCGAGCGGGAAGTAGTGGTTCCCCTCCACGACGACGGTGGCGTCGGACTCGGCGATGACTGTGTCGTTCCAGATGGCGCGCACGATGAGGCTCCTCTGATCGGTGGTGGCACGGACCAGGTACAACCGCCGGGGGCCGCCCGGATGTTCCGCCGCCCGCACCGGCACCGAGTCGGGTGCCCAGACGGCTGCTCCGGCCACCGGCTGGGCACACGTCTCCTGCTGGGTGCACGAGTCGGGATGCGGGGGCCACGGTCTCGTGTGGGAGCCTTGGGTGTTCGTGCTCCCGACACCCCCCGGAGGACCTCCGCGTGCCAGCCGCCCCGGCCACCGACTTCCGCCCCGTCATCCTCGGCGGCGACATCACGGCATACAGCCTCGTGCGCACGTTCCACGAGGCCTACGGAGTGCGGCCCCTCGTCGTCAACATGACCGATGGCGGCCCGATCGGTATGAGCCGGCTCTGCGACCACGTGTACGTGCCGGACCTCGAGGGGCCCGACGTCTTCGTGGCGGCGCTGGAGAAGGTCGGTCGCGATAATGCCGCGCCCGGGGTGCCGCTGCTGCTCGTCGCCGCGGGCGACTGGTACGTGCGGATGATCATCGAGAACAAGAACCAACTGAGCCGATGGTTCACGATCCCGTACATCGACCAGGACCTGCTCGACGTCATCGTCCGGAAGGACCGCTTCTACGGGATCCTCGACGAGGTGGGGGTCGACTACCCGAAGACCGTCGTCGTCGACATGGCGCGCGACGCCGGCGAGGAGGACGGTCTGCCCTTCGAGTTCCCGATGGTGGCCAAGCCGGCCGACAGCGCGCTCTACCACTACGCCTCCTTCGCCGAGAAGAAGAAGGTCTACATCCTCGACACCCCGGCGGAGCTGGAGGCGACCCTGGCTGCAGTGCGACGAAGCAACTACGACGGGAACTTCCTTCTCCAGGAGTTCATCCCGGGCGACGACACCAACATGCGGGTGCTGACCTGCTACTCCGACCAGCATGGCCAGGTGCGCTTCGGCGCCGTCGGCCACGTGCTGCTCGAGGAGCACCACCCGATGGCCATCGGCAACCCCTGCGTCATCATCACCGCGGAGATCGACGAGATCGTCGAACAGGCTCAGCGCTTCCTCGAGCACATCGGGTACGTCGGCTTCTCCAACTTCGACGTCAAGTACGACCGCCGCGACGGCACGTACAAGTTCTTCGAGATCAACGTGCGCCTCGGCCGGAGCAACTTCTACGTCACCGCCGGTGGCAACAACGTCTCTGAGTGGTACGTGCGCGACTGGGTGCGCGGCGAGGAGATGGACGGGGTCACCCTCGCCCGGGGCGAGCACCTGTTCGCCTTCGTCCCGAAGTACGTCGTCAAGCACTATGTACTCGATCCGGTGTTGCGGGACAGGGCGATCGGGCTGATGAAGGCCGGGCGCGCGAGCGACCCGAACTGGTACGCCCCGGACCTCACCCTCAAGCGACGCGCCTACAACGTCGCCTACCACGTCAACCAGGTGCGCAAGTTCCGTGAGCACTTCGTCGCGCGCTGACGGGTCGCCCATGACGATCGGCACCGACTCGCACGCAGGGCACGCCGACGTGCCCGGGCAGCCGGTCGGTGTGCTCGGCGGTCTCGGGCCGGCGGCAACGGTGCACTTCATGCGCCGCCTCGTCGAGCTCACCGACGCGGGCCGCGACCAGGACCACGTTGACCTACTCGTCTGGCAGCATGGCAGCATCCCCGACCGCACGGCGTTCCTGCGCGGTGACGGCGAGAGCCCGGTGCCGGTGCTCGTGCGCGACGCCATGGCGCTCGAGCGGGCCGGGGCGCGGTTCATCGCGATCCCGTGCAACACCGCCGTGGTCTGGGTGGAGCAGATGCGCGCCGCCACCGGCATCGAGGTGCTCGACACCGTCGACGAGACGGTCGCCGCGGCGCAGGATGCCGTGCCGGGGCTCTCCCGCCTCGGGCTGCTGGCCACCGACGGCACGCTTCGTGCGGGAACGTATGCCGATGCTGCGGCCCGCGCCGGGCTCGAGGTGCTGGTGCCCGAGCCCGAGGTGCAGCGCGAGGTCATGTCGATGATCTACGACGGGGTCAAGGCCGGCCGCCCCGTGGAGCGAGAGCGGTTCGACGCCGTGGTGGAGCACCTGCGCGAGCGCGGTGCCGAGGCCGTCGCGCTCGGCTGCACCGAGCTCTCCGTGCTCCACGGAGACCTGGGCGTGCGCGACGCCACGATCGTCGACTCCATCGACGCCCTGGCCCGCCGGGTCGTGCTGCGCGCTGGGGCCTCGCTCCGCCCCTGAGCGCCCCACCGTCGTGGTTCGGCCGCGACGTGGGCCCGCCCCGACGGCCGCAAGACCAAGTTTATCGGGTGACCCGATAATCCCCGGCCGTGCTGGACAAAGCTTCCCCCTCGAACCCCGGGCTGGTCGGGGTGAGGTCGTCCACCGCCAGCACCGCCGCCGTGAGCTGGAGCCGCACCGGTGTGCCCACGGCATCCGGCACCACCTCACCCCGGACCGACACCACTTTGAGCACCTCGTAGCCGGCCGCAGCGATCTCGCCCACCAGCGCGGTCAGGCTCGCGGCCACGGCATACAGGGCATGGGCGAGGTCCTTGACGGCCTCGAGCGTCCAGTTGACGACGTCGCTGATGGCCTCGATGAAGGCGTCACCGAGCGCCTCGAAGGCGTCCTTCACGGCGTTGACCGCATCGGAGAGTGCATCGCCGACGTCCTCGAAGAACTCGACGAAGGGGGTCGTCCAGGTCGGGGCTCGGCAGCCCCATGGCGTGGGCGCGCATCACGGCGCCGGCGTCGCGGAGCCACGTGCCGACCTCCTTGGCGGCCGCCTTGTCGACCCCGCCGTCGGGCCGCAGGACGAGCGTGCTCATCAGGGACTGGCCCTAGGTCCGAGGCAGGAGCGAGATTGCCTGCACGACACCGCGGCCCTGACCTTCCTGGCGGTAGCCGGTGACCAGGGCCCGGCGGTGACCCTCGTCCATCGCCGCGACCGACTGGAAGAGCTGGCGGTGGTCCTCGTGGGTCTCCAGCGTGGCCGCGTAGCCGCGAGCCAGCGCGATGGCCCGGTTGGGGCTGGCGTCGTATGCCGTGGCGAACGCCGGCGCTGCTTCCACCGCTGCGAACGGCGTGTACTTCAGCTTGGTGCGGAGGGCGCTGAGGTCCTTGATCGGGATGCGTGCGGTCGCGACCGTGATGCGGTTCGGCATGGTGCTCTCCCGTGTCTCATCCGGTGATGTCAACGGGAAGGAGTCGTCGATGCGCGCGGTGATACCTCGGGCGCGACACCGGGGCGGGTCCGCGTGGTGGGTGGTGCCCGTCGTGTGTGCGGGTCAGCGGATGCCGCTACGTGAGAAGCCCTGCACGAAGTAGCGCTGGAAGAGAAGGAACAGCACCACCATGGGGAGCACGCTGACCAGGGCGAAGGCCATCGTCGCGCCGTAGTCGGAGCCGAACTGGCCCTGGAGGTAGAGGAGCCCGATCGGCAGGGTGAACAGCTCGTTCTGCTTCAACGCGATGAGCGGCCAGGCGAAGTCGTTCCACGTCTGGAGCAGGCTCATGAAGAACAGCACGGCGAGGAGGGGACGGCACAGGGGGAGCACGATCTGGGCGAAGATGCGCAGGTTGCCGGCGCCGTCGATGCGGGCTGCCTCGATGAGGTCGCGGGGGATGGCCAGGATGAACTGGCGGGCCAGGAAGACCCCGAAGGCGGATGCCGCGGTGGGCAGGATCACCGCCCAGTAGCTGCCGTAGATGCCCAGGGCGTTGACCAGCTTGAACTGCGACACCATGATCACCTGCACCGGGAGCATGAGCGTGGACAGCGAGATCAGGAAGAGCACGCTCGACCCGCGAAAGCGCAGCTGGGCGAAGGCGTAGCCCGCGAGCAGGCTCACGGTGACGGTGATGAGAGCCGTGACCAGGGCGATCGCGACGGAGTTGCCGAACCACGTGAAGACCGGGAAGGAGGAGAAGACCCGTTCGAAGTTCGCGACGGTGAAGGTGCGCGGCCACAGCCGCAGGTCTCCTCCGAGCAGCTCGGCCCGGGTGGAGAATGAGACCACGACCATCCAGTAGAGCGGGAAGAGCAGCACGCCCGCGACGATGATCGCCAGCACGGTGCGCAGGATGGTGTTGCGGCGCTGGTGTCGTCGTCGCCCTGTCGGTGCCCGTCCCGCACCGTTGCGCGCGCCGCTGGCCGCGCGCCGGCCGGCCCGGTCGGTGGTGGAGGTCGAGGTCGTCGTCATCGTGGATTCCTCATCCCGCCAGGTCACGAGACCGGCTGGCGCGCCACTGGACCGCGGTGAATGTCAAGGTGAGGACGAGCAGCACGATGCCGATCGCCGCGGCATACCCCTGGTCCCGGGTGACGAAGCCGTTGTCGTAGGCATACGTGACCAGCACCGAGGTGGCGTTCTGCGGGCCACCCCCCGTGAGGACGAACACGATGTCGAACACCTGGAAGGAGTAGATGACGTTCATGACGAGCAGGAAGAAGGTCGACGGCCCCACCAGGGGCACCGTGACGTGCCGGAAGCGCTGCCAGCCGTTGGCACCGTCGAGACGCGCCGCCTCGTAGAGCTCGGGGCTGATGCCCTGGAGGGCAGCGAGGTAGATCAGCATGTTGAAGCCGACCCGCCACCAGAGGGTGACGAGCACGACGGACGCGAACGCGGCGGGCCCGCTGGACTGCCAGTCGATCGCAGGGAGGCCGGCGAACCTGAGCATCTTGTCCAGGACGCCGCTGTTCTCGTCGAACATCAGCACCCCGATCAGGGCGGTGGCCACCCCAGAGATGGCCATCGGAAGGATGAGGACTGAGCGGAAGACGCCCCGGGCGGGCAGCACCGAGTTCAGCAGCACGGCAGCACCCATCCCCAGGGCCATCGCGGCCGGGGTGACGATGAGCGTGAACAGCGCGGTGTTGATCGTGGATCGCCAGAAGACTGAGTCCGAGAGCAGCCGGACGTAGTTGTCGAGCCCGACGAAGCGCCCGTCACCGAAGCCGTTCGTCTGTTGCAGGCTGATGACCATGGCCCCCCCGAGCGGGAGGAGCACGAAGAGCCCCAGCAGGATGAGGTTGGGGGTGAGGAAGGCGTAGCCCACGAGGCTCTCTCGCCGAGCGGCCCGACCGGTCCGTCGGGTGCGCCTGCCCTCGCCGGTGTCGGTCGGCGCGGCATCGAGGACGTCGCTCGGCGCGCTCACGACCGGGTCATCCCTGGGTGGCGGCGGCGATGCCGTCGGAGAGGCCCTTGATGGTGTCCTCGGTGCTCTGACCGCCCACGAAGGCCTGCTCGAGCTGGTCCTTGAGCACCGTGATGATCTTGGCCATGTCCGGCGAGCCCACCTGCTCGGCATCCTGCGGCTGCACCGTGCTGGCCTGCTGCACGAACACCGGGGCCAGCTCGGGGCGCACCGTGAACTCGATGCCCTGCTCGACGAGGTCACGGCGGGTCGGGAGCAGCGAGGACCGCGAGCAGAAGTCCTTCATGGACTCCGGCTGGGTCATGAAGTCGAGGAAGGCCGTGGCCAGCTCGGGCTTCGCAGTGCCGGCCGTGGCGACGAGGGCGTTGCCACCGAGGTCGCTGCCCCCGCGCACGTTGCGGGGGGCGTAGGTGGCGCCCCACTCGAAGTCGAGCGTCGCGTCGGCGTCCGGCACGAGGAAGGCACCACCCCAGGTCATCGCCGCGGTCTGTGCATACCAGGTGTCACTGGCGTAGGTGGTGGACTTCACCGAGTTGTTGGCCGGGACCCACTTGCGCTCGAAGAAGCTCTTGGTGAAGTCGACCGCGGCGCGCCCGGCGTCGGAGTCGATGGCCGGCGCCGTGAGGTCATCGTTCAGGAACCGACCGTCGGACTGGAAGAGCCAGCTCAGCCAGCGGGTGACACCGTTGCCCTGCCAGTTGTAGACGAAGGGGTACTTGTCATCCGGCAGGGCCTTGCGCAGCTTCTCGGCGACCTGCTCGAGCTCCTGCCAGGTCCACGCCTGGTCCAGCGAGGTCGGCACCGAGGTGATTCCCGCGGACTCGAGCATCTTCTTGTTGTAGAGGATGACCGAGGTGTCGGTGTGGTGCGGCACCCCGAACGGCTTGTCGGCGTTCTGCACCGCCTGCCACGTCGAGGGGGTGAAGCGCTCGGCGAAGCCGCCGTCGAGGTGGGGGGTGAGGTCGAGCAGCTGGCCGCGACCTGCATACGTCCCGAAGTTGTAGTACTGGACCCGGAAGATGTCCGGCGCCGCGCCCGACTGCAGCTGTGCGTCGATGTTGGTGAACATCTGCTCGTAGGGCACGGAGTTCAGCTTCACGGTGACGCCGGAGTTGGCCTTCTGGAAGCGGTCGATGCCGTTCCGGAAGCCGTCGAGCTCGCTGTCGGTGCCCCACGTCGTGAAGGTCAGGGTGTCGCTGCCCGCCTCGGGCTCCGGGGTGGAGGTCGAGAAGCCGCAGCCGGCGAGCACGACCGGTGTGGCGAGGAGGCTCGCTGCGCCCAGGAACTGCCGCCTGCTGAGGTCCGTCATCGTGGCCCCTCCATGGGGTGAGGGCCCGTCGTCCTCCGCGGGACAGGGACCGGCGTCGTGTGGAGGAAAAGGTTAACCGCGGGCACCGACGCCGGCCGGTCGAGGAGACGTCCCGTCTAATGTCCGGTGAGGGGCTGCTAGCGCGTCGCCTTCCAGGCGTCGACCAGCCCGTCGCCCACGTAGCTGTTGTAGAGCGCGGTGCCAGTGCACTCGCCGTTGCTGTTGGCGGGGCACGGAACGGGAACGGCCTGGTTGCGTACCATCCGGACGAGCCTGGCCGGCGTGGCCTTCGGGTGGGACGCCTTGAGCAGCGCGAGGACGCCCGCGGCGTGCGGGGAGGCCATCGAGGTGCCGGACAGGTAGGCGTACCCACCACCGGGGTAGGTGGACAGGACGCTGGAACCGGGTGCGGTGACGTCGATCGACCCATAGCCCCAGTTGGAGAACGAGGACTTGGCCACCGCCCGGTCGTTCGAGGCCACCGTCACGACTCCCGGCAGCTCGGTCGGCATGTCGAGGCAGGAGTTGTCGATGGGTCGGTTGACGGGGGTGCTGTCGTCCGGGCTGGTGCCGTCGGTCGTCTTGTTGGCCAGGTCGTAGTCGCTGTTCCCAGCCGCGGCGGCACTGACCACGCCCTTCCTCACCGAGTACGCCACCGCTCGGGTGACGGCCTCCTTGGCGGCGGCCTGGCTCGGCTCGCTGCTGCACCAGAACATCCACGGGTCGATGTAGTAGCTGTTGTTCGTCACGTCGAGGCCGCGGTCGGCCGCCCACACGAAGCCGCAGATGGCGTACTCCGGATAGATGAAGCCGTCGTCGTTGACCACCTTGACCGATGCCAGTCGCGACTTCGGAGCGACGCCGACGATGCCGACGCCGTTGCGGGCTGCGGCGATCGTGCCGGCCACGTGGGTGCCGTGACCGCTGGTGGTCGGGATCCACGCCCCTCGGGCGCGGTCGGGCACCCCGCCGTCCGTGCACCCCACCGAGTTGCGGGCGTCGATGTTCGGTGCGAGGTCGGGGTGGGTGTCGTCGATGCCGCTGTCGAGAACGCCCACCGTGACGCGCTTGGAGCCGTCCGCGGCAATGTCGGCCCGGATCTGGTTCATGTCCCACTGGTCGGCTTCCATGGGGTCGGACGCACGCTTGGCCGAGGACACTCCCTGGCGCCGCTCGAACGTCGAGCGAGCCCGGGTCGTGGCTCCCGGGCTGGGGGATGCCGCCGTGGTCGTGATGGGGGTCTCGTCGGCCGGCACCGGCGCGGTTCGCGTCGGTCCGGCAGAGGTGATCACCCGTCCGGTCGGCTCGAGCCGCACGTCGGTCGCGAACGAGTCCGAGGTCGAGTGCGCAATGACGACACCGATCTCCGGCCACGACTGGACGACCACACCACCCGCGGTGCGATGGCCGTCTCCGCCTTGGCGACCGCGTTCTTCGACGCCTTGCTGTTGACGACGTAGCTCATGACCTCGCCGTCGGCGGAGGCCACGGCAGGAACCGCTGCTGCTGCGCGCGCGACGGGGAGGGTCTGGGGTGCAGCTTGCGCGACGCCGGTGATGGCGAGGCAGAGGGATCCTGCGCCGACGGCGGCGATGGCCCGAGCACGACCCGGGTGGAAGGACAATCGCGACATGGTGGCTCCTCGATGTGTTGGGCTGAAGCCCGATGCCGCACGAATGTGCCCGCTCCGGGACGGCACTCGAGTGAGGCGCCGTCTACTCAGCAAGGTAGGCGGCCCCATCGAGGTTCGCATCCCGAGATGCCTTGGGTGCTCCTGCCCGCCGTGGATCGTCGCGAGTGCCTGAGCAAGGGACGGGAGCGCCCCTTCGCCCTGGGTCATGCCCTGGCGGGTCTGCGGCTGTGCGGTGGGCTCGGTGTGCAGGCCATGGGGACGCCTGGTGCTGCCCGCTTCTTGGCGGGCTCGAGTCCGGCAATGTGCGAGGCCGTCGGCGGCGACAGATCGGAACGAGGTCACGCGCCACATGTCGTCGCTGTTCCAGTGCTGCAGAGCCACGGTCAACTCTGTCGTCCCACTCCAAGACACAGTTGAGCCACGAGTCCGTCCGATTCAACATTGCCTCCACCCCCTCGCGTAGCTCGTCGGCTTCTCTCAAGACGTTCTCCGGCGCGAGAAGGGAGATCGACGCCCAAGCATCTGACCTACTCCGGGATTGGCGGGCCGAGGACCTGGAGGCCGTATCGCGGCGCGACGCGCGCCCAGGTGGGAATCTCTACCTCAGGGGTGAGCCCGTCGCTCCCCGGAAGGCGCAACTCGGTCGCTGGGAGCCCGACCTCGTCATAGAGCGAGAACAGCCCTCCGGGGACGGTCAGGGCGAGGAACTTGGACGGCTCGGTCCCGCGGATGCGGAAGGCGTGGGGCACTCCGGCGGGCAGATACATGAAAGACCCGGGCTCGAGCCGGAAGTCCTCATCACCGGCGCGGTAGTCCATGGTGCCTTCGAGGAGGTAGAAGGCCTCGGCCTCGCGGGCGTGCACGTGCAGCGGCGTGGCGACTCCGGGGGGCTGGGTGACCATCGCCACGCCGAGCTCTCCACCGGTCTCGTCGGCCTCGATGAGGTGCTCGAACAGCGACTGCATCGCCCAGGTCCCACGCCCGCTCCCTGTCCTGCGCAGGCGAGCGACCGGTGGACCGTCGTGGGTCACCTCGGGCATGGGATGCCTCCTTGTCAGATTTCACCCGAATCAGCATCGGACGAATATTGATACGGTATGACCCATGCCCGACTCCGTCAAGACCCGCACCTACAACACTGGCCGACGTCGTGCCGCTGCCGAGCGGACCCGGACCGGCATCCTGCATGCAGCCCGAGAGCTCTTCAGTGCACAGGGCTACGACGGCACCTCGGTCGCGCAGGTCGCCGCCCGGTCCGGGGTCTCCGTCGACACCGTCTACGCCTCGGTCGGGCGCAAGCCGCAGCTCCTGCTCGCGGTCCACGACATGGAGCTCGCTGACTCCGCAGTCCCGGTACCGGCCGAGCAGCGAGACTACGTACGACGGATCGGCGAGGCCGCGGGCGCGCGCGAGAAGATCGAGGGGTATGCCTCCGCGCTCGCCGAACGGCTCCCTAGGACCGTCCCGCTAGCCCTCGCCCTTCGCGCCGCGGGAACGAAGGACCCTGACTGCCGGGCCGTCTACCGTGCGCTGTCGCAGCGGCGTGCCGCGAACATGCGGCGGTTTGCCGAAGAGCTGCTCGCGACCGGCGAGCTCCGCCCGGGGGTCGCCGTCGACCAGATCGCCACCCTTGTCTGGTCGATGAACTCTCCCGACTATTTCCAGCTTCTCGCCGAACACGGCTACACCCCAACCGAGTACGGCCATCTCCTCACGCAGGTCTGGACGCACACCCTCCTACCCGACTCCTAGCGGGTCATGTTCGACGTCTCTACGATGGGCCCTTCCTGAGGGACGGTCTCGGTCTGCCGCCCGGCGCCGGTGTCCACGTGGACCATCCGGTGCCCGGAGGTGGCGTCAGGCCAGGCGCAGGAACTCCAGGTGACGTTCGTACTGGTCGAGGCAGTCGTGGATGATCTGCCCGCGCTTGTAGCCCATCACGTCGTAGTCCTGGCCGCCTCCGACGGTGTGGACCTCGAGCCGGGCGTATCGGTCTCGGTTGCCGATCATGCGGCCGCCGTACGTGGGCACCGGCGACTCCGCGACCTGCACGCGGTAGACGAACGGGTCGTCGGCGATGGTTCTCAGCTCGACCCAGGGGAGGCGTTCGCCCTCGCCCTCCTCGTCGGGGTCTCCGACGCCGAACCCGAGCTCGGCGGCCACTCCTTCGGCGTCCAGCCCACCGATGACCTCGGCGATGGCCGGTCGGACGACCGACTCGAGATACGAGCTCGCCTCCTCGATGTCCACGAAGCTCACCGACCGCGCCAGCCGGCGCCTCCACGACGACCCGTGCTCCTCCTCGCTCTCGAAGGTGTCCCGCGCGGACAGCATCGTCGGCAGCGCGTGCTCCCCGGACCGGCTGCGCCGCCCCTCGACGCGCAGTGCCTTGAGCAGGCCGACCATGACGAGGACGACGACGAAGGCGAATGGCAACCCGAAGATGACCGTCGCGTACTGCAGGGCGAAGATGCCACCGACGGCCAGCACCGCGATCGTCAGCAGCCCGGTCGCCGAGGCCCACACGATGCGCAGCCACGGAGCCGCATCCTCCTGCGCCGAGCCCAGCTCCGAACAGAGGTTCGCCATCACCAGGGCGCCGGAGTCGGCCGAGGTGACGTAGAACAGCAGCCCGACGAACACCGAGAGCGCGATGACGAGGCCCGAGAGCGGGTAGTCCCGCAGCAGGGCGTAGAAGCCCGACTCGGGTGAGGCGAGCGCGTCCTCGGCGAAGGCCGTGTCGCCGTTACGGATCCGCTCGAGGGCCGCATTGCCGAAGATCGAGATCCACATGACGATGTAGGTGAAGGGGATGATCATCGTGCCGGCCACGAACTGGCGGATGGTCCGTCCCCTCGAGATCCGGGCGAGGAAGAGCCCGACGAACGAGGCCCACGCCACCCACCACGCCCAGAAGAACAGGGTCCACAGCGACATCCACTCGACCTGGTTGCTGAAGGCGAAGGTCTGCATGGTCCGGCCCGCGAAGGTCTGCACGTAGTCGCCGACATTCAGCACGACGGCGTTGAGGATGAACCCCGTGCGTCCCGTGACCAGCACCCAGCCGGCCAGGCCCAGGGCAAGGATCACGTTGAGCTGGGAGAGGAACCGGATGCCCTTGTCAACGCCGGTCGTCGCCGAGATCGCCGCCATGGCGACCGCGAGCACGACCAGTGCGATCTGTGCCCCCAGGCCCACGGGTGTCCCGAAGAGGATGTTGAGGCCCTGGTTGAGGAACACGACCCCGATGCCCAGGCTGGTGGCGACGCCGAAGATGGTGCCCAGGACGGCGGCCGTGTCGACGGCGTGTCCGAGTGCACCCTCGACGCGTCGCCCGAAGATCGGGTAGAGCGCCGAGCGAACGGCCAGCGGCAGGTTGAGCCGGTAGGTGAAGTAGCCGAGGGCGAGCCCCATCAGGGCGTAGAGACCCCAGCCCGAGAGTCCGTAGTGGAACAACGTCCACACCGTCGCGTCACGCGCGGCTTCGATCGACTGGGGATCACCGGACGGTGGTTGCATGTACTGGCTGACCGGCTCGGCGACGGCGAAGAACATCACGTCGGTGCCGATGCCCGCGGCGAACAGCATCGAGGCCCACGCGAAGGTGGAGAACTCCGGTTTCGAGTGGTCCGGACCGAGCCTGATCAAGCCGTAGTGGGACACCGCGAGGTAGATCACGAACACGAGCACGGACGTGAGCAGGGCGATGTAGAACCACCCGAAGGCGCCCACGATCCAGCCGACGGCATCACCGATCACTGCCTCGGCCTGGTCGGGCGCCCAGATCGCCCAGATCGCCATGGCGAGGACGCCGATCACGGACGACGCGAAGACCGGCATCCGGACCGGCGGTCCCTCGGTGAGGAAGCTCCACCGCCGGTTGTTGCTCGTGCGTTCCTCGGTCTTGGCGCTCATGAGGGTTCCCTTTCGGCGTGGACGACCTGGTTGCGCGGGTCTCCCGGTGGGTGCAGCGGGGAACCGTCGCGGTAGCGGTAGTACGGGACCTCCGTCGCCGGCGCGAGTGGAGTGTTGCCGAGAATGAGGTCGGCAGACTTCTCCGCGACCATCATCACCGGGGCGTAGATGTTCCCGTTGGGCACGTACGGCATCGCCGAGGCGTCCACGACGCGCAGGCCCTGCACGCCGTGCACCCTCATCGTGGCCGGATCGAGGACGCTCTGGTCGTCGGTGCCCATCCTCGTGGTGCAGGAAGGGTGGAGTGCCGTCTCGGCGTCCTTGGCCACCCAGTCGAGGATCTCCTGGTCGGACTCGACCGACGGCCCGGGTGAGACCTCGCCGGCGTTGAAGGCCTCGAACGCCGGCTGGTTGAGGATCCGCCGGGCGATGCGGACCATCTCGATCCACTCCCGCCGGTCGTTCTCGGTGGAGAGGTAGTTGAAGCGAAGTGCTGGATGCTGCTTGGGGTCGGTCGACGTGATCTTCACCGTGCCGCGGACATCGGAGTACATCGGGCCGATGTGCACCTGGTAGCCGTGCTCGGCGGCCGGTCGGGAGCCGTCGTAGCGGATCGCGATCGGCAGGAAGTGGAACATGAGGTTCGGGTAGTCGACGAGGTCGTTGCTGCGAAGGAACCCACCGGCCTCGAAGTGGTTGCTGGCCCCGACGCCGCGGCGCAGGAAGAGCCATTCGGCGCCGATGCGGGGCTTGTGCCGGTGCTTGAGCCACGGTCCGATGGAGACCGGCTGCTTGCTCGCGTACTGGATGTAGACCTCGAGGTGGTCCTGGAGGTTCGACCCGACGCCCGGCAGGTCCGCCACCACCGTGATGCCGAGCTCGGTGAGCTCGGCGGCGTTGCCGATCCCGGACAGCTGGAGCAGCTGTGGCGAGTTGATCGCGCCACCGCAGAGGATCACCTGGCCGGCGGTCGCGCTGCGCCTCAGCCTCCCGCCGCGCAGGTAGTCGACACCGACGACCCGGGTGCCGTCGACCCTTAGCCCGGTGACGTGGGCGAGGGTCTCGACCCTGAGGTTGGGCCGCTTCATCACCGGGTGCAGGTAGGCGCCCGCGGCACTCAGCCGGCGGCCCCGGTGGACGTTGCGGTCGAACTTGGCGAAGCCCTCCTGGCGGTAGCCGTTCACGTCGTCGGTGAGGGGATGGCCCGCCTCCTGGACCGCTTCGAGGAACGCACCGAAGAGGGGGTTGGTGGCCGGGCCGCGTTCGAGGATGAGCGGGCCGCTACCACCGCGCCACTGGTCCGCGCCGGCGAGGCAGGTCTCCATCCGCTTGAAGTACGGCAGGCAGTGGGCGTAGTCCCAGTCCTGCATGCCGGGGTCGGCGGCCCACCGTTCGAAGTCCAGGGGGTTCCCCCGCTGGAAGATCATCCCGTTGATGCTGCTCGAGCCGCCGAGCACCTTGCCTCGTGCGTGGAAGACCCGTCGCCCGCCCATGTGGGGCTCGGGTTCGGACTCGTAGCGCCAGTCGTAGAGCGGGTTGCCGATCGGGTAGGGGAGCGCGGCCGGCATGTGGATGAAGGGATCGAGCCTGCTGTCGTTGCGGCCGGCCTCCAGGACGAGCACGGTGGTCGACGGGTCGACGCTGAGGCGGTTCCCCAGGGCTGAGCCCGCCGAGCCTCCGCCGACGATGACGAAGTCGTACCGCTCGGGCCTCACGACAGCGCGGCCTTTCCTCCGTCGAACCAGCGTTGCGGGGCGGGGCTGATGTTGTGCCAGATGTGCTTGGTCTCGCGGTACTCGGCGAGCCCGTCGAGGCCGAGCTCGCGCCCGAAGCCGGACTGCTTGTAGCCACCCCACTCCGCCTGAGGGACGTAGGGGTGGTAGTCGTTGATCCAGACGGTACCCATCCGCAGCCGGCCCGCGACGCGTTCCGCGCGCCCGGCGCTGGAGGTCCACACGGCTCCGGCGAGCCCGTAGATGCTGTCGTTGGCCTTCGCGACCGCGTCGTCCTCGTCGGTGAACGACTCCACGGTGAGCACCGGACCGAAGGACTCGTCGTGCACCACCTCCATGCTGGAGTCGCAACCGGTGAGGATGGTCGGGCGGTAGTAGAACCCGTCGGCCAGTGCGGGGTCGTCGGGTCGGGAGCCGCCGGTGCGCAGCTCGGCACCCTCGGCGAGGCCGGCGGCGACGTACGCCTCCACCTTGTCGCGGTGCCCGGCGCTGATGAGCGGTCCGGTCTCGGCGGCCTCGTCGAACGGGCCGCCGATACGGATGAGCTCCGCGCGCCGTACGAGCTCGTCGACGAACTCGTCGTGGATCGAGGACTCGACCAGGAGTCGGGCGCCCGCTGAGCAGACCTGTCCCGAATGGAGGAACACGGCGGTCAGCGCGAAGTCCAGGGCGGTCTCCCGGTCGGCGTCCGCGAACACGATGTTGGGGTTCTTGCCGCCGAGCTCCAGGGCGATCTTCTTCACTGTCGGCGCTGCCGCCGCCATGATCGAGCGTCCGGTCACCAGCCCGCCGGTGAACGACACGAGGTCGACGTCGGGATGCGTCGTCAGGGTGGGCCCGACGCGTGAGCCGGCGCCGAGGACGAGGTTGGCGACGCCGGGTGGCAGGCCCGCCTCGGTGAGGGCTCGCATGAGCCAGATGGCGGTGGACGGTGTGAGCTCGCTGGGTTTGAGGACGAACGTGTTGCCGGCAGCGAGCGCGGGAGCGACCTTCCAGGAGGTCTGCAGCAGTGGGTAGTTCCACGGGGTGATGAGTGTGCAGACACCGACGGGCTCGCGAACGACCCTGCTGACGACGTCGGCGCGCCCGGTGTCCACCACGCGCCCGCTCTCGGCACCGGCGAGTCCGGCGAAGTACCGGAAGACCGAGACGATGTCGTCGACGTCGTACTCCGACTCCACCAGGCGCTTCCCCGTGTCCAGCGTTTCGAGCCGAGCCACGGCGGCCTTGTCGCGCTCGAGGAGGTCGGCCAACCGGTGCAACAGCGCGCTGCGCTCGAGGGAGGAGACGCCCGGCCACGGCCCGCCGTCGAAGGCGCGGCGGGCGGCACGGACGGCGGCCTCGGCGTCGCCCGGACCCCCCTCGGCCACCGTGGCGACGAGGCTTCCGTCGGCGGGACAGTGGATCTCGCGCGTCGCACCGTCGACGGCGTTGCACCAGATGCCATCGATGAAGAGTTCGCTCACGGACCGCTCCTCGCCTGGATCTCGGGCCGGCACCCCACGAGCGAGCACCAGCGAGCGGGTCCCGCACCAGTGGTGCAGCAGCGCGAGGGACAGGGGCGAGAACCACCGCGCCCTGCGCCGCACAGTCTTGCGGCTCACCGATCGAGCGTCAAGGGCGCGACACGACACCCGCGGAACCAGCCACGAAGCCCGATACGCCGGTTCCGCACCGGCTCGCAGCATCGAGAAGTGAACAAGATGCCAGAACGACGCTGCGCCGGAAGTGGAAGCGCAGATCGAGAGCAGCCCAGGATGGCGTGGATCCTGCCGGGTGGCGCAGGAGTTCCTGCGCCATCGCGCATCCTCTGCGCCACCCCGGTCGAGATGCACTGCTCCGCCGCTCGCCGAGCCGCTGTCGCCTTAGTTGCGGGTCCCTCATGAAGGCGGCCCCTGACTGCGTCTCCGCAGTTCAGGGGCCACTCAGCCACTGTCGGGGTGACAGGATTTGAACCTGCGGCCTCGTCGTCCCGAACGACGCGCGCTACCAAGCTGCGCCACACCCCGTGGCTGTCGCCGTCCTGGCGGGGACGGCGACACCCGAGGATAGCCGACCAGCCGAGGGCACCCGAAATCGGTCCGAGCTCGCGGCTCAGCAGAGGTTGGGTCCCGATCCACATGCAGCAACCTGTGGCCCGAGCACGAAGCTCTGTTAGCAGAGGTTCGTGGGCGGCCAGGCAGGGTCAGGCGTCGCGGGCGAGGAGGGTGAGCAGCGTCGCCTCGGGTCGGCAGGCGAAGCGCACCGGCGCGTACGGCGAGGTGCCGAGGCCGGCCGAGACGTGGAGGTATGCCGCGTCGCCGGGTGCGTCGGACGACCGGGCCGCGCTTCCGTCGCGACCCGCCGTGCCGGCTCCGGGCCACCACCGCGAGACCCCCTTGGCGCGGCGGGTGTCGAGGTCGCAGTTGGTCACGAGCGCGCCCCAGAGGGGGAGTGCGAGCTGCCCGCCGTGGGTGTGCCCGGCCAGGACCATGGAGGCGCCGTCGGCCACCATGGCGTCGAGGATCCGCTGGTAGGGCGCGTGGACCAGCCCCATCGTCAGTGAGACGTCCGACCGCGCCGGCCCGGACACCTCGGCATAGCGGTCGAACTGCACGTGTGGGTCGTCGACGCCCACGAGCTCCACGTCGTGCTCGCCCATCCGGACCACGGAGCGAGCGTTGTTCAGGTCCTCCCACCCGCCGCCGCGCAGCCCGTCCACGAGGTCACCCACCGGCAGCTCGTGGCCGACCCGCCGCGCCTGGGAGTGCCGCGCGGTGAGGTAGCGAGCCGGGTTCTTCGGCACCGGGGCCACGTAGTCGTTCGAGCCGAGCACGAAGGCCCCCGGAAACTCCAGCAGAGGCTCCATCGCTCGCAGCAGGGGTGGCACTGCCTCGAGGTGGGCAAGGTTGTCCCCGGAGTTGACGACGAAGTCGGGCTCGAGCTCGGCCAGCGAGCGCACCCACTCGATCTTCTTGGTCTGCCCGGGCGTGAGGTGGAGGTCGGACACCTGGAGGATCCGCACCGGCGCCGAACCGACCGGTAGCGCGGGCACGGCATACCGGCGGAGGGTGAACCAGGTGCGCTCGACGAGCGCCGCGTAGGCGACCCCGGCGACCCCGGCGGCGGCCACGGCGCCGACCGAGCGGATCGCGGAGCGCGCGAGATCATCCATTGCGCCATCCTCGCAAAGCACGTGGCCGCGGCGAAATCAGCCCGAAAACCGGTGGCCCGTGGGTGGGACACTGGAGCCATGACCGAGACCACGCTCAAGGCGCAGATCCAGCACGACCTCCACGACTCGATGCGCGCCAGGGACAAGGTCCGCTCGGGCACGCTGCGGATGGTCCTCACCGCGGTGACGAACGCCGAGGTGGCCGGTGACGAGGCTCGCCAGCTGAGCGACGACGAGGTCCTCAAGGTCGTGGCCAAGGAGGCCAAGAAGCGCAAGGAGGCGGCCACGGCATTCACCGACGCAGCCCGCCCCGAGCTGGCCGCCATCGAGGAGGCCGAGCTCGAGGTGCTCGAGGGCTACCTGCCCGCGCAGCTCGACGAAGAGGCCCTTCACGACATCGTGGAGCGGGCCGTGGAAGCCACCGGAGCGAGCGGGATGCCGCAGATGGGCCAGGTCATGAAGGCCGCACAGGTCGAGGTGGCAGGCCGCGCCGACGGCGGCCGGGTGGCCGCCGTCGTCAAGCAGGTGCTCTCGACCCGCTGAGCGCACCTCTCGGGCCCGACACCCCGACCCGACGTCCTGAGCCCGACCGCCGGACCGCCGGACCCGCTCCGCCGCGCTCTACTACTTCGGCGGCGGAGTCGCGTTCGGCTTGGGGGTCTTCTTGTCCTTCTTCGGCTTGGTGGTCTTCTTCGGGTCCGGCTTCGGGTCCGGCTTGGGGTCGGCCTTGGGCTTGACCACCGGGGGCGGCCCGCTGGAGACGTAGAGCGCGATGCTCGAGCCGGGCAGGGCGCGCTTCGCCGGTCGCGCGTAGGCGATCGTGCCGTAGGGCTGGCTGCTCGTGACGTTGCCCGCGACGTAGCTGTCGAAGCCGGCGTCCTTCAGCTTCTGCTGGGCGCTCGCGATGCTGTTGCCCACGACACCCGGGAGGGGCTTGAGGTTGCCGTTCTTGACCTTCTCCGACGGTGCGGGGAAGCCCTTCACCGGCATCCCCTTGCTGGCTTCCTTCATCACCGCGGCCCACACCGGGGCCGAGACGGTGCCACCGAAGACCTGGCGGTAGCAGCCGTAGTCGCCGAAGCACTTCCCGTTGAGGGAGTAGAGCTTCCCCTTCTTGTCGGCCGGCTTCAGGTTGCCGATCCAGACCGCGCTCGCGAGCTGCTTGGTGTAGCCGACGAACCAGCCCTGGTTGTGCTTCTCGGTGGTGCCCGTCTTGCCGGCGGCGGGCCGGGCGCTGGTGTCCCAGACGCCCTTTGCGGTGCCGGAGTCCAAGGTGCCCTTGAGCAGTGAGGTGACCCCGTCGGCCACGTCGGAGGTGATCACCTGCTCGCACTTCGGGCCGGGGACCTTGACCTCCTTGCGGTCCGGGGTGGTGATCGAGGTGATCGGGTAGGGCTCGCAGTACTTGCCGCTCGCGGCGATGGTCGCGTAGGCGTTGGCGAGGCTCAGCGGGTTGGTGGTGCCGGACCCGAGGGTGATGTTCGAGATGTAGGGCGCGATCGGATCACCATCACCGGAGTGCAGGCCCATCTTGGTCATCGTGTCGCGCACGTCGCACGGGCCCACGTCGATGACGAGCTGGGCGGCCCAGGTGTTGATCGACTTGGTGAGGCCCTCCTTGAGCGACATCAGCTTGCCGCCGCTGGCGTAGTCGTTCTTCACCGACCACGGTGCGCTGGCGCCGCACTTCTCCTTCTGCACCTTGCCTTGGAAGACGTGGCCCTTGCTGCCGGTGGCGAAGGGGACGTTGATCTCGCCGTCGAGCGGCATCCCCTTCGACAGTGCGGTGACCACCGCGAACGTCTTGGCCGTCGAGCCGAACTGGTAGCCGAGCTGGCCACCGCCGTACTCCTGGTCGACGTTGACGTTGGTCTGGAACTTGTTGAAGTCCGTGGCCTGGGCCATCGCGATGATCTTGCCGGTGCCGGGCTCGACGATGGAGACGGCCCCGCCGAGGTTCTGCTTGTTGCCGATCTCGACCGCCTTCGTCAGCTGCTTCTGCGTGGACTTCTGGATGCCGGGCTTGAGCGTGGTGCGGATCGTCAGCCCGCCCTGGTTGATCGTCTTGAGCCGGTCTGCCGGGGTCTTCCCGAGCACCGCCATCTGCGGTGACTTCTGGAGGTACTGCATGACGTAGGAGCAGAAGTAGGGCTGCGGCGAACGGAAGCAGGTGCCCTTGTTGGGCTTCCGGTTCAGCATCTTCTTGATCGTGACCTTCTTGGCCGCCGCGACGTCCTTGGCCGAGGCCACCCCGAGCGACTGCATCCGGGTGAGCACCGTGTCACGCCTGGCCTTGGCCGCGTCCGGATTGAGCACGGGGTTGTAGGCCGTGGGCTGCTGCACGATGCCGGCCAGCATCGCCGACTGGCCGAGGTTGAGCTTGCTGGCCTTGACCCCGAAGTAGTTCAGTGCCGCGGCCTCGACGCCGTAGGCCTGGTCGCCGTAGTAGACGAGGTTGAGGTAGCCCTCGAGGATCTGGTCCTTGGTGAGGTTCTCCTCGACGTTGAGCGCGTACTTCAGCTCCTGCAGCTTGCGGGAGTACGTCTTGTCGACCGCCGCGGCCGCCGCCTCCTTGTCGCCCCGCTTGAGGGCGTTCTCCTGGAGGGTGATCTTGACGTACTGCTGGGTGAGGGTCGACGCGCCCTGCACGTCGCCACCCTGGAGGTTGGAGACCATCGCCCGGCTGAAGCCGCGCACGTCGAGGCCGCCGTGCTCGCGGAAGCGGGAGTCCTCGATGGCGATCTGGGCCTGCTGCATCGTCGTCGAGATGCTCTTGAGCGGCACGATGATGCGGTTCTCGTCGTACGGGTTGGCGATGAGCTTGCCGTCGGCGTCGAGGATCCGGGACTGCTGGGCCAGTGGAGAGATCGCGAACTCGCTGGGCAGGTCGTTGAAGAAGTCGACCCCGCCCTGGGCGACCCGTCCCGACGCGCCCACCGCGGGGATCGCCAATCCGGCCATGAGGAGCCCGGCCACCGTGCTCAGCACGACGAAGCCGAGCAGGAGCCTGAGGACATGGGGGATGTTTTGGGCGCGACCGTCCATGGGCCAAGGGTAACCCGCGCACCCCCGCGCAGCCGGAATCCGGCCGCGGCGGCGCGCTCACCCGACGCTCAGGTGCCGACGAGACACGACAGGGCTCCGGTGATACGACCCGGCCCTCGTCCGTTCGGCCATCAAGCGTCGACCGGTTCGGACGATACCGCTCTCGGACTCCCTCTCGTAGCGTTTTCAACAACAGTTCTTGCGCTGCCCACCAGGGGGCGCCGTCACTCAGAGGTGGACATGAGCATTGCCCCCGCAGCCCCCCGCACCGACACGGTTTGGGTCACCGAATGGCCAGCACTCGGTCGTTGCGCCGGCTCCGACCCCGACGCGCTCTTCGTGCAGGGTAAGGCCCAGCGCGAGGCGAAGGTCGTCTGCAAGGCGTGCCCCGTCGCGGCCGAGTGCCTCGCCGACGCCCTGGACAACCGTACCGAGTTCGGTGTCTGGGGTGGCATGACCGAGCGCGAGCGCCGGGCGCTGCTCCGCCGCCGCCCCGACGTCGCGTCCTGGGCCGACGTGCTGGCCGCTGCGAAGCAGCGCGCCCTCCAGGGTGCCATCGCCTGACGGGCGAGCCACATGATCGTGGTGCCGGCACGGCGCAGGGGCTGTGCCGGCACCGCTATGTCCGCCTCCGGGCTCAGCCTCCGGCGAGTGACGCTCCCACGCTGCGCAGGCCCTCGAGGTCATGGATGTCGGTGGCCCCGGCCGGGACGCTCGCCATCGCGACCGAGGGGTGGGCCGCGACGAAGCGCGAGACGTGCCCCTGGTGCCGGGTCGCGGTTGCCGCGAGCTCGGTGTGCAGCCGCAGGAGCGCAACCGTGAGCCCCCCGAGCGGGTCCGCACCCTCTGCCGCGGCGTCCTCCAGCTGTTCTGCCGCTGCGGCGGCCCGCGAGCCGCTCAGCCCGCTGGCCGCGAGGGTCTGCACGCGGTTGACGACCACGCCCGCGAGCGGCATCGACTCCTGCTCGAGGCGGTCCACGAAGTAGGTGGCCTCGCGCAGCGCGTCCCGCTCGGGTGAGGCCACCACGACGAAAGCCGTCGTGGGCTCCTTCAACAACGCGTAGGTGACGTCCGCGCGCTCGCGGAACCCGCCGAACATCGTGTCCAGGGCGGCCACGAAGGTCTGCACGTCGAGCAGCACCTGACCGCCGAGGATCTTGGACAGCGCGGATGCCGTGATGCTGGCGCTGATGCTGAACACCTTGAGGTAGGCGCGGCCTCCGGCCTTGGCCGGCGCGGTGAGCAGCCGGATGAAGCGGCCGTCGAGGAAGGACCCGAGGCGCTTGGGGGCGTCGAGGAAGTCCAGCGCCGAGCGCGACGGTGGGGTGTCGACGACGATGAGGTCCCAGCTGCCGTCGCGCTCGGACTGGGCCCGCAGCTGGCTGAGCTTCTCCATGGCCATGTACTCCTGCGTGCCGGCGAAGGAGCTGGAGACGGCCTGGTAGAAGGGGTTGGCCAGGATCTGGGCGGCCTTGTCGGGCGTGGAGTGCGACTCGACCACCTCGTCGAAGGTCCGCTTCATGTCGAGCATCATCGCGTCGAGGGAGCCACCGGCCTCGCCGACTCCCTCGACCGGCCGCGGGACGTTGTCGAGCTCGGTGAGCCCCAACGACTGGGCCAGGCGGCGAGCGGGGTCGATCGTCAGCACCACGACCCGGCGCCCGGCCTCGGCGGCGCGCACCCCGAGGGCCGCAGCCGTCGTCGTCTTCCCGACCCCACCGGAGCCGCAGCAGACGATGATGCCGGTGCCGCGGTCGGCGAGGAGCGCGTCGATGTCGAGGGTCGCGGGGGTCCGGCGGGTCGCCATCAGAGGAGCCCCTGCTCGAGGATCTCGTCGGCCAGGAAGGACACGCCGCCGTCCTCGACCCCGCCGGCCAGCGCCGGCAGCCGGAGCGTGGGGAGACCCTGCTCCTCGACCTCCTCGGTGAGGGCCCGTTCCAGGGCCACGCGCTCGACGTGGTCGGCGCCCTGGGCGATCAACCCGGAGACCGTCCGGGTCGTGACGCGGACGCCCGCGGTGGCGAGGTCCGCCGCGACCCGGAGCTCCACGGCATCCGGGTCGGCGGTGGCGGTCGCGAACGCCTCCTCGTCGACCGTGGGCTCGCGCACCTGGTTGACGATGATCGAGCCCAGGCCGAACCCGGCGCCGGACAGCTCGGTGACGGCGTCGACGGTCTCCTGCACCGGCATCTCCTCGAGGAGGGTGACGACGTGCACCACGGTGAGCGGGTTGCGCATCATCGCGGTGATCGACTCGGCCTGGGAGTGGATCGGGCCGACCCTCGCGAGGTCGGCGACCTGCACGTTGACGTTGAGGAAGCGGGTCACCCGACCCGTGGGCGGGGCGTCGAGCACGACGGCGTCCCACGTGAGCTGTCCCTTGCCCCGTTTGGACCCGGTCGTGCGCCCGAACGCCTCGTAGACCTTGCCGGTGAGCAGCACGTCGCGCACGCCGGGCGCGACGGTGGTCGCGAAGTCGACGACCCCCATCCGCTCGAGCGCCCCGCCGGCCCGGCCCAGCCGGTAGAACGTCTGGAGATACTCCATCAGCGCAGCGGTCGCGTCGACCGAGAGCCCCCAGAGCTCGCCGCCCGACGCGGTGGTGACGAGGCGCACCTCGTCGTCGCCGAGGGGAGGCACGTCGAAGGTCTGGCTGATGCCCTGGCGCGCCTCGACCTCGACAAGGAGCACCTTGCGGCCACCGCGGGCCAGTGCGAGGGCCAGTGCGCCGGCCACTGTCGTCTTGCCGACGCCGCCCTTGCCGGTCACGACGTGGAGGCGGGCGCCCTGTACGGCGTGGGACACGGGAGCGCGGGACACCGGGCCAGCGTAGATGCCGCGTGACGCCCGGTCGCGCCCGGGCGCGAGGGGTCGGTGTGTGGTGAGGGTCGGTGCGGTGACCGGCTCAGTGGGTGGTGAGGGTCAGCTCCTCGATCTCCGCGAGCACCAGCAGGTATGCCGGCCCTGCTGGGTCGATCACGTCGAAGTGGTCGGCGCGCCGTGCCACCGCGGTGTGCAGCGGCTCCTCGGCAGTGCGGCCGGCGACGTAGGAGTCGACCACCTCCGCGGGCACGACGTCGTCGAACTCCCCGGTGACGATCACCGTCGGCACGGTGAGCCGCTGGCGCGCCGGGTCGGCGTCGGCCCAGGCCTCGGGTGCCTCCTCGGGCGACCCGCCGAGCAGGGCGCGGGCCGCGTCGTCGCTCAGGCCCATCCGGTTGACCACCCCGAGGTCGGCGGCCGGCGCCAGGGCCACGACCCCCGTGATCCACGGGGCCCGTTCGCCCGAGGCGAGCCACAGAGCCAGGTGGCCCCCGGCGGAGTGCCCCACGAGGATGACGCGGTCGGGCAGGTCGGTGTCGGCGCGCACGGACTCGACCCGGTCGAGCACCGCCTGGCCGGTGCCCGGCCACCCGCCACCCGGCATCCCGATCCGTGGGTACTCCAGGCTGGCGACCTGGAAGCCGTCGCGGGCGAGGGCCTCGGCCAGGGGTGCGAGGTGGGCGCGGTCGTACTGCTCGCGCCAGAAGCCGCCGTGGAGCAGGGCCACCGTCACCCCACGGGCCCGGTCGGCCTGGGGTTCCCACACGTCGTAGACGTCGGTGCGCTCGGGGCCCGTGACCTCGGTGCGGTCCGGGGGCCTGGCGCTGCGGAAGAGGATGTCGGTGTCGTCGCTCACCGACGCCACGGTAGTCGCCGACCGCGCCGGGGCTAGGGTGGCCGGCATGATGAAGTACGAGTACGCCACGGTGCCGCTGATCGTGCACGCCACCAAGCAGATCCTCGACCAGTGGGGCCAGGACGGCTGGGATCTCGTCCAGGTCCTGGTCATGCCCGAGGGTAACCTCGTGGCCTACCTCAAGCGGCCCGCCTCCTGATGGGCGTCGTCGAGGATCGGCTGGCCGGGCTGGGGCTGAGCGTGCCCGAGGTGGTGCCCCCGGTCGCGGCCTACGCGCCGGCCGTGCTCGACGGTTCGAGGGTCTACGTCTCGGGGCAGCTGCCCATGGTCGACGGCGCGATGGCGCACACCGGCAAGGTCGGTGAGGGCGCCGGGCTGGTGCCGCCCGCCGAGGCCAAGAAGCTCGCGCAGGCGTGCGCGCTCAACGCGATCGCCGCCGTGAAGTCGGTGGTCGGTGACCTCGACCGCGTCGAGCGCGTCGTGAAGGTCGTGGGTTTCGTGGCGTCCGACCCGTCCTTCACCGGCCAGCCGGGGGTCGTCAACGGTGCCAGCGAGCTGTTCGGTGCGGTGTTCGGGGATGCCGGGGTGCACGCACGGTCCGCGGTCGGTGTCGTCGCGCTCCCGCTCGACGCCCCGGTCGAGGTCGAGGTCGTCGTCCACGTCCGCGACTGAGGGGTCGGCGGATGACACCGCTCGTGGAGCACCCCGTCTCCGGTGACCCCGGGCTGGCCTCGCGGGCGGCGGAGTGGCTGGCCGCGCCGGATCGCGTGGACGGCCCGCTGCGCACCGCGGCCACCGTCATGCTCGTGCGGGACGGGGTGGCCGGGGTCGAGGTCTTCGTGCAGCGACGGGTGCCGTCGATGGCGTTCGCGCCCTCCACCGTGGTGTTTCCCGGGGGCGGGGTGGACCCCGCCGACCACGACCTCGACCCCACCACGCCCGGGCTCGCCGACCTCGCAGCTGCCATGGGTGTCGAGGACGCTGCCGCAGCCCCCTTCGCGGCCGCCGCGGTGCGAGAGGTCGAGGAGGAGTGCGGAGTGCGCCTCGCGGTGGCGGGCCTCCGGGGCCGCGCCCACTGGGTGACACCGGCCTTCGAGCCGCGACGCTACGACACGTGGATCCTGGCGGCCGCGATGCCGGATGACCAGGCTGCGCGCGGCACGACGACGGAGTCCGACCACAGCGAGTGGGTGCGTCCCCGCGACCTGCTCGACCGGCAGTCGGCGGGTGAGGTGCGGATGCTCCCGCCCACCGTGGTCTCGCTCGAGGCCCTGGCGCGGTTCGCCGATGCCGCGTCGTTCCTCGCGGACCGACCGCGAGTGGCCCGGGTGCTCCCCGAGCTCGTCCGCCGCGAGGACGGCATCCTCGTGCTTCGCACCGATCTGCCCTGACGGCCACCGGCGCACACGAACAGGCAGTGGGGCGTCTGACCGCGCCCGGTAAGCGGGGCAGTGAGCCCGTCAGGTGGACACCGCCTGTCGGCGTACCCTCGACGATGGCGGTGGCCCCGCCGCTGAACCATCCGTCCGGATGGATCGCCAGGTGCGGAGGGTCCAGCGGACCCAGTCCTGGTGGTGCATGACGTCCTCGTACGGGAACCGCAACGAGGACCACCCGAAGACCGCCAGCTCGGTGTGGCGACGGCAGGCGGTGCGTAACGCCGACCTGGTGCCGTGGTGCTCGAAGCCGTCGGCCTCGACGGCGAGCATGAGCTCTTCGCTCCCGAGGTCGACCACCGCGAACAACCCCGGCTCGGCGATCTTGAGCTGTGGCTCGAGCGAGAACCCCTCCTCGATGCACAGCGCTCGCAACACCGATTCGAGGGGGTTCGCCGCCCTGGAGTCGGCATGCGCAGCGACGCGTCGTGCCGCCCGGGCTCCAGCACCCCGCAACCCCGCGGCTGCCAGACCCAGCGCCCCGGCGTCGACGTGTCCGGCCCGCAACGCCGAGTCGGCCACCGCGAGCGCCTCGTCGAACGGCAGGCACCTCGCGCAGTCGAGCACGGTGCGCATCGGCCCCGTGACTCCGGCTCGCACGTCAGCGGGCGCGATCTCGGCCCAGTGCGGCACGATGCCGACCAGGTCCGTCTCGCGCAGGTGCCGCTTGCGTCGAACCGTGACCCAGGCGTCGTCCGGCACGACCTTGACCTTCCACCCGTGGTGCAGGGCCGCGCTCAGGTGCGAGAGCGTCGACGTGCGCGCATGCGCTGTCGCGAGGTGTGCCGCCGTGCCGGGCAGCACGTAGCGGCCGCGCGCAACGCGCGCCAGCACTCCGGCCCGCAGCGCGCGGTCCACGTCGACGCGTCCGTGCACCCTGACGAGCTCGCGCCGGGTGAGCACACCCCCGAACATCTGCACCGTCTCCGCCACCTCGCCCATGGAGGCCATCGTGCTCGTGCACGGGCTAGTCGCCCTGGACTTTTCCACAGGGGCTGTCCGCACCCGGACAGGCAGTGGTGCACGGCAATGATGCCCCGGAGCACGGGCACCCGATGCGTTACCCGTCGGGCAGGTCAACTGCCTGTCCGTGGGCAGTCACGGGGCGGCATACTCGGACCGGTGAGCGCCCAACCACCGCCGTCCGTGACCGACCCGTGGAGCGGGGGTCAGGTCACGCCCCGGGCCCACTGCGTCCTCGCGCCCAACCCCGGACCGATGACCCTCGACGGCACCAACACCTGGGTGCTCCTGGAACCCGGCGGGACGGATGCCGTGGTGATCGACCCGGGGCCGCTCGACGAGGGGCACCTGCAAGCCGTCGTGGACGTGGTGACCGGCCGGGGGGCGCGGGTGGTCGAGACGATTCTCACCCACGGGCACCACGACCACGCCGAGGCGGCGCCGCGGTTCGCCGAGCTGACCGGCACGAGGGTGCGGGCGGTCGGCCGCGGCCACGACGACCTCGCCGACGGCGATGTGGTCAGCGCCGGTGGCCTCGAGCTGCGCGTGGTCGCGACCCCGGGCCACACGTCGGACTCGGTGTCCTTCGCGCTGGCCGCGGACCACGCGCTGCTCACCGGCGACACGGTGCTCGGGCGGGGAACGACGGTGGTGGCCCACCCCGACGGTGAGCTCACGGCATACCTCGCGTCCCTCGAACGCATCGCCGCGCTCACCGGCGGAGGAGACGTGAGCGCCATCCTCCCCGGGCACGGGCCACTGGTGCCGGATGCCGCCGCCATGGTCTCCTTCTACCGCACCCACCGTCGTGAGCGGCTCGACCAGGTGCGGGGTGCCCTGGCCGACGGCGCCGCACAGGAGGACGACCCGGTCGAGGGCGTGCTCCGCCGGGTCTATGCGGAGGTGCCGGAGTCGGTCTGGCCGGCGGCGCGGATGTCGATCCGCGCCCAGCTGGATCACCTCAGCGCGCGCGGCGCCTGAGCCTCTCGACGTCCTGCAGGAGCACGGCGCGGGCCTCCAGACGCAGCCAGCCACGAGCGGCGAAGTCGGCGAGGGCCTTGTTGACGGTCTCGCGAGAGGCGCCGACGAGCTGCGCCAGCTCCTCCTGGGTGAGGTCGTGGGCCACCATGACGCCCTCGTCGACGGGCCGGCCGAAGCGCCCCGCGAGGTCGAGCAGCGCCTTGGCCACCCGCCCCGGCACGTCGGTGAACACGAGGTCCGCGAGCGACTCGTTGGTGCGACGCAACCGGCGGGCGAGGGCGGCGAGAAGGGTCGTGGCGACGCCCGGACGCTCGTGGAGGAACTCCTTGAGCTGGTCGTGGCTCATCGAGAGCACCTGGGTCTCGGCGATCGCCGTCGCCGTGGCGGTGCGCGGCCCGGGGTCGAAGAGGGAGAGCTCGCCGAACATCTCACCGGGTCCGAGGATGGCCAGGAGGTTCTCGCGGCCGTCGCTGCTGGAACGGCCGAGCTTGATCTTGCCCTCGCCGATGACGTAGAGCCGGTCGCCCTGGTCGCCCTCGTGGAAGAGCACGTCGCCACGCTCCATGTGCCCGGAGCTCATGGTCGAGATGAGGGATTCGGCCGTCGGCTCGTCGATGGCGGCGAACAGGGGCGCTCTACGCACGACGTCGTGGTCCACGGGCCTCAGTGTGCCAGAGTCGAGACACCCGGATCGGGGCGGGCGGCGTCGGGGCCACGACGTAGGCTGACGCCCGTGCCCGAGACCTCCCCGAATGCCGTGCGCCCCCGTCGCGGGAGCGTGGTCGGGGAGAGCGCGGTCGCCAGGACCCGTCGGGCGCGCCGCACCTACCGGGCGCTCCTCGAGCGGTATCCCTACGCGCACTGCGAGCTCGACTTCGACACCCCGCTCCAGCTGCTCGTCGCCACCGTGCTCTCGGCCCAGACGACCGACGTCATGGTCAACTCCGTGACCCCCACGCTCTTCTCGCGATGGCCCACCGCGGAGTCGATGGCCGGCGCCGACCGCGCCGAGATGGAGGCGGTGCTCAAGCCGACCGGGTTCTTCCGGGCCAAGACCAACTCCGTCATCACCCTGTCGGCGGCGATCGTCGAGCGGTTCGACGGGGAGGTGCCCGGTCGCCTCGCGGACCTCGTCACGCTGCCCGGTGTGGGGCGCAAGACCGCCAACGTCGTGCTGGGCAACGCCTTCGGGGTGCCGGGCATCACCGTCGACACCCACGTGGGGCGCCTCGTGCGCCGGTTCGGCTGGACCGAGCAGACCGACCCGGTCAAGGTCGAGACCGAGCTCGCCGCCCTCTTCCCGCGCAGCGACTGGACGATGCTCAGCCACGCGCTGATCTTCCACGGCCGACGCACCTGCCACGCGCGGCGCCCGGCCTGCGGCGCCTGCCCAGTGACCCGCTGGTGCCCCTCGTTCGGTGAGGGCGAGACCGACCCGGCGAAGGCCCGCACCCTGCTCAAGTACGAGCTCGCGCCGGGCGCGACCCTGCCCGTCCCTCCTCCGGGGCGGCTCCCCGACGACCCGCCTTCGGAGCCGTGAGCGCTCCGCGGCCCACGTGGCTCGCACAGGTCGCGGTGCGCGACGACGTGGCCGGTCACCAGTGGTTCTCCACCTACGCCCCCCCGCCCGGCGTGGGTCGCCGCTCAGCCGTGCTCATGCTTTTCGGGCCGGACCCACGCGGCGGTGAGGACGTCGTGCTCACCGAACGGGCCCACACCCTGCGCTCCCACCCGGGCCAGGTCTCCTTCCCCGGTGGCCGCCTCGACCCCGAGGACGACGGCTCCGTCGCCGCAGCGCTGCGCGAGGCGCAGGAGGAGGTCGGCCTCGACCCGGCAGGGGTCGACGTCCTCGCGACCTTTCCTGACGTCTACCTCGCACCCAGCGAGCACGCCGTGACACCCGTCCTCGCGTGGTGGCCCACCCCGGTGCCGGTCGGCGTGGTGGACGAGGGTGAGGTCGCACGGGTGGTGAGGGTGCCGGTGGCCGACCTCCTCGACCCCGACCACCGCTTCACGGCGGTCTTCGGGCCCTATCGCGGGCCGGCCTTCGAGGTGGGCGACCTCTTCGTCTGGGGCTTCACCGCGATGTTGCTCAGCAGCCTCTTCGAGCTGGCCCACCTGGCCCGCCCGTGGGATGCCGCGGACGAGCGCCCGTTGCCCGACCGGGTCATGTCGCCCTGGATGCGCGGCACGTCGGGGTGAACGGCGTCGTCGTCCTGGACGTGGCGCTCGTCGCGCTCCTCGCGGCCTACGCCTGGAGCGGGTGGCGCCAGGGCTTCGTCTCGGCGGCGCTCGGGATGCTCGGCCTGGTCGCCGGCGGTGTCCTCGCCGTGCGCGTGGTGCCGGGCCTCGCGGAGGACTACGGCGGGATCCCACGGGGCAGCACGGCGTCGGTCCTCCTGCTGGTCGGATCGGCGGTCGTGCTGGCCGCCGCCGGCCAGGTGGTCATGCTGGCCCTCGCCCACCGGATCGGCCGGGCCCTGGACGTGCCCGGCTTCCGCGTCGTTGACTCGGCCCTCGGGCTCGTGGCCGTCCTCGTCACCTCGGTGCTGGTGGTGTGGGTGATCGCGGGGTCGCTGGTCGCGGGCGGCCCGCCGGGGGTACGGTCCCGGGTGGGCCGCTCGGCCGTGGTGTCGGCGGTCGACGACATCGTGCCGGGCTCGGCCCAGCGCCTCGTCGACGGTGTGGTCCGCGCCCTCGACCGGGAGGGGTTCCCCCGGGTCTTCGAGGGCTCCGCGCAGGAACCCATCCAGGCTGTTCCGGCCCCCGATCCAGAGCTGACCCGGGACCCGGACGTGCAGCGGGCGCTCGACTCGGTGGTGCACCTGCGGGCCGAGGCACCCTCGTGCGGCCGGGCGCAGGTGGGCACCGGCTGGGTGCTGGCACCCGGGCGGGTCGCCACCAACGCGCACGTCGTGGCGGGTTCGGACGTCGTGGCGGTGCGGATCCGCGACGAAGGCCCGACGCTGGACGGACGGATCGTCGCGATCGACCCGGCTCGCGACGTCGCGGTGCTCGACGTGCCGGGGCTCGATGCGCCGGAGCTCGACCGTGGCTCCCCGTTGGCGGCGGGTGACGATGCCGTCGTCGCCGGCTTCCCCCTCGATGACGGCCTGTGGGTCGGCGGCGCCAGGGTTCGGGCCGTGCTCGATGCTCGGGGCACGGACATCTACCGCCAGCCCGGTGTGAACAGGGAGGTGTACTCCCTCCGGGCCCAGGTGCGGCGCGGTGCCTCCGGTGGGCCGATGCTCGACACCGGTGGGCGAGTGGTCGGGATGGTCTTCGCGACCTCGCGCGACGACCCCGACACCGGCTACGCCCTCACGCTGGCCGAGATGGCTCCGGTGCTGCGCGACGGTGCATCCGCTCGCGCCGAGGTGGACAGCGGAGCGTGCTCCGTCGCGTGACCGGAGGTGTGTCAGCCGCTCAGCGGTCAGCCGGTCGTGGTCAGCCGCTCAGCGGTCAGCCGCTCAGCGGTCAGCCGGTCGCCGTGGTGGGGTCCTCGGACTGACCCTTGAGGACCGCGATGGTCTTCTGCCCCTGGTCGATGGCCCGCTCCGGTGACGGCTTGGCGGCCTGGAGCGCCTTGCGCCCGAGGAGGGCGAGCACGGCAGCGACGATGAGGACCAGAGCGGTGACGATGCCGTAGCCGGCCGACACCGGGAGCCAGATGGCGATCACCTGCGCGAGGGTGTGGAGGAGGAAGACGAAGCCCATGAGGGCGAGGAAACCGGCTCCGGCCAGCAGACCGACACCCTTGCCGAGCACCTTGGCACCGGACGTGACCTCGGCCTTGGCGAGGGCTACCTCGCCGCGCACGATCCCCTGCAGGTCGTGGGTGACGTCGGCGACCAGCTGACCGATGGTGCGGTCCGTGTCGGAAGTCGGGCGTGCCATGTAAACCTCACTCGTGCTCGTCGGCCCGCGCACGGACCCTCTGCGCAGACCTTACCCAGTCGCCCGGTGGTCAGGCGTCCTTGGACTCGGGTTGAAAGACGTCGGGGACGCCGTCGTGGTTCTCGTCGACGGACTCCTGCTCCGCGATCTGGCGGTACACCCTGTTGCGGGACCCCAGGACCACCGACGCGAGGAGCGCGGCCGTGATGGAGCCGAAGAGGATTCCGATCTTGATGTGCTCGTCGCGATCCGAGCCGGCGCCGAAGGCGAGCTCGCCGACGAGCAGGGACACGGTGAACCCGACACCGGTCAGCAACGCCAAACCGGCCACGTCACGCCAGGCGAGGTTCTCGTCGAGGTGGGCGGACGTGAACCTCGCCATGAGATAGGTCGTGCCGAACACCCCGACCAGCTTGCCGAGGATGAGCGCCAGGACGACGCCGACAGCGACCTCGTCGCCGATCGCGGCGGTGAAACCACCGCCGAGGAAGGCGACGCCGGAGGAGAAGAACGCGAAGATCGGCACCGCGATCCCGGCCGAGATCGGTCGCAGGCGGTGCTCGAAACGGTGGGCGACGTCGGTCTGGCGGCTCAGCGTGCTGATGCCGGGCACGCTCTTGCGCGGCTTGACCGGGACGACGAGGCCAAGCAGCACGCCGGCGACCGTGGCGTGCACGCCGGATGCGTGGACCAGGGTCCAGGTCGCGAAGGCCAGGGGGAGCAGGAGCCACCAGTGGGTGATCCGCCGCTGGGTCAGGCCCGCGAAGAGTGCCAGGGGGACGAGCGCGAGCAGGAGCGCCGTGGCGTCGAGGTCGGAGGTGTAGAAGATGGCGATGATCGTGATCGCGATGAGGTCGTCGACGACGGCGAGGGTCAGCAGGAAGGAGCGCAGGCCCGAGGGGAGGTGGGTGCTGATGACCGCGAGGACCGCGAGGGCGAAGGCGATGTCGGTCGCGGTGGGGATCGCCCATCCGCGATAGGCGTCGGAGTCGGCTCCCAGCACCGTGACGACGCCGAGGAAGACGAGGGCCGGCATCAGGACCCCGCCGAATGCCGCGGTCACGGGGACGGCGGCTCTCGCGACCGTCTTCAGCTCGCCGACGATGAACTCGCGCTTGAGCTCGAGCCCCGCGACGAAGAAGAAGATGGCCAACAGGCCGTCTGAGGCCCAGTGCCCGACCGACAGCGTCAGGCCGCCCCACTCGATGCCGATCTCGGCGTCGCGGAGGGACTCGTAGAAGTCGCGCAGCGGGGTGTTGGCGAAGACCAGCGCCAGCACGGCGGCGAACAGGAGGATCGCACCGCCGATGGTCTCGGTGCGCAGGGCGTTGGTGACGAACTGGGTCTCGGTCCAGGTCTGTCGCCGGAAGATGGCCGTCTTGAACGAGTCCACCGGATCGGGCTCGTTGGGGATCGGGTCCTCTGGCGTCATGTCCGGGTCGTCGGGCGCCATGCGTGCCTCCTGGTCGGTGGTCGTGCGGCCCGCGCTCGCAGGGGCCCGTGAGGACGAAAAGATCCCGCGACGCCCGCCCACCTTATCCACCGATGGCGTGCTCGGACGAGCCAGTCTCGACGGCGATGATCGCGTCGAACATCGCCCGGACCGAGTCGGTGGCCGGGGCGTCGGCGCGGACCGTGCCGTCGAGGTCGAGGGTCTGCTCGAAGTGCAGGGCGGCTCCGTCGACGACGGCCATCCCGATGCGCTCGAGGGTCTGGAGCAGGGCAGATCGCGCGAACTGCGCTCCGCTCCAGCCGTATCCGACACAGGCCACCGGCATCCCCGCCCACTCCGCATAGAGGTAGTCGATGGCGTTCTTCAGCGCCGCGTTGTACCCCCGGTTGTACTCCGGCATCACCAGGACCACGGCGTCGACCGACTCGATGAGGGCGGCCCACCGACGGGTGTGCTCGTGGGCGTAGTGCCCCTCAGAGGGCATCTCGGGCTCGTCGAGGAGGGGCAGGGCCAGCTCCCGGAGGTCGATGGGGACGACCTCGACGCCGTCCGGGGCCAGGCCGGCGACCCACTCGGCGACATGGTGCCCGATCCGGTTGGGGCGGGTGCTGGCGGTCACGATGCCGATGCGCGTCATGCGCCCGATCATCACACGCAGGGTGCCAGAAGACCCGCGTGACGGACTGAGGGTGGGCCGCGCGGCCGGGCCGGCGCGGCATACCCTCAGTCCTCCCGTCCGGAGTCGGTCAGTCGGTGCTCTCGGTCGACAGACCCTGCTGGATGAGGTTCATGACCGAGGAGTCGGCGAGGGTCGTCACGTCGCCCACCTCGCGGTTCTCGGCGACGTCCTTGAGCAGGCGGCGCATGATCTTTCCCGAGCGGGTCTTGGGCAGCTCGGGCACGATCATGATCTGGCGGGGCTTGGCGATCGGGCCGATCTCCTTCGCCACGTGGTTGCGCAGCTCCTGCACGGTCTCCTCGCCGTGGTCCTCGGCGTCGCCGCGCAGGATGACGAAGGCGCAGACCGCCTGGCCGGTGGTGTCGTCGCTGGCCCCCACGACGGCCGCCTCGGCCACCGAGGGGTGGGAGACCAGCGCCGACTCGATCTCGGCCGTGGAGAGCCGGTGGCCGGAGATGTTCATGACGTCATCCACCCGCCCCAGCAGCCAGATGTTGCCCTTCTCGTCGTACTTCGCACCGTCGCCGGCGAAGTAGTACTTCGGCCCGAACCGGGTCCAGTAGGTCTCCTTGTAGCGCTCCTGGTCCCCCCAGATGCCGCGCAGCATGGCGGGCCACGGCTTGGTGAGCACGAGGTAGCCGACCTTCTCCGGCTCGGTGAAGGGGTTGCCCTCGTCGTCGAGGATCTCCGCCGAGATGCCCGGGATCGGCCGCTGAGCGGACCCCGGCTCAAGGGTGGTGACCCCCGGGAGCGGGCTGATCATGATCGCGCCGGTCTCGGTCTGCCACCACGTGTCGACGATGGGCGCGGTGTCGCCGCCGATGTGCTTGCGATACCAGAGCCAGGCCTCGGGGTTGATCGGCTCGCCGACGCTGCCGAGCACGCGGATGCTCGAGAGGTCGAACTTCGCGGGGATGTCGGCGCCCCACTTCATGAAGGTGCGGATCGCCGTCGGTGCGGTGTAGAGGATCGAGACCCCGTACTTCTGGATGACCTCCCACCAGCGACCCTGGTGCGGGGTGTCCGGGGTGCCCTCGTAGATCACCTGGGTGGCGCCATTGGCCAGAGGTCCGTAGACGATGTAGGAGTGGCCGGTCACCCAGCCGACGTCGGCGGTGCACCAGTAGACGTCGCTCTCGGGGTGCACGTCGTGTACGACGGCGCTGGTGTAGGCCACCTGTGCGAGATAGCCGCCGGTGGTGTGGAAGATGCCCTTCGGCTTCCCGGTCGTGCCGCTGGTGTAGAGGATGAAGAGCGGGTGCTCGCTGTCGTGCGGCTGGGCCTCGTGGGTCTCAGGCTGCCCGTCGACCAGGTCGTGCCACCAGACGTCGCGGCCCTCGACCCACTCGACCTCGTCCTCGGTGCGCTTGACGACGAGCACCCTCTCGACCGGGTTGTCCCGGGTGAGCGCCTCGTCGACGGCGGGCTTGAGAGGGGCGGTCTTGCCGCGCCGGAACTGTCCGTCGGTGGTGACGACGACCTTGCTCTCGGCGTCGTTGATCCTCGTGTGCAGGGCCTCGGCGGAGAACCCGCCGAAGATCACCGAGTGGGGCGCGCCGAGGCGCGCGCAGGCCAGCATGGTGAAGACGGTCTCAGGGATCATCGGCATGTAGATCGCGACGGTGTCGCCCTTGGCCACGCCGAGCTCGGTGAGGGCGTTGGCCGTCTTGCACACCTCACGCTGGAGGTCGGCGTAGGTGATGGTGCGGGTGTCCCCACCCTCACCCTCGAAGTGGATGGCGACCCGGTCGCCGTTGCCGGCCTCGACGTGGCGGTCGACGCAGTTGTGCGCGACGTTGAGCTCACCGCCGACGAACCACCTGGCGAAGGGCGCGTCGTCCCAGTCGAGGGTGCGCTCGAAGTCCGTGCTCCACGTGAGGCGCTGGCGGGCCTGCGCGGCCCAGAACCCCTCGTAGTCGTGCGCCGCCTCCTCGTACATCGCCTCCGTGCCGTTGGCCTGCGCCGTGAAGTCGGGGTCGGGGGCGAAGTTCATCTCGTGCGCGTGGCTGGACAGGCTCTCGTCGGTCACTGGGGGTTCCTCCTCGTTGAGTGAGTCCGCCCAGCCAACCGTGAATCGGGGCCGCTGGGCAACACCACGACCACCGTATGCCGGTGTGCGGGCCGCGTGTGCGCCGAGCGGCCCGGCGGGGCTCCGGAGAGATGGGGCGAGCCGCCGGTCGGCGTCGAGCGAACAGAACACGCCGCCCGCCCTCGGGCACGGACGACGTGTTCTGTTCACTCGATGGAGCAGCCAGGGGCCGGCGGATGGAGTCGAGGGCGAGCGGCATCCGGCGGTCCGAGACGACCTCGCCATATGTGGGCAGATTGACCATCATCCAGGGGCAGACACTGGTGAATGTGTGCGCTGATTGCACAGGACGTACGGCATCGGTTCCATCTGGACGCCGATCGTGGTTCCGTGGGTGATCCGGCCCACGAGGCCACGACTACTCACGAGGAGGTGAGCGCGGTGTTCGAGGAAGGACAGCTCTACTCGACCGTGACGACCGACGCCGACGGTGCGGTGCAGGTGCACCTCGGGGAGAACCACCCCGGCTTCACCGACGCGGCATACCGCACCAGGCGCGCCCAGATCGCCGGCGTCTCACTGGCCCACCGCGGCGGGGACCCCGTGCCGCACGTCGACTACACCGACGAGGAGCAGGGGATCTGGCGGATCGTGTCCGCCGAGCTCGCGCCCAAGCACGAGAAGTACGCGCACTCCGAGTTCCTTGCGGCCAAGGACGCACTGGGCCTGCCGACCGAACGCGTGCCCCAGCTCGAAGAGGTCTCGACGCTGCTGGAGCCGCTCACCGGCTGGACCTACACCTGCGCCCCGGGGCTCGTGCCGCTGCGACAGTTCTATGCCGACCTCGGCGTGCGCACCTTCAACTCCACGCAGTACCTGCGCCACCCGAGCCAGCCGCTCTACACCCCCGAGCCCGACATCATCCACGAGGTCATCGGGCACGCCAACCAGCTGGCGAGCCCGCGCTTCGCCGCGATCACCGAGGCCGCCGGCCGGGCCAGCACCAGGGTCGAGACCGAGGAGGCGATGCAGTTCGTCGCCGACGTCTTCTGGTTCTCCATGGAGTTCGGCGTGATGGCCGAGCAGGGGGAGACCAAGGCCTACGGCGCCGGCATCCTCTCCAGCTACGGGGAGATGGACGAGTTCGGGCACATGGACATCCGCCCGCTCGACCTGCACCAGATGGGCACTCTCAACTACGACATCACCGCCTACCAGCCGGTGCTGTTCCGCGCCGACAGCGTGGACCACCTCGAGGGCGTCGTGGGCGAGTTCTTCGCATCGGTCGACGACGACCTGGCGAACCGGCTGCGCGCCGAGTCCCCCAGCTACGCCTGAGCCGCCGAGGGTCCTGCCCTGGTGCCGCCTGCCGTCACCAGTGGTGGGCGACATCCACGACCATGCGGCTGGTGTGCGTGGACGTGTCGTCGATGACGAAGGTGCGGAAGGGGAGTCGCGCCCGCACGCCGAGAGCCACGGTGGTCTGACCTTCGAGGGACCCGGCCCACCGCACCTGGCGGAACGTCGAGTACCCGGCCACCGACGGCATGCCGGGCACACTCGTCGCACCCTTCTTCGCGACCACCGCGAGGCGTGCGCCGCCGGCGACCGCGACCGGCTCGCCGGACCCCTCGGCAAACACGGTCGTGACGTAGCGCACGTCGTATCCGGGCGCGACGCCCGTCATGTCGATGACCAGCCGGTCGTAGCAGGCGTGCCGACCGGCCCGTATGCCGTCGACGCGTCCGGTCTGGAGCGCCCCGGCGGTCTTCGCCGTCGAGCCCCAGGTCGTGGAGCAGGTGGCCGCGTCGGCGGTGGTGCGCTCCGCGATGGCCGGAGCCGCCAGCAGCGCGACGGCGGCCACGGCGGCGGACGCGACTCGGGGGAGGCGGTGTGATGGTGATGTCTTCACGGTGGTGTCCTCTCGTCCGACCCCGATGCCCGGGGGCACCTGCGTCCGGGGTCGAGGAGCGCGGTGTCCCATGACGAGGAGACGTGAACCGCTGCCCTGATACCGGTCGCACGGGGCCGGTCTCGTCAGCGCTGCATCAGCGCTGCCTGCGCGCCGACCGCGGCCATCTGACCCGCCGCCGTCGAGCCGATGACCGAGGCCATCGGCATCGGGTAGGCCGGCAGGTGCGCCAGGTCGCCCGCGGCGAAGACGCCGGGCAGGCTGGTGCGGCCGAACTCGTCGATCCGCACGCACCCCGACTCGTTGAGCGTCAGGCCGAGCTGTTCGGCGAACGGCGCGGACTGGGAGAGCACAGGCGTGACGAACAGCGCCGCCACCTGGTGGCGACCCTCGGCCGTGGTGACGAGCACGCCCCCTTGGTGGCGCTCGGCGGCGGTCACGCTCGCCGCCACGACCTCGACCTCCGCAGCCAGACCCTCGGGCAGCGCGTCACCGTCGGCGAACACCACCACCTGGCTGGCGATCGGGCCCAGCAACATGGACACGTGCGACGCCGCGGCGCTGCCGAGGATGCCGATCCGCTGTCCCGAGAACTCGTGGCCGTGGCAGAACGGGCACTGCGCCACGAGGTCGCCCCAGAGGGACTCGAGCCCGTCGACGGGCGGCAGGGTGTCGCGCACCCCGGTGGCCAGCACGACGGCGTCCGCAGTGAGCGTGCCCGACCGGGCCAGGGTGAGCTCGAAGCCCTCGGGGCCGGGCTCGATGCTCGAGACCCGCTCGGCCCGGACCTCGATGCTGTCGTATGCCGCGAGCTCGGCGCGTCCGGCGGCCCGGAACTCTGCCGGTGGCCGGCCGTCGTGGCCCAGGACGTTGTGCATGTGGGGGACGGTGGCGTTGCGGTAGGCGCCGTCGTCCAGGAGGACGGCGCGCCGGTGGACGCGGCCGAGGGTGAGGGCAGCCTGGAGGCCCGCGGGGCCGCCCCCGATGATGGCGACATCGGTGTGCATGAGGGGTCCTTTCGTGGAGGGTGGGAACAATGTCGCCAGCGTTCACCTTCATGTCAGCATGAAGGCAAATCCGAGAGCCAAGGGGACGGCCCGCACCGAAGGATGGACGGTGGGCGAGCTCGCCGAGCGCGTCGCCCTCCCGACGAACGTGCTGCGGCACTGGGAGTCCATCGGGCTGCTGGACCCGGAGCGGGACTCCTCCGGATACCGCCGCTACGGTCGCGAGGACCTCGTCCGGGTCGCGGTCATCCAGCGCAACAAGTCGGCCGGGCTGACCCTCGACCAGATCGCCGTGCTGCTGGACGGGGACGCGCGCGACCGCCACGAGCTGCTCGAGGGGCACCTCCGGGAGCTCCGCCAGCGCGCCCACGCCATCGAGCGGTCACGGGAGATGACCGAGCACGCACTGCGGTGCAAGGCCCACGACGTGACGTCCTGCCCGCGGTTCAGCGCGTTCGTGGCCGATCTGGTCGATGGCGCGTCCGGGTCGGCCGGCGACTGGCCCTGACCCCACCGGGGTTTCGGGCTGACCCCGAAAACCCCGGTGAGACAGGGGAGGTGTTCCCTTGTCGCACCGGGGTTCTGGCTGAAGCACCCGCCAGCCGTCGCGCAGGCTGGGGCGGACAGGCGGCTCAGGCGGTGGGCATCAGGCGGCGGCCTTCACTGCCGCGATCCATGCGGCCGGGCTGGTCGGGGAGTCGGGTGCGACGAGCTGGGGCAGCACCCGGTCGAAGCGCGCTCCGAGCCGCTTGGTCGAGATGACCTTGACGGCGCTGTCGCCCGTCGCGGCGACGGCGATGCCCCACGAGGAGGCGGCGCGGCGCTGGTTGGGGGTGCCGTGGTGGCCGGGGTTGTCGAACGCGCAGTCGCCGACGTCGTAGAAGGAGTCCTGCACCAGCAGCAGCTGGTTGGCGCGCAGGCCCAGGCCCTTCTTGTGGGTGGCGAAGTAGCTGGAGAACGAGTCCGCCATGAGCTCGGTGCGACGGGTGGCCTCCGCCCCGGTGAGGTCGCTCTCGAAGAGGTCGGCCTCGAACTGTGCGTGGTGAGCCATCTCGTGGCCCATGACGGCCTGGGGGCCGACCTTCTTCAGGCCGAGGTACTTCAGCGCCGACAGGATGCCGTCGCCGAAGACGAGCTTGTCGGGAAGCCCCCTGACCAGCGGGTCGGGGTCGACCTGGGCGCTGAACGCGAAGGCGTTGAGGGTGAAGATCGGGTTCCGGCCCCGGTCGAGGCCGGGCTCGGTCTTGATGATGGACACGATGTCGCGGGCGAAGTCGACCGACTCCGCGGTGGTGAGCCCGTAGAGGGCCTTCGCCACGGCAGCAACGCGGTTGACGTCGGTCAGCATCGCGCCGTGCATCGCCATGAGCTGCACGTCGTCGAGCTTCACGTCCCAGAACCGCTGGGCGTAGTTGAAGCTCGACGTGAGTGTGGCGGCCTGGGCCTTGAGAGCATAGTCCGCGTCACGGGACGTCCCGAACAGCATCGCGTCGTAGGTCGGGAAGTCGAGGATGCCGAGGATGGCCAGAAGGAAGACGGTGCCCGGGTCGATCTCGGACAGGATGTCGGCGACGTAGGCGTCGAGACGGGTCGGCCCGCAGACGTAGTCGTCGGGGTTGATCGCCTCGGTGACGCGTGCGTCGAGCACCTCGCGTGCCGGCGAGACCTCCAGGTCGCGGGCGGCCGCGAACCCGTCGCGCCGGGCCTGCCAGTTGGCGGGGAGCTTGGCCACCAGGTCGTCGAGGGTGGCCCGCTGATGAGCGGTCAGGGTCGATCCCGCCGGGACCACCGGGTCGGACGCGGTGGATGCCGCCTGCGCGGGGGCGGACAGCCCCAGGGTCATTGCCAGCGATGCTGCCGCGACCAGCGCGGTCGCAGTCGTCTTCTTCACGTGTGTGCTCCTTGTGCAGAGGTGGGCCGGACCCCCCCTCGGACCCGGCGGCGGCATGGGCCGCGAATGAATCGTGGCGGAAAATGGCCGAACCCGCGACATCTTGGGAACTCGCGACAGAGGCCGACCGACCGCTGCGCCACGGGCCGGTTCCCGCGACCGGCACGTGGACGGCATACAGCGGCCGCGGAGAGACGAGGTCGTCTCCGCGGCCGCCGCGCTGTGGGCGTCGGTCAGTGCTCGACGGCCTCGCCCACGCCGTGACCGGTGAGGCTGCGCACCTCCATCTCGGCGTACTTCTGGGCATTGTGCTCCTTGCTCGTGACCGAGCCGAGCCAGCCGAGGAAGAACGCGAGCGGGATCGAGATCAGGCCCGGGTTGTCGAGCGGGAACAGGTGGAAGTCGATCGACGGGTCGGTGATCATCGACGGGCTGGGCCCGCCCTCGACCGCCGGGGCCTTCCCGGACACCACCGGGCTGAAGACGATCAGCACGATTGCGCTGACCAGGCCGCCGTAGATCGAGAACAGCGCGCCTCGGGTGTTGAAGCGCGACCAGAACAGCGAGTACAGGATCGTCGGCAGGTTCGCGCTCGCGGCGACCGCGAAGGCGAGGGCGACGAGGAACGCGATGTTCTGGTTCTTCGCGAAGATGCCACCGACGATGGCGACGGCGCCGATGACGATGGCCGCCAACCGCGCGACCCGCACCTCCTGCTCCTGGGTGGTGTCACCCCGCTTGAAGACCTCCTTGTAGAGGTCGTGGGCGAAGGTGGCCGACGTGGTGATGGTCAGCCCGGCCACGACCGCGAGGATCGTCGCGAAGGCGACACCGGAGATCACCCCGAGCAGCACCGACCCGCCGAGCTCGTAGGCCAGCAGCGGCGCCGCCGAGTTCGCCTTGCCGGGAGCCGCGTTGATGGCGTCGGGGCCGACCAGGGCGGCAGCGCCGTAGCCGACGACCAGCGTGAGCAGGTAGAAGCCGCCGATGAGCCAGATGGCCCACTCGACGGACTTGCGCGCCTGCTTGCTCGTCGGGACGGTGTAGAACCGCTGCAGCACGTGGGGCAGGCCCGCGGTGCCGAGGACGAGAGCCATCGACAGCGAGATGAAGTCGATCTTCGTGGTCAGGCTCTTGCCGTACTTCAGCCCGGGCTCGAAGAGCTTCTCGCCGGAGGGGGAGTTGTCGGCTGCCGCCTGGAAGAGCGAGGAGAGGTTGAAGCTGTACTTCCCGAGCACCCAGACCGTGATGACGAAGGTTCCGGCGATGAGGAGGAGCGCCTTGATGATCTGCACCCAGGTGGTGCCCTTCATCCCGCCGATGAGCACGTAGGCGATCATGATGATGCCCACGAGCGCGATGACGAGGTTCTGCGCCAGGTCGCCGCTGACCCCGAGGAGCAGGGACACCAGGCCTCCGGCGCCGGCCATCTGGGCGAGCAGGTAGAAGAACGACACGCAGATCACCGAGATGGCGGTCGCGACGCGCACCGGGCGCTGCTTGAGCCGGTAGGAGAGCACGTCGGCCATCGTGAAACGGCCCGTGTTGCGCAGCAGCTCGGCGACGAGCAGGAGCGCGACGAGCCACGCGACGAGGAAGCCGATCGAGTACAGGAAGCCGTCGTAACCCTGGAGGGCGATCGCCCCGGCGATGCCGAGGAAGGATGCCGCCGACAGGTAGTCACCGGCGATGGCGATGCCGTTCTGGCGGCCGGAGAACGCGCCGCCTGCGGTGTAGTACTGCTCGGCGGTCTTCTTGCCCGACGCGACCTTGATGACGATGACCAACGTGAAGATGACGAAGGCCGCGAAGATGCCGATGTTCAGAGCCGGCGAGCCGACGGCGGTGGACTCGGCCATCGGAAGGGTGTGTGCCATGGTCAGTGCTCCTTCGCGTCGTCGAGCTGCGCACCGAGGCGGTCCGCCATCGGGTCGAACTCACGGTTGGCCCATCGGGCGTAGATGAAGGTGATCGCGAACGTCGTCACGAACTGGCCGAGCCCGAAGATCAGGCCGATGGTGATGTTGCCGAACACGAGCGTGCCCATGAAACCGGGAGCGAAGATCGACAGCAGGACGTAGAGGAAGTACCAGGCGAGGAAGAAGGCGGTCGTCGGGAAGACGAACGCGCGGAACTTCCGGCGCAGCTCCTGGAACTCCGGACTTGACTGCAGCGCGAGGTACGGGTCCTCGGCCTGCGTGCGAGCGTCGTTGCTCACGGTCACCTCCAGGGTCGTTGCCCGGGCGGTCTGCCCGGATCGGGTCAAGGGTGGCGGGTATGCCGGTCGGGTGGACGCCGGCTGGGCCCGGGCCGCGGCCGGCGGGGGCTGCGAGCGACGTGCGGCAGCCCACCGAGCGCCAGACGGTGCGCGTCGCGCGACGAACGGCGGGCGACGGCCGCAGAGCGGGGTTGGCATGATGGGCGGGTGCGCGCACTGAGGAAGGTCACGGCCGGTCCCGGGCTCGAGCTCGTCGAGGTGGCGGAGCCGGACTGCGACGAGAAGGACGTCAAGGTCCGGGTGCTGCGGGCGGGCCTGTGTGGCACCGACCTGCACCTCGAGCAGTGGGACGAGTGGGCGGCGGCGACGGTCCACGCGCCGATGACCCTGGGGCACGAGTTCTTCGGCGAGGTCGTCGAGGTCGGCGCGGACGTCGAGCACGTGGCCGTCGGCGACCGGGTGTCCGGTGAGGGCCACCTCGTCTGCGGTCACTGCCGCAACTGCCGGGCGGGCCGGCGCCACCTGTGCATCAACACGGTCGGGGTCGGCGTCAACCGGGACGGGGCGTTCGCCGACTACGTGGTGATCCCCGCGACCAACGCCTGGGTGCAGCCCGCGGACCTCGATCCCGACCTCGGCGCCCTCTTCGACCCGCTCGGCAACGCGACGCACACCGCCCTGCAGTGGCCGGTCGTCGGGGAGGACGTCGTCGTGACCGGCGCGGGCCCGATCGGCGTGATGGCCACGGCCGTGGCGCGGCACTCCGGGGCGCGCAGGATCTGCGTGACGGACATGTCCGCGGAGCGGCTCGCCCTCGCCGCCGCGGCCGGCGCAGACCTCGTCGTCGACGTCGGGCGTGGGGGCACGCTGCGGTCGGCCCAGGAGGAGCTCGGCATGCTCGAGGGCTTCGACATCGGTCTGGAGATGTCGGGGGCACCAGCGGCGGTGGAGGACATGCTCGCCAACATGAACCACGGGGGGAGGGTCGCGATGCTGGGGCTGCCGAAGGACCGCTACGCGATCGACTGGGGCAGGGTGATCACCCACATGATCACGCTGCGGGGGATCTACGGGCGCGAGATGTACGAGACCTGGTACCTCATGGGGTCGATGCTCGCCAGCTCGGCCGAGCTGCGCAGGGCGGTCTCCTCGGTCATCACCGGCCGGTATGCCGCGGAGGACTGGGAGGCGGCGTTCGCCGAGACCCGGTCCGGTCACGGGGGCAAGGTCGTCCTCGACTGGAGCTGACGCGGCGCGACGGCGCCGCCGCACTGGCCTTCACCGACCTCCGGTCCGACCTTCCACCGACCTCCGGCCCGACCTTCGCCGACCTCGTCTGCCAGAGTGCAGGTGACACGCCCGACGAACGGCGCGTCACGGCATACCGGCGGATCGCGTCGGGGAGCGGGAGACGACGTGTACGGCGCAGTGAAGGACCAGCTCGCAGCGACCCTGCGAGAGATCGACGAGGCCGGGCTCTACAAGCGTGAGCGGGAGCTGACGACGCCCCAGTCCTCCCACGTCGGCACCACCGCGGGGGAGTCGCTGAACTTCTGTGCCAACAACTACCTCGGGCTGGCCGACCACCCGGCCGTCGTCGGCGCGAGCCGGGACGCGTTGGACACGTGGGGTTTCGGGATGGCGTCGGTGCGCTTCATCTGTGGCACGCAGACCCAGCACACGGCTCTCGAGGAGCGACTGTCGGACTTCCTGGGGGCCGAGGCGACCATCCTCTACAGCTCGTGCTTCGACGCCAACGGCGGGGTGTTCGAGGTGCTCTTCGGCGCCGAGGACGCGATCGTGTCCGACGCCCTCAACCACGCGTCGATCATCGACGGCATCCGGCTCTCCAAAGCGGCGCGCTTCCGCTACCAGAACGCCGACATGGCCGACCTCCGCAGCCAGCTCGTGGCCGCGCGCGAGGGCGGAGCGCGACGCACCTGCATCGTGACCGACGGGGTGTTCTCGATGGACGGGTCGTACGCGCCGTTGGACGAGATCTGTGACCTGGCCGACGAGTTCGAGGCGATGGTCCTCGTCGACGACTCGCACGCCGTCGGTTTCGTCGGGGGCGGCGGGCGGGGCACCCCGGAGATGTTCGGGGTGATGGACCGCGTCGACATCATCACCGGAACCCTCGGCAAGGCCCTCGGCGGCGCGTCCGGGGGTTACGTGAGCAGCCATGCCGAGGTGGTCGACCTGCTGCGGCAGCGCTCGCGGCCCTACCTCTTCTCCAACTCGGTGGCACCGGCGGTCGTGGCCGGCTCGATGGCGGCCCTGGAGCTCGTGGCGTCGTCGAGCGAGGGTCGGGAGCGGCTCGCGGCCAACTCCCGGCTGTTCCGGGAGCTGATGACGGATGCCGGGTTCGAGCTGCTCCCCGGCTCGCACCCGATCGTGCCGGTGATGTTCCCGGGCGAGGACGGGGCCCGGCTCGCGGGGCAGGTGGCCGACCACATGCTCGAGCACGGTGTCTACGTCATCGCGTTCAGCTTCCCGGTGGTGCCCCGGGGGAAGGCCCGCATCAGGGTGCAGATGTCGGCGGCGCACTCGGACTCGGACGTCCGCGAGTGCGTCGAGGCCTTCATCGCGGCGCGGGAGGCCAACGCCTGATGCCTCGGGAGCGTGTGCCGGCCTCCTGACCGAGCAGGCACCGGGGTGGCACGAGGAGTGATCCATCCGGGCGGATGGTTCGTCATGGGGGAGCCCGCTCAGTCGCGGACCCTCGAGCGAGCCAGGGCGACGCGTTCGGGGGTGTGCAGCCGGACCATCGTGCGCGTCGTGCCGGGCGGGATGCGCCGGGGAGTCGCGAGCGACACCGTCATGGAGACGCTGACCGCCAACGGCGTGGCCCAGGCTGCGGGGTTGGCCAGCAGCGCCCCGGTCCAACCCTCGAAGGGCCCGGCGACCATCGTTGCCCCGATCGCCGCCAGGGCTGAGACCCCGCCGACCACCAGACCGGCCATCGCTCCCCAGGTGGAGAGCCGGCGCCACCACACCCCCAGCACGATGAGGGGCGCGAAGGTCGCGGCGGCCAGGGCGAAGGCCAGGCCCACGGTGGTTGCCAACCCCAGTGGCTCGGCCACCCGGCTCAAGGCGTAGGGGATCACGACGGCGAGCAGGGCGGCGACCCGAAACCCTCCGGCGCCGGGGACGTCCCCGCCGGCGAGACGTGCCAGCCGGGGCCGGAGGAGCTCCTGGTCCAGGACACCGGCCACCGACATCGCCAGACCGGATGCCGTCGAGAGGAACGCCGCGAACGCCCCACCCGCGAGCATCGCGGTGAGCAGCTGCCCGGCCAGCCCGTCGACGAGGACCCCGGGGAGCCTCAACACGATCGAGTCCGACCTGACCCCCTCGGGCAGCGTCGGGAACGACACCCGGCCGAGCACGCCGTAGACGAGAGGCAGCAGGTAGAAGGCCCCGAGCAGGCCGATGACCGTCACGGTGGTGCGCCGCGCGCCGTTGCCGTCCGGGTTGGTGTAGTAGCGGACCAGGACGTGCGGCAGGCCCATCGTGCCCAGGCACAGGGCGAGGACGGTGGAGGAGACCCGATAGACGGGATGGTCGTCCGGTCCGGTCGGGGCCAGCGGGATGTGCCACGAGGGGTCGACCACGGGTTGCGGCGACCCCGAGCGGAACCACAGGGCCAGCAACACGAACGCCGGGACGGCCAGGGCGGTGAGCTTGACCCAGTACTGGACGGCCTGGACGAACGTGATCGAGCGCATCCCCCCGGCCCCGACCGCGAGCGCGATGACGACCATGACGACGAACCCGCCGACCCATGACGGGGCACCGGTGACGAGGGTCAGGGTGAGGCTCGCCCCCTGGAACTGCGGCACGAGGTAGAGCCACCCGATGCCGATGACCAGGCCGGATGACACGAGTCGGATGGCGCGGGACCCCAGCCGTGCCTCGGCGAAGTCGGGCAACGTGTAGGCGCCCGACCGGCGCATCGGGGCGGCCACCACGACGAGGAGCACGAGATAGCCCAAGGTGTAGCCGACCGGCAGCCAGAGCATGTCGACGCCCTGGTCGTAGATCAGTCCCGCGACGCCGAGAAAGCTTGCCGCTGAGAGGTACTCGCCACCGATGGCCGAGGCGTTCAACCGCGGGGAGACCGAGCGCCCGGCGACGTAGAAGTCGCTGGTGCGGCGCGAGAGCCGCAGGCCGAGCCCGCCGACGACGAGGGTCATCAGGCAGACGAGGACGACCGCGCCGACGGACCCGGGGTCCTTCACGAGGACTCGACCACGTCGGCGAAGTCGGCCTCGATCCGCTCCGCCTGTCGGGTGTACCACCACGCGAGGAACCACGCCGCCGGGTAGACGGCGACCCCGAGCGCGAGCCAGGGGAACGGCATCCCCGCGACCGTGATCGTCTGCGTCGCCGGGACCACCGTGAGCACGACCGGTAGCCCGACGAGCCCGGCGATCGTCAGGGCGATGACGGCGCTCGACAATCTCAGCTGAGCTCGCATCAGACCGTCGAGGTAGACATCGCCCAGCTCGGTCTGCTCGTCGAGGTCGCTGGACACGGGACGGGTGCGCACCCGCGAGGCGCCGCGCCGCGAGCTGGTGACGCGGACCCGAGGCGGGGGGCCCGCCGCGCTGCTCACTGTCTACGCCCCCGGGCTTCGGTCGCCGATGGGCCGTCGCAGGAGCGTGTCGCGCAGCTCCTTGGTGTGCCGACGGCTCACCGGGAGCTCGACCTCGCCGACGAGCACGGAACAGTGACCCTGGTCCATGTGGACCTCGCTGACGTGCGGCAGGGCGACGAGGGTGCTGCGGTGGATCCGCACGAAACCCGCACTCCTCCAGCGCTCCTCGAGCACGCTTAGAGGGACCCGGATCAGGTGGGACCCACGGGGCGTGTGCAGGCGTGCGTAGTCGCCGTGGGCCTGCGCGTAGCGGACCTGGCTGCGGGTGATGAACCTGGTGACGCCGCCGAGCTCGACGGGGATCGTCTCGTCCTCGGGGGCAGCGGTGTCCTCGTCCGGCTCCTCGGGGACAGGCCTATCGGACTGGGCCACCACGACGCGCCGGACGGCCTCCGCGAGCCGCTCGGCCCGCACCGGCTTCATGACGTAGTCGGTGACATCGAGCGCGAACGCATCGACGGCGTGCTCCTCGTGGGCGGTGACGAAGACGATCTGCGGCTTGACGGCGAACCGGGAGATCACCCGGGCCAGGGCCATCCCGTCCAGGCCCGGCATGGAGATGTCACTGAAGACGACGTCCACGTCGCGCCCGTCGAGCACCTGGAGCGCCTCGGTGCCACTCGACGCGCTGATGACCTCCGACACCCGGTCGTCACGACCCAGCAGGTAGCCGAGGTCGGACAGCGCGGGCAGCTCGTCGTCGACGACGAGGGCGGTGAGTCCGACGGCGGTGGTGGACATGGGAGGGAGCCTACGGCCGCCGGCTAGGACCCCGTGTGGATCCCGGGCGCAAACTTCGGCACCCGGAAGGTCACCTTGGTCCCGGCACCCGGGGCCGTCTCGACGACCAGTCCGAAGTCGTCTCCATAGACCTGGCGGAGCCGGGCGTCGACGTTTCCGAGCCCCATCGACTCGCTCGGGTGTGCACCGTCGAGGATCTGTCGGACGGTGCTCGGGTCGGCGCCGACCCCGTCGTCCTCGATGCCGATCTCGGCCTCGGTCCCTCGGTCGGTGGCGGTGATCGTCACGTGCCCGACGCCCTCCTTGCCCGCCAGCCCGTGGCGCACGGCATTCTCGACGAGCGGCTGGACCGCCAGGTAGGGCACGGTGACCGGCAGGACCTCCGGCGCGATGAGCAGCGAGATCTGGAGCCGGTCCCCGAACCGGGCCTGTTCGAGCACGAGGTAGCGCTCGACGTTGCGCAGCTCCTCGGCGAGGGTCGTGAAGGCCCCACCGGTGCGCAGCGAGTACCGCGTGAAGTCGGCGAAGTCGATGAGCAGCTCACGGGCACGGTCCGGGTCGGTCCGCACGAAGGAGGCGATCGCCGCGAGGCTGTTGTAGATGAAGTGGGGGCTGATCTGGGCGCGCAGGGCCCGCAGCTCGGCTTCCATGACCCGGCTCCGGGTGCGGGCCAGCTCGGCGAGGGCGAGCTGGCTGGACACCCACGTGGCGACCTCCTCCGTCGCGCGGGCCAGCCCGGGGGAGGGGTTCTCCGTGTATGCGGTGAGCGTGCCGACCACGAGCTCGTCCATGACGAGAGGTGCCGTGACCGCGCTACGGATGGGGCAGTCGGGGTCCGCGCAGCCCAGTGCACCCCTGCCCTGGACGACGGTCCGGCCGGTCGAGCGTGTCCGCGCGCCGATGTCGACCGCCTCCGCGCGATGGTGATCGCCCACGCCCGACCAGGACAGCACCCCGCCGGGGTCGGCGATGGAGACGGCGTGGGCACCGAGGATGGTGAGCAGGTGCCGACCGGCGCGCTCCGCGGCATCCGGTGTGAGCCCGTTGCCGAGGTGCTGGGAGGCGAGCGACGCGGTGTGCAGCGTCGCGTAGGTGGCGCGGTCCACCTCTGAGAGGAACCCCCGACGGCGGCTCCTGCGCAGCAGCGACACCCCCAGCCACACGAGAAGCACGGTGCCCGCGACGAGGACCGCCGTGGGCCAGTGGATGCTGCTCGTCATGGGGGTCACCCTAGGCTCGTCCATGGGTGGCGTGACGAGGTCGAGGAAGGGCGTGTGCTGTGGCAGAGCTCGATGACGTGCTGGAGGTCCGGTGGGCCGACGAGACCGGGAGCGGCGGGGCGCCGGGCCGGAGCGGCCGTGCCGAGGTGAATGGGGGATGGGCCATCGGGAACGCGCTGAACGGCGGGGTCCTCATGGCGCTCGGCGCCCGTGCCCTGTCGCACGTGTTCGGGGAGTCCGGGCACGCGGAGGTGCTCACCTGGAGCGCCTTCTTCCTCACTGCCGCCCAGCCCGGGACGGTGGAGGTCGAGGTGGAGGTCCTGCGGCGCGGGAGGTCGGTGTCCACCGGCCAGGTCCGGCTCCTCCAGCGGGTCGACGACGAGCGGGTGGAGCGGGTCCGGATGACCGCGACCCTCGGTGACGTCGCCGCGCGCCTCGACCCGGTCCACCGGGCCCCGGAGCCGGTGACCCTGCCCGATCCACAGGACTGCGTGGCGGCGACTCGCGGCGCGTCGCCAGAGGCCGGCGTGATCGCCCTCCTGGACCGGTTGGACGTGCGCATCGACCCGACGACGGCCGGGTTCGCCGTCGGCCGACCGACGCGCAGGGGGGCGATCAGGGCGTGGCTGCGGATGGCGGACGGCCGCGACCCCGACGTCACGATGCTGCCGCTCGCGGTCGACGCCCTGATGCCGGTCTCCTTCGACCTCGGGGTGGCGGGCTGGGCCCCGACCCTCGAGCTCACCGGCCAGGTCCTGGGCCGGCCCGCCCCGGGATGGCTGCGGGCGGAGCTCACGACGGACACCGTCGTGGGCGGGTTCTACGTGGAGGACGCCTCGGTCTGGGACTCCACCGGGCGTCTCGTCGCGCGGTCCCGCCAGCTCGCCGGTGTGCGGATGCCCGCCAACTAGGGTTCTGCGCGTGACCTCGAGCCCCGCCGTCGACGCCGTCTCCCGGCTCGCCGAGCTCCCCGGTGTGCCGGAGCAGGTCGAGGCGGCGCGCTCTGCGTGCACGTCGTTGCGCTGGCACCCGGCGCTGCGACGACGGATCCCAGAGGCGGCCGCGGAGTCCCGGGTCAGGGGCGCCGTGGCCAGCGGTGAGCTGGAGGGTGCGGCGCTGCCGGTCGACGTCGTGCGGGACCTCATGCGCGGGGCGTCGGCCTGGTCGACCCGCCCGGACCCGGTCGAGGTGACGATGCGCGGTGTGGTGGCGGCCACCGCGGAGAGCGAGCGGGTTCGGGGCCACATCCTGGGTGCCCCGCTGCAGGCCCTCGCCCGTCTGCACACGGCCGCCGCCCACGGGCTCGTCGACGCGGACGCGCTGGGTCGGCCCCGGCGGGCGGGAGAGGACTCGCGCGAGCTCGCCGACCTCGGAACCGCCCCCCGCGCGGAGGAGGTCCCGGCGCGCCTCAGGGCGGTGGTCGAGGTGCTCCTGGCCACTCCGCGGCTCCCGGTCGTCGTGGCGGCGGCCGTCGTCCATGCGGAGCTCGCCACCGTGCGTCCCTTCGTGCGGGGCAACGCGGTCGTCGCGAGGGCGTTGGACCGCGCCCTGGTTCAGGCGGCCGGGCTGGACCCGACCGGCGTGGCCGTGACCGAGGCCGGCCACGGCAGCGAGGGGGGCGCCGCCTACCTGGGGGCCCTCACGGCGTACGGCCGGGGTGATGTGCAGGGTGTCGGGCTGTGGATCACGCACTGCTGCAACGCGGTTCGATCGGCGGCGGGTGAAGGTGCGAAGGTCGCGGATGCCGTGCTGGCCGGTCGGCTGAGCTGACACCGCTCGTCGCACGACGCGCCGGTGCACCCTTGCGAGGTGCGCGACGAGGGGAGTACAACAAGGGGTGGTCAGCCCGCGAGGGCTGACCAGCAACAACCGCAGGACGAACGGGTACCCACGCGCGGGCAGTCCACTGATGGACCGATCGTGATGGGCTGGACCCATAGCGACGACGGCATGGAGCACGCCTGGTCGCCCAGGAGGCCTGCGGCGGGACGACGCCTCCGCCCGATCATCGGGCGGAGGCGCCGTCGCGTCGGATGAGGCCTGGGACGAAGATCATAGAAGGTTCAATTTTATCCGCGTTCCCTACGGAATCAGTGCACCTGAGTGCTTTCTGATGATGATTTCGTCAGGTCGTTCGAGAGGCTTGCGCGGGGAGCCTCAGATGGAGCACGATGGCACTACTCGCTCCCCTTCGGGGTTGAGCGAACGGCGGACCGGCTCCTCCCCCCCGGAGACCGGCACGCCGACGGCCCCGGTTGTCCCCCCGACCGGGGCCGTCTCATACCCGGAAACAGGTGTCCCGGTGCGGTCGGTCCTGCCGGTCCTCGCGGTCGGTCCTCCGGGACGTGCCCTGCCCGGCCGTCCGTCCGGGCGTACCGGGCGTCGTCCACAGGACGATCCTGACGCAGCCCCTGTCCACAGGCCCGAGGCCGGGCTGGTTGCGACGCGTCGGCCGGTGTTCGCTGGGGCCATGGACACCATCGGACCGCCCCCAGTGGCCGTCGTGGGTGCTTCGGGTGGGTTGGGCGCCAGCACCCTGGCCCTGGCCGTCGGGCGTCGCGTGGCGGTCCACCACGGCACGAGTGTCGTGGTGGACCTCGACCCCGCCCGGGGTGGGCTCGAGGTCACCGCCGGCATCGAGCACCTCCCCGGACACCGGTGGGAGGGCCTCCGCACCGTCCGTGGCCGAGCACCGGCCGCGGAGCTCCTTGCCGGGCTCCCCGCGGAGGGGGGCTGCCACGTCCTGTCGGCAGGGGGAAGTGGGCCCCGGCATCCCGGTGGTGTGCCCGAGGTGGCCGTGATGGACGTCGTCGAGTCGCTGCGCTGCTCGCGCACGCCGGTCGTACTCGACCTCCCTGCCACGAGCAGCCTCGTGCCCGCGATCGTGGCCGGCGGAGTCAGGGTCGTCCTCCTCGTCGCGCTGCACACGCGAGGCCTGGCGGATGCGGATGCCGCGGTCGAGCGGCTCCTCGACGGGGCCGACGGTCACGACCCGGGGCCGGATCTGACCCTGGTGACCCGGGGTGGGCGGGTGGTCCCCGAGGTGGTCGAGGACCTCGTCCACCACCTCGGGGCAGCTCACCTCCACCACCTCCCCGACGACCCCCGCGTGCCACGGGCTGCCGAGCGAGGTCTGTGGCCCGGCGACGGCCGGGACGCCATCCGGGTCTGTGCCGATGTCGTCGCCGCGGGGTCCACTGCCCGGCGGGCGGCCTCGTGAGAGCCGCCGTGGGTCGGTTCGCCGCCGAGGTCGAGCGTGAGATCCGGGCCGGGCAGCCGCCGAGCCCTGCGGCGATCTCGCGAGTCGCCGGGGCCCACCTGCCGGTGCTCGGGAGCGGCGGCCGAGCCGCAGCCGAGGTCGGCCTCGTCGAGGACCTCATCGGCCTGGGCCCCCTCTCCGGGCTCGCATCCGACCCTGCGGTGACGGACGTCCTCGTCAACGGGGACGGCTCGATCTGGGTCGAGCGCGGTGGGGTGCTCGGGCAGTCCGGTCTCACGCTGGAGGCGTCCACCAGGCGCCCGCTGGCGGTGCGCCTGGCCGGGCTCGCCGGGCGACGGCTCGACGACGCCCAGCCGTGGGTCGACGGGGTGCTCCCCGGTGGCGCGCGACTCCACGCCGTGCTCCCACCGATCGCGCAGGGCGGGCCGTGCATCAGCCTCCGCTTCCCGCGGGTCCGCGCCGGGGGAGTGTCCGCGCTGGTGGAGCTCGGGGTGATGGGTCCGGACCTGGCCGTCCTGCTCCTCGAGCTGGTCAGGGCACGGCTCAGCTTCCTGGTGACCGGTGGCACCGGGGCCGGCAAGACGACGGTCCTGGCCGCTCTGCTGGCCGAGTGCTCCCACCGGGAGCGGTTGGTCATCGTCGAGGACGTCCGCGAGCTCGCGCCCCGACACCCCCACGTGGTCAGCCTCGAGGGCAGGAGCGCCAACGTCGAGGGTGCCGGCGGCGTCACACTCGTCGACCTCGTGCGACAGGCCCTGAGGATGAGACCTGATCGACTGGTGGTCGGTGAGGTGCGCGGGGCCGAGGTGCGTGAGCTGCTCACCGCTTTGAACACCGGCCACGACGGTGGCGCCAGCACCCTCCACGCGAACGGCCCGCAGGAGGTCCCGGCCCGGCTGGAAGCGCTCGGTGCCCTCGCCGGGATGGCCAGGGACGCCGTGCACGCTCAGCTCCGTGGCGCGTTGCACGTCGTCGTCCACCTCAGCAGGCAGGGCGGATCGAGGCGGGTGGAGAGCGTCGGCGTGGTCCGGACCGGCCCGCGCGGCGAGGTCGAGGTGGTGGCGGCGGCCCGGCCCGGGTGCGGTGGGCTCGTCGCCGGCCCCGGTCGGCGACTGCTCGTGGACCTCCTCCCCGCGACGGAGGGTCGCTGCACGTGGGTCGACCCATGACCCCTCTCCTGCTCGTGGTCCTGGCGCTGCTGCTGTGGCCCGGAAGCCGGACCCCACCAGTGCTGTGGCCCGGAAGCCGGACCCCACCACGGCTGCGTCGGCGCGCTGGCACGACCGCGCATCTCTCCCGCCCGGCAGTGCGCCGGCTCGCTGGAGCGTCCGCCGCGCGATGGCTGCTGGCCCGGGAGCACCACGGGAGGGGCTACCGGACCGGCTGGGTCGCGGACTTCGCCGAGGTCGTGGCCATCGGGCTGGATGCCGGCCTCTCCCTCGACGGGGCCTGCGACGTGGCGGGTTCCACCGGCTCCGTGGCTCGGTCGGCACCGTGGGTGGGTGAGTGCCTGGCCAGCGCCCGAGTCCGCGGCACGGGGGTCGCAGAGGCATTGGCGGCCTCGGCACACCCACCCGGCGGGCCGGCTCGACACATGAGTCGCCAGGACGACGAGGACCTCCTGGTCCTGCTCGCCGCGTGGCGGCTGAGCGAGCACCTCGGCACAGCGACGGCATCGGTGACGGCGGCCGCGGCACGGGAGGTGCGTGATCGCGGCGCCGCTCGAGACCGGCTCGACGTCGCGGCCTCTGGACCGCGCACGTCGATGGTGCTGCTCTCCTGCCTGCCGCTGCTCGGACCGGTCGGCGGCGCGATGGCAGGGATCGGGCCGACGCGCCTCTACTCCGGTCCGGCCGGGGTCGCTGCCGTGGTCGTCGGCGGCGTGCTGACCCTGCTCGGCTGGTGCTGGGCGAGCAGGCTGCTGGCCCGGGCGACCCGCCCTGCACTGACCAGCGGAGGATCGTTCGGTGGCGGCCGGGCGGCCAAGAGATGGGCGGGGCGCGGATCCAGCGATGGCTGACGGCGGGTGGGCCATCGGCGCGATGCTCGTGCTGCTGACTGCCGGGTGCCTGCTCTGGCCATCTCGAGCCCCGCTTGCTCGGAGCCGCTGGCCGGCGAGAGAGGGCGGTGGAGGTGAGCCGCCGAGGGCAACCGGCGGGGCCACCGTCGAGCAGGCCGCCGCAGCGCTCCACCTCGTCGCACTGTCGCTGCGCAGCGGAGCGGGCGCGGTGGAATCCCTCGAGGCGGTGGCGCGCGTCGACGACACCCCCGCGGGTCGAGAGCTGGCGATCGTCGCTGCCGCTCATCGGTGGGGTGAGGACCCGGACCAGGCGTGGGCGCGGGTGGGTTCGGGGTGGGCTCCAGCGGCGGCCGCGTGGCACGCGTCGCACCGTTCGGGGGCCGCTCCCGCCGGCCTGCTCGCCGAGGCGGCTCGACGGATGCGGGAGGAAGAGATCCGGCGCGTCGAGAAGGCCGTCCAGCGGTCCGGCGTGCTCCTGGTGCTCCCGCTCGGGCTGTGCTTCCTCCCTGGCTTCGTCGCGACGACCGTCGCCCCGATCGTGCTGCTCCTCGTCGGCGGCCTCTCGGAGTGAGGGGCCGGCCGTCGTGCGCCTCCCAGGCCGGGGGTGCCGACGTCCACCGCCCCCAACGAGGCGTCCACAGGAGAGGCGGTCCGGCGGCGTCATCCACAGGTCGGGGTTGGCTCTCCCCGGCCCGCGCGATCCGCGACACAGTGGCCTGACGGCGCGACGGTCGTGCCGGACAAGGGGGTTGAGATGGCTGGGCGACGACGAGGTTTCGGGTGGCGTCGGGGTATGCAGCGGTTCCGCCGGCTGGGCGAGGCAGGGATGACGACGGCCGAGTACGCCGTCGGCACGGTCGCGGCGGTGGCGTTCGCTGCGGTCCTGCTCGCGGTGGTCCGTTCGGGCCCGGTGAAGAGCGCCCTGAGCGGCATCATCGTGTCGGCTCTCGGCGCCGGGGGGTGAGCACGGGGCGCCGAGCAGAGGGAGGGATGGTCACCGCCGAGGTGGCGGTGGCCATCCCGACCCTCGTGGTCGTCCTGGCCGTCGCACTCGCGGCCGTCGACCTCGGGATCGCCCAGGTGCGCTGCGTCGATGCTGCGCGCACGGGGGCCCGGCTTCTCGCCCGTGCCGAGCCGGCAGCCACCACCGCCGAGCGGGTGCGCGCAGCGGCTCCGAGTGGTGCCGTCGTCAGCACGGGCTACTCCGGTGACCTCGTCAGCGTGCGGGTCTCGGCACCGGTTCCGGCGGCGCTGGCGCGACTCGGCATCCGCAACGGGCCCACGGCCACCGCGACGGCCGTGATCGAGGCCCTCCCGTGACCGCGCGTCGAGCGGGTGTGGGGTCACCATCGGTACCCTCCTCGGGGCCGAGGAGTTGCCGCGAACGAGGGGCGGGCACGGTGCTCGTCGTCGCCTGCTGCGCGGTCCTCGCCCTCGCGCTGGCGGTGGTTCTGGTGCTCACCGAAGTCGTCGCCGACCTGCACCGCGCTCGCTCGGCCGCCGATCTCGCGGCGCTGGCCTCGGTCGCACCGGCCCTGGGCGGCGCGCCGCCCGACTGTCGGATCGCCGGGCGGGTCGCGTCCTTGAACGGGGCGCGGGTCACGACGTGCACGGTCCTGGCGGACGGATCAGTGCTCGTGGGGGTCGAGGTGCCGGTGCGCAGTCGCGGTCCCCTGACGGCCAACGGTCTGTTGCCCGCCACCGTGTCCGCGAGAGCCAGGGGAGGGGTGATGTCGTGACCGGTCAGACCGGCGGGTCACCGCGGTCAGTGGTCCCCGTCGACCGGGGCGCGGCCGTCGACGTCGATGCCTCGCCGCTCGCGTGGCCTCGTTCCGACCCGGTGGACGCAGCCGAGCGGTCGGCAACGGTGGCGGCCCGCTCGTCGGCCTCCTTGAGCAGTGACGCCCGGTCCTCCTCGTGGCGCCGGCGCTCCTCCACGAGCTGGCGCTCGCGGGCCGCGAACTCCTCCTTCGTGCGCTTCTCGTCCTCGACGCGCTTCACCTCGGCGGCGCGTGCGACCTCCTTGGCCTCGGCCCGCTGCCGGCGGTTTCGACGCACTCCGCTCCGCAGCAGCACCCAGCCCAGCCAGAACACCGCGACGAGGACCATACCCGTGACCAGAACGGCCACCGGGGGCAGGCTCAGCGTGCCGCCCGGCACGTCCAGCTCGACCGACGGGGTGATCTGCGCCAGGGCGCCGATGAGGCCGACCCCGACCGCTGCCGCCACCAGGACGAGGACGACACCCAGCACGATCATGACGGCGACCCTACCCGCTGACCAGCGACGATGCCGCTCAGCGAGCCGTCACCGTGGGCCGGCGGCTTTGCCACCCACCGGTGGTTCATCGCGAGGCCAGGGCGAGCTCGAGCACGGTGATCGCGCCGGCCTTGTCCAGGGGCTCGTTTCCGTTGCCGCACTTGGGCGACTGGATGCATCCGGGGCACCCGGTGGCACAGGGGCAGCCGAGCACCGCGTCGCGGGTGGCCCGCGCCCAGGCCTCGAACGCGGCGTGTGCGCGCTCGGCGAAGCCGGCCCCACCGGGGTAGCCGTCGAACACCATGATCGTCGGCAGCTCGGTGTCGGGGTGCAGAGCCGTGGAGACACCACCGACGTCCCACCGGTCGGAGGTCGCGACGATGGGGAGCATGCCGATCGCCGCGTGTTCCGCCGCGTGCAGTGCCCCCGGCAGTGCGTCGGCCGCGACCCCTGCGGCCTCGATCACGTCGGGCGACATCGTCCACCAGACAGCCTTGGTGTTGAGCGCGCGCTCCGGCAGGTCCAGGGGGTGAGTGCCCAGGACCTCCCCGGACGGCAGGCGCCGGAGGAACCCGGTGACCTGCGAGGTGACCCTGACGCTGCCGAAGGAGACATCGGCACGGGCCCGCCGCACCATGCGGTCCGTGGAGAGGATGTCGAAGCGACTCACCGACTGGGCGTGGGTGGACCACCCCGGGTCGCCTCGCACGGCGTGCGCGATGCGGGCGTCGAGGTCGAGGTCGAGGACGACCCAGGTGTCGCCCTGGTGCATGTGAACCGCGCCCGTGTGCACCTGCACGTGCGAGGCGGCCTCGTCCACGGTTCCGAGCACCCGCCCGGTGCGGGTCTCGACCACCGCCACCACCTCGCTGGCCCCCCGCAGCGAGAGGTGGTCGGTGGGGCGGTCCTCGCGTGCCCAGAACCATCCCGCGGGCCGGCGCCGGAGGATGCCGCCCTCGACGAGCACCTCGAGCAGTCGACCGGCGGTGGGCCCGAACAGGTCGAGGTCGGCCCCGGTCAGTGGCAGCTCGGCAGCAGCGGCGGCGAGGTGGGGCGCGAGCACGTGGGCGTTCGCGGGGTCCACCACGGTGGACTCGACCGGAGTGCCGAAGATCGCCTCGGGGTGGCGCACGAGGTAGGTGTCCAGCGGGTCGTCGGCGGCCACGAGCACTGCGAGGGACTCCGCCCCCGAACGCCCGGCCCGGCCCGCCTGCTGCCAGAGGCTGGCCCGCCGACCCGGCCATCCGGCCATCACCACGGCGTCGAGCCCGCTGACATCGATGCCCAGCTCCAGGGCGTTGGTCGCGGCCAGGCCGCGCACCGTCCCTTCTCGAAGCCCGCGCTCGAGGACGCGCCGGTCCTGGGGGAGGTAGCCGCCTCGGTAGGCCGCGACCGTCTCCACGAGCGAGGGGTCGACCGCCTCCAGACGACGACGGGCACCGGCCGCCAACGACTCGGCTCCGGCCCGGCTGCGAGCGAACGCCACCGTCTGCACCCCGTCGGCCACGAGCGTGGCGAGGATCTCGGCACCCTCGGTGGTGGCGGACCGCCGCGAGCCCTCCGGGGTGGTCTCGGGCTCCCACAGGGCGAAGGTCATGCCGCCGCGGGGTGAGCCGTCGTGGGTGACCGCGGACACCGGCATCCCGATCAGGGCCGAGGCGTGCGCCGCCGGGTCGCTCACGGTGGCTGAAGCCAGCACGAAGGTCGGCTCGGCGCCGTAGCGTGCGGCAACCCGGCGCAGGCGGCGCAGCACCGCGCAGACGTGGGAGCCGAAGACACCGCGGTAGACATGGCACTCGTCGACCACGACGTAGCGCAGCGACCGGAGGAACCTGCTCCATCGCTGGTGCCCCGGCAGCAGCGAGTGGTGCAGCAGGTCGGGGTTGCTGAGGACGATGTTGGCGTGCTCGCGCACCCAGCGGCGCTCGTCGGGAGGGGTGTCCCCGTCGTAGGTGGCCGCTCTCGCTCCAGGAACGGCAAGGGACTCGATGCGCGAGAGCTGGTCGGCGGCCAACGCCTTGGTCGGGGCAAGGTAGAGCGAGGTGGCGCCCCGCGTGCCGAATGCCCCGGCGTCCTCGGTCGCCGCCCCGAGCACCGGCACGAGGTAGCCCAGGCTCTTGCCCGAGGCGGTCCCCGTCGCGAGGACGACGTGGGCGCCGGAGTCGAGCAGGTCGAGGGCGGCGCGCTGGTGGGCCCAGGGCCGCTCCAGCCCGCCGGCGAGCAGCGCTGCGAGGACGGCGGGCGCGACCGTGTCGGGCCACTGCGCCAGCTGGGCCGCACGGGCCGGAAGGTGCTCGACATGGAGCAGGCGCGAGCCGCCCGAAGCACCCGTCAGGAGGGCTAGCTGCTGTGCGGGACTGGACACGCCCGTTACGGTAAGCCTTGGAGCCGACAGCACTCGTCGGGCCCTTGACCTGCAGGATTCAAAGGAGTCATCTCGGTGGAGCTGTCCGTCATCACGTCGCAACAGGACGACGTCCGCGTCGTCACGGTCACCGGGGAGGTCGACGTCCATACGGCGGCGCAGCTCCGTGCGGCCCTCGATGACGAGATCACGGCAGGGCACACGAGGATCGTGCTCGACCTCAACGGGGTGGGCTTCCTCGACTCCACGGGTCTGGGCGTGCTCGTGGGCCGCCTCAAGCTCGTCCGCAACCACTCCGGGTGGCTGCGGATCGTCTGCTCCAACGACCGCGTGCTCCGCGTCTTCCGCATCACCGGCCTGGACAAGGTCTTCGGCATCCACCCCAACGTGGCCGACGCCGTCGCAGCCTGAGAGGGACTCGGGTCATCGCCGTGACCCGAGTCACGTCCGACCCGACTCTCGCCGACCGGCCCGCGCCGGGTAAGGTGCGCCCGGGCGTCCCTGCCTGAGGTGTGATCACGCCCGGGGACGAAATCACTGTCAAGGAGGATGGAATGCCACCGCTCGCGCTTGCCACCGCGGAGTCGGGCTCTGCCCTGGGTCTCTCTGGGACGAACCTCACGCTGGTCATCGTGGTCGCGGTCATCGCGGTCGTGGCGCTGGTGATGGGCGTCGTGTTCCGGGGCCAGGTGCTCGCGGCCGACCCCGGCACCGAAAAGATGCAGGAGATCGGCGCCGCAGTGCAGGAGGGCGCCGCCGCCTACCTCGCGCGCCAGTTCAAGACCCTCGCGATCTTCGTCGTGCTCGTCTTCGGCCTGCTGCTCCTCCTTCCGGCCGCCACCGAGGGGGTGCGCTGGGGCCGCTCGGGGTTCTTCGTCGTCGGCGCCCTCTTCTCGGCCTCCATCGGCTACCTCGGCATGAACCTGGCCACCAAGGCCAACATGCGCGTGGCGTCCTCGGCGCGTGACGGTGACCGCGACAAGGGCATCCGGATCGCCTTCCGCACCGGTGGGGCCGTGGGCATGGCGACGGTGGGCCTGGGCCTCCTGGGTGCCTCGGTCGTGGTGCTCCTCTACAAGGGCGACGCCCCGAAGGTGCTCGAGGGCTTCGGCTTCGGTGCCGCTCTCCTCGCCATGTTCATGCGTGTCGGAGGTGGCATCTTCACCAAGGCCGCAGACGTCGGTGCCGACCTCGTCGGCAAGGTCGAGGCCGGCATCCCCGAGGACGACCCTCGCAACGCCGCGACGATCGCGGACAACGTCGGAGACAACGTCGGTGACTGTGCCGGCATGGCGGCCGACCTCTTCGAGTCGTATGCCGTGACGCTGGTCGCCGCCCTGATCCTCGGGTCGGTCGCCTTCGGTGAGTACGGCCTGGTCTTCCCGCTCATCATCCCCGCCATCGGCGCCGTCACCGCGCTGCTCGGCGTCTTCATCACCAAGGCCCGACCGGGTGAGAACGCCCTCAAGGCGATCAACCGCGGCTTCTACATCGCCGCCGCCGTCTCGGCCGTGCTCTCGGCCGTCGCCGCCTACACCTACCTCCCCTCGACCTATGCCGACCTCGGCTCGGCCAACGATGAGATCAACGCGCTCACCGGCGACCCGCGCCTGGCGGCTCTGCTCGCGGTGATCATCGGCATCGTGCTCGCCGGCGTCATCCTCTGGCTGACCGGCCACTACACCGGCACCGACAAGCGCCCGACGATGGACGTCGCCCGCACCTCCCTCACCGGCCCGGCCACCGTCGTGCTCTCGGGCATCGGCGTGGGGCTGGAGTCGGCCGTCTTCACGGCGGGAATCATCGCCGGCGCCGTCTACCTCACCTTCCTCCTCGGCAGCGGGTCCACGGCCCTGGCGCTGTTCCTCGTGGCCCTCGCAGGCACCGGCCTGCTGACCACGGTGGGCGTCATCGTGGCGATGGACACCTTCGGCCCGGTCTCGGACAACGCGCAGGGCATCGCCGAGATGTCCGGCGACATCGACGAGGAGGGAGCCCAGATCCTCACCGACCTCGACGCCGTGGGCAACACCACCAAGGCCATCACCAAGGGCATCGCGATCGCCACCGCGGTCCTCGCGGCGACGGCGCTGTTCGGGTCCTACACCGACGCGTGGCAGTCCGCTGTGCGAGAGCTCGACGCCGGGGGGATCTCGGAGCAGGAGGGCACCGACTTCCTCAACAACGCGTTCGGGCTGATCACGGCACCGAACACCCTCGTCGGCGTGATCCTCGGTGCGGCGGTCGTCTTCCTCTTCTCCGGCCTGGCCATCAACGCCGTGACCCGTGCGGCGGGCGCGATCGTGTTCGAGGTGCGGCGCCAGTTCCGCGACATCCCCGGAATCATGGAGGGCACGACCAAGCCGGAGTACGGCAAGGTCGTCGACATCTGCACCCGCGACTCCCTCCGCGAGCTCGCCACCCCGGGCCTCCTTGCCGCCCTCATGCCCGTCGTGGTCGGTTTCGGCCTCGGCATCGGGCCGCTGGCCGGGTTCCTCGGTGGCGCGATCGGCTCCGGTGCCCTGATGGCCGTCTTCCTCGCCAACTCCGGTGGGGCGTGGGACAACGCGAAGAAGATCGTCGAGGACGGCCACCACGGTGGCAAGGGCAGCTCCGCGCACGAGGCCGTCATCATCGGCGACACCGTCGGGGACCCGTTCAAGGACACCGCGGGCCCGGCGATCAACCCCCTGCTCAAGGTCATGAACCTGGTGGCAGTGCTGATCGCCCCGGCCATCGTCACCCTCTCGATCGGTGCGGACTCCTCGGCGCCGATCCGCTACGGCATCGCCGGTGTCTCCCTGGTCATCCTCATCGCAGCGGTCACCTACTCCAAGAGCAAGGACCTGGCGATCGGCGGCGACATCGACCCCGATGACGCGCCCGTGCAGAAGGGGGAGCCGGTCGAGATCGGCTGACCCCAGCGCAGCATCGACGAGGGCCGGGTTCTGTGAGGGACCCGGCCCTCGTCGGTGCGTGGGTCCTCGCAGCGCCGCGGTCGAGATTGGCCCCCTGCGCCGCCCCCCGGTTTGAACACCATGGTGGCCAAACCGGGGGATGGCGTCGAGTTTTGGCCGCCTTCCCAGGGTTTGAGCACCATGGTGGCCAAACCCGGCGCACGGGGTCGCGTGGAGAGGCCGGATGCCGCTCACCGCGCCCTGTGGAGAACTCCGCGGGGGGCTCCCGCACGTGCCACGGTGGGTGGATGCTCGGACCCGCGCCTCCACCCCGATTCGACCCGTCGCTCCTCGTGCGAGCCGGGACGCTCGTTCGGTCAGGCGTGGTGCCCGGACCACCGGACCTCGTGCGGGTGAGGCACGGCATCTGGATGCGCCGTACCGACTGGGACCCCCTGACCCCGGGCGCGCGACACGCGGCATTCGTTCATGCGACGGCGATGCGCTGCGACGAGGAGAGCCCGCCGCTGTTCTCGCACGCGTCCGCTGCGGCGATCTGGGGGCTCCCCGCGATCGACCCATGGCCCTCCAGGGCCGATGCGCTGGTGTCGGACGAGCGAGTGCGCTCCTCGCGGCTGGTCATCAAGCACGTCGGGCCGGAGGACCGGACCCGCGAGGTGGACGGGCTCAGGGTGACCTCGCCGGCGCGGACCGTCGTCGACCTCGCGCGCACGGCATCGCTGGCCCACGGCGTCGCGGCTGCGGACCATGTGCTCCGGCACGGCCTGTGCGCGGCCGGCGATCTGGCCGCGGAGGTGGCTGCCGTCCCGCCCAGGACCCCGGGCCGACCTCGTGCCGTGCTGGTCGTCGACCTCGCCGATGCCCGCAGCATGTCCGCGGGGGAGAGCCTCTCGCGGACGCAGCTGTTCGTGCTCAACATGCCCAGGCCCGACCTCCAGGTCTCGTTCGTGGATGCCGACGGGCACATCGGGGACGTCGACTTCGGCTGGGAGGGGGTTGTGGGGGAGTTCGACGGGAGGGTCAAGTACAGCCTGCCCGAGGGGCTGCCGGCGGACGAGGCCGGTCGTGTGCTCTGGGCGGAGAAGATCCGGGAGGACCGACTGCGTCGGCTCGGTCTCGGTGTGGCGAGATGGACCTGGCGCGACGCCAAGGACGTCCGGCGTCTCCAGGCGATCCTCATGCCCCACGGTCTGCGACCCGAGCGGCGCAACACCTGGTTCGGTGGATGTGACCCCTGCGTCGGCTGATGGCCGCCCAGCCAGGGTTTGGGCACGATGGTGTCGAAACCGGGGAATGGCGTCGAGGTTTGGCCGCCCAGCCAGGGTTTGGGCACCATGGTGTCGAAACCGGGGAATGGCGTCGAGGTTTGGCAGCCGTGCCAGGGTTTGAGCACCATGGTGTCGAAACCGGGGATGGACGCGGCGAAACCGGGGAGGGGCGCGGCGGACACCGGGGGGTGGAGGGCGAACTGGGGCGACACGGCATACGCTCGACCTCGATGAGCACCCACCCGCCCCGCGCCGACCCGGACCTCCTCACCCTGCTCCGCGGCGACCTGGTCTCCTCGAAGTTCACCGTCGGAGGGGTGACCGCCCTGCTCGGCCCCTTGGCGGCCGCCGCCCTCGACCGCGAGCAGCCGCTCCCCGCCCAGCGCGTCACGAGCCGGTCGACGGAGCCCTGCGCCGTGCTCGTGCGGCTCTTCACCCTGGGCGACCCGGTCGACGCGTCCGAGGCCGCGACAGCCCTGCCCACCCTGGGGGTCGCCGGGGCCGTCGAGCTCGGGCTCCTCGCACCCGAGGGTGACGGGGTCGTCGCGCTCTGCGACCTCCGGCCGTATGCCGCGGACGGCGCCGACTGGTGGGTGGCCTCCGACCTCCGGGAGCTGGCCACCGGCCAACCGATGCGCGAGGACCACGTGCTCGGCATCGGCGGGGCATCGACCACCCTGGCGTCGTGGACCCCCAGGCCGCACGTCGACCGGGCCCTGGACCTCGGCACCGGCTGCGGGGTCCAGGCGCTGCACCTGGACGGCCACGCGGACGAGGTGGTCGTCACGGACCTGTCCGAGCGAGCCCTGGCCTACGCCCGGTTCAACGCCGCACTGGACGACGCGGAGTGGGAGATCAGGGCCGGGTCGATGCTCGAGCCGGTCGCCGGGGAGCGCTTCGGCCTGGTCGTGAGCAACCCTCCGTTCGTCATCACCCCCCGCTCGGGCGCGGTGCCGCGCTTCGAGTACCGCGACGGCGGTGCGGCGGGCGACGCGATCGTCCACGACCTCGTGCGCGCCGTGGGTGAGCACCTGGAGCCGGGGGGGCTCGCCCAGTTCCTCGGCAACTGGGAGGTCCGCGTCGGTGCGACCTGGACCGAGCGTGTCACGGAGTGGCTCGACGGCACCGGGCTCGACGCCTGGGTGGTCCAGCGCGAGGTGCAGGACCCCGCGCAGTATGCCGAGACGTGGGCCCGCGACGGCGGGCACCACCCGGGCACGGCGGACTTCAACACGATGTATGCCGCGTGGCTCGAGGACTTCGAGACCCGTGACGTCGCGTCGATCGGGTTCGGGGTGATCACCCTGCAGCGGCCCAGGACCGACCGGCCCCCCTTCGTCGACCTCATGGATGTGCCGTGGCCCGTGGAGTCCCCCATGGGGCACGCGGTGCTGGCCGGTGTCGACGCCCGCACCTGGTTGGCCGACGCGAGTGACGCCGACGTGCTCGCGGAGGCCTGGACCTGTGCGGCCGACGTCCACGAGGAGCGCCACGCCCTGCCGGGCGCCAGCGACCCGAGTGTCATCGTGCTCCGGCAGGGTGGTGGGCTGCGACGCCACCTCACCCTGTCCACGGTGACCTCGGCCCTGGTGTCGGTGTGCGACGGGGAGCTCACGGCGGGGGCGGCCGCAGCGGCCATCGCGGGGATCCTCGACCTCCCCTCCGAGGACGTCGAGCGCGAGGTGGTCGCGCTCGTGCGCGATGCCGCCAAGGACGGACTCCTCACCCGCTGAGAAAAAGAACTTGTGAGTGAGTGCTCACTCACTTATCATCGCTGGGTGACACCTCGCGCCCCCGCCCTGAGCCCCGACGACCGTCGTGCCTCGCTCGTCGAGGTGACGATCCCCCTCCTGCGCGAGCACGGGGCATCCATCACCACCCGACAGGTGGCCGAGGCGGCCGGTATCGCCGAAGGCACGGTCTTTCGAGCCTTCGGCAGCAAGGACGAGCTCGTGCAGGCCTGCGCTGCATCGGTGTTCGATACCACGGATGCCGTCAAGCGGCTGCGCGCCATCGACCCCGACAGCCCCCTCGACGCGCGGCTGGTCGAGGCCGTCTCGGTGATGCAGGCCCATGTGGGTCGGCTCATCGACGTGATGTCCTCGTTCCGCGCCGCGGGCATCATCCCCAGCCACCGCGGGCGTCCGCGCTCCGGGCGCCCGCACCGCGGGCCCAGCTCGGACCCCGAGGTCGCTGCCGCCTTCGCAGACCTCATCGGCGCGGACGCCGACCTCCTCCGGATGCCGGTCGACGACGTCGTCGCGATCCTCGCCCACCTCACGCTCTCCAGCGTCCACCCGTTCTTCCCGGGCCGGTCGCTGACACCCGACCGGATCGTCTCGGTCGTCCTCGACGGCACCAGAAAGGCCCGCTGATGCTCTACCGCCTCGTCCGAACCCACCTGCGACCGTATTCCGGGCTGCTCGCGGTGCTCCTCGCGCTACAGCTCGTGGGCACCCTGGCGTCGCTCTACCTCCCGAGCCTCAACGGGCGGATCATCGACGAGGGCGTCGCGGTCGGTGACACCGGGTTCATCATGAGGGCCGGGGCCGCGATGCTCGCCGTGTCCCTCGTCCAGATCGTCGCGACGATCTCCGCCACCCGGATCGGCGCCCTGTCGGCGTCGTCGATGGGGCGCGACCTGCGCGCCAGCGTCTTCCGCCGGGTGGGCGACTTCTCGGCCCAGGAGCTCTCCAGGTTCGGGGCCCCGACCCTCATCTCGCGCAGCACCAACGACGTCACCCAGGTGCAGCAGGTCGTCTACATGTTCCTCGCCATCATGGTGTCCGCCCCGATCATGATGGTCGGCGGCATCTTCATGGCGCTGCGCGAGGACATCGGGCTCTCCTGGCTGGTGGCCATCGCCGTGCCGGCGCTCGCCATCGCGGTAGGTGCGGTGATCGCCCGGATGATCCCGCACTTCCAGGCGATGCAGAAGGCCGTCGACTCGGTCAACCGGATCCTGCGCGAGCAGATCACCGGCATCCGCGTCGTGCGCGCCTTCGTCCGCGAGGACGTCGAGCGCGAGCGGTTCGCAGAGGCCAACCGGACCTACACCGGCACCGCTCTCGCGGTGGGTCGCCTGATGGCCCTGGCCTTCCCCATCGTCATGGTGATCTTCAATGCCTCGACGGTGGCGGTGCTCTGGTTCGGTGCCCAGCGCGTGGAGAACGGGACGACGCAGATCGGGGCGCTCACGGCATTCATGGCCTACCTCATCCAGATCCTCATGTCCGTGATGATGGCGACCTTCATGTCGATGATGATCCCGCGTGCCTCGGTGTCCGCGGGGCGCATCCAGGAGGTCCTGGACACCGACTCCTCGGTGCACCCGCCGAGCGAGCCCGTGGCCATCCCCTCCGGTCGCACGGCCGTCGAGCTGCGCGGGGTCACCTTCGCCTACCCCGGTGCCGAGGTGCCGGTGCTGCGCGAGGTGTCGATGCTCGCCGAGCCCGGCACCACCACGGCCGTCGTCGGCTCCACCGGCGCCGGGAAGACCACGCTGGTCGGCCTCATCCCCAGGCTGCACGACGTCACCTCGGGGCAGGTGCTCCTCGGCGGGGTCGACATCCGCGATGCCGCCCTCCAGGACCTGTGGTCCCGGTTCGGCCTCGTCCCCCAGAAGCCGTACCTCTTCACCGGCACGGTCGCGTCCAACCTGCGGTTCGGCGACGAGCGGGCCACCGACGAGGAGCTCTGGGACGCCCTGCGGGTGGCCCAGGCCGAGGACTTCGTGCGCGCCATGCCCGGTGGCCTCGAAGCGCCGATCGCCCAGGGGGGCACCAACGTCTCGGGTGGCCAGCGCCAGCGTCTCGCGATCGCCCGGGCCCTGGTGCGCGGTGCCGACGTCTACCTCTTCGACGACGCGTTCTCGGCGCTCGACGTCGCCACCGACGCCCGGCTGAGGGCCGCGCTGCGACCGGTGACCCGGGATGCCGTGGTCATCGTGGTCGCGCAGCGGATCTCCAGCATCGTCGGGGCCGACCGCATCGTCGTGCTCGACGACGGCGCCGTCGTCGGCACCGGAACCCACGAGGAGCTCCTCGAGACCTGCCCCACCTACCTCGAGATCGTGCAGAGCCAGCAGGCCATGGAGGAGGCGGCATGAGCGAGCAGCTGAAGACCGCGGAGGAGAAGGCCGCCGAGCAGCGGCGGGGCCCTGGGTCCGTGCGCCGCGGCGGCCCGCCGCACGCCCAGATCGGGATGCCGGCCGAGAAGTCCCAGGACTTCGTGCCGTCCGCCAAGCGTGTGCTCGGCCTCCTGCGCCCCGAGCGGATGCTCGTCTGGGGCGTCCTCGTGCTCGGTGTCGGCAGCGTGCTCCTCAACGCCATCGGGCCCAAGATCCTCGGCTCGGCCACCGACCTGATCTTCGCCGGGGTGTTCGGGCAGCAGATCCCCGCCGGTGCAACCCAGGAGCAGGCGGTCGAGGGGCTGCGCGCCCAGGGTGAGGACCGCATCGCCGACATGCTCTCGGCCATGGACCACGTCGTCCCCGGCCAGGGCATCGACTTCGGCGCGCTGGGGCGGGTCCTGGTGTTCGTCCTGGCGCTCTACGTCGTGGCGGCCGTGCTCCAGCTCATGCAGGGCCGCGTGCTCACCGGCGTCGTCAACCGGACCATCTTCCGCCTCCGCCGCGACGTCGAGGACAAGCTCACCCGCCTTCCCCTTCCCTACTTCGACGGGCAGCCACGCGGCGAGCTGCTCAGCCGCGTCACCAACGACATCGACAACGTCGCGCAGAGCCTCCAGCAGACCCTGAGCCAGCTGCTCACCTCGCTGCTCACCGTCGTCGCGATGGTCTCGATGATGATCTACATCTCGCCGATGCTGGCGATCATCGCCCTGGTGACGATCCCGGTCACGATGCTCGTCACCGCGGCCATCGGGAAGCGGTCCCAGAAGCACTTCGTCCAGCAGTGGAAGAGCACCGGCGAGGTCAACGGAGTGGTCGAGGAGACCTTCACCGGGCACGAGCTCGTGAAGGTCTTCGGCCGCCAGCAGGAGAAGGACCGCGAGTTCGCCGTGCGCAACGACGCGCTCCAGCACGCCAGCTTCCGGGCCCAGTTCATCAGCGGCATCATCATGCCGACGATGATGTTCATCGGGAACCTCAACTACGTCGTGATCGCCGTCATCGGCGGTGTCCGGGTGGCCACGGGCTCGATGAGCCTGGGCGACGTGCAGGCCTTCATCCAGTACTCCCGCCAGTTCACCCAGCCGCTCACCCAGGTTGCGTCGATGGCCAACCTCGTGCAGAGCGGGGTCGCCTCCGCGGAGCGGGTGTTCGAGGTGCTCGACGAGCCGGAGCAGCAACCCGACACCCACCAGCCGGTGCGGATCGAGGATCCCAGGGGCCGGGTGGCCTTCGAGGGGGTGTCCTTCTCTTACCGGGAGGACAGCCCGCTCATCACCGACCTCGACCTCCTCGTCGAGCCGGGCCAGACCGTCGCCATCGTCGGGCCGACCGGTGCCGGCAAGACCACGCTGGTCAACCTCATCCTCCGCTTCTACGAGCTCGACGCCGGCCGGATCACCCTCGACGGGGTCGACATCACCGACCTCACCCGCCACGACCTCCGGTCGCGGATCGGGATGGTGCTCCAGGACACGTGGCTCTTCGGCGGCACCATCCGGGACAACATCGCCTACGGCCGCCCCAGCGCGACCGCGGAGGAGATCCTCGCGGCCGCCGAGGCGACCTATGTCGACCGGTTCGTGCACTCCCTGCCCGACGGCTACGACACCGTCCTCAACGCCGAGGCGGACAACATCAGCTCCGGGGAGCGCCAGCTCATCACCATCGCGCGGGCCTTCCTCGCGGCCCCCTCGCTGCTCATCCTCGACGAGGCGACGTCCTCGGTCGACACCCGCACCGAGCTCCTCGTGCAGCACGCCATGTCCGCGCTGCGCTCGGACCGCACGAGCTTCGTCATCGCCCACCGGCTCTCCACGATCCGCGACGCGGACCTCATCCTCGTCATGGAGGACGGACGCATCGTCGAGAGCGGCACCCACGCCGGGCTCCTCGAGGCCGGTGGTGCTTTCGCCCGCCTGTATGCCGCCCAGTTCGCGGGCGCGCTGTCGGACGGCGACGGATCCGGTGACGGCCCGGGGGACGCGCCAGAAGTGGTGGGACAGCTCAGCGGGTGAGTGGGGGCGCCTTCCGCTAACGTGCCCGCAGGGCACCATGCCGGTGCCTGCCCCTCGATGAGGAGTGGTGGTCACAGTGGTGGGACTCGCGGAGTCGGTGGCACACGGCATACCGGCGGGGGTGAGGGCGGAGACGCTGATCGACGCCAGCCCCGTCGACTACCTCATCCTGCTCATCTACTTCGCGTTCGTGATGGGCATCGGCCTGATGGCCAGACGCCAGGTGTCGGACTCCCTCGACTTCTTCCTCTCGGGCCGCTCCCTCCCCGCGTGGGTGACCGGTCTCGCCTTCATCTCGGCCAACCTCGGTGCCGTCGAGATCATGGGCATGTCCGCAAACGGCGCGCAGTTCGGCATCTCGACCGTGCACTACTTCTGGGTCGGGGCGATCCCGGCGATGCTCTTCCTCGGTGTCGTGATGATGCCGTTCTACTACGGCTCGAAGGTGCGCTCGGTCCCGGAGTTCATGCTGCGCCGGTTCGACAAGCGGGCCCACCTGGTCAACGCGATCTCCTTCGCCGTCGCCCAGCTGCTCATCGCCGGCGTCAACCTCTACCTGCTCGGCGCCATCGTCCATGCGCTGCTCGGGTGGCCGCTGTGGCTCGCGCTGATCGTCGCCGCGGTGATCGTGCTCTCCTACATCACCCTCGGTGGGCTGTCGGCGGCGATCTACAACGAGGTGCTCCAGTTCTTCGTCATCGTCGCGTCGCTGCTCCCGCTCGTGATCGTCGGCCTCAACCGGGTCGGTGGGGTCGGAGGGCTGAAGGAGAAGATCACCGAGGCCGCTGCGGCGGCGCCGCCCGAGGCCATGGTCCCCACGGCCGAGCAGCAGCTGAACTCCTGGCCCGGCACGGCGCTCACCGGTTTCGACAGCCCGTTCTGGTCGGTCGTGGGCATCGTCTTCGGCCTCGGCTTCGTGCTCTCCTTCGGCTACTGGACGACGAACTTCGTCGAGGTGCAGCGGGCGATGGCCTCGGACTCGATCTCCTCGGCCCGCAAGACCCCGATCATCGGTGCCTTCCCGAAGATGTTCGTCCCGTTCATCACCATCGTCCCGGGCATGATCGCCGCCGTGCTGGTCCCCGAGATCATTGACCTCAAGAACGGTGGCAGCCCACCGGGAGGGGCTTCGGGGGAGGGGGTCGCCTTCAACGACTCCCTGCTCTACCTCATGCGCGACGTGCTGCCCAACGGCCTCCTGGGGCTCGCCCTCACCGGTCTGCTCGCGGCGTTCATGGCCGGGATGGCGGCCAACATCTCCGCCTTCAACACGGTCTTCAGCTACGACCTGTGGGAGCGCTACATCCGCAAGGACCGTAGCGACGACTACTACCTGCGGATCGGCCGGCTCGCCACGGTGGGGGCCACGTTCATCGCCATCTTCACGGCGATCATCGCGAGCTCGTTCTCGAACATCATGAACTACCTGCAGACGCTGTTCGGCTTCTTCAACGCACCGCTGTTCGCCACCTTCATCCTGGGCATGTTCTGGAAGCGGATGACACCCGCGGCTGGATGGAGCGGCCTGGTCTCGGGCACGCTCTCGGCCGTGGCGGTCGCGGGTCTGAGCGAGGACGCCTTCGGATCGGCGAGCATCGGGGTCATCCCCCTTGCGGGCCAGGGTGCGGCATTCGTCGCGGCGTCGACCGCGTTCGTCGTCGACATCCTGGTCTCGGTGGCGGTCACCTACCGCACCGAGCCGAAGCCAGTGGAGGAGCTCGTCGGCCTGGTCTACTCCGAGACACCCGTCGAGACGCGCACGGACCCCAACGAGGCGTCCTACCCCTGGTACCGCCGCACGGTGCCCCTGGCTGGGCTGGCCCTCGGCATGGTCATCGTCCTCAACATCCTCATCTGAGCAGGAGTCGTCATGGCAGAGAAGAAGACTGCGGGAGCCTTCGACATCCGCAACATCATCGGGCTGCTCCTCACGATCTACGGCGTCATCCTCACCCTGATGGGCCTGTTCGCCGACGCGGAGGAGGCCAAGACCGGAGGGATCAACGCCAACCTGTATGCCGGGCTGGCCCTCCTCGTCGTGGGCATCGCCTTCCTCGCGTGGTCGCGGCTGAAGCCGGTCGTGGTCCCGGATGAGGTACCGCACGTGGACGACGACCCGACCAGGCCTGCGCCGAAAAGGCGCAAGCGCGAGAGCCACTGAGGGTGGTCGCCGGGTCCGCCGACGACAGGGGACACCCGCCGCACGGCGGGATGACGACCGTACGCGACCTCCCGGCATACCGTGCTGCTCCCGAGGGCGAGGGCCCCTGGCCGGGGATGGTGCTGGTGCACGAGGCGTTCGGACTCGACGACGTCATGCGCCGGCATGCGGACCGGGTGGCCGCGATGGGGCACGTCGTGCTGGCTCCGGACCTGTTCACCCGCGGGCGGAGGGTCTCGTGCCTGCGGTCGACGTTCCTGGCGTTGCAGCGGGGCAGTGGCCCGGCGTTCGACGACATCGAGGCCGCACGGTCGGACCTGGTGGCGGACCCTCGGTGCTCGGGCACCGTCGGCGTCATCGGCTTCTGCCTGGGTGGGGCCTTCGCGCTCATCCTCGCCGGGCGTGACGGGTGGGATGCTTCCGTGGTCAACTACGGCGAGCTGCCCCCGGACCCCGCGGCGCTCGACGGCGCGTGCCCCGTCGTGGCGAGCTACGGGGGCAGGGACCGCTCGCTGAGGGGCGCTGCGGTCAAGCTGGAGTCGGCGCTGCGTGCGCGACAGGTCCCGCACGACGTCAAGGAGTATCCCGCGGCCGGGCACTCCTTCCTCAATGACGCCGACAACGTCCTCTGGGGGCTGGGCCCGGTGGCGAGGATCGCCCTGCACGTCGGCCCGGAGCCGGAGTCCGCGGCCCACGCGTGGGCGCGCATCGAGGCCTTCCTCTGCGAGCACCTCACCGACTGAGCCACCACGCGACGAGTGCGGAAGTGGCTGCTCCCGCAACCACTTCCGCACTCGTGGCGGGCGAGGCCGGTCAGCAGGCGTCGACCGGGGTGGCCTCGGCGATCCGGTACTGCGAGCGGGCGTCGAGGAGAAGCGGGATGAGCGGCTGGTCCTCCTGCGCCATGGTGACCAACGCGCCGTCCGCGTTCCGCTTCCACGAGATACCGTGGATCCTCAGGTTCGGCGCGAGGTCGGTGAGCTGTTCCTTCGTGAGCTGGTAGCCGCACATCGGCTCGGGCTCCACCAGGTCGCCGGTGAGGGGGATGAGGTTGTCCTGGCCGCCGAAGTAGACGACACCCGTGCGCTCGGCGCCCTTCTGCGTCGCCCGTTCCGCGGCAGCAGCCGTCTCACGAAGCAGGGTCTCCCGGTTCTCCAGCACCATCTGAGCGCTGCCGACGGCGCTGGTGTAGTTGACGTCGACCCGGCGCCGGTTGAGCAGGGCGGGATCGGCGGCCTCGGCGTCGTTGAGCGGCCGGTTGGCCGTCTCGCTGAGCATGCCGACGACGTGCTCCACCCCGGCGTAGTTGCGCAGGATCCGAGCCTGGCCGTCACCGGCCACCTGACGGAACGGCTCGCCGTCCTTGACGTAGAGCCCGTACTCGCCGGAGGTGTAGCCCGCGGCCTTCACCTGCGCCGCGGAGTAGTCCTCGCTCATGGTCTTGGCCAGGTCGTGGATCTCCTCGTCGGCCTGACGGTTGCGCGGCCACAGCTGGAGCAGGTCGGTCTTGTAGTAGGTGCTCGGGCCGTATTCGTGGAGGTCGTTGAGCACGTCGGGCTTCCAGTCCCGAATCACCTTGGCGATGGCGCGACCCTCGGGGGACTCCAGGGCCATGTAGTCACGGTTGACGTCCAGCCCCTGCGCGTTGGCTCGGGTGTCGGCAGCCCACCCATCGGGGTTGGCGTTGACGAGGAGGATCGTCGTGCTCTGCAGGAGGCGGGTCCACGCAGGGTCGGTGGTCGAGGCCATGTCCCGCGCGAGCTGCATGCACGCCTCACGGCCCGAGTTCTCGTTGCCGTGGACCGAGCAGGTGTACATCAGCACCGACCCCGTCGTGGCCTCGGCCACCGACCGTGGTGCCGGGTCGCCGACCTGGACGAGCTGGATCGGGCGCTTCTCCGTGGTCCGCCCGATGGTGCTCACCCGGACCCGCTCACTGCTGGCGTCGAGCTGCCTCCAGAAGCGTTGGGACTCGTCGACCGTCGTCCAGGTGGCTCCGTTGCTCGCCTCGAAGGGCGTGCGCAACACGTCCGGTGCGGCCTGGAGCGCCGACCTCAGCTTGCTGCCGGGGTCACCGGACGCGGATGACGTGCCACTGGCGAAGGTGGCGACGAGGGCGGCGGCGCCCGCGAGGGCCACCACTGTGCGGCGGGGTCGGGCAGTAGGGTGCAACGTCATCGTTGATCTCCACATCGACTGTGCGGCAACGGCCCCCGCTCGTTGTCCGCCGCCACAGTTTGGGTAGTCGGACCACTATCACCCGAATCGACCAGCAGCGCGACTCGAGAGCGACTGCCTGCTCCGGAGCGGCTCCCCTGAGGTGCACGTGTGCCGGGTCAGGACCTCGAGGGGGCGGCGGTCGAGGCCCGGACGACGAGACGGGTGGACAGCGCGACGTGTGGTGAGTCGACCGTGCCGCCGTCGAGGAGCCGAAGCACGGTGCGCACCGCCAGGGCGCCCATCTCGCTGAGCGGCTGTCGGATCGTCGTGAGCGGGGGCGAGCTCGTGGGCGCGGCCATCGCGTCGTCGAACCCCATGACCGAGAGGTCCTGGGGCACCCGCAGGCCATGTTGTCGGGCGGCCTCGAGCACCCCGAGGGCGACCTCGTCGGACCCGCAGAAGAGCGCCGTCGGGGGGTCGGGACGGTCGAGCAGCTGGAGCCCGCCCTGGAGCCCCGTGTCGTAGTCGAAGACCCGGCCGGCCGTGACCAGCTCCGGCTCCAGTGTCAGGCCCTCGTGCTCCATCGCGGCCCGCAGCCCCCCGACCCGCGCCGCGTTGCACGCGGCTCGCAGCGCACCGCCCACGTAGCCGATGCGCCGGTGCCCCAGCGCGAGGAGGTGGCGGCCGGCGGTGACCCCGCCGGTGAAGTTCGTCGAGCCGATGCTCGGGGCGTGCGTGGTCTGGGGGTCGATCGGGTCGACGAGGACGACCGGCATCGAGTGGTCCTCGAGGGCCGCGACCTGTTCTCGGCTCACCTCACCCGTGATCGCGATGACGGCGATCCGGCCGTTTCCGGCCAGCCGCCGCGCCCAGGCCTGAGGGGTCTCGGGCTCCCTGACGGCGTCCGACTCACGCGTGCTGAGATACACGGCGACATCGTGCTCCGCGGCGGCGTTCATGACGCCCTGGACGACCGAGCCGGTGAACCCGGAGAGCAGGTGGTCCACGACGAGCTCGACGGTGCGGCCAGCCTCCTGGCGCCGGCGGGGCAGGGCCGTGTAGTCGTGCTCGGCGAGCAGGCTCTGCACCTTCTCGCGCGTGCTGGGGGAGACGTCCTTGCGCCCGTTGAGCACCTTGCTGACCGTGGCGACCGAGACGCCCGCGGACTCGGCCACCGTGGCCAACGTGGGCCGCTCGGTGCCCATCACGGGCGGCCCTTCGGAGCAGGGTCCTGGATGCGCCGGACGGTCGCTGGGGTGCTCAGCCGGCGCTCCGGACCCACGACCCGGGTCGGGCCAGTGAGGTCGAGCACGGCCCGGCACGGCAGGTCCCCGGCCGAGGTGCCGACGAGCACCTCGAGGAGACCGGGCTCGACGATGCGGGTGAGCTCGGGCCCGGTGAACGCAGTGCGGTCGGCGTGGAGGAGGAACGTGACGTCCGCGTGCTCCCCGGGCTCGAGCGCGACACGGGCGAACCCGGTCAGCGTGCGCACCGGCCGCGCCACGGAGGCGACGACGTCGTGAAGGTAGAGCTGGACGACCTCCTCGCCCCCGCGGGCGCCGGTATTGCTCACCCGCACCGTGACCGTGACCTCGCCGTCGGTCGGAAGGTCCTTCGTGGAGGTGCGCAGGTCGGCGAGCTCGAAGGTCGTGTAGCTCCGGCCGTGGCCGAACGGGAACAGCGGGGTGGGGTCGAGGCTGCTGATGCCGTTGCTCTCGATGGAGCCGAGCGGCGGCTGGAGGTAGGTTCCCGGCCCGCCACCCGGGATCCGAGGCACCTGGACCGGCAGGTGGCCGCTCGGCTGGATCCGGCCGGAGAGCACCCCGGCGACGGCGGATCCGCCCTCCTCTCCGGGCATGAAGGCCTGCACGAGGCCGGCGGCGCGGTCGGCCCAGTCGCCGAGCGCGTAGGGCCGCCCGGAGACCACGACCAGGACGACCGGTGTCCCCGTGGCGAACAGGGCGTCGAGCAGGTCGGCCTGACGCCCTGGGAGTCGGAGGTCCTCCGCGTCGCATCCCTCTCCCGAGCTGCCGATCCCGAAGAGGCCGGCCCGGTCGCCGACGAAGGCGACGACGAGGTCGGCGCCAGCGGCCAGCTCGGCTGCGGCGGGGATGCCGGAGTCGTCCTCGCCCGTGACGCCACAGCCCTGGGCGTGGGAGACGTGAGAGTCGGAAAGCTCGTCCCGCATCGCCTCGAGCATCGTCGGCACCTCGATGCCGAGACCTCGGTCGGGGTAGCGGGGGAGCACGTGGTTGGGGAAGGCGTAGCAGCCCATGAGGGTGCGGGGATCATCGGCGCACGGGCCGACGACGGCGACCCGGGCCGGAGCGCCGACGTCGCCGACGTCGCCGACGAGCGGCAGTGCCGTCCCCGGGTCGAGCAGCACGACGGAGCGCTCGGCGATGCGGCGCGCGAGGTCGCGGTTGGCCGGCGAGTCGAGGTCCACGGCGGCGGCCCCGGCGACCGACCCCTCCGGGGTCCAGTCCGGGTCGAGCAGGCCGAGCTCCACCTTGTGGCGCAGGTGCCGGCGGGCGGCGCGGTCGACGAGGGCCTCGTCGAGGAGGCCCTGCTCGACGAGGCCCACCAGGTGCTGGCCGAAGCCCGAGGTGTCCGGGAGCTCGACGTCGACCCCCGCCGTAAGCGCGGCCACCCCAGCGCCCTCGGTGTCGGGGGCGAGCCGGTGCATCGAGGCCAGGAACGGGACGCCCCAGTAGTCGGAGACGACCGTGCCGAGGAAGCCCCACTCATCCCGGAGCACCTGGGTGAGCAGCCACGGGTCCGCGCCGGAGGGCACGCCGTCGACGTCGCTGTAGGCCTGCATGACCGAATGCGCGCCACCCTCTCTGACGGCAGTCTCGAACGGCGGGAGGATGACGTCGAGCAGCTCGCGCCGGCCCATCGAGACCGGCCCGTGGTTGCGGGCGGCCCGCGAGGCCGAGTACCCGGCGAAGTGCTTGAGGGTCGCGAGGACCCCCGCGGACTGGAGTCCGCGCACGTAGGCCGCGCCGAGCTGGCCGACGACGTAGGGGTCCTCACCCATCGTCTCCTCGACCCGTCCCCAGCGGTAGTCGCGGACGACGTCGAGCACCGGTGAGAGCCCCTGGTGCACCCCGAGCGCCGCCATGTCCCGCCCGATGGCCTCGGCCATCTCCTCGACGAGGCCCGGGTCGAAGGTGGCCGCCCACGCGATGGCCGCCGGGTAGACGGTGGCCCCATAGGTTGTGAAGCCGGTGAGGCACTCCTCGTGGACGAGTGCGGGCACGCCGAGCCGACTGCCCTCGAGCACCGTGCCGTGCTGACGAACGACCTCCTCCGCCCCCTCGGCAGCGGTCAGCGGCACGCTGCCGTAGACGCGGGTCAGCTGACCGAGGCCGTGCTCGCTGGCGTCCTCGAGGGTCACGCTCGCCGCCGCGGCGAAGACGTCCTGCAGCGGCGCGACGATGAAGGTCTCCGCCTCGTCGGCCCCGGCCTCGTCGGCGTTGGCCCCGGCCTCGGCGCCGGTGCTGTCGTCGGCCGGCCCCGCCTCGCCGGCACTCATGTCGTTGCCGACCCAGCGGCTGCCGAGCTGGGCGACCTTCTCCCGCAGGGTCATGGCGGCGAGGAGTGCGTCCACGCGCTCGTCGACCGATCGGTCCACATCGCGCCAAGCCCCCTCGCCGGCGGGGCTCGGTTCATCGCCACTGGGGGGATCAGAGGTCGCACGGGCTGGAGGGGACGTCATTGATGGAGCTCCGTTCCGAAACTTTCGATGCGTGCCGGCTCATGGTAGCGGTCGGGACCCAGCCGCGCCACGACCCATCCGGAGGGTGACCGGTGAGGAGCGGTTGCGCTCTCCTGGTGGCACTCTCAGGTCCTCAGGTCACGATCTCGTATCATCCCCAGCAACCGTTGACACCGGAGCCTGAGGGATCTACGTTGACCGAATCGCGGTCGAAAGATCAGCAAAGTTTCGGCCTGATTTCGGAGGACGGCACTCGCCGCCCGCCACGTCCATCGGCACCTGTCGGCGGCTTCCGCCGGCTGACTACTGCGGGAGATCAGTGTGGATCCACAGACCCAGCCGCCCTCACAGACGACACGGCGCACCTTCCTCACCCTGGCGGCGGGCCTCCCGCTCCTCGGCGGCCTGGCCGCCTGCAGCGATGCCCAACCAGGGGCCACCAGCTCGGGCGGGAGCTCCGGGGGCTCTGGCGCGGGCATCAGCTTCTGGACCTTGAGCGGTCAGCCGCAGGAGGACATCCGCAAGCAGGCCGCCGCCTCGTTCACCACGGCGAACCCCGACAGCCCCGTCGAGATCACGCTCTTCCAGAACGACGCGTACAAGCAGAAGATCAAGACGGCCCTCGGCGCCGGACAGGGCCCGACGGTCCTGTGGGGCTGGGGCGGCGGCGGGCTCAAGAGCTGGGTCGACGCCGACCAGGTCGAGGACCTCACCAGCTTCTTCGCCGACAACAGCGAGCTCAAGAACAAGATCTTTCCCGGCGCCTTCGGCGCGGCCACTGTGGATGACAAGGTCTACGCCCTGCCGTGCGAGACCGTGACGCCGATCGTCTTCTACTACAACAAGAAGTCGTTCGAGAAGGTCGGAGCCGAGCCCCCGCAGTCGTGGGGCGACATCCTCGACCTCGTCCCGAAGTTCAACGACGCCGGGATCGCACCGTTCTCGCTCGGCGGGCAGTCTCGCTGGACGAACATGATGTGGCTCGAGTTCCTCTACGACCGGATCGGCGGCCCCGAGGTCTTCCAGGCCGTCTTCGACGGCGAGAAGGACGCCTGGAGCAACCCGGCATCCATCCAGGCCCTCACGGAGATGCAGAAGCTCATCTCGATGAACGGCTTCATCAAGGGTTTCAGCTCGATCACCGCCGACTCCAACGCCGACCAGGCCCTCCTCTACACGGGCAAGGCCGCGATGATGGTCCACGGCGCGTGGACCTACGGCGGCATGAAGAGCGACGGCGGGGACTTCGTCACCGGCGGACACCTTGGCTACATGAACTTCCCACCGGTGGACGGCGGCAACGGCGACCCCAGCAACTCGGTCGGCAACCCGGCGCAGTACCTCTCGATCTCGTCCAAGGCCAGCGACGCCGAGAAGGAGGCCGCCAAGAAGTTCCTCGCCGAGAGCCAGTTCACCGACGAGATCCAGAAGGCGTGGATCGGCTCGGGCAACATCCCCGTCGTCCAAGGCTCCGACTCGCTCATCGGCAGTGGTGAGGACGCCGACTGGCTGAAGTTCCAGTACGACATCGCCGCGAACGCCAAGAGCTTCGCGCAGTCGTGGGACCAGGCTCTGCCCCCCACCCAGGCCGAGGTGCTGCTCGACAACATCGCCAAGCTCTTCCAGATGTCGATCAGCCCGGAGCAGTTCGCCTCCAACCTCAACGCCGTCATCGGCACGTGACGCTCGCGCCACCGACCGCACGGCCCGCTCGGCCTGCTGCGCGCTCCGGCCGCAGCGGGCGGAGTGGGCCGCTGTGGTGGCTCGTCCTACCCGCGCTGATCGTCTTCACCGTCTTCGGGGTCGTCCCGCTGCTCGGCGTCCTCGGGCTCTCCTTCGCGAACTGGAACGGCATCGGCGCGATCACCCCCGGTGGGCTCTCCGGCTGGCGTCAGGTCCTGGGGGACCCCGGCCTCCTCCACTCGCTGTGGGTCACGTTCGAGATCATGGCGCTCTCCTGGCTCATCCAGACCCCCGCCTGCATCCTGCTGGGGGCTTTCCTGGCCGGGCACCAGCGCTACCGGGCGCTGCTCGCGGTGCTGTACGTCATCCCCCTCCTCCTGTCCTCCGCGGCCATCGCCATCACCTGGAAGGCGCTGCTCGACCCGAACTTCGGTCTCGGAGCCGGGCTCGGCCTGGACTTCCTCGCCCAGAACTGGCTCGGCGAGGGCAGGCTCGCGGTCGCTGTCGTCATCTTCATCGTGTCGTGGCAGTTCATCCCGTTCCACGCGCTCATCTACCAAGGTGCCATCCGGCAGATCCCGCGCTCCCTCTACGAGGCGGCGGAGATCGACGGCGCGGGCAGGGTGCGGCAGTTCTTCTCCCTCACCCTGCCGCAGCTGAAGTACACGATCATCACGTCGTCGACGCTGATGGTCGTCGGCTCGCTGACCTTCTTCGACCTCATCTTCGTGCTGACGGCGGGTGGACCGGGTGACGCGACCCGGGTGCTCGCTCTCGAGATGTACCAGACGGGTTTCCTCGGCAACCAGATGGGCCCGGCCAGCGCCATCGCCGTGATCATCGTCTTCAGCGGTCTCGCCATCGCGCAGCTGCTGCGGCGGCTCGGTGGCCGCGATCAGTCGGCCAGCCAGCTCGAGGGGATGTGACCCGGTGTCCCAGGTGACCCACGACCCCGCGTCGACCACTCAGCAACCGTCGCCGGAGCCCTCGCGCGCGTCGTCGCACTCGGTGGCCCTGGGCCGGCTGCTGCGGCTCAACTGGCTCGGCGGCCTCGCCGGCTGGATCTGGGTGCTGATCGTCATGGTGCCGATCTACTGGATCGTCATCAGCAGCTTCAAGACGCAGGCGAACTTCTTCGCGAGCAACCCGATGCTCCCGCCCAGCGAGTTCTCGCTGGACTCCTACCGCCTCGTCATAGAGAGCGACTTCGCCCGCTACTTCCTCAACAGCGTGGTCGTCACCGCCGGCGCGGTCGTGCCTGCGGTCCTGATCTCGTTCATGGCCTCCTACGCGATCGTCCGCGGCGGCGACTCGGTCTTCCTGCGGCTCACCAACTCGGTGTTCCTCATGGGGCTCGCGATCCCTCTCCAGGCGGTCATCATCCCCGTCTACCTCATCATCATCCGGATGCGGATGTACGACACCCTCGGCGGGATGATCCTGCCCAGCATCGCCTTCGCGATCCCGCTGTCGGTGCTCGTGCTCTCGAACTTCATCCGCGACGTGCCTCGCGAGCTGTTCGAGTCGATGCGCCTCGACGGCGCCAGCGAGTGGACGACGATGTGGCGTCTCGCCTTCCCGCTGACCCGCCCGGCCCTCGTGACGGTGACGATCTACAACGGCCTGCTCACCTGGAACAACTTCCTCCTCCCGCTGATCCTCACCCAGAGCCCGGAGAAGCGGACCCTGCCGCTGGCCCTGTGGAGCTTCCAGGGGCAGTACGGGGTCAACGTCCCGGCGGTGCTCGCGTCGGTCGTGCTCACCACGCTCCCGATCCTCATCTTCTACGCGATCGGCCGACGTCAGCTCCTCTCCGGGCTCACCGCCGGCTTCGGGAAGTAGCCCGCCGCCGCAGTGGGACCCGCACCGGCGACCCCTAGGGTTCGCATCGTGAGTGGACAACCCCCGGGAGTGCGTCGGGTCGCCGAGACGGGCCTGCGGCCCGACGACGTGGCGGCGTATGCCGCCGGCGAGCGCACCGTCTCGGTGGTCCTGAGCGACGCGGACCTCGAGCCGGTGCGCCGGGCGCAGCGCGACCTGGAGTCGGCGCGTGAGAAGGGCAGCGTCTACGGCCTCACCACCGGGGTCGGCGCCCTGCGCCACCTCACCGTCGAGGAGCCGGTCGCGGCGGTGGAGGTCGGGGAGCCGGCCCACCGTGACAGCCACGCCCTGCGGCTGTGGCGCAGCCACGCCGGCGGGATCGGACCGGTCCTCGACGACGGCCTCGCCCGCGCCACGATGCTGGTCCGGCTGCACCAGCTGCTGCGAGGCGGCTCGGGCGCCGGGCCCGACCTGGTCGTTGGCCTGGCGCGGGCGCTCGACGTGGGCGCCGTGCCCACCCTGGCGTCGTACGGCGGGGTGGGCACCGGCGACCTCACCGTGTTGGCCCAGCTCGGGCTGACCCTGGCCGGTGAGCTGCCCTGGCGTCGCGGTGGGATCGAGCCGGTGACGATCTCGGACAGCGACGCCCTGCCGTTCATGAGCAGCAACGCGTTGACCGTGGCCGTCGGCTCCGTCGCCGTGTCCGGGCTGGCCCGGCTGGCCCGTGCGGCGGAGCAGGTCGCGGCCCTGTCCCACCTCGCGCTCCGCGGGTCGGTCGAGGCCTACGACCCGCGGGTCCACGCCGGCAAGGACGACCCCCACGCGGCTGGGGTGGCAGCCCGGATGCGCGCGATGCTGGATGGGGGCGATGCCTCCTCACGGGTGCAGGACCCCTTCGGTCTGCGGGCGTTGCCGCAGGTGCACGCCAGCATCGAGGAGACCCTGGGCCGCGCCGAGCTCGCCCTGACCTCGGAGATCGGCGCCGCGGCCGAGAACCCGCTGGCCGTCGACGGCGTCGTCCTCCACCACGGACAGTTCCTCACCCAGCGCCTCGCAGTGACCCTCGACGCCGTCCGCGCCGCCGCGGTCCCCGTGCTGACCCTGTCGACCGCGCGGCTCGGCTCGCTCTTCGACCCCCAGCTGACGGGTCTGGCGCCGTTCCTGGCCGCCGGGCCGATCGGCAGCTCGGGGCTGATGGTGACGGAGTACGTCGCCGCCGACGTGCTCGCCCGCGCCCGCGGGCTGGCCGGGCCGGTCACCTCCAGCCGGACCCTCGTCTCGCTCGGGCTGGAGGAGCACGCGAGCCACTCCACGCAGTCGGCCTGGAGCACCCACGCCCTGCTCGACCTGATTCCCGACGTGCTCGCCTGTGAGCTGCTCGCGGCGGTGCGGTGCCTGCGGATGCTCCCCGAGCGCAGGATCACCACCGCCTGCCGCGCCCTCTTCGACCGCGCGGATGCCGCCCTGCCCGACGTCCGTCAGGACCACGTGCTCGGCCCCGAGCTGGTGGTGGCGGCCGACCTCGTCCGCTCGCTCTGAAGCGCCGACGCCAGTCCGGCCGGCCCGGTCGGCCCGGCGTCAGGCGAACTGCCAGGACCGCTTGCTCAGCCCGAACCAAAAGCCGTCGATGACGCTGCGCGCGTCGATGCCGGCCACCGAGGCCGCCCCGAGCGCGACGTAGAGAGGCGCCCAGTGCTCGGTGCGCGGGTGGGCCTCCCTGGCGGCGGGGGCCTGGGCGAGGAAGTCGAGCACGGCATCGACGTCACCGGCGGCGAGGGTCTCCGCGGCCCAGTGGTCGAACTCTGCGGATGCCGTGGGAGGTGGTGCGTCCGACGGTGCGCCGGGGTCGAACCAGCCGAGGTTGTGCGTGGTGAACCCCGAGCCGATGACGAGCACGCCCTCGTCGCGCAGCGGCGCGAGCCGCTGGCCGAGGGAGAACAGCCGGTGCGGGTCGAGGGTCGGCATCGACATCTGGAGCACCGGGACGTCGGCGTCCGGGAACATCTCCTTCAGCGGCACGTAGGCGCCGTGGTCGAGGCCGCGCGCGGCATCCTGGTGGAGGGTCTCGCCTGCGCCGTCCAGCAGCCCGGCGATGGCGCGGGCGAGCTCGGGGGCTCCCGGCGCGGCATACGTCACGTCGTAGTAGCGCTGCGGGAAGCCCCAGAAGTCGTAGGTGAGCGGGACGTCCCCGGTGGTGGCCGACACCGAGATCGGGGCCTGCTCCCAGTGCGCCGAGACGATGAGCACGGACGACGGCGAGGCCAGGTCGTCCGACCACGCGGCGAGCTCCGCGGTCCACGTGGTGTCGTCGGCCAGCGGCGGCGCGCCGTGGCTGAGGTAGAGCACGGGCTGGCGGGACGGCGCCGCTTCGGTCATGGGGTCTCCTCGGGAGGGTTGTCATGGGTCGGAACGACGCGGGGCCTGCCTTCCTTCCCGTGCTCGGTGGAGCAACCTGTGGTCTGCTGAGGGGATGAGCCCAGAGAGCGCCTCGCCCGATCCGACCTCTCGCCACTTCATGGGGATCCACACCGGGTCCTTCTCGACCCCAGCGGCCGCCAACCCGACCGTGGTGATGGTCGAGGCGGCCTACCGCCACCACGGCCTCGACGCCCGCTACCTCAACTGCGACATCGGCCCCAGTGGCCTGCGCGACGCGGTCGCAGGCGCCCGCGCGATGGGGTGGGCAGGGTTCAACTGCTCACTGCCGCACAAGGTCTCCGTCATCGAACACCTCGACCGACTGGCCGACTCCGCAGCGGTCATCGGAGCGGTCAACACGGTGGTGGTGACCGAGGGGGCGCTCGTGGGCCACAACACCGATGGCCAGGGTTTCGTCGACTCGCTGCGCACCGTGGCCGACCCGACCGGCATCCACGTGGTCGTCCTCGGGGCCGGTGGCGCGGCCCGGGCGGTCGCCGTGGAATCGGCCCTGGCCGGAGCCTCGTCCCTGACGGTCGTCGCCCGTCTCGAAGGGGCCGCCGCCGAGCTGGCCGCGGCCGTGACCGCGGGCACCGGGGTGCCGGCCGAGCACCGGGTGTGGAACGGGCCGTATGCCGTGCCGGAGTCAGCTGGAGTCCTGGTGCAGGCGACGTCGATCGGCTTCGGTGACGGTGAGGCGATGCCCCCGGTCGACCTCGACAGCCTGCGCGAGGGTCTGGTGGTGGCCGATGTCGTGGTCTCGCCGCCACGGACCGCGCTGCTCCGGGCCGCGCAGTCGCGTGGTGCGACGACACTCGACGGGCTCGGCATGCTCGTCGGGCAGGGTGCTCTGGCGATCCAGCACTGGACCGGCGTCGACCCCGACCGCGCCGTCATGCGCTCAGCGCTGGAGGCTGCCCTGGGCCTGTGATCCCCCCCGCGGCGCGGTCGAGCGAACAGAACACGCCGCGTCAGGACGAGCCGATACGGCGTGTTCTGTTCACTCGACGGGTGGGACCGGGGATCAGGAGAGGGAGGCGTCGTGCACGAGGATCGCAACCTGGGTGCGGTTGTCGGCACCGACCTTGGTGAGGATCCGGCCGATGTGGGCCTTGACGGTGGGGACGCTGAGATAGAGCGTGGCGCCGATCTCGGCGTTGGTCAGGCCGCGCCCGACCGCGAGGGCGACCTCGTGCTCGCGCTCGGTGAGGTCGCCGAGCGCTCGGCGAGCGACCCGGGCGCGCTCGGCGGCGGCACCGCTCGACCCACCGGACCGCCCGGACACGGCGGCGATCAGGGTCGCGGTGACGCTGGGGGAGAGCATCGGCTCGCCCGCGGCCACGGTGCGGACCGCCTCGACCAGCCGGGCCGGCGGGGTGTCCTTGAGCAGGAAGCCGTCGGCCCCGATCCGCAGCGCGCGCAGCACCATGTCGTCGGTGTCGAACGTCGTCAGCACGATGATGCGGGGCGGGTTCGGCCCGGCGAGCAGCTCCGTGGCGGCGCTGAGACCGTCGCGGACCGGCATCCGGATGTCCATGAGCACGACGTGCGGGCGGCACCGCGGCACGACCTGCAACGCCTCCTCGCCGTCACCGGCCTCGCCGACCACCTCGAGGCCCGGGTCGCCCCCGAGGATCATGCCCAGTCCGGCCCGCACGAGGGGGTCGTCGTCGACGACGACCACCCGGATCGGGGCCGTCGCAGGAGTCATGGGCTCCACGGTAGCCACGCGTGGACGACGAAGGCCCCTCGGTCCCAGCCGTGGGTCAGCGTCCCGCCGACGAGCTCGACGCGCTCGGTCAGGCCCAGCAGGCCCAGGCCCGAGGTGGGCAACGGCGCGGCCACCCGACCGACGGCGGCGGGGTTGACCACGCGCACGTCCAGCCCCTGACCGGCGCAGCCCTCGATGGACACCGTGACCCGTGCACCCGGCGCGTGCTTGCGGGCGTTGGTCAGCCCCTCCTGCACGATCCGGTATGCCGTGCGACCGGTGGTCGCGGGGACGGTGCCCTCGGTGAGGTCACTCGCGACGACGTGGACCCCGGCCTCGGCAGCCTCGTCGACCAGCGCAGAGACGTCGCCGAGTCCGGGCTGGGGCCGCTCCGGCGAGCTTCCCGGGTCTCCGTCGGTGTCTCGGAGCACTCCCAGGACGTCGCGCAGGTCCTGGAGGGCGAGGTGGGCGTTGTCCTGGATGGTGCGCGCGACCGCGACCTGCTCCTCGCGAGGCAGGTCGTCGCGGAAGGTCAGCGCGCCGGCGTGCATCGACACCAGGGAGATCCGGTGGGCCAGCACGTCGTGCATCTCGCGGGCGATGCGCGTCCGCTCCGCCGCTCGCGCACTGGCGATCCGGGCCTGCTGGGCCCGCTCGTTCGTCTCGGCGCGCTCGCGCAGCGAGGCCATCAGCTCCCGGCGTGACCCGATGGAGACGCCGACGGCCACGACGACGGCTACGAAGAGGGCCGCCATGATCAGCACGCCCCAGAAGGGCAGGGGGTCCTGCTGCGGGATCACCCTCTCGTAGACGAGCGCGGCGACGAAGGTCAGCGGCCCGACGACCGACAGCTCGCGGACACGTCGGCGGGCCGCGACCGAGCAGAGCGCCAGGGTCGCCGGCCCGCTCGCGACGGTCGACACCGCAGAGCACGCGGCGGTCACCGCCGCGACCGTGACCGGCATCCTCCGGCGGAAGGCCACGAGAACCAGGCAGGCGATGCCGATCAAGGGGTCCGCGACGAGGAACCAGACCACGAGCCGCTCGTCGTCACCGGCCGGGGTGTCGATCAGGGGCCCCACGGTCGCCAGCCACGCGCCCAGGCTGATCGTCAGCACGAGCACGAGCCGCCACGCGTTTGCCCACAGCGTCAGCGGTGGGGGCGGCGCGGGGTGGTCGGCACCCGTCACGACATCGGTCACGCCCACGACTCTAGGAGGGTGCGTGGCGGGCCGCCTCCGCCCCTGGTATCGGGTGGTGCCGCGGGGCATGGACCAAGGTATGGGGTCGCGGATACCCGAGGTCGATCCGCGCCAAGGCCGCGGCTCGGGAGGATCGACCCATGATCACAGTGGAGAACCTCACCAAACGCTATGGCGGCTTCACGGCCGTCGACGACATCTCCTTCGACGTCCGGGCGGGCTCGGTCACCGGGTTCCTCGGCCCCAACGGTGCCGGCAAGTCGACGGCCATGCGCATGATGACCGGCCTGACGCCCCCGACGAGGGGGCGCAGCACGGTCCTGGGGCGGGCCTACCGCGACCTGCCCGACCCGGGGCGGCTGGTCGGGGTGATGCTCGACGCATCGGCTCAGCACCCCGGTCGGACCGGGCGCGAGACCCTGCGGTTGGCCGCGATCGAGATCGGGGTGCCGCGCTCCCGGATCGAGGAGGCCCTCGCCCTCGTCGGCCTCACCGACGACGAGGCCGCCCGGCGGGTGCGCACCTACTCCCTCGGGATGCGCCAGCGCCTCGGCCTGGCCAGCGCCCTGCTCGGTGACCCCGAGGTGCTGATCCTCGACGAGCCGGCCAACGGTCTGGACCCGCAGGGCATCCACTGGATGCGCTCCCTGATGCGGGACTTCGCGAACCGGGGCGGCACCGTGCTGCTCTCCTCACACCTGTTGCACGAGGTCCAGGTCATCGCCGACGAGATCGTCATGATCGGTCGCGGGCGCATCGTCGCGCAGGGCTCGATCGCCGAGCTCCTCGCGACCGGCGGCACCCGGGTCAGGTCCACCGACGACGCCGCGCTCGCGCGGTTGGTGACGGATGCCGGCCTGGAGGTGACCGTCCTGCCGGACGGGCTCGAGGTCAAGGCCGACCCCGAAGCCGTCGGCCGGATCGCTATGGAGGCCCGGATCGTGCTCACCGAGCTCGGTGGACACGGGTCCGAAGGTCTCGAGGAGCTCTTCCTGCAGCTCACGGCGACCGATGCCCGGGACGACCACCGGGAGAACACCCAGCAGAGCGACCGAGAAGGAGCAGCGGCATGAGCACCACGACGACCACCAGCACCACACCTCGACCGGCGCCGGACGCCGGCATCCAGGTCCCCACCCTCAGCGGACGACCCGGGGTCGCCATGGGGCGGCTGGTCCATGTGGAGCTGCGCAAGATGGTCGACACCCGAGCGGGGCGCTGGCTGCTCATCGGCATCGCCGCGCTCTGCGCCCTCGTCGTGGCGGTGATCCTCATCTGGGGCGAGACCGGCGAGGCGACCTTCGAGTCGTTGTCCGGGCTGACCACCTTCCCGCTGGTGCTGCTGCTGCCCATCATGGGCATCATGACGGCCACCTCGGAGTGGTCCCAGCGCACCGGGCTCGTGACCTTCACCCTCGAGCCGCACCGGGGGCGGGTCATCACCGCCAAGGTCGTGGCCGCGGTGGTGCTGGGGCTGGCCCTCGTCGCGGCCGCGTTCCTCGCCGCCGCCGTCGGTCACCTCGTGGGGATCGCGGTGCTCGACGTCCCCGCCGACTGGGCGCTCAGCTGGTCGGTGGTGCTCGGGATCGTGCTCGCCCTGACGATCTACGTGCTCCAGGGTCTCGGCTTCGGCTTCCTGTTCCTCAACACCCCGCTGGCGATCGTCGCCTCCCTGGTGCTCCCGACGGTGTGGTCCATCGCGGTGAGCCTGATCTCCGCGCTCGAAGGGGCAGCGGACTGGCTGGACCTCAGCCTGGTGACCGAGCCGCTGCTGGCGGGGACGATGCAGGGCTCGGACTGGGCGCACCTGGCGACGTCCGCCCTCCTGTGGGTCGGGGTGCCGCTGGCTGCCGGTTCCTGGCGCGTCCTGACCCGGGAGGTCAAGTAGAACCTGGAGAGGCCCCGACCGGCGCGGCGGGCCCCGTTGGGCGATCTTCGGCTCCGGGCGCTACGGTCGGGGCGTCTCCACGTCGGAGCAGCGACGAATCCGCTGCACGTGGCCGACGGAACGGACAGGTACAGCCAGTGAGCACAGGACGCAAGCTCGTCATCGTCGAGTCCCCGGCCAAGGCCCGGACGATCGCCGGTTACCTCGGCGCGGACTGGGACGTCGAGGCCTCCGTCGGCCACATCCGCGACATCCCCACACCGAGCGAGATGCCCCCGGAGATGAAGAAGGGCCCGTTCGGCAAGTTCGGCATCAACATCGAGGACGACTTCGACCCGGTCTACATCGTCGACGCGGACAAGAAGAAGAAGGTCCGCGAGCTGAAGGCCCTCCTGAAGAACGCCGACGAGCTCTACCTCGCCACTGATGAGGACCGCGAGGGCGAGGCCATCGCCTGGCACCTGCTCGAGACCCTCGAGCCCAAGGTGCCGGTAAAGCGGATGGTCTTCCACGAGATCACCAAGGAGGCGATCCAGCGGGCCGCCTCGCAGACGCGAGAGGTCGACACCCGTCTCGTCGACGCGCAGGAGACCCGCCGCATCCTCGACCGCCTCTACGGCTACGAGGTCAGCCCGGTGCTCTGGCGCAAGGTCAAGGCCGGGCTGTCCGCCGGGCGCGTGCAGTCCGTCGCCACCCGCCTGGTCGTCGAGCGGGAGCGCGAGCGGATGGCGTTCCGCATGGCCAGCTACTGGGACGTCGACGCCGACGTCACCCCCGACACCGAGGCCAACGTGTTCACCGCGCGGCTCACCGGGGTCGACGGGCAGCGCGTCGCCACCGGCCGCGACTTCGCCGATGACGGCACCCTGACCAACGCCAAGGCGACCCAGCTCGACGAGAGCGCGGCCACCGGCATCGCGGCCGCCCTGCGTGCTGCTGACGTCACCGTCACCGAGGTCTCCGAGAAGCCCTACACCCGGCGCCCGAGCGCCCCGTTCACGACGAGCACCCTGCAACAGGAGGCCTCCCGCAAGCTGCGGCTCAACAGCCGCAACGCGATGCGGGTCGCGCAGCGGCTCTACGAGAACGGCTACATCACCTACATGCGCACCGACAGCACCACCTTGTCGGATGCCGCCCACACCGCCG
>JBBSQC010000005.1:0-134978 GCA_038258215.1 Actinomycetales bacterium | reverse complement strand
CCCCGGGGGTCTCGCCCTTGTCGGTGTAGTACGACGCCAACCCGGTGTAGCCGCCCTCGGTGCGGTCGTTCGCCGCGACCTGCCGGGTCAGGTAGTCATACCCCGACCCCGCGGTCAGCGTGTGGATCGACATCGTCACGTATCGATAAGCCGCCGCGGCGGCCTTACCGGACGCTCGTTGCGAAATCTATTACCGCGGATGCAAGAGGTGTGTAGGCCACGACATCGCGTCGTTTGGAGGGGGGACGTTGCGGTCGAGGGGGCGGCGGTCACGGGTCACGGTGTCGAGCGGTCGACGCTGTCGCGGATCTGACGTCGGCGGCGCTGGAATCGGCGGTCGGATCCGCGGTCTTGTCGTGGGTCGAGGGGTCCGGGTGGCGGGGGCTGGGAAATGAATCTGAGAAAGTTTCGTGATTGGTGTCCGGTAAGGCGGCCTCGCCGGCTTGTAGAAGAGAGGACAGTCACCGGCGGCGGGAAGGATCACGGTCATGAGCACCACAGTGGGGAAGCAGAGCGCCAGGCAGACGGCACGGCGGGAGGCGCTGGAATCGCAGGCGCGGCTCCGAGCGGGGAGGGTGGAGCGGGAGAAGCGCCTGAGCCGGTTGGGGGTGTGGGTCACCACCGCGATGCGCGAACGCGACGCAGCGATCGCGATGTACGAGCAACGCGCAGCCGACGCGCTCACCCAGATGGTCGAAGACGAAGGCGCGACCTGGGCCGAAGCAGCGGACTGGTGCGGGGACTGCGTCACCCCGCGCGATGTCACCCGCCTGCGCCGCCTCGCGAAGAGCACCCGGCCCACCACCTCGAGCACCACCACCGACAGCAGCACCACCAACACCAATCCCGACGACGAGCAGGACGGCGGTGGGTAGGGCGCTCGGGGCGGCCGGCCTTCAGCGTCTCGCCGTGGCGGTTCAGGATCACGGGGTGCTGGCCCGGTACACCGCGAAGATCACCGCCGTGCCCGGGTCTCCATGTTGGTGGTGGTGTGGGGCCATCTCAGGGCGAGGTCACGGGCGCTTTTGGGTCCAGCCGGGTCAGGTGGTCATCGCGCACCGGTTCGCGTTCGCCCTCGCCCACGGCGTCGAGGCCCTCGCCGGGGTGGAGGTGCTGGGGCACCGCTGCGACAACCCGCTGTGTCAGCGACCCGACCCCGATCACGTCGTCGCCTCCTCCTACGTGGAGAACCGGCGGGAGTGGGCGATCCGTAAGGAACGCTCCGGCTCACCGCTCGGTGACCCGCGCGGGGCGCGCCGCCGTGCCAGGGAGCTGCGGGACATGGCACGTACCGACCCGGCGCTGGTCGCCGCCGACCGCGAACGACTCCTCGCGCTGTTCGGAGAGCAGCTGCCCCTGTGGTGACGGAGACGCTGTAGTGAAGATGGTGCTGTGGCGGGCGTGGCAGGTCCCGGCGCGGTGTCTGCGTCACGCGCCGGGACCTGTTGACCTGTTCGGCTGGTTCAGCCGGTCGGTTTCAGTGGGCGTTGGTGGGGTGGGTCGTGGTGGTCCGCGAACCGGGTCAACGCGGCGGCGAGATCCCGCGCCAGGGCGGGGGTCAGGGCCAGCGAGTGGTGCAGCCCGACGTCGAGGGTCCCCCCGAGGTCGCTGAGGATCACGTCTCGTCCCCGGTGGTCCACCAGCACCACCCCATAACCGGGCTCGTCCAGCACGACCCCGAGGCGGGGCGGGCGCAGCGCGCAGACGGGCGCGGGCGTCGTGGTCATGACGTGGCCCCGGTCAGGGTCGCCCACGCCGCCTCCTTGGTGCGGGTCGGGTCCTCACTGGTGAGCACCCGCAGCGCCCGAGCTGTGACGGCGTCAGCGGCGCTGCTCGCCCTGACGGGGGCGTAGTGGTCGACGTACTCCACCACCGCCTGGTACCCGGCCCACGCGGTGCCGCGCACGCCTGCTTGGGTGGGAGCGTCGTGGAACAACGCGGCCAGCGTCGCCCACCGGGCCTGTGCGGCCTTCTTCACCCGAGCCGTGGCGTCGTCCCCGGGGGCTCGGTAGGTGGCGCGGATCAGGTCGTGGAACGCGCCGTCGGTCATGGTGGTGTTGACCAGCTGCTCGGCCTGGGCGGCGAAGGCATCGGCGTAGGCGAACGTCAACCCCAGGGCGTCCCGGGCGGCGGCCACGGCAGCTGTCGCGCCGCTGGTGTGCCGGATGGTGATGCAGGACACGAACCCGGCCAGCGCGGCGGCCTGGGTGTTCGCGCAGACCACCCGCACCGGGGTCACCAGCAGGCGGAACGCGCTGTTGCCGTCGTGGCTGTTCAGGGCGGCGATGGACAACTCGACCCGATCGACCCCCCCGACGAGGATGCCGTCGGGGAGGCGCATGGTGACGAACACCTGCCGGCCCCCGCGCAGCGACCCAGCGGTGTCGAAGATCGCCCCGGAGGCGTCGCAGAGGTGGTTGAGGAACTCGGCGTGCTCCTCGTTCTGCAGCGGGCGATACGTGGACCCGACGACCCCGAGCGCTTCGGGCTCGCCGGTGAACGGGTTGGTGTGGACGGTGGCGTATCCCGGCACCTCCACCGTGGTGACGCTGTCTTCGGTGATGTCGGCGGCGGTGAGGGGGACCTTGCGCACGTCCCACCCGCCGAGGTGGCCGATGGTCATCGCGTCCTGGGCGGTGAAGGCGTCCCCGGCGACGGTGGTGCCCAGGCGGTGCCAGGGGTCGGTGCGGGCGAAGATCGCTGCTGCGTCGTCGCCGTGGGTCTCAATCTCGTGGCTCATGCTCGGTGTGCTCCTTCGGTCGTGACTGCTGGTCGGTGGTTGGCGGGGTTCCGGCCGGGGAACCGGGGAGGTGGTCGGCTCCCCGGCCGGAAGTGGTGGGGACGGTCAGGCCGCGTCCGTCGCGTCTGTGTCGATACCGGCGTCGGCGTCCGCGTCGGTGGTGGGGGTGAGGAGCTGCTCGACCTCGCTGGGCTGGTAGCCCCACCCGGTCATCGCTGCGAGCACCCGGGCGTCCCACGCGGTGGGGTTGCGCCAGGTGTGCACGTCGGTGCTGGCCTCCCACGCGGCGAGGACGGCGGCGAGGGTGCGGATCGTCGCGGCCTTGGGGGTGCTCGCGGTCGCGGCGAGGCGGGCGCAGGTGCCGGAGCCTGCGGCGTTGGCGGGTTCTTCGCCTTGGCCGAGCAGGGTCCGCAGCAGCGGGTGCCGCTCGCCCATCGCCTTGTCGAGGCTGTGCGCGCCGGTCAGGACCGCCTCACAGATCAGCGCCTCCGCCCCGACCGGAACGCACCTGCGGGTGATGAACCCGGCCAGCCACTCCCGGCGAACCACCTGGGCTGAGCGCCACGCCTTGTTGTTGGCCAGCACCGTGCGCCGCTCCTCGGCCTTGGCGTCGGCCGACGCCTGCGCCTGCGCTTCGCTGGGGGCGGCGGTGGTGGTGGTGGGGGAGTGGGCACCCCAGCGGGGGCGCAGACCAGCGGCGGCAGGGTCGAGGCAGATCCACGTCTGCACGATCACCGTTCGCGGCTCGGCGCCCTCCTGCTCGCCCTCGTCGTCGCCCTCGTCGTCGCCCTCGTCGTCGGCGTCCTCGTCGTCGTAGGCGAACTCGGTGGACAGCACGACCGCAGCGCCGGGGATGCTCGCCCACGTCTCCCGCTCGACCTCCTCCCCGGCGTCGGTGACGAGGTTGTCCAACCGCAGCCCGTACATCCCGCTGGGGACCTCTGAGGGGTCGAGCACCGGCACGCCCTCCTCGCGGAGCCGGTCGGCCTCCCCGGCCAGCACGGCGGCTTCGGTGGCGTCGTCCCGCAACCGCTGGGCGGTGTGCTCCAGGCTGCGACCCCAGGACAGGGCCTGCTCCAGCTGCTCCACGGCGCGGGGGTCGTGATCGAACTCCGCGAAGATCGCCGCCTGCTCCAACGTGAGTGCGCCTTCGTCCATCCGGGCGCGGGCACCCTCGTTGGCGGCGACGACCAGGGCGGCGTCAATGTTGGGGCGGGGGAGCGCGGTGCGCTTGGCGATCTGCGCGGCGCTGACCCCGAGCAGGGCCAGCTGCTCGATGGCGTCCCGCTCCTCGCTGGCGTGCATCGCGGCCCGGTGCACGTTCTCGATCAGCTGGTCGGTGATCCGGTCCGCATCAGCGGGCTTGGCCACGACGTGGACCGGGACCAACCCGTCGGGGGTGCCGACCTTCACCGCCGCGAGGGTGCGCCGCTGCCCCCGGTAGACCACCAGCGTCCCGTCGTCCTCGGCCCACACCGTGACCGGCTCCAACACCCCACGGGCCTTGATCGAGGCGGCGAACTCCTTGGCCTTGGGGTGGGTGTCGGTGCGGACGTTCGTCCCGATCACCAACGACCCCGCCTCGACCCGGTACGTGGACCCGACCTCGCGGGTGATGCTGCGTGCGCTGCTGCTCATGGTGCTCAACTCCCCTGTTAGACAACCGAACTGAATAGATCAATCCTGTGTCCTGCGGGGTTGGGCGCGGTGCCGTCTGGCGATCTGTGGACACCCATAGCGGGCGCCTCGTCGGTGGATAACCACTGCCGGAGCCGGCCCGGCGCGTCCTCACCACCTGGGCCGCCGCTCACCTCGAAGATGGAAGACACCCCGGGGGAGGAGAGCAAGGCACGAGCTCACCCCACCGTCAATGCACCCGGGTGGGTGTTAGCGACCGAGTTTGGGTGTAGCTGGGGGCGCGCGCCCTTCCCTGAAGCAACTCGTGGCACGGTTGTTCCCATCCGTTCCGGACAACCAGGAGGGCAGTGCGATGGACGCGACACAAGATGAGCGTGACGACGCCACCGAAGGCGCGCAGAACGTCGTTGACCGGGTGACCTGCTACCACTACAGCGGCAACCGCTCCGATATTGAGTCTGAGCTGGACCTGGGCATGGACGAGGCAGGGGTCGAGCTGGACGCCGATGAGCGCGAACGCCTGGTCGGCGAGATCGAGGACGTCAAGCAGGACGAGAGCCGGGGGACACCCGTCGTGGAGCGGGCCGAGCCCTCGCCGGACCAGCTCCCGTAGCCAGCCGACGGTAGCGTCCTGGCTCATGGCAGAGCAGTACCGCTCACTTGGCTGGCTCACCCGCCGGCGGGCGGGGGAGTCATGCGCCGTCATCGGTGCCCGTGATGGGGTCAGCGCGTACGTGGTGGCGCAAGCGACGAAGGCGTATGGGCCGTTCCCGCGACCCACTCAGCAGCTCGGCCGGCGGCAAGTGGACGATGAGGTTATTGATGCGCGGGGTCGTTTGTGGCTTGAGGCTCGTCGACGAGGCGTTTCCACGACGGCGATCGCGGAGCGTGAGGGCGTGCCGCACCAGGTCGTGAGTCGAGTGACGAAGGACCACGGGCCCTTCCCCTCAGAGCAGACCGTTGAGGCGTGGGTGGAAAGCAGACGCGCCCGGGTCTCTGTGGAGTCGCTGGCCCAGGAGTACGGGGCGAGCGCGGCAAAGATCCGCAGGCTGACCGCACCCCACGGACCCTTCCGTTCCCGCGGGCCGCAAATCCCTGACGGGGTGGTCGGTGTATGTGGGATCGCCGAGCTGGCGGGCGTTAGCGGGCCCACCGCGACGCGGTGGGCCCGCCAAGGGCTGCCCCCTGAACCAGATTTCGTGACCGCCACTGGCCGGCGCGTGTGGTTGAGACGCACCATCGAGACCTGGCTGCAAGACCCCGTCTGGGTGACTTGTCCCGACTGTGGAGCTCACTGCCGATCCGTAGGGCAACACCGGACTCAAGCCCACAGCGGCGGTGAGAGCGCGAATGGGCTGAGTTAACTCACCGGAGGGCGCGTCAGTCGACGGTTCTGGCCGAAGTGGCAACGTGGGCCGAGGTATCCAACGGATTCTGTAGGGCTTCAGCTGCAGCGTCTTGTGGCTGTCAACACTAGGTTGCGGTGTTCTGTCGGCGAGAATGGCGTGCTTCAGTTGCCAAACCTCGCGCTCATGCCGAGAGTCGGACGTCGCGATTGACCCGTCTTGCCATGTCAGAGAAGCGGGCGACAGCCGACCGGCCCGCGAAGTTCGGTTGGGAGCCATGGCCGGGACAAAAGGTGGTCCGAGGGTCCGTCCCGGAAGCCGATCGGCATGAGGAGCATGCTTGTGCGGATCCCCATGTTGGAATCGTCGCAGCGTAGGGGATGGTCGTCCTCGTCGACGTCGAGTCTTGGGCGGCGCGCAACGGCCGAGGACCTCTCGTGGAAGTACGTCGCAGGCGGCCGGGTGTAATAACGACGCAGGTGGCGACATAACAAGGATGTGAGAGTAATCGATGACGGCGATCAGAGGCTTGAGGAGCTCTGGGGCGCCCACGCACGCCGCCTGCATGCATATGCGCGACGTCACGCGGATGCGGCCGACGCCGAAGACCTTGTTGCCGAGGCCTACCTTGTTGCGCTCCGGCGGATCGACGACGTCCCTGGCGAGTCCGGAGAGGCCTTCGCCTGGCTTGTGGTGACGGTGCGCAAGCTGGCCGCTAACCATCGCCGACGTGCGGCGACTCGGGATCAGCATTGGGCGCAGGCCGTTCGCGACCTGTGGCATACCGCGGGCGGAGCGTCTCCTGAGGAGCAGCTGGTCGAGCGCGATTCCTGCGTTGACGCACTGGCCGCGCTGAGCGAGGCAGACAGGGAAGCATTGCTCCTCGTTGCGTGGGAGGGACTCACATCGGGCCAGGCGGCCCGTGTCCTCGGTTGTTCCGAGAATGCGTTCGGGGTGCGTCTGCATCGCGCCCGCAATCGTCTCGCTGCCGCCCTCAACACCGACTCGACCCCGTTGCGGGTCGCGACTTCAAAGGAGTACTGATGCCTGACCTGATGCAGCGACTGACCGCTGCCCGACCTACCGACGACGATCTCGAGACGGCCTGGCCCGCCTCTGACTGCGACCTGGCTCTGGCCAAGATCCGCTCACGCTCGACGCGATCCGGAGCGCGTAGGCGTACGCCGTGGCGAGCGGTCGCCGCGGTGGTCGGGCTCGGCGTATTTCCGATCGTGAGCTCGCTGGGCGACTCGAGCGCACAGGCCTTGACCGAGCTCGCCGCCGCGGCCTCCGTCCAATTGGGCCCGCAGTTGGCGCCCGGCACCTTCTTGCACATGAAGACTGAGGAAGTGCAGGAGAACAGTCGGATCTTCGGCGACGGCGAGACTCTTGACACGAACCGCGAGCAGTGGGTGAGCTGGGAGGGCGACGTACTGGCCATCGACACCCGTCCGTCGGCGGGTTGGACGGAGTATCAGGAGTTTCCGGCCGCCGATCTGGAGCCAAACTCGTTCAGCGGTCCGACTCCTCAGTTCGCCGCGTCGCTGCCTGACTCTGCGCCGGAGTTGGCCGCATACCTAGACGAGAATGTCTCGGGCTCGAACTCCCACGACGAAGCGATGTTCGTAGCGATCACTGATCTTGCTAGGTCAAACTTCTTGCCGCCGCAGACGTTGAGTGCCGCGCTGGAGGTGCTTTCCGACGTGGATGGAGTCAGCGTCGACGACGCTGAGGTCGATGGACGTGCGGCCGTCGAGGTGTCTCACCAGGCTTGGTGGCAGCGGTTGATTGTGCGCAAAGCAGTAACGATAGACAAGCAGACAGCGCGAGTGATCGGCGAGCGTGAGTCCGACCCCACCTTGAGCTATCGAGTCGACACCGTGCTCAGCGAGGTCGTCAGCGAAGTGCCCTCAGACGTGCTCGCCGCGTTCGACGCGCATCACGACGGCGAGCGGGTATACGACTGATCGGAACGTCTGAGACCGGCGCAACCCTCGGAACTCGGTCGTTTGCGACAACTGGCAAACGCCGCGACTCGCTTGCCCACCGAAGTGCCGTCCATGGTGCCCTGCCAAGCGCAAGCCCGGTCAAGCCCACCCCTAGGCTTCATCACTTCCGATCCAGGAGTGCATGCCGAACCTCAACGGAATCCCCAAAGGTCCGCCGGCGCGCACCCATGGGAGTGTTCCGCAATCGCCGTCCGGAGGGCGGCCCGGTGACTGGCGGGCGAGTATCTGACACACCGCGAGACTGGATGACCGCGCCTGCTCCCCGTGCGCAGCTCCTCGACGGGCCAAGTCCAAGTGCGCTCCGTTTTCATGCGCAAACGCGCTTCATTCACATGCACACAGCCAGCGTTGTGCGTTTACCGGACGTGCCGCGGACGGCGAGGCCGCGGTCGGGGCCCCTGAAGGCCCTGCTGCTTGAATGACGACGTGGACGAGGATCGACAAGTGGAGCAGGAGGATCGGAAGGCGGGCCCCAGTCTGACTGGCGGCAACAGCGGTCTAGCGGCGTACGCCCAAAGGACCGCCGCCGGGGACTTCTGTAGGGGCAAAGAAGAGACCGGTTGGTACGCAACGCTCAGTGGCACAATTGTTTACGGAGGCCGCACGTACTATGCCCGCGTTTGTCACACGGCTGATTCGCTTTTTTGTGGTGGGTAGTAACAAGCCCGCGGACGGACCCGGCGCTGTGGTCCGCCTGGTGTACGCGCGCACCAATTCGGCATCTTCCGAGCCGCTGGTCGCAGTCTGCCGAACCGAGGCTGAAGCCCGGGGCCATGGAACGCGAGGTGCTCGAGGTCGGGTCACGCGCCGAGGTCCGATGGGAGACCCATGAGGTGTGGGGCGAACCCGGTGACGAGGTTTACGCCATGATGCAAGCGCCATCCGGGAGCCCGGAGCCTCTTGTGGAACTCGACCCGGTCGGTGTTGACGTCTTCGCTCGGAAGGACGAGGCCGAGTTTCATGCCGCACGGCGGCGGCGGCAGGTTGGTGTGGACCACTTCGTCGTGTGGTCTTTGCGGATCGGGTGGCGTCGATCAGGCTGGCCGTTCGACAGGACCGCGCCGGCTCCCTGACCCTCGCGCTGGCCACACGAAGACTTCCGCTACTGCCGCCGGTAGTGTCAAATCGCGGATGGTTGCAGCGTGGCGCTCTTGGCGCCATAATGGCGCCATGCCCAGTGTTCAAATCAAGGACGTGCCCGAGCGCACCCACGCGGTGTTGCGCCAGCGAGCCGCCGCTGCGCACCAGTCGCTGCAGGAGTACCTGCGCTCTCGGCTGATCGCCGAAGCCAGCCAGCCGACGCTGGAGGAGGTTCTCGACCGGGCCGGCGGACGCTCCGGCGGCTCGGTCGCACTCAAGGACGCAGTGAGCACACTTCAGGGGGACCGTGCTCGTCGTTGATGCCAGCGTCCTGTCTGTCGCGCTGGCCGACGACGGCCCGGACGGAGACGCCGCCCGAGCTCGGCTCCGCGGCGAGGCGCTGGCCGCGCTGGAACTGGTGGACCTCGAGGTGGCCTCCGTGCTGCGTCGTCAGAACCGTGCGGGGCTGCTCGACACCCGCAGGGCGGGCTTGGCGCTGACCGACCTGGCAGTGGTGCCGATGCACCGGGCCTCTCACCTCCCCTTGCTGGGCCGGTGTTGGGAACTGCGGGACAACCTGACCACCTACGACGCCGCCTACGTCGCACTGGCCGAAGCCCTAGGTGCGACCCTGCTCACCGGCGACCAACGAATGGCCCGCGCGGCCGGGCCCACCTGCACCATCGAGCTGCTCAGAACTCATCGCTGAGCAGACCGTCAATCACACGGATCTGCCGCTCTTCGCGAGCAATGGCCGGCGGCCGACGGGCGTGCTTGGGATCCGACGCAGCGCGAGTTGGTCTCCGGGCTACTCGCGCAGGGACCAACTGCTATTTCTCCTCGAGGAGTTCGCGCAGTGCGTCGACGGACAACCTGTCGCCGCCCTCGATCGCGAGTCGGAAGTGCTCTTTTGCTCCTGCCGCGTCTCCGCGCTCCTCGAGCAGCACCGCCAGGTTGTGGTGGGAGTGGGCATCGCCCTTGGTTGTGCCGAACCTGTAGGAAGCCTCAGCGGCGTTCTCGTCGCCCAACTCGGCGTACATGTTGCCCAAGGGGATGGCGCTCTCCACCTCGCCCAGCTTCATCCCGAGCTCGAGGACCTGCCGCGCCTCGTCCACGCGGCCGGTCGTCTTCAACAGGTCTGCGAGATCAGATCGAGCGGCTGGGAAGTGATCCGCGCCCGCCCGCAGGGCCGGTTCCAGAGCGGGGTCGAGAGACGAGCACCACTGCCAGCAGGCCACCACAGCCGCCGCGGTCACGTTGCCAGCAGCGGCTGCTCGCTGGGCTGTGGAGAGTGCGGCGTCGCGCTCACCAAACGCTCGCAACGCGAACGCCAGCGCGAGTGTGCCCTCCCTGTCGCCAGCGGCGTCCGCGTGCTCAAAGGCGCGTATCTCACCCGCGAGGTCACCGAGCTCGTGCAACACTAGCCCCAGATTGAGCCAGGCATCGGTCTCACCGCCTTGCAAGGCCACCTCGTAGGCGGCTGCCGCTTCCAGCCAGCGTTCCTGCTCGGCCAAGGAGTTGCCCAGGTTGAACGAGGCCACCACCGACCCCAAGCCCGCGGCGCGACGAAAACACATCTCGGCATCGGACAAGCGGTCCATCTCCGCAAGTTGGCAACCCAAATCGACGAGGTCGTCGGAGTCCTCGCTACTGCTCGCCGCGCGCAGTCGGCCCTCAATACTCGGGGTCATACAAGAATGGTGACCCAAAGACCGCGACCTCGCCGCCCAATCCATCCGGAATTGCCGCGAGGTGTTGTTGTTTCAGGCCACCTTGTTGGCGTATCGCTGGCGGGCGGACGGCAAGCAGGGCATGACGGTTCACTCGATGGATGCGCCGCACTCCATGGTGTGCGGAGAGCCGGGAGGCACGACCTGGGCCTGGCAGCTCGACGAGACCGATAGCGGATCGACGCGGCTGATCACGCGGGTACGTTCGCGTTACCAGTGGTTCTCGCCGTCAATAGCCTTCTCAGCCCTTCTTGAGTTCAGCGACATCTGGATGATGCGCAAAATGCTGCTGAACCTGCGTCAGCGCGCGGCGACCGCCCCCGAGTGACGCGCCCGCTTCCGGGGCCGCACCGGGTACGTGACGGCGACTGCCGCGTACAACGTGGAGCCGACTGGGGCGGCGTGACTGACTGAAGGCCATCGTTTCTCGCCCGGGCAGGCGGTGAGGTCACGATCTTGTGCGCCCTACTGTGGTGGCATGACGACGGTGCCGCCCCGATCGGTCCTGGCCTGGTCAGGGGTCATATCGCTACTGGTTGTCCTCACCAGTGTCGCTGGGCTCGCTGACCCTGGGGTCTACGGACAGGAGACGGAGAACTGGGCCACGCAAGCCAAGGGCCAAGACCTGGGCAACCTGCTCGCGGTGGTCGTTCTTGTCGTGGCCGCCCTCCGCTACCGGAAGGGATCCCAGCTCGCCGCACGGGTCTGGCTCGGCACCTTGCTGTACCTGATCTATGCGTTCATCGTGTACGCGGTGGCCGTCCACCTGAACTACCTGTTCCTGGTCTACGTCGCGGTGTTGGGGCTGAGCTCCTGGGGCGTCATCTTCAACGTGAATGACGTGCGTGGCGGGGGTATCCAATACCCGCGGGGACGCCCGCGGACAGTTGCGGCTTGGGTGCTGATCACCACCGGGGTCTTGTTCGCCGGCTTGTGGCTCAGCGAGCTGGTGCCGGCCCTGCTGACGGGCACAGCGCCGGCGAGCCTGACCGATGCTGGGTTGTGGGTGAACCCGATCCATGTGATTGACCTGTCGATGGTGCTGCCGGGTTTCATCGTCAGTGGGATCGCGGCCCTGAAGGGCCGGGAACACGGCCTGTTCTGGTTGGCGCCGTGGCTGATGTTCTCGGTGCTGATGGGGTCGAGCATCATCGCGGCGATGGTCCTGATGATGGGGGCGGGCGCCGCCGACACCGTGCCGGCGGCAGTGATGGTCTCCCTAGTGGTCGCGGCCAGCCTCCTCGCACTCCGGGGGTACCTCAGGCTGCCGGCACCCGCGCGCAGTGATGGTTCGTGATCACGCCCAGCCCACCAACAGAAGGCACGCGCTCGCGCGATGTCCACTTAACTCAACTGCAGCCGGTCCCTATCATCGCAAATGCCGGGCAGCGGCCATCCGCTCATGCCGCCGCGAGGACGTTCGAGCGGGGGAGTGCGTTCCGGCTTGAGTCCTGTGCCTCGATACAGTCCTGTGCGTGTTCGTTGCCGAGTTGAGCCATTTCATGGACATGTCGGAGTCGACGCCCGGTCCGGCTCGCCGGTTGGCGGGGCATTTGTACGGGATCGTTCGGGCAGCGACGGCGGGGGATGCCGGCATCGGGTGGATGAGTGCGTTGCCGTGTCGTCGGCGACCTGGTCATCGACGTTGCCCTGGTTGGTTGGTGGTGTCTCGGCCTGACCCACCTGGCGCGATCCGTTGGCGGTGCAGTCACTGTGGCGACGGCGGGCTGGTCACTGGGTGGGAGGGCACGCCGTTCGACCTGCGACGCTCTGGGCTCACCCTCACTCGCCCCGTCGTCGAGGTCGCGTTGACGGTGGAGGTCGCCGCGACGCTGCGCGAGCTACGGTTGCTCGACTCCGACTGTGAGCGGCTGGTGTACCGGATCCGGGTCCGCCAGGGGCAGCCGGTCCTGTCCGCGACGGAGGATGAGCTGGAGGAGCTCGGGGGGTATGTCGCGGCCGAGGCCAACCACGAGCCGAACCGGCGCAGGCAGCGGGCACTGGACGCTGCGCTGGACGCGCTCAGCGACGGCGAGGTCGACGCCGCAGGTTGGTGAGCGCAGGACCAGACGCGATCCTGTCCTGTGGATCGGCGGCGGCCGGGAGGGGCAGGGTGTCGCTCAGGTTGGCATCCGGGGGCAGTGGTGCCGACTACCTCGGCGAGTTGGCCACCAGCGCGGCCAGTTCCCGGTCGGGGCTGACGTGGCGGCCGTACAGGGGTCCGCACGGGGTCCTCGAGAGCTCGAGGGACAGCTCGAGGAGGCCGACGTCGGCCTGCCCGTTCCGGCGGTGCTCGGCCAGGAAGGCGAACTCGTTCATGGATCCGCGGAGGCTGCGGTCCGTGGTGGGTCCGAGACGATGGGAGGTCGCCTCCTTGGTCTCGGCGGTGACCAACGGTGCGGGCACCGCGTGGGCGGTGAGGACCTCGGCCAGGTGGGCGGGGAAGCGGTCGAGGAGGGTTGCCGCTGGGGCCAGTGGCATCAACACCGGGAGCAGGGTGTGCTGGCTGACCAGCAGCGCGACCTGTCGCGGTCGCCACGTCAGCGCGGTGGCGTACCAGTCCCCGAGCATCGTGGTGGAGACCTCGTCGGCGGCGTTCGGCGGCCCGAGGCGCTGGAGCAGTGTGCGGGTTGCCCGGATGATCACCACGGTCCTCATCCTTTCAAGGGCACGGGAGGTGGGGTGACAATGTCGCCATGTCATTGGCGGAGCGTCGTGCGGAGCTGCGGGGGGCTACCTACCGCGGTGATGGTCTCGGAGCGGTGGCCGTCCTGGACTCTGGGGTGTGGCCGCGCGAGGTCCTCCAGATGGTCGGGGACGCCGTACTGGTAGCTCTCGGGAGCGGAGCGGCCGGCGCTGACGGCGTGGCCCACCGATCCGTGACGGAACTGCACCGCCGTGGCTGGGACGGCGACGTCGAACTGGCCGACGCGTTGACGGCCGCGCTCGGTGGACCTTCAACAGCTCTGGTCTCGGCGCCGGTGGACCTGGAGGAGCTCTCCATGGTCCTGGAGGGAGACCCAGCCCAAGGAGGGGGACGAATCGACCTGCGCACCGGGCAAATCTGGCCCACCGCCTACGACGACGATGACGAAGAGGACGACGAGGAGGAGGAGGACGATTCGCGCTGGCTGTGGGTTCACTGCGAGGGGTCCCGGCCGGGTTACCGCGACATGGAACGGTTCATCGACACCCTCACCGATCCCGGGCTGGCCGAACTGCTCACCGTTGCGATCAGCGGACGTGGCGCGTTCCGCCGGTTCAAGGACGTCTTGTGGTCGCGCCCCGAGGGTGCCGAGCGGTGGCACGCCTACAGCGAGGACAGGTCCCGCGGTCGAGCCCGTGCGTGGCTCGCCGGGCAGGGCTTCACCCCGGCCGTCCCGCCGTCGCGGGACGGCGACGCTTCCGTCACCTAATCACCCTCACGCCAAGGGCGTTCGGCACGGTCGGGGACGGGCCGACTCGAGGTGGGGGCCTCATTGAGGGAACGTGGACGAGAGCCATAGCCGGCTTCCGGCTCGGGTGACGAAGTCAGGTTGCGGGACCAGCCCTTGGTCGATTCTTCTGAGGGCCGTCCTACGAGTGACGCCGAGACGACGCGCCACGTCACTGACCCCGATCACCCCCGGCGGCAGTACCGCCCCGGGTTTTGGGTAGGGGCCGTGCCCCTTGGTGCTGAACGCCACCTGCTGTGGCGGGACTCCGGCGGCCTCTGCGATGGTGCGCAACGTCCACCCGTCGCGGCGGAGCGTGACCCACTCGGACTGGGTGGCCGAGTAGATGTCATACGGGGGAAAGGGTCCGTGCTCGATCGTGGAGCGGCTGACCAGCTGGTGGGAGACGCCTTCCTCAGCGGCGATGTCCACGACCCGTTCGCCCGCGCGGCGTCGTGCGACCCACCGGTGGGTTCGCTCGTTGAAGTGCCCGGCCAACACCTGCCTGGCGCCCAGAACGCGCGTCGGTGGTGGGAAGGGCCCGAACGGGGTGGTTGCGCGTCGCACGGTGCCCTCGGTGACGCCGGCACGCCAGGCGATGAGCGCGTCCGACTCGCCATCGCGCCGGCGGGTGAGCCAGTCAGCGCCCGGTAGTGCTCAGGCATCCGGTCCTGCCCGCAGATCAGGCGGGGGAGTGGCGGTGTCCGGCTCTGCGTCATGCGGGACGGGGCGGGCAGCGGGCGAGTGGTGGTGTCGTCGCCACTGTGCTCGAGCCCAGACCCAGGACCAGATGAGGCTGAGTCCGATCCCGGCCACGACCCCGAGGTAGAAGTCGGCGCTCACGTCGGCACCCGTTTCAGGGTGCGGTAGATCGTGGCCCGCGAGACCCCGTAGTCGCGGGCCAGTTCAACCATCGTGTACTCCCCGGAGTCGAAGTCCTCTCTCAGCTTCTCCGCCCGCCTCCCACGCAGCTTAGGGGGCTTGCCCTGCATCTTCCCCTTGGCTTTGGCGATGGCCAAGCCCTCCTTGGTCCGTTGGGAGATCAGGTCCGCCTCAAACTCGGCGACCATCGCCAACGCGTTGAACAGGAACCGGCCCACGGCGTCGTTCGGATCGTGCACCGATGATCCGATCTGCAGGGCAGCGCCCTGCTCGTACAACTTGGCGACGATGTCTCGGGCGTCCGGGACTGACCTGGCGAGCCGGTCCAACCGGGTGACGACCAGGACGTCACCGGCGCGGACGGCCGCGATGGCCTCGCGCAGTCCTGGCCGGTCGGTGGTTGCCTTCCCGGTCCGCTTGTCGGTGTATACCCGCGCTGGTTCGATGCCCATGCGGGTGAGCTCGGCGAGCTGGGCTGCCAGGTCCTGCCGGTCGGTGCTGACCCGGGCGTTATCTCCGCTTACTCGCCGTGTCTCATCGAGTCGTTGATCGAGGGGCCCGTGCTGCGTTAGCTCAGGCACTGAGGCGTGTCTCACATCAGCACTGTCAGTGGCCACGGCTTGGCTAACGCTTGTGCTTCTTCATTACTTCGACCCGGCCGCCTGCGGAGAGTGGGATCTGCGCGGTCGGCCGCTGATCCGGGCTGGCATGCCGGTGCTGATCGATGAGGATCTGAGGTTCGAGGATGAGCATGGTCCGCGCCCGGCGACGGTGATCAACCGGTGGCTGCGAGAGTTGCCGGTTAGCGGCGCACCCAGCCCGCGCACCTGGCGGACGTACGCGGGGGTGCTCAAGGCGTGGGTCGAGTTCCTCGATTCGCATGGGTTGGAGACGTTCGGCGATCGCCGCCAGCTGAGGGAGGCGTTGTCGGCGTATGCCGAGCATCGGTTGTCCGGGCCGGCGAAGGCACGGCTGGCTCCGGCGAGCTGGAACCTGGCGGTGAAGACGCTGTCGGCGTTCTACACCTGGGCGGCGGCCGAGGGGCACGTGGCCGCGGTGCCGTTCTCCTACGCCCAGCAGATGATCACACGCCCGGACGGCGCGCGGGTGCAGATCACCCGCAACCTGGCCACCGTGCGCGGCGGCAATGGGCACGCCGCCCGCAAGTACCTCGAGCAGCCGTATGTGCAGTTGTTGATGAACGCGCTGGCTGGCAACGACCCGACAGGTGTCCGCGACGTCCAGTTCTGCGGTCGGGAGACGGGTCGCAACGCCGCGGTGATCGGGCTGGCGCTGGCCAGTGGCCTGCGCGCCGGGGAGTTCACCTACCTGACGGTGTTCGAGGTGCCGCCGCTGCCGGCTCGACGCACGCCGGTCCCGGTGCCGCTGCGGATAGCCCGGGCCACTGCGAAGGGCGGGCGAGGACGGTCGTCGTGGATCGACTACGACGCGCTGGCCCGGGTACGCGACTACGTCAACCTGGAGCGTGCGGCGACGGTGTGTGCTTCGCGCTGGCTGCCCGAGCATCCGCTGCGCATCGAAGAGCCGACCTACGACGGTGCCCTGATCAACGGCACCGGTCGCCGCTGGTGCTCACTCACCCCGGGCGAGCGGCTGAGGCTGGTGGCACCGGGCGGGGGCAGCGCGCTGCTGGCGGTGCAGGCTGCCGGACGTCCGTTCGTGGACTGGGCCAGCGTCTTGGCGCGGACCTCGGCCCGTATCCGGGCACGGTTCGAGCCGGGCTTCCCGCACGTGCACCCACACATGACCCGGCACACGTTCGCGATGCACACCCTGGAACGGCTGGTCGCTGGCTACTACCAGCAGGCTGCCCGACTGGTGAGCGACACCGGCGGTGATGCCGCGCTGGCGCTGTATTTGACGAAGGCCGACCCTTTGCTGGTGCTGCGTGACCTGCTCGGGCATGCCAGCGCGGCCACCACCCAGACCTATTTGCATCTGCTGGACACGCAGCGGATCTACCGCGACGCCTACACCGCCGCCGACCCGAGCGGGTGTGTCCAGCCAACGGCGCCGGGCGAGCCTGGCGAGGAACTCCGATGCCTGCGGTGATCGAGGCGCCGCTGGCTGTGTTGTTCACGCTGCCCGGCGGCGTCATCTATCGGCGGCGCATGGATGATCTGCCCAACCAGTCGCTGGCCGCCGACCTCGCGGCGGGTCTAGCGGCGGCGACCCACCCGCATGGGCCGATCCGGACCCAGTCGGTCGCGATGCAATACGTGCAGACGGCGCGGCGGATGGTGCGTGAGCTGCACGCGGCCGGGTTCGCCGGCGGCCTCGGCCAGCTGAGCACCGCGATGATCATCGAGTACTGGTTGAGCTGCGACTTCCACCGGGAGCGACGCATCCGGGCCGTGCTGGCCGCCTATGTCGCGACCGGAGGCGCGCTGGATGCCGGCATCGGCCGGCACCTACAGGGACGACGGATCAACCAGATCGTCAAGAGCCGACCTCACCCGCCATACTCCGACGGCGAGTGGCGACGGCTCACCGTGGCCTGCACCGAGATCATCCGGTCAGCAGGACGCGATCAAGCGCGCGCGGTGCAGGCCGTTGGGCGTGGCACGGATCCGGTCGAGCACGGCGCCACCGCCGACAACCTGACCTGGCTGATCCACCGCACCGGCCCGGTCCGCGCGGCCACAACCCTGGCCCGGCTCGACCGCGCCCCCGCAAGCAGCACGAATCGCAGCGAGGTCCTCGCGATCCGCCGCGCGCTCTATCCCGACGCGGACACGGCGTTGGCCTACCTGACGCTGTTCGCGATGCGCACCGGCATCGTCCCGGACGGCATCGACGCACTCACCCTGACCGACATCACCCACACCTCTGCTGACACGATCCTCCTGTCCTACACCAAGGGCCGCACTGGCGCCGAGGCGCTGAACCTGCCCCGCGACGCGGTGCGGCTGCTGGAGCGCTGGCTCGAGCACAGCGCGCCGCTGCGCGAGCACACCGGCGAGGACGCGAACAACCTGTGGCTCTACGTGCCGGCGGGTGACCACGGCATGGCGCACGGCCTGATCCTCACCAGCCCCCGCACCCAGGCCCACCGCGCCGCGTTCATCGCCACGGCCGGGCTGCTCGACGACGGCGGTCAGCCGCTGCGGCTTCACGGCGGCCGGATCCGCGCCACCTATCAGCACCGACGCGACCGCACGAGCTGGACCGGGCGCAGCACGATCGACCCCAACCACAGCGCCCAGGTGGAAGGCGATCACTACCTGCACTCACACACCCCCGCCCAGCTCGAGTCCCTCGACACGATCATCGAACAGGCCCAGACCGATCTACGGCGCAAGGCCAAGGCACCGGTCGTCGTCACCGGTGAGGACGCGGCCGAGTTCGCAGCGAGCTTCCCGGCGCTGGTCGAACAGGCCAAGCTGGACGCCGACGCGATCACCGCGCTGCTGACTGGGCAACAGGACGTGTTCGTCGCCGCATGCGCCGCACCACTGAACAGCCCGCACGCCCCGGCCGGCACCCTCTGCCCGGCTCGACCATGGGTGTGTCTGCTGTGTCCGCTGGCCACCTTCGCGCCCCGGCATCTGCCCAACCTGCTGCGGCTCAAGGCGTTCTTCGCCCGCCAGGGCACCCAACTGACCGCCGCACAGTTCCTGGCGTTGTTCGGTCCCCGCGGCGCCCGACTTGATGACGAGGTGTTGGCGCGCTTCGCTCCGGCAGACATTGCCGCGGCATCTCGGCTCGCCGGCGAGGACGCCGCCGAGGCTGCCGTGCCGTTGCACCTTGAGGAGATGACGCCGTGACGATCCACAGCACCGCCGCCACCGTCGAAGACACCGGCGGGCCGTTCGCCGGGCTCGACGTCGCCGACGCCGCCGCGCTGCGGTTGGAGCCGGGTAGCACACGGCCGGTGTTCGACCAGGACCGCTGGGACCTGTCCGGACTCACCGCCGCGCCGGTGATCATGGGCGCGCACCGCAAGATCCTCGACTTCACCCAGATCGCCAACCCTCTTTGGCGGGCCGTGGCCCGCACCTACCTGATGGCGCGGATGGTGCCGAGTCATCCCGCCGTGGCCACCTTGCCGCACGCGATCCGCAGCCCGCTCAACCCGAATAGCCTCTGGGCCGTGTTGAAGCATCTGACCGGCTGGTTCAACCACCTCACCTGCGCTGGCGTCACCTCCCTGGCCGAGGTCACCCAGGCCCACTGCGAGGCCTACCTGCTGGTCACCTCACACGTCGGCGATCAGGGCGGGAGGCGGCTGTCGCCGGCCACCGTGACCATGTCCGTCCGCGCGCCTCAGATGCTGAGCCTCTACGAGGAGATCCTCGATGACCACTACCGGCCCGGGTTCAGTCCGTGGGCCGGGCGCAGCCCCGACACCGTCGCCGGTTACCAGCGGCCCTACGGCAACCGGACGCCGCCCGTCCCGGACATGTTGCTGCGCCCGCTGCTGGCCAACACCCTGTACCTGGTGAGCACCATTGCCCCACTCCTGGCCGCCGAGGCCGCCGACGCTCGAGCTGCGGATCAACGTGAGGCCATCAAACACCGGGCTGGTACCGGTATCCCGGCTCCGTGCCTATCGGCAGGCGGCCTTACGCAGCGGCTGGCCCGCGGCTGGGATCAGCACGACCCGTTGCTGCGCCTGGCCTGGCATCCAGTGGTCGTCCAGAGCATCGGAGCGATCGGCCACCGCCGTGACCTGGAACGGTTGCGTCCCGAACTGGAGGACTGGGTCGCGCACTGCGGCATCGAGCAGCCGTGGGCACGCGACGCGCAACCCGTCCCTCGCCTGGACACCGGCGAACCGATCGCGTGGACGCCGCCGATGAGCCGTCAACGCCTCGACGCGACGATCTACGCGCTCACCTCCGCCTGCTACTTCCTCACCGCTGCACTCTCCGGTATGCGGGCAAGCGAGCTGCTCGAGCTGAGCGCCGGATGCCGCCAACGTGACGAGCTGCCCGGCGGCAGCGCGCGGTTCCGGTTGGCCACCCGTCGCATCAAAGGTGAGCCGTTCGGCGGCGTCGAGGACGCCTGGGTCGTGATCGCCGACGTCGACCAAGCCATCGCCGTCGCTGAACAACTCACCGGCGCCGCACCCGGCCAGCGGCTGTTCGCGACCGGATCGAACAACAGCGCCAGCCGCTTCACTGCGCTTCGCGCGTGGGTCAACGGCGAGCCCGGTCACCGCCTCGGTCTCGACCCGATACCCGCCGGCGCGGTCAACCCGCGCGCGCTGCGGCGCACCCTCGCGTTGACGATCGCCCAGCGACCGCACGGACTGATGGCCGCCAAGGTGCACCTCAAACACGTCAGCGTCGCCACCACCGAGGGCTACGCCGCCCGCCCCGGCGGACACCAGGCCGCGTTGCTCGCCGAGATTAGCGCCGCGGAGCAAGCCGAACATCTCCGCCTGACCGTCGCCGCCTTCCACGACTACCAACGCGGCGTGCTGCCCACCGGTCGAGGCTCCCGCGACCTCATAGCCGCCTTCTGCAGCGTCGATCAACTGCTGACCCGCCACGACCCCAGGCCGGTCACGGTCATCGACGACCGTCGGGTCGAACGGCTGCTCAAAGCCACAGCGCACAGCTTGCACGTCGGAGTGGGCAACTACTGCTGGTTCACCGACCCCAGCAAGGCGCTCTGCCTGAAACTCGCCGGCACACCCGACGCCGGCAAGCCGCTGATCGGAATGTGTGACTCGGCCCGCTGCCCGCAGGCAACCCACCACGGCGCACACCGACCGGTCTGGGCCGAGCACGCCCAGAACATCAACAGCGTGTTCCTCGGCAACCCGCGCCTGTCCAAACCCGAACGGACACGCGCCCAGGCCGCGTTCGACCGGGCAGAACGCATCCTCAGCGAAATCGACACCGCCCACCCCGACCCGAATGAGGACGCCGCCGATGAAGACACCGCCGAGCACGGCGACCAGGACGCCCGATGACGACCGCTGATCGGCAAGCCGAGGTCGAGACCCGCATCCGCGCCGCGATAGATCAACTGCTCGACGGTGACATCCCCGACGGCCTGCGTTGCGACATCAAGAGCCTCTGCCTGCTCGCCGACGTTCCCCGCGCCACGCTCTACCGCACCTACCCGCACCTCAAGGCTGAGTTCGACCACCGCCGCTCCGCCGCGCAGGGCAACGGGCCGCAACCCGACCCTCGTCTGGCCCGAATCGACCGGCTCACCACCCAGATCAACGATCTCCGCGCCCGTCTCAGCACCCGTGGCCACGAGATCAGCGAACTGATGAAGTTTCGGGACACGGCGCTGTCCCGGCTCGCCGCCCAGCACGAAGAAATCACCGCTCTCCGAACCACGCTGCGGTCGGCCGATCACGCGAAGATCCATTCACTGCCGCACCGATAACAGCCCGGCGATCGGCCTACCAGCACAGTTCCACGGCGGCTTTTTCATACTCATTCGTGACGACTACGGTCTTGACGACCGTGAAGGAGGAGCAGCGTGTCACACATCTGAGTGGTGTGTGACAGGGCTTTCCACGGGCTCTTCAACCCTCTGACTGCGGTGCCTGAACCAGAGCCAGTAATGGTCCGCATCGGCGAGGGAATCGCGTTGCGAGAACAGGATGAACGCGTCGCGGCGCGCGAGCTGTTCGCCGAGGTGTGGGTGAGATCGGCGGCGATAATGGGGACCCGTTCCACCGCTGCGCACTCGCTCACTCGATGGCGGACGTGCAAGACGACCTCCACGACGAACTGCTGTGGGATCTGAGAGCGCTGGCGGCAGCCGACCTACTCACCGACGAGCGCGCGGCGCGCGGCGGCGTCACGGGCCCGGTGGCCGGCTTCTACCCCTCGCTGCACCTCAACCTCGGCGAGTGTTACCGCAAACTTGGCGAGCTCGATCGCGCGCGAGAGCACCTTGATCGCGGCCGCGCCTCGGTCAACGCCCTCACCAACGACGGTTACAGCCAAATGATCAAGACAGGCTTGGATCGGCTCGCCAACAACCTGGCCTGACCGCAGGCCGACTGCGCGGAGATGCCCGACACGCTAACTCGATACGGCCGCTGCGGAGGGCCATCGGCGGCGGTCAGCACGGGCACTGAACCACGATATGCAGCCGACCGCCTATGTTGTCACTGGCGACCCGGGACGGCCGCGAGTGAGACACACGAACCGAATGAGCTCGGCCGCCGAAGCGACAGCTCGCCGACCACAACGAGACAAGCAGTCAGCGGACGTGTCTCATGCCGGACTAACGGGCGTACCCGACAAGTAGTGCGCTCACGGCGCACCTCAAAGGAGATGGGTCCGGCCAAGCCGCGGGACGTTGCAGACTCGGACATCGGGCGAACACCCGACCCTTCCAGCAGGCGCCGCGATCCCAATGACCGCAACGGCAACGGACGATCGACCGAACGCGCAATCAACGCTCGAGAGGCACGTGAAGGTGCAGCGTATTCGCGCGGCTTTGCTCGTGAGGCTAGGGCAGCAGGTCCAGGTACTGCTTGCGGGCCGGCATGGCGTGAATGACCATCTCCTCGCCTCTCGCGAAGACGAGAACGACGGTCTGCAACAGCCGTGCGTTGGTGTCGAACCCGAGTCGCAGTTCCCGCTCTGGCGGGCCGTCATCATCGAGCGGTTCGATCCAGAGCGACCACTCAGCTGCCTGTATAGCGTCCTTGGTCGGGACGCCGTGCTTGAGCGCGCTCGGGTGGACCTTCATGCCCCGAGACGAGCCAGTGCAACCCGGATGGCCTCGGACCTGCTCATGTCGTTCTTGGCAGCGGCGGCATCAAGCGACGCCAGCTTCTTCGGCGGTGAGCCGGACAGCAACGACCTGCATCGGCTCGGCTCCGCGTCCAGGACGACCGCGTCCGCGTCGCTTCAGCTCGTCGACGTCGTAGCCGGACTCCGCCTCGTCCGCCCAGTCTTGGATCTGCTCCTCAGTCACCACGTACTTATCGTATGACGAAATTGAGATGCATTCCAGAGTCACCGAGAGACGATCGCTAGTGAGACGTATCGGATCTCGATGGCGTCGACACCACGCACCAGCAGGCATACCAGTCATTGCTTATATAATTCATTCCTGGTACCATTTGGTCGTGAACGCGTTCGACATTCTCGGTGACCCGGTGCGCCGCCGTATCCTCGAGCTACTCGTCGACGGTGAGCAGACCTCGGGCGCGATCACGGAGACAATTCGGGCCGAGTTCGCACTGTCCCAGCCGGCTGTCTCCCAGCATCTGCGCGTGCTACGTGAGAGCGGTTTCGCATCGGTCCGGGCTGAGGGGGCTCGCCGGTTCTACGCCGTCGACCCCTCGCCGCTGAGCGAGGTTGACGTGTGGTTGGACCGGTTTCGCGGGTTCTGGGATCAGCGGCTCGATGCCCTGGGAACTGAGCTGGCACGCGGCAGACGCGCATCCCTGACCTCATGTGTTGGCAAGGCCGATCCACCAGCGGAAGGAACATGACATGAAGGACGTCCTGGACGAGCTGGCCGCTGCGCGCCGGACGATGGGCGCAGCGACCCTGCCCGTCGGCGACGCGTACACGATGGAGTTGCGGCGTCGCTACGACGCGCCGGTCGACGACGTGTGGAACGCCATCACCGACCCCGATCGACTGAGCCGCTGGTTGAAGTCTGTCACCGGGGACCTGCGGCTCGGCGGGTCGTTCGAGCTGGACGGCGGTGAGCACGGAGAGATCCTCCGGTGCGACCCGCCCCGGCGGTTGCGGGTGTCCTGGCTCTTCGGACCGGACGCCGACGAGTGGCCGGGTACGAGCGAGGTCGAGGTGCGCCTGTCGCCGGGCGCCGCCGGGGACACCGAGTTCGAACTGGTCCATGCAGCGGCCGTGGGAGAGCCCATGTTCCCGACCTACGGCCCCGGTGCCGGCGGTGTGGGCTGGGACCTGCATCTCCTCTCCCTGGCCCGGTTCCTGGCCGACGGCGAGATCCTCGACCACGAGGAATTCCGGAACTTGCCCGAAGGGAGCGAGTTCGCGCAGCTCAGCGCCGCGGCTTGGGGCGAAGCTCACCTAGCCGCCGGCGGCGATCCGAATCAGGTGGCGTCCGCGGTCGAGGCCACCACCGCGTTCTACGCCCCCATAAGGAACGCTCGATGAAGTACACCACCTCGATCGAAATCGGCCTGCCACGCGAGAAGGTACTCCAGCTGGTCGCCGACCCGGCGCAGATGCCGAAGTGGCTGCGCGGCCTGGTACTGCACGAGCCGGTGAACGGGGTGCACGGCCAGGTCGGCACCACCTCGCGAGTCGTGTTTCAAGTGGGGAAGCCGCGGATGGACGCCACCGAGACAATCACGCGCCTGGAACCTGCAGACCTGCACACCATCCCCAATTCTGTCGTCGTGCACGACGACCGCGAGATCCTCGGCGAGGGCATGTGGCAAGCCCAGCGCGACCGAATCATCGAGACCGGTCCGCACACGACGCTGTGGGAGAGCGAAAGCGAGTTCCGGTTCGACGGGTTGCTCATGCGCCTCATGGGGCGCCTGATGCCCGGCATCTTCAGGAAGCAGTCGAAGCAGCACATGCAGGACTTCAAGGCCTTCGCCGAACACGGGACGGACGTCCGCCAAGCGACGAGCTAATCTGTCGCGGCCGGCGACAAGAATCGCCCGGCGATGGCCCCGATTCTCGGAGCGCCCCGAAACGGGAACCTCATCTGGGAACCCCGCAGGTCAGCAGGCGCACGGCCTCGAGAGCGTCCCGCAAGGTCCGGCCGGAGTGATGTCCGGTGAGGGGTGGGTCGCTGGCACACCCGCGCGGGGCTGGTTCACTGCGCCTATTTCTTGTGCGCACAACGTCGACGGATCAACTCCAAGTGCGCTCCGTTTCTCTGCGCGAGCGCGCTTCGTTCTCATGCGCACAGCCACTTGGGCTCCTGACCGGGTCCCCCAGAAGGCCATGTGATCGGCGGTGTCGCAACCAGCTCGACACCTTCCACCCGCTCCGTCAGCGCCGTGGGGTGACGCAGGCCGTCAGGCCTTCTGCCGTGGCTGGCTCTGGAGCTCGTCGACGTCATCTCGGGATGTTGGCTCCGACGAACGCCACGGCAGGCCGTGGACCAGTGCGGGGAAGCCGTAGTGGCGTCGGATGGCGAACCACGTCACCGGTCCCAGCAGGAGGGCTGCGCACAGGATGACCCCGGTCGCCGAGTTGGACACTCCCAGAAGCTTCAGGCTCGAGGCGAACAGCACGAACGCGAGGACCCGTCGCACGAAGCCGCCGGGGGCCCGCGAGGAGATCCGCGCCCCGATCCACGCTCCGGGGACGCACCCGAGGAGGAGCGACAGGGTGAGGTCGAGCTGGAAGTCACCGAAGAGGATGTGTCCGAAGGCCGCAGCGATGACCAACGGGACGGCCTGGACCAGGTCGGTGCCGACGAGCTGGCTGGCCTTCAGGGCGGGGTAGAGGGCCATCAGCGCGATGATGATCAGTGATCCCGACCCCACCGAGGTCATGCCCACGACGAACCCGCCCAGGATCCCGACGATCACGGTGGGGACCACGCGCACCGCCACTTCGGGGCGGTCCTGCGGCAGTCGGGGGGCGCTGCCGTCCCGCTTCCGGGCGCGCTCCAGGAGACGGGTGTAGGCGCGCACGGTCAGGCCGGCCGCGGAGATGAGGAGCGCGATGCCGAGGGCGGTCTGGATGCCGTTCTGCACGGCCTCGCCGTCGCCCAGGGCCCGGAGCACGAGCACGCCTGAGAACGCTGCCGGCACCGAGCCAACACACAGCCACTTCACCAGCGCGAGGTTGACCGTTCCCCGCCTCAGGTGGACGACCGAGCCCACCGGTTTCATGACCGCGGAGGCCACGAGGTCACTGGACACCGCGGTGAGCGGGGGGACGCCGAAGAAGAGCACCAGGGCGGGCGTCATCAGAGCACCCCCGCCCATGCCGGTCAGCCCGACGATGATCCCGATCCCGAAGGTCGCGAGGACCATCAACCAGTCGATGCTCATACGTCATGTCCTTCCAGCCAGCCACCGTCGCGCAGGAGCGAGATCACCCGGGCCACGGCCTCGTTGTTCTCCATCACGGACGTGTCGATCCGCACGACGGCGTCGTGCGGCTCCTCGTAGGGGTCGGAGACCCCGGTGAACTCGGGGAGGGTGCCGGCGCGGGCTCGCGCATACAGGCCCTTGAGGTCTCGCCCTTCACACACCTCGATGGGGGTGTTCACGTGGACGAGGAGGAAGTCGCCGACGGCCTCGACCATCGCCCGCACCTCGGCGCGCGTCTCGGCGTAGGGCGCGATCGGGGCGCAGATCGCCACGCCACCGTGTCGGGTGACCTCGGCGGCGACGTAGCCGATCCGCCGCACGTTGGCGACCCGTCCCTCCCGGTCGAACCCCAGGCCGGAGGAGAGCATCTGGCGCACGACGTCGCCGTCGAGGAGCGTGACCGAACGGTCGGTGTGGGTCTGCAGCCACTCGGAGACGCCCCTGGCGACCGTCGACTTGCCGGAGCCGGACAGCCCGGTGAACATCACCGTCAGCCCACGCCGGCTCCGAGCCGGCCGCCAGCGGAGCAGGATCGCCGCGATGTCGTCGGCCACCCCCTCGAGGGCCTCGGAGCGACCTCGGTGGAGGGCGCCGAGGACGGTCTGCCACTGCCGAGCGCCGGGCGTTGCGTGATCGGATCGCAGCCAGCAGGTGTGCCCTGCTCCCAGTGCCTCCCCCAGCCGAGCGACGAGGGCACCGTCGCTCGCCGGGTCCCGCCACCCGAGGGGTGCGGTGCGAAGCCGGATCGTCGGGCCGCCGGGCCGGGAGTGGACCCCGGCGGCGGAGGGTGAGGCGTCGGCGCCGATCCCGGCCAGCCAGGCCTCGGCCGTCGCGACGAGCACGGCCAGCGGGAGCTCGCCGCCGGGGGCGTCGGGGACGACGACCCACAGCTGGGAGCCGGCGGTCAGCGCCTCCCGGAGCGCCGAGTCGTCGGCAGCGGTCGGGGGTCGGTCGAGCACGATCAGCGCCGTCGACGTGCTGGTCGGGCCGCCGGGCAGCTCGGCCCGGTGCAGGGCCAGCTCGGCGCGCTGGCCGCTCTCCCGCCGACGAACGCGCACCAGGAGCCCCTGGGCGCCTGGACCGTCCACCGCGGTGAGGTCGGTCAGCGCGGCGATGGGCGTGTGCTCGTCGTCGCGGATGAGGATGCCGCCCTGCTGGGGGTCGGCACCGAGCAGCACGGCCCGGGCGCCGCTGGGGCCGGGTCGCACCGGTCCGCCCAGCACGTGCTCGTCCTCGAGCAGACCGAGGAGCGACGCCTCGACGTCACGAAGCACGAGGGGGTCCGCGGTCACGTGGGGGAGCGTGAGGAGCTCCGGCCCGCCGTGGTCGGGGAGGCCGATGGCAGTCATGGGATTCCGGCCTCTTCAGCGACGGTGGACAGGTCAGTGGCTCAGGAGCGTGCCCCCGAGAAGCCCATGTTTTCACGATGGGCGCCTTCTCCGCCGGGACATGGGGGAATTACGCCCGAGAGAGCCGATCGGGTCGCCGCGGATCGACCCATCGGCGGAGCCGGATCCACCGTTCGGATGAAGTTGTTGCTCATTCTCCTATTCGCCCTCGGCCGGGCTCACTGCTCGCTGAGACTCGGTGCAGGCCGCAGCCCTACGGGGGTTGCTGCGGCGTCCACGCCACGAGGACCCAGCGTCCACGTCACACGAAACCGAGGGAGAGCATGTCCGTCATCGCCATGATCCCTGCCCACGACGAGGCAGGTGGGATCGCTTCTGCCATCGCTTCGCTCGCCGGCCAGGCCGTGGCCTTCGACCGGATCGTCGTGGTCGCGGACAACTGCTCCGATGACACCGCCGAGCTGGCCCGCGCGGCCGGCGCCGAGGTCTTCGTCACGGTGGGCAACACCGCGAAGAAGGCCGGTGCGCTGAACCAGGCGCTGGCGTCGGTGGCCCTCGCCGGCCAGGACGTGCTGCTGGTCATGGATGCCGACACCCGCCTGGGGGTCGACTACATGCGCGAGGTGATGGCCCGTCTCGGGGACCCGAGCACGGGCTCGGAGCTGGGCGCCGTCGGCGGCATCTTCCACGGCGACGAGCCCACCGGTCTCCTCCAACGGCTCCAGTCCGCCGAGTACGCCCGCTACGCGCGGGAGACCGGCCGGCGCCAGGGGCGGGTGCAGGTGCTCACGGGCACCGCGTCGGTGTTCCGGGTCGAGGCCCTGCGACAGGTCGCCGCTGCGCGCGGGGACACCCTCCCCGGCCGGCTGGGCGAGGTCTACGACACCGGTGCGATCACCGAGGACAACGAGATCACCCTGGCCCTGAAGACCATCGGCTGGCAGCTGGTCTCGCCCCGTGGCTGCCTCGTCTACACCGAGCTCATGCCCACGGTGGGCGCGCTGCACGACCAGCGGCTGCGGTGGTACCGCGGCGCCATCGACAACATCGTCACCTACGGGTGGACCCCGGTGACCCGGCGCTACTGGGGCCAGCAGGCCGGGCTCCTGCTCTCCAGCGCGATGCTGCTCCTCTACCTGGCCCTGATGGCCTTCACCCTCGTCGACGGCCAGCTCGCGTTCTCGTGGTTCTGGACCGTCGTCGGCGGCATCTTCGCCCTGGAGCGCGTCGTCACGGTGTGGCGCGCAGGCCCCGCCGCCCGCTTCACCGCCGCGCTGCTCGTCCCCGAGCTCGTCTACGACCTGTTCCTGCAGGCCTTCTTCTTCCACGCCGTCGCCCAGCGGCTGCGTGGCGTGAACCCGCAGTGGCGTCACCACGCCGCTGCGCCCCAGCCCCAGACCACACCCACCCGATAGGAAAGGTACGAGATGTACACCAGCAAGGCAGCAGTCGCGAGCACGGCCGGAACGGCCACCCTCGCCTTCACCGGAGTCAACGTCCTCTTCTACGTGGTCGCCGGCTTCACCCTCGTCATGGCCGGGCTGGCGCTGACGCGCCTGGCGCCGAAGACCGAGCGCTGAGCCCCACCCCCACAGCGCGACCAGCGCCGCCCCGCCACGCGCGGGGCGGCGCCTGCGTGTGGCCCTCCTCCGGGAGTCGGGGGTGTCGGTGCGTCGTCGTACCCTTGAGACCTGCGTCAGCGGGTCGGGGTGGTACCGGGCTCGGTGTCGCCCGACACCCATGCCCGAAGACGGAGCCCATGTCCCTCACCCCCCTCCTGGATCTGCTCTCCGACGACCCGTCGGTGCGTGCTGCACTGGCTCGCGCCGGGGAGCCGGTGCCCGTGCTCGACGTGTCCCTCGCCGCAGGCGCGCGTCCGGCCTTCGTGGCCGCACTGTCCGTCGGCTCGGGCACGGCGGGTGGGGCGCACCCACTGCTGGTGCTCACGGCCACCGGCCGCGAGGCCGAGGACCTCACCGACGCGCTCGGCTGCTTCCTCGCCCCCGAGCGGGTGGCACAGTTCCCGGCGTGGGAGACCCTCCCGCACGAGCGGCTCAGCCCCCGCAGCGACACCGTGGGCACCCGGCTCGCCGTGCTGCGGCGGCTCACCCACCCCGACCCGTCGGACCCGGCATACGGGCCGCTCGACGTGGTGGTCGCGCCGGTGCGCGCGGTGCTCCAGCCGATCGCCACCGGGCTCGGCGACCTCGAGCCGGTCGCCCTGACCGCCGGCGACGAGCGCCCGATGGAGGAGATCGTCGAGGCCCTCGTCGGCGCCGCCTACACCCGCAACGACCTCGTGGAGCGGCGCGGGGAGTTCGCGGTGCGCGGCGGCATCCTCGACGTCTTCCCGCCCACGGAGGACCACCCCGTGCGGGTCGAGTTCTGGGGCGACACCATCGAGGAGATCCGGTGGTTCAAGGTCGCCGACCAACGAAGCCTGGAGATCGCCGAGCACGGGCTGTGGGCCCCCCCGTGCCGGGAGCTGCTCCTCACCGACGCGGTGCGTGCCCGTGCGGGCGCCCTCGTCGACCAGCTGCCCGGCGCCGCCGACATCCTCGAGAAGCTGGCCGAGGGGATCGCCGTCGAGGGCATGGAGTCGCTCTCGCCGATCCTGCTCGACGGCATGGAGTCCCTCCTGGACAGCCTGCGGCCCGGCACCCTGATCGTGGCCGCCGACCCCGAGCGGATCCGCTCGCGCGCCCACGACCTCGTGGCCACCAGCCAGGAGTTCCTCGACGCGGGCTGGGCCAACGCCGCCGCCGGCAACGCCGTGCCCATCGACCTGCAGGGCCGGCTCGGCACGGCATCCTTCTGGTCCTTGGCCCAGCTGCGCGAGCACGCCTCCACGACCGGACGCCAGTGGTGGGACCTCACCCCCTTCGACACCGACGCCGACCTCGTCGACCCCGACCGCGAGACCGCCGCGACCGGGCTGCTGGAGGCCCCGGCCTACCGGGGCAGCACCGAGGAGGCCGTGGCCGACCTCAGGCGCTGGACCCTCGAGGGGTGGCGCGTGGTCGTCGTCACGGAGGGCCACGGCCTCGGCAAGAGGGTCGCCGAGGTCCTCTCCGACGAAGGGGTCGCGCACCGGCTGGTGGACGACCTCGCGGGCCTCTCGCCGGGCGGGATCGAACCGGGCATCGTGCACCTCACGACCGGCTCCCTCGGGCACGGGTTCCTCTCGCCCGGCTCGCGGGTGGCGGTGGTCACCGAGGCCGACCTCACCGGGGCCGCGGCCGGCTCGGGCACGTCCACCAAGGACATGCGGCGGATGCCGTCCCGGCGTCGCAACCAGGTCGACCCGCTCCAGCTGCGCCCGGGCGACTTCGTCGTCCACGAGCAGCACGGTGTGGGCCGCTTCGTGGAGATGGTGCAGCGCACCGTGGCCGGCGCCACCCGCGAGTACCTCGTGCTCGAGTACGCACCCTCCAAGCGCGGGCAGCCCGGTGACCGCCTCTACGTCCCCACCGACCAGCTCGACCAGGTGACCCGCTACGTCGGCGGCGAGCAGCCGAGCCTGAACAAGATGGGCGGCTCGGACTGGCAGCAGACCAAGGGTCGCGCCCGGCGCTACGTCAAGCAGATCGCCGCCGAGCTGATCCGCCTCTACTCGGCCCGGATGGCCACCAGCGGCCACGCCTTCGTGCCCGACACCCCGTGGCAGCGCGAGCTCGAGGACGCCTTCGCCCACGTCGAGACCCCCGACCAGCTGAGCACCATCGACGAGGTCAAGGCCGACATGGAGCGGCCGGTGCCGATGGACCGCCTGGTCTGCGGCGACGTCGGCTATGGCAAGACCGAGATCGCCGTGCGGGCAGCCTTCAAGGCCGTGCAGGACGGCAAGCAGGTCGCGGTGCTCTGCCCGACGACGCTGCTGGTCCAGCAGCACGTCAACACCTTCGCCGAGCGGTATGCCGGCTTCCCGGTCGTCGTCAAGGCGCTGTCCCGCTTCCAGAGCGACCGGGAGGCCAAGGCGGTGCTCGACGGGCTCGCCGACGGCTCGGTCGACCTCGTGATCGGCACGCACCGCATCCTGTCCGCGTCGGTGCGGTTCAAGGACCTCGGGCTCGTCGTCATCGACGAGGAGCAGCGGTTCGGGGTGGAGCACAAGGAGCAGCTCAAGGCGCTGCGCACCTCCGTCGACGTGCTCGCGATGTCGGCCACCCCCATCCCGCGCACGCTCGAGATGGCGGTCACCGGCATCCGGGAGATGTCGACTTTGGCGACCCCTCCCGAGGAGCGCCACCCGGTGCTCACCTACGTCGGTGCCTACGACGAGAAGCAGGTGACCGCCGCGGTCCGGCGCGAGCTGATGCGCGAGGGGCAGGTCTTCCTCGTGCACAACAAGGTGTCCACGATCGACAAGGCGGCGGCCCGCCTGCGCGAGCTCGTCCCCGAGGCCCGCATCGCGACGGCCCACGGCAAGATGGGCGAACACCGGCTCGAGCAGGTCGTGCTCGACTTCTGGGAGAAGCGCTACGACGTGCTGGTGTGCACGACGATCGTCGAGACCGGCCTGGACATCCCCAACGCCAACACCCTCATCGTCGAGCGGGCCGACCGTTTCGGTCTCTCCCAGCTGCACCAGCTGCGGGGCCGGGTCGGGCGCGGTCGCGAGCGCGCCTACAGCTACTTCCTCTACCCACCGGAGGTGCCGCTCACCGAGACGGCGCTCGACCGCCTCCAGACCATCGCGAGCCACACCGACCTGGGTGCCGGCATGCAGGTGGCCATGAAGGACCTCGAGATCCGCGGCGCGGGCAACCTCCTCGGGGGGGAGCAGTCCGGGCACATCGCAGGCGTCGGCTTCGACCTCTACGTGCGGCTGGTGGGGGAGGCGGTGGCCGACTTCCGCGGCGAGACCGACGAGACACCGACCGAGATCAAGATCGAGCTCCCCGTCGACGCCCACCTGCCGCACGACTACATCCCCCACGAGCGACTGCGCCTGGAGATGTACAAGAAGCTCGCGGTGGTGGTCGACGAGGCCCAGCTGGCGGGGATCGAGGCCGAGCTCCTCGACCGCTACGGCGCGCCGCCGGAGCCGGTGCGCGTGCTGCTCGAGGTGGCCCGGCTCCGCACGGTCGCGCGGGCCGGCGGGATCGCCGACATCAGCGTGCAGGGCAACCACGTGCGCTTCGGCCCGCTCGAGCTGCGCGAGAGCCAGGAGCTGCGCCTCCAGCGGCTCTACCCGCGCTCGATCGTCAAGGCGGCCCTGCGCACCGTCCTCGTGCCCAAGCCGATGACGGCCCCGGTGGCCGGGCGCCCGCTGCGCGACCGCGAGGTCCTGGCCTGGGCTGGTGACGTCATCCGGGCCGTCGTCATGGACAATGTGGGGCAGGCCGCCGCGGTGGCCACAGCCCACCGCTAGGGTCGACCATGATCGTGAAAGGACACCCCGTGACTCCTCCGGTTCGCCGCCTCGTGGCGACGCTCGCCCTCGGTGCCGCGCTCGCCACCGCCGGGTGCGGCTCGACCAGGGCCAGCACGGCCGCCGTCATCGACGGGTCGGTCATCTCCCAGGACGACGTGTCGACCGCGATGCAGCAGGTCAACGGCATGGACCCGGCTCTGCTGCAGTCCAAGCTCACCCCGAGCAGCACCCTCACCGCGCTCATCCAGGCGCCGGTCGTCCTCGACTTCCTCACCGGCCGCGGCCTCGTGGTCTCCGACTCCGTCGCGACCCGTGAGGCGCAGACCCGGGGGGTCGACCAGCCCGCCAGCTCCACGCTGGAGATCATCCGTCTCGCATCGTCCATCACCACGGCGCAGCAGGGTGGCCAGCTCACCGAGGACGACACGGTGCAGCTCAGTGACCAGCTCCGCAGCCAGGACGTCGAGGTCAACCCACGATATGGCACCTTCAACGCCGAGACCGCGACGGTCGACCTGGGGCTGCCGACCTGGGTCACCCTCGACACAGCCAGCTCGTGACAGCGGGGCGACTCTGCCTGGTCGTCACCTCCCCCCGCATCGCTCCCGGGCTGCTGTCGCACGGGGCGTGGCAGAGCATCGTCAGCGCTGACGTGCGGCTCGCCGCCCTTGCCGACGACCCCCTCGTGGAGGCGGTCGAGGAGGCCGGTGCCGTGGTCGTGGTGGTGGAGGACTTCGGCAACGCCGCCCTCGCCCGCCACCTCGTCGAGCGGGCCGCACGTGAGAGCGTCGCGTGGCTCGGATCGTCCGACGGGGACCCCGGTCTCGCCGACGCGATCGCCTCCGAGGTCTCGCGCCTGGAGTCGCCGCCCGATGTCGAGCTGGTGGTCGGCTCGTGGGACGTGCAGGGTGGGCGGCTGCTCGACGTCGTCGCGACGATGGACCGGCTCCGCTCGCCCGGCGGCTGCCCCTGGGACGCGGAGCAGACCCACGCCACGCTCGCGCCCTACCTCCTCGAGGAGGCCCACGAGGCCCTGGAGGCCATCGACGGCGGAGACCCCGGGCTGATCGCCGAGGAGCTCGGCGACGTGCTGCTCCAAGTGGTCTTCCACGCCCGGGTCGCCGAGGAGGCGGCGGAGGGCGCGTTCGACATCGACACCGTCGCCGGGCGGCTCGTCGACAAGCTCGTGCGCCGGCACCCGCACGTCTTCGCCGACGGGGACGCGCAGACCCCCGAGGAGGTCGAGGCGGCCTGGGAGCGGATCAAGGCCGGGGAGAAGGCACCATCGACCACGGACGACGGTGGCGGGTATGCCGCCGACCTGCTCCACGGCATCCCCACCTCCCTGCCCGGCCACCTGGCGGCCGAGAAGGTGCTGGCCCGGGTCCGCCGGCGCGGCCTGGAGCCAGACCCCTCGGCGCTGCGCCGGCTCGAGGAGGCCAGGACACGCCTGGAGCAGGCCGAGCGCGAGGTGCGGGACGCGCTGCGGTCCCTCGCCGACGACGCGACCTGAGCCCGGTCCAGGGGTCACGACGCGCGGACCGCGCGACCGGCGAGCTCGGCGGGTCACGACCCCTCGACTCCCTTGAGATCACGCTCTTGCTTGGATCACCAAGTTTCCTTTAGGGTTACAACGTGAAACTGACGGCCCGGGAGCGCGAGATCGTGACCCTGCTGCGGTCCGACCCGCTGCTCGACGCGGCGGCGCTGGCCGAGCGCATCGGCTCGACCCGAGCGGGCGTGTCGGTGCACCTGAGCAACCTCATGAAGAAGGGTGTCGTGCGCGGTCGGGGTTACCTCCTGTGCCCCGACGCCCACTCCGTGCTGGTCGCCGGCGGGGCGGTGCTCGACACCAAGGTGCGCACCGCCGGGCCACCGGTGCTCGCCACGAGCAACCCCGGAGCCGCGTCGTGGACCGCCGGCGGCGTGGGTCGCAACATCGCCGAGAACCTCGCCCGCCTCGGCACCCCCACCACGCTCGTCGCCGCCGTCGGGGACGACCCGGCGGCCACGACCGTGCTGGCCCGCACCACCGCGGCCGGGGTCGACTGCGGTCACGTCGTGGTCTCACCACACCCCACGGGGACGTATGCCGCGGTCCTCGACGACGGTGGTGACCTCCTCATCGCCGTCGCCGACATGCGGGCCACCGACGAGCTGACCGTGCCCGACCTCGGGATGGTGCCCTCCCTCCTGGGGGGAGCCGACGCCCTCGTCGTCGATGCGAACCTCGACGCGGACGTCGTGCGGTGGCTGCTGTCGGCGGCCGCGGAGGCAGGGGTCCTCGCCGTGCTCGAGCCGGTCAGCGTCGCCAAGGCCGCCCAGGTGGCGCCGGTGCTCGACGGCTCGGTCCGCCTGCACACGGTCACGCCCAACGTCGACGAGCTGGCGGCCCTCGTCGGGCGGACGGTGCCCGACACACCCGACGGGCTCGCCGAGGCGGCCCTGGTGCTGCACGGCCGCGGGGTGGAGCACGTCTGGGTGCGCCGCGGCACCCGAGGCAGCCTGGTCTCGGTCGACGCCCCTGACGGCCCCCGGGTCGTCCTGGTGCCAGCCTCCCCCGTCGAGGTCGCCGACGTCACCGGGGCCGGCGACGCGATGACGGCCGGATACGTGCACTCGCTGTTGGGCGGCGCCGACGCGATCGACTCAGCCCGCTACGGGCAGGTGCTCGCCGCCCTCACCTGCGCCTCACCCGACACCGTCCGCACCGACCTCACCGCGGCGCTCGTCGCGGCTCACCTGACCCCCACCCAGCCGGCACTCGAGGAGCTCCACGGATGACCACCACCACGCACCCGATGCTCAAGGTCGCCCCCGAGGTCATCGCGGCGCTCGCTGCCGGAGACCCGGTCGTCGCGCTCGAGTCGACGATCATCAGCCACGGCATGCCCTACCCGCACAACGTGGCGATGGCCCGCGAGGTGGAGCAGATCGTGCGTGACGGTGGCGCGGTGCCGGCGACGATCGCCGTTCTCGACGGCCGCCCGACCGTGGGCCTGGACGACGACGAGCTCGAGCTGCTCGGCTCGAACGGCGCCATCCCCAAGGTCAGCGTCCGTGACCTGCCCTACGTGCTCGCCACCGGGTCGCACGGTGCCACCACCGTCGCCAGCACCATGCGGATCGCGGCACTGGCCGGCATCCGGGTCTTCGTCACGGGCGGCCTCGGCGGGGTGCACCGGGGCGCGCAGGACTCGATGGACGTCTCCGCCGACCTGACCGAGCTCTCGCGCACCGAGGTGGCGGTGATCTCCGCCGGGGTGAAGTCGATCCTCGACATCGGCCGCACCCTTGAGGTGCTCGAGACCCTCGGTGTCCCCGTCGTCGGCTACGGCACCGACGAGTTCCCCTCCTTCTTCTCCCGGTCCAGTGGGCTGGCCGCCCCGATGCGGCTCGACACCCCCGAGCAGGTCGCCGCGTTGATGCACGCCACCTGGGACCTCGGGCTCGGCAGCGGGGTGTCGATCGCGAACCCGGTGCCGGCGGAGGACGAGATGGCGCGCGGCGACATCGACGCCGTGATCGAGCAGGCGCTCGCCGACTGCGAGGCGGGCGGCATCCGCGGCAAGGACATCACCCCCTACCTCCTCGGCCGGATCATCGAGCTCTCCGACGGCCGGTCTCTGCGGACCAACCTCGCCCTGGTGCGGAACAACGCCCGCGTCGGCACCGCGATCGCCCTGGCCTTCCACGCCTCTCGCTGACGAAGTGGGGGAGGGGGGTGCGGGTCGCTCAGGGGGATGCCGGGGCGCTGGGACTAGGCTCGGAGCCGAACCCATTCGTCACCATCCCCAGGAGCACGGTGTGGCCAGCATCGAGGCAGTAGGCGCGCGCGAGATCCTCGACTCGCGCGGCAACCCCACGGTCGAGGTCGAGGTCGCCCTCGACGACGGCACCCTCGCGCGGGCGGCCGTGCCCAGCGGCGCCTCCACCGGCGCGTTCGAGGCGTCCGAGCGGCGCGACGGAGACAAGAACCGCTACCTCGGCAAGGGCGTCGAGAAGGCCGTCGACGCGGTGATCGACGAGCTCGGCCCCAAGCTCCTCGGTTTCGACGCCAGTGAGCAGCGGCTCGTCGACGCCGAGATGCTCGCCATCGACGGCACCGCCAACAAGGAGAAGATCGGCGCCAACGCGATCCTCGGCGTCTCGCTCGCCGTGGCCCGCGCCGCCGCGGACTCCGCCGACCTGCCGCTGTTCCGCTACGTCGGCGGCCCCAACGCACACGTGCTCCCCGTGCCGATGATGAACATCCTCAACGGCGGAAGCCACGCCGACTCCAACGTGGACATCCAGGAGTTCATGATCGCGCCGATCGGCGCCGAGACCTTCCGTGAGGCCCTGCGCTGGGGCGCCGAGGTCTACCACGCGCTCAAGGGCGTGCTGAAGGAGAAGGGCCTGGCCACGGGGCTCGGTGACGAGGGCGGCTTCGCGCCGAACCTCGAGTCCAACCGGGCCGCACTCGACCTCATCCTCGAGGCCATCGAGAAGGCCGGCTACACCCCCGGTGAGCAGATCGCCCTCGCGCTCGACGTCGCGGCGTCCGAGTTCTTCGACGACGGCTCCTACACCTTCGAGGGCGGCACCAAGACCGCCGAGGAGATGGTCGACTACTACGCCGACCTCGTCGCGGCATACCCGCTGGTCTCCATCGAGGACCCGCTCCACGAGGACGACTGGGACGGCTGGAAGGCCATGACCGACCGGCTCGGTGACCAGGTGCAGATCGTCGGCGACGACCTCTTCGTCACCAACCCCGAGCGCCTCGCCCGCGGCATCGCATCGGGCACGGCCAACGCGCTGCTCGTCAAGGTCAACCAGATCGGGTCGCTCACCGAGACCCTCGACGCGGTCGACATGGCGCACCGCAGCGGCTACCGCTGCATGATGAGCCACCGCTCCGGGGAGACCGAGGACACCACGATCGCCGACCTCGCCGTCGCCACCAACTGTGGCCAGATCAAGACCGGTGCCCCGGCGCGCTCGGAGCGGGTCGCGAAGTACAACCAGCTGCTACGGATCGAGGAGGAGCTCGACGACGCCGCCGTGTACGCCGGCGCCGACGCCTTCCCCCGGTTCGCCCGCCGCGCCCAGGGCTGATCTCCTCGATGGCCTCCGGACCGTCCCGCGGACCAGCGTCGCGGCCTCCGCGTCGCTCCACCGCGTCGCGGCCGCGGTCGGCCAAGGCCGCGACCCCCAAGCCCCCACCGCCCCCGCCCGGCTGGCGCGGACGGATCAGCGGGGCCACGCGGGCGCGGCGGTCACGCCGGGCCGTCACGCTCCTCGCCGTGCTCGCCTTCCTCACCGTGCTGCTCGGCTCGACCGTCGCGGCGTGGGTGGGCCAGCGCGGCGACATCGCAGCCCTGCGCGACACGGTCACCTCCCAGGAGCGCGACGTGGCCTCGCTCGAGGCGGAGCAGGAGCGATGGCGCGACCCGGTGTACGTCGAGCAGCAGGCGCGCCAGCGGCTGAAGTTCGTCAAGCCCGGCGAGAAGTCCTACACCGTGCTGGACGCCGAGCCCTCCGAGGGCCACGTCGACGGCCTCGCCGACCCGGCCGACCCGGAATCGACGCTTCCCTGGTTCACCACCGTGTGGGAGTCGGCCCGGGCCGCCGACGCCCCGGGCGCTCGCCGGTGACCGACCGCGCCAGTCTGCCTCCCGTGCGGGAGGTGGACCTCGCGGCCGTCTCGCGCCAGCTCGGACGGATTGTGCGGGGGGTCGCCGAGGTCGGCCACCGCTGCCCGTGCGGCGAGCCCGACGTGGTGCGCACGCTGCCCCGACTGCCCGACGGCACACCGTTCCCCACGTCCTACTACGCCACCTGCCCCCGCCTCACCGGCGCGCTGTCCACGCTGGAGAGCCTCGGGGTGATGCGGGAGATGAGCGAGCGACTCGAGTCCGACGACGCCCTGCGGGAGCGGTATGCCGCGGCGCACACCGACTACCTCGAGCGCCGGTCCCTGCTCGGTGAGGTCTCCGAGATCGCGGGCGTCTCGGCCGGTGGCATGCCCACGAGGGTGAAGTGCCTGCACGTGCTGGTCGCCCACTCCCTCGCGGCCGGCCCGGGCGTCAACCCGCTCGGTGACGAGGCGCTGGACATGCTGGACCCCTGGTGGGAGCGGCATCCGTGCTCGGAGGTCCCCTCGTGATCGCGGGCGGGCCTCGCCGGGTCGCGGCGGTCGACTGCGGCACCAACTCGATCCGGCTCCTCGTGGCCGACGTCGGTGCCGAGGGACGACTCACCGACGTCGTGAGGCGGATGGAGGTCGTGCGCCTCGGCCAGGGCATCGACCGCACCGGCGTCATCGCACCCGAGGCGATGGAGCGAACCCTCGCGGCCACCGCGACGTACGCCGCTCAGTGCCGCGACCTGGGGGCCGAGGCCGTGCGCTTCGTCGCGACCTCGGCCTCCCGCGACGCCCGCAACGCCGACGAGTTCGTCGCCGGGGTGCGGGCGGCGTTCGGGGACCTCGACGTCACTCCGGAGGTGGTGGCGGGCGATGTCGAAGCACGGCTCTCGTTCGCCGGGGCGACCGGTGACCTGGCCGCCCTGGGGGTTCCCGGCCCGTACCTCGTGGTCGACCTCGGCGGAGGGTCCACGGAGCTGGTGCGCGGTACGACCGGGGTCGAGGCAGGCCTGTCGATGGACGTCGGCTGCGTGCGGATGACCGAGCGGCACCTCCACTCCGACCCCCCGAGCCACACCGAGGTGTCCGCGGTGCGGCGCGACGTCGGCACCGCGCTCGACGCGGCAGCCGCGGTCGTCTCCTTCTCGGGCATCCGGGCCGTCGTCGGTCTGGCCGGGTCGATCACCACGGTGACCGCCCACGCGCTCGGGCTCCGGGCCTACGAGCCCACCGCGATCCACCTGGCCCGACTGAGCATGGGGCAGCACCGCGCGGCCGCGCGCGACCTGCTCGGCATGAGCCGGGCCGAGCGGGCGTCGCTCGGGTTCATGCACCCGGGACGGGTCGACGTCATCGGCGCCGGAGCGCTTGTGTGGCACGAGGTGCTCGGCCACGTCGCGGAGCAGTCGCCCGACGCGGTGGTCGTGACGAGCGAGCACGACATCCTCGACGGCATCGCCCTGTCCCTGGCCTGACCGCGCACCTCAACTTTCCCGCCCGATCCCGGAACCTTCAGGAGCGCCCCAGCACATTTCTGGTGCGAAGGTGAAGGTGGTGGCTCGGAGCATGCACGCCTCAGCCGGTCCGGGACACCAAGGGGCTTCTCCCTTCGGATGCCGTGCCTGACCCGACACGAGGTGGCGTGGTGTGCGCGGTATCGCGCAGTGCGTAGTAGTGTGCGAGTCGCACCATCATCCGGGTGCCTCGCGAAAGGGGTGGTGTCGTGGACGGCACACAGCTGGTCAAGGGGGTGCTCGACCTCGCCGTGCTCGCGGTCGTCGCCCGGGAGGACGGCTACGGCTACGACGTCGTGCGCCGGTTGCGTGCCGCTGGCCTGGAGGAGGTGGGCGACGCCTCGGTCTACGGCACGCTTCGCCGGCTCTACTCGGCGGGGGCGCTGACGACCTACGTCGTGCCCTCGGACGAGGGGCCGCACCGCAAGTACTACGGCATCAACGACCAGGGACGACACACGCTGCAGACCCAGGGCAAGACGTGGGCGGGCTTCGCCGCCACGATGGACGGTCTGCTCGAGCAGGCAGGAGCGCGGTCATGAGCGACACCACGCAGGTCATGGGGAGCCCCCCGGAGGCTCAGGACGTGCACGCCTACATCACCGCGGTGCGCGCGTGGCTCGGCGATCTCCCGGCGGAGGACGTCGAGGACCTCACGGTGGGGATGGAGGCCGACCTCGGCGAGCGGGTCGCGGAGTCCGGGGGCCGGCTGGGCGACCTCCTGGGCCAACCGGAGGCGTATGCCGCGGAGCTGAGGTCCGCGGCCGGCCTCCCTCCGCGCGCGGCACCCACCGGCGCGACGCCGCGCCGTCGAGGAATGACCGAGCTGAGCGACTCGGTCTCAGGAGTGGGGGATTCGTTGGTCCTGCGGTTCCCGTGGCTGCGAGAGCTGCGGCCGACGTGGTGGATCGCGCGCGGTGTCGTCGCGGGCTGGTTCGTCGGGATGTTCTTCGGCACCATCCCGCGCACCATCGGGGTCATGGCGGCGTTGGGAGCCGCCGGCTCGTTCTGGTTGGGGCGTCGAATGACGCGGTTGGGCGTTCCTCGATGGGTGCGGTCGCTGGTTGCTCTCGGGAACGTGGTCGCAACGCTCATCGCCTGCGTGGCGGTCGTCGTCGCGCTGTCCTCAGCGACGAGCTATGACGAGGCGTACCAACAGCCGTGGTCCCCGCCAGGTCTCTCGCTCGACGGCAACCAGGTCCAGAACCTCTATGTCTACGACGCGAACGGCAACCAGGTCGACGGGGCGCGTATCTACGACCAGGACGGGCAGGGCCTGTCCATCGACCCGACCACGCTCGGTGACGAGGCCGTGCCGGTGCGCCCGGACGGCACGCCGGACGTCGCCACCGACGTCTTCCCGCTCGCGGTCGGGGACGTGGACCCCTGGGGGGATGCCGGGTACGGCTGGACCCCCCCATTGCGGCTCCCACCGCTGCCGGTGGTCCCCGGGACCACGTCGTCCGATGCCGGGCCCTCGGGTGCCGCGAACGGCACGGCGACCGCGACTCCCGGTGTGTCACCGACCGCGATCCCTGAGGTGTCACCGACGGCGACTCCCGGGGCGTCACCGACGGCGACCCCCGCGACTCCTTCGCCCACGCCGACACCGACCGGCTCCGGGGGGTGAGGACGGTCAGGGGGCGCGGCCACGGCATACAGTGGCTGCGCCCCCGTGGCCCAACTGGCAGAGGCAGGCGACTTAAAATCGCCACAGGTGCGGGTTCGACCCCCGTCGGGGGCACGAGCACCGCCGTGGCGGGAACACGGCGCACCGCCCACACGTCTACTCTTGTGACAGTTGCGGTGACCGCCACCGCCCATGACCATCTGGAGGAACGATGGCCAACAGCAACCCGGCATTCAACCGGATCGAGAAGGACGCACAGGGCGGCTACGCCGGGTTCGGCGGCCCGGGCGGCCAGCAGATGAACATGACGAGCGCCGCACAGGCCTCCACCGCAGGCATGAGCGCCCAGCAGCTGCAGGACCTGTACAGCCAGCCGTCCGCCGGCCCCGTGCAGACCGACCGGGTCACGATGGACGACGTCGTCATGAAGACGCTCTCCCTGTTCGCGATCGTGCTGGTGACCGGCATCGTCGGCTGGTTCGTCGCCGACACCAACCCCGGCCTGGGCATCGCGCTGTGGATGGGCGGCATGATCGGCACGCTTGTGCTCGGTCTCGTGATCGCCTTCAAGAAGACGCTCAGCGTGCCGCTGATCCTGGTCTACGCCGTGGTCGAGGGCCTCTTCATGGGGGCCGTCAGCCAGTACTTCAACCTGAGGTACCCCGGAATCGTGGGTCAGGCGGTCCTCGCGACGCTCTCGACCTTCACCGGTATGTTCCTCGCCTACAAGTTCGGCCTGATCAAGGTCACCCCGAAGTTCCGCCGGATCATGACGATGATGATCTTCGGCTACGCGATCTTCGCGGTCGTCAACTTCATCTTCGCGATGGTCACCAACACGGCCTTCGGCTTCGGTGGGTCCGGCGCGATCGGCATCGGGATCTCCCTCTTCGCCGTCGGTCTGGCGTCTTTCACCCTGGCGCTGGACTTCGACTCCATCGAGCGGGCCATCGCGATGGGTGCGCCGCGGCCCTACTCCTGGCTGCTGGCCCACGGGCTCATCGTCACCCTGGTGTGGCTCTACATCGAGTTCCTCCGCCTGTTCGCCCGCCTCCGCGAGTGACCGAGGGCGACACGCACGACCCCGCCGGGGCAGGCCCGCCTGCCCCGGCGGCGTCGTCACCGGACGTGCTCGACCCGCGGGCCCGCGTCGAGCTCGACCGGCTGGCGCGCCGCTGGGGGGAGCTCCCGCTGGGTCGCGCCGAGGAGCGGATGCCGCTGCTGCGGGACGCGCTCGCGGACCTCGCCCCTCGCTCGGCGCCGGATGCGGCCTCGCCGGTGGCGGACCTGGGCCCGGCCGTCGTGCTCGACCAGCTCGCCGTGCTGGTCTGGGACGCCTACGCGGCCGGCCGCGGCCACGGCATACCGAGGCTCCTCACTGACCTGCGCCGAGAGCTCGGCTGACCTCACCCTCTGGCCTCGAGTGCGGAAGTGGCTGTCTGGGCGACCACTTCCGCACTCACGGCCGGAGAGGGAGGGTCACCGCAGGCGTTCGACGACGATCGCCATGCCCTGGCCGCCGCCGACGCACATCGTCTCGAGGCCGAACTGCCCGTCGCGGGCCTCCAGGCCGTTGAGCAGGGTCGTCATGATCCGGGTGCCGGTGGATCCGAAGGGGTGGCCCAGCGCGATCGCCCCGCCGTGCACGTTGAGCCTGTCGAGGTCCATGCCGAGGTCGTCGGCGCTGGGCAGCACCTGCGCCGCGAACGCCTCGTTGATCTCGTAGAGGTCCATGTCGCCGATCGTCATCCCGGCGCGGGCAAGCGCCTGGCGCGAGGCCTCGACCGGGCCGAGGCCCATGATCTCGGGAGAGAGGCCCGAGACGCCGGTGGAGACGATGCGTGCCAGGGGGGTGAGTCCGAGCTCGGCGGCGCGGGTGTCGCTCATGATGACCACGCCGGACGCGCCGTCGTTGAGCGGGCAGCAGTTGCCGGCGGTGACGGTGCCGTCCTCGCGGAACACCGTCCTCAGCCCCTGGACCGCCTCGAGGGTCACACCCGGGCGTGGGCCGTCGTCGGTGGAGACCACTGTGCCGTCGGGCACGGTCACCGGGAGGATCTCGCGCGCGAAGAACCCGTCGGCGATGGCCTTCTCGGCCCGGTTCTGGCTCGTGACGCCCCACTCGTCCTGGCGCTGGCGCGAGATGCCGCGCGAGGTGGCGACGTTCTCGGCGGTCTGACCCATCGCGAGGTAGACGTCGGGCAGCGAGCCGCTCTCGCGCGGGTCGGTCCAGGTGGCGTTGGTGCGGGCCATCTCGACCATGCGCGCCTGCGAGTCGCCGAAGAGCGGGTTCTGGGTGTCGGCGTCGGTGCCGCCCGCGCCCGCGAAGCTCGCGTACTGGGAGACGCACTCGACACCCCCGGCCAGGAAGGCGTCGCCCTCGCCGGCCTTGATGGCGTGGAAGGCCATCCGCATGGTCTGTGTCGAGCTGGCACAGAAGCGGTTGATGGTCGCCGCCGGCAGCCCGTCGAGCCCGGCCAGCACGGCGATGACCCGCGCCATGTTGGACCCCTGCCTGCCGCTGGGCTCGGCGCACCCCCAGTAGAGGTCGTCGATCGTGGCCGGGTCGAGGCCGGGCAGCTGCTCCAACAGGTTCGCGACGACCTGCACGGAGAGGTCGTCCGGGCGGATGTCCTTCAGGGAGCCCTTGAACGCGCGGCCGACGGGCGTGCGGGTGGTGGCGACGATGACGGCCTCGCACATGCTGGCTCCTCGATGATTCGGTCGGGTGCGGTTGCGGCGGGGCGGCTCGTCGCCCGAGTGGGTGAGCGGTCGCTCAGCGCCCGTCCCAAGGGTATGCCGGGCCCGTCCGGATCGGTGTGTGGTCTTGGTCTCTCGGGGAGGTCGGCGCGCCGTCGCGGGAGCATGGAGGGTCTTCCACCCTGTGCCGCGCCCGGCCATGATGAGGGCATGGACACCACACGCAGCCGGGCCTCGTCGGGATCGCCGTACGAGGGAAGCGTCGGTTTCAGCCGCGCCGTGCGCGTCGGGCAGCACGTCGCCGTCGCCGGCACGGCCCCGGTCAATAGTGACGGCCACGTCAGCACCGATGCCGGTGTGCAGGCCCGTCGCTGCTGGGAGATTGCGCTCGCCGCGCTCGCGGAGCTGGGTGGACGGCCCGAGGACGTCATCCGTACGCGGCACTTCATCGTCGATGCCGAGGTGGTCGACGCGGTGTCGACCGTGCACGGCGAGACGTTCGGTGACATCCGCCCGGCGAGCACGATGGTGCTCGTCGCCGGGCTGGTCGACGTTCGCTGGAAGGTCGAGGTCGAGCTCGACGCGATCCTCGCCGAGGACTCCTAGACCGCGCTGCCTGACGGCTGGGGCGCCTGGTCGCCACCGAGGTGTTCGGCCGGCACCTCCCAGCGCCCGGAGCCCTCCCCGGTGGGATCGGGTGCTGCGTGATCCGTCAGCGTGTCGGGTCGGCGCCTGAGGAGCACCGCCCACCTGCCCCGCGGACCGCGGGACTGGCCCGCGATCTGAGTCGGCGCGACCTCGGTGCCGGGCTCCTTGACGGCCTGGCCGGCGGCGACCGCGACCGGCCCCACCCCTTCGCCCCGACGCGGTTCGGGTGGTCGGTCCACGGTGTCGAGGCCCCAGAGGCCCAGCGCCGCACAGACACTCGGGAGCAGCGCGGCGGCCGCCCGGGCGTACCCGGCCGCGGAGGGGTGGAAGCGGTCCTTGCTGAACATCTCGCCCGGTGAGGCGGCGAACTCAGGCCCGATGAGGTCGCCCAGTGACACGGTGCGCCCGCCGGCCTCGACGACGGCGATGGTCTGGGCCGCGGCGAGGTCCCGCGACCACCGCCGCATCAGCATCCGTAGGGGCTGCTGGATCGGTTGGATTGTGCCGAGGTCGGGACAGGTGCCCACGACGACCTCGGCCCCGAGGGCCCGGATCCGTCGGACCGTCTGCTCGAGGTGATGCACGGCGGCGGTGCGCTCGATGCGGTGGGTGACGTCGTTCGCCCCGACCATGATGAGCACGACGTCGGGACGCAGGACGTCCTCCAGGGCGGTCGCGAGCTGACGGTCCAGGTCGCTGGACTCCGCTCCGACGACGGAGCAGTTGGTGAGGTGCACGCGGCGCCCGGTGAGCGCTGCGACACCGTTGGCCACGATCGCACCCACCGTCTCGTGGGCGTGCTCGACGCCGAGACCGGCCGCCGAGCTGTCGCCCAGGACGATGAGCTCGTAGGGCCCGCCGCGACCGGCGCCGTAGGTGCGGTTGTCATCGGGGGAGTCGTCCCCGGGGATGCCGATCACCCGTCGGGCCAGCGCCGCCTCGCCCTGGATGACGCCCCACCCCAGGGCCCCGAGCGCCGCACCGGCCGCTGCGAGCCCGCCCCCGCCGTATGCCGCGGTGGCGGCCATCCTGCGCGCCCGCGCTGCCCGTCCCATCACCCTCGTCCTCTCGCTCAGTCCTCCACGGTAACCCCAGCGAGCCCCCCTTCGTTCCCGTCTGGTGAGATCGGCATATCGTGACCTCCGTGCAGGTCAGCGTGGGTGATCGGGGCGAGGTCGTGGCCGTCGTGACGGCGGATGACACGGCACTCGCGCTGGGTTCCGGGGCAATCGCGGTGCTGGGCACACCCCGGCTGGTGGCCTGGTGTGAGGCGGCCACCTGCCGAGCCGTGGTCGGCGGGCTACCCGAGGGGTCGACGACGGTCGGCACGTCGGTGCGGCTGGACCACCTCGTCGCCAGCACGGTGGGGGAGCGGGTGCTCGTGCGCGCGGTGCTCACGCGTGTGGACTGCCGTCGGCTCGGTTTCGACGTCGAGGCGAGCGACACATCGGGCCGGGTGGTCGGCCGGGGAGTCGTGGAGCGGATCGTCGTGGACGAGCACCGCTTCCTGGACCGGACCCGCCGCGGCTGAGGGCGGGATCTGGGTCAGGGCTTGCGGGCCTGGAGGGTGAAGCTGAGCGGCAGTCGGTCGCCGTGCTCGACCAGGCTCCACTCCTCGTGCACGCCTCGGACCATCCGTCCGGGCAGCGCCTCCCACGGCAGGCTGCGGTGCTCGGTGAGACCGATGACCTCGAGTCCACGACCGAGCACCGCGGTCACGGTCTCACCGATGCCGTGGTTCCACGAGATCGCCCGGTTGTTGACGAAGTCGGTGTCGGTCGCGACGTAGGTTCCCGGCTCCTCGTCGTCATACGGCTCGGGCACCTCGAAGTAGGGGTAGCCGAGGCTGAGGACGTCGGTGCGAGCGTCGTCGACGGCCCACATCATGGGGTGGCCCTCGCGCACGAAGAGCCGTCCCCCGGGGGCCAGCAGTCTCGCGACCACTTCGGCCCAGCGGTCGATGTCGGGGAGCCAGCACAGTGCTCCGATGCCCGTGTAGACCAGGTCGAAGGTGCGCCCCCCGAGGGCCTCCACCGCCGAGTAGGTGTCCGCCTCGACGTAGTCGATCGGTGTGCTCGTGGCGGCGGCCAGCCGACGCGCCTCGAGCAGGGATGCCGGGGACAGGTCGAGACCACTCATCCGGGCCCCGAGCCGAGCCAGGGACAGGGTGTCCGTGCTGATGTGGCACTGGAGGTGCACGCCGGTCAGCCCGGTGAGGTCTCCGAGGAGCGGCTGGTCGAAGCGCACCACGGAACTGAGGTGCTCGGGGTCGGCGATGAACCGGTCGAACCCGTAGTCCGCGCTCGCGGCGTGCGCGGGTGCACGCTCGTCCCAGTTCGCCCGGTTGACGCGGAGGTAGTCGACGGGGTCCGGCATGCCGGCATCCTCACAGGAGTGGCACGGCATCCGCCACCGGATTTCCCGGACGTCCGGGGGCTCGGGGGGCGCGTGCGAGGATGGGCCGGTGAAGTATGCAGAGCACATCGTGGACCTCGTGGGGGACACCCCGCTCGTCAAGCTCACCTCGGTGACGGAGGGCATCTCGGCCACCGTCCTGGCCAAGGTGGAGTACCTCAACCCCGGTGGGTCGGTGAAGGACCGCATCGCGCTGAAGATGGTCGAAGCCGCTGAGGCCTCCGGAGAGCTCAAGCCCGGGGGTGTGATCGTGGAGCCGACCTCTGGCAACACCGGAGTGGGGCTGGCACTGATCGCCCAGCGCCGCGGCTACAGCTGCATCTTCGTCTGCCCGGACAAGGTCTCCGAGGACAAGCGCAACGTGCTCAAGGCCTACGGCGCCCAGGTCGTCGTCTGCCCGACGGCCGTCGCCCCGGACCACCCCGACTCCTACTACTCCACGTCCGACCGGCTCATGCGCGAGACGCCCAACGCCTGGAAGCCCGACCAGTACTCCAACCCCAACGGCCCTCTCTCGCACTACGAGACGACGGGCCCGGAGATCTGGCGGGACACCGATGGCGAGGTCACGCACTTCGTCACCGGTGCAGGCACGGGCGGCACGATCTCGGGTGCGGGTCGCTACCTGCGTGAGGTCTCGGAAGAGCGGGAGTCGGGCCGCGTGCGCATCGTCGCCGCGGACCCCGAGGGGTCGGTCTACAGCGGCGGGAGCGGCCGCCCCTACCTTGTGGAGGGCGTCGGCGAGGACTTCTGGCCGGCGGCCTACGACCCCTCCCAGGTCGACGACGTGGTGGCTGTCTCTGATGCCGACTCCTTCGAGATGACCCGCCGCCTGGCCCGTGAGGAGGGGCTGCTCGTCGGCGGGTCGTGCGGCATGGCGGTCGTCGCGGCCCTGCGCATCGCGAAGGACCTCCCTGCCGATGCGGTCATCGTGGTGCTCCTTCCGGACTCCGGGCGCGGCTACCTCTCGAAGATCTTCAACGACGACTGGATGGCGTCGTACGGCTTCATGCGCACCGGTGCCGAGCGCACGGTCGGCGACGTGCTGCACGCCAAGGCCGGCGACATCCCTGCGCTGGTGCACACGCATCCGACCGAGACCCTGCGCGACGCCATCGAGATCCTGCGGGAGTACGGCGTCTCCCAGATGCCGGTCGTCAAGGCCGAGCCCCCCGTCATGTCCGGCGAGGTGGCCGGCGCGGTCTCCGAACGCGACCTGCTCGAGGCTCTCTTCACCGGCAAGGCGCACCTCGCGGACTCCGTCGACAAGCACATGGGCCCGGGGCTCCCCCTCGTCGGGGCCGGTGAGCCCGTCACCACCGCGCGGCACGAGCTCGAGGGCTCGGATGCCGTGCTCGTGATCGAGGACGGCAAGCCCATCGGGGTGCTGACCCGGGCGGACCTGCTCTCCTTCCTCGCCGACTGACGCCTACCCGCTCTCGCGCCGGCGCCCCGCGCGGGTGAGAGTGGTCAGGTGGAGTCCGGGCGCGACCTGCGAGCAGCCTCACAGTCCATCGAGGTTGACCCGCCGGTAACAACGGGAGAGGCTCGTCCGAGGCGCCGCTGGTGGCGCCCACGACGCGAGATCGGAAGGGTCGATGAGCGACTACCCCCACCTGCTGGCCCCCCTCGACCTCGGGCACGTCACCCTGCCCAACCGGGTCATCATGGGCTCGATGCACACCGGCATGGAGGACCGGGGCAAGGACTTCCCCAAGCTCGCGGCGTACTTCGCCGAGCGGGCCAGGGGCGGCGTGGGCCTCATGGTCACCGGTGGTTTCGCTCCCAACGTGGCGGGCACGCTGTTTCCCCGGGCCTCGAAGCTCACGACGCAGCGGGAGGCCGGGCAGCACCGGCGGATCACCGACGCGGTCCACGCAGAGGGGGGTCGGATCGCCCTCCAGCTGCTGCACGCCGGGCGCTACGCGGTCACCCCGTGGTGCGTCGCGCCGTCGGCGATCAAGAGCCCGATCAGCAAGTTCTCCCCACGCGCTCTGTCCGACAAGGGAGTCCAGAGGCAGATCGACGCCTTCGCCCGCGCTGCCCGGCTGGCACGAGAGGCGGGCTATGACGGCGTGGAGGTGATGGGATCGGAGGGATACCTCATCAACCAGTTCCTCGCCCCGCGCACCAACGACCGCACCGACCGGTGGGGCGGCAGCCCCGAGAAGCGACGCCGCTTCGCCGTCGAGGTCGTCCGAGCCGTGCGGGAGGCGGCCGGGGCGGACTTCATCCTCATCTACCGCATCTCGGTGCTCGACCTCGTCGAAGAGGGCCAGACCTGGGACGAGGTCACCGCCCTGGCGCGCGAGATCGAGGGGGCCGGCGCGAGCATCCTCAACCTCGGTATCGGTTGGCACGAGGCCCGGGTGCCGACCATCGTCACATCGGTGCCGCGAGCCGCATTCGCCTCGTATGCCGGCCGGCTCAAGGAGCACGTCTCCATCCCGGTCGTGGCCACCAACCGGATCAACATGCCCGACGTGGCCGAGTCCGTGCTGGCCGAAGGCGGCGCGGACCTGGTGTCGATGGCGCGTCCCTTCCTGGCCGACCCCGAGTGGGTCCGCAAGGCGGAGGAGTCGCGGGCGGACGAGATCAACACCTGCATCGCCTGCAACCAGGCCTGCCTGGACCACTCCTTCGCCAACCAGCGCGCGACCTGCCTGGTCAACCCGCGAGCCGGCTACGAGACCGAGCTGGTGCTCGGGCCCACCCGCACCACCAAGAAGGTCGCAGTCGTCGGGGGCGGCCCCGCAGGGCTCGCCGCGGCGACGACGCTCGCCGAGCGCGGACACGAGGTCGAGCTCTTCGAGGCGCGTGACCACGTCGGGGGGCAGTTCGACATCGCCATGCGGATCCCCGGCAAGGAGGAGTTCGCCGAGACGATCCGCTACTTCACCCGGCGCCTGGACATCACCGGCGTCAAGGTGCACCTCGAACGTCGGGTGACGGCGGAGGAGATCGCAGCATCCGGTTTCGACGAGGTCGTGGTGGCGACCGGCGTGGTGCCGCGGATGCCCACCATCGAGGGCATCGACCACCCGATGGTGATGACCTATGCCGAGCTCGTCCGCGGCGAGCGCACGGCGGGGTCAAGGGTGGCCGTGATCGGTGCCGGTGGGATCGGCGTCGACGTCAGCGAGTTCCTCACCACCGTGAGCTCGCCCACGCTCGACGCCGACGCCTGGCGTGCGGAGTGGGGCGTCGGCGACCCCGCGCAGACCCGGGGCGGCCTCACCGTGCCGGTGCCCGAGCCGAGCCCGCGGGAGGTCTTCCTCCTCCAGCGCAAGGCCACCTCGATCGGGAGAAGCCTGGGCAAGACCTCCGGGTGGGTGCACCGAGCGGCCTTGAAGGCCAAGGGTGTTGAGCAGGTGACGGGCGTCTCGGCCTACGAGCGGATCGACGACGACGGGCTGCACATCGCACTGGGGGAGGGCGGCTCCGAGAAGCGGGTGCTCGCCGTCGACACCGTCGTCGTGTGCGCCGGTCAGGAGTCCCAGCGCACCCTCGCCGACGAGCTCGTCGAACGGGGGATCCCGACCCACCTCATCGGTGGAGCAGACGTGGCCGCGGAGGTCGACGCCAAGCGAGCAATCCGTCAGGGCACCGAGGTCGCCGCTGCCATCTGAGTAGGGCCAGCGCTCGTGACCACTCGCTCAGGCGGGCGGGAGCACGTCGGTCTGAGCCGGAAGGTTGGCCACACCCACCGGGCAGGTCAGGCCGTTGGGTCCGTGGTTGCAGTAGCCGTTCGGGTTCTTGAACAGGTACTGCTGGTGGTAGTCCTCGGCGTACCAGAACGGCCCGGCGTCCTTCGCCGACGCCACCGTCGTGGTGATCTCGCCGCGACGGGCGCCGGTCAGCACCCCTTGGAACGCTTCGCGGGTCGCGCGTGCGGCCGCCTCCTGGCCGGGTGTGGTCCAGAAGATCGCCGAGCGGTAGGCCGTGCCGACGTCGTTGCCCTGGCGGTTCCCCTGGGTGGGGTCGTGGTTCTCCCAGAACGCCTTGAGCAGCAGCTCGGGGGAGGTCACCGAGGGGTCGTAGGCGACGAGGACGGCCTCGGCGTGGCCGGTGCGGCCGGTGCAGGTCTCGTCGTAGGTGGGGTTCTTCGTGAAACCCCCCATGTAGCCGGCGGCGGTGGTCACGACACCCGGGATCTTCCAGAAGATGCGCTCGACCCCCCAGAAGCAGCCCATCGCGACGTAGAGCACCTCGGTGCCGTCGGGCCACGGGCCCTCGAGGGGGGTGCCGAGCACAGCGTGAGTGCTGGGGACCGGGAAGATTCGGTGGTCTCGGCCCTGCATCGCGTCGTCGCGGGTGGGCATGGTGGTCTTGGCGCGGGATCCGAAGAGCATGTGGGCGTCAACGCCGGAGTGAGCACACATCATCCCGGCTCGCCGCACAGGCGCTGCTCGTCACATCCCGGAAAGGACTGGCTCCTCAAGCGTCACGAGTGAGGTGGAGCGACCGCGACCGCGCGTCCTTCCACGACGTCGACCAGTCGGCGGGCATCGACGGGTCCGGCACGAGGCTCGACTGGGTAGAGGAGTGTCCCGGGATGAGTCGGCCGCCGACGGTGTGCGTCGGCGACCGACCGGTCCCGGGAGGAGCACCTGGTGCGCGGGGGGCAGCGGACGACGTCGGGCGGTGGGTGTCCTGGGGCGCCAGTCACACGGCATACGCTCGGGTGCATGACCCACGACGACCTCGGCTTCTCCTCGCGCGCCATCCACGCCGGGCAGGAGCCCGACCCCACGACCGGCGCCGTGGTGCCACCGATCCACCAGGTGAGCACCTACAAGCAGGACGGCATCGGGGGCCTGCGCGGCGGTTATGAGTACTCGCGCTCGGCGAACCCGACCCGGACCGCGCTCGAGGAGTGCATCGCCTCCCTGGAGGGCGGCGAGCGAGGGTTCGCGTTCGCGAGCGGGCTCGCCGGTGAGGACACCGTGCTGCGTGCGCTGCTCACGCCGGGCGACCACGTCGTCGTGCCCTCGGACGCCTACGGCGGCACCTACCGCCTGTTCAACACGGTGGCCCGCACGTGGGGGGTGGAGCACTCCGTCGCTGCGGTCGCCGACGTCGATGCCGTGCGCGCCGCCATGGCCCCCGAGACACGGATGGTGTGGGTCGAGACCCCGACGAACCCGCTCCTCGGGATCGCTGACATCGAGGCCATTGCCGCGGTGACCCACGAGGCGGATGCGCTGCTCGTCGTCGACAACACCTTCGCCTCGCCCTACCTCCAGAGCCCGATCGAGCTGGGTGCCGACGTCGTGATCCACAGCACGACGAAGTATGCAGGTGGGCACAGCGACGTCGTCGGCGGCGCCGTCGTGGTCGCCCCCGGAGCGACGATGCGTGACGGCCGCAGCGTGTCCGACCTCGTTGCGGTGCATCAGAACTCGATGGGGGCGATCGCCGGGCCCTTCGACGCGTGGCTCGTGCTGCGGGGCCTGAAGACCCTCGCGGTGCGGATGGAGCGGCACTGCGACAACGCTGAGGTCGTGGTCGACTTCCTCTTGGCGCACCCGGGTGTGACGGCCGTCCACTACCCCGGCCTCGCCGACCACCCGAACCACGACGTGGCCGCCCGCCAGATGCGGCGCTTCGGCGGGATGGTGGCCTTCCGGGTCAAGGGGGGCGAGGACGTCGCGACGAAGGTGTGTGCCGAGACCCAGCTGTGGACCCTCGGGGAGTCGTTGGGCGGCGTCGAGTCGCTCATCGAGCACCCTGGCCGGATGACCCACGCGTCGGTGGCGGGCACCGAGCTGGAGGTGCCCTCCGACCTCATCCGGCTGTCCGTCGGCATCGAGGACGCGGCGGACCTCGTTGCCGACCTGCGCCAGGCCCTGGACCGTCTGACCTGACCCGAGAGCCGGCCTCCGGACGCGGCCCGGAGTCACAGGAGCCGCACAGCCGGCCCCCACGAGCCTGACCGACGACCTCCCTAGCGTGGAACCATCACCACGACTTGGAGGACACCATGACCCGCCACGACCCCAACCGCCACGAGCCCACCCGCCCCACGTATGAGGGGCGGGAGCTGCCCCGTCCGGACGAGGAGGTCGTCGACCAGGGCCTGGCCTTCGACCTCGGAACACTGTTCGACCGGCGCCGCGCCCTGCAGGTGCTAGGTATCGGCGTCGCCGGTGGCGCGCTCGCCGCCTGTGGCTCATCGAGCTCGAACAGCGGCTCGAGCGCCACGAGCGCCACGAGCAGCGCTTCCGCCACGACGTCCGGCTCGTCCGGGGACCTCACCGAGATCCCCGACGAAACGGCCGGACCGTATCCCGGCGACGGCTCCAACGGCGCCGACGTCCTCGAGCAGAGCGGGGTGGTGCGCCAGGACATCCGCAGCAGCTTCGGTGATGCCTCCGCCGCGGCGGAAGGGGTCCCGATGACCCTGGCCCTCACCGTGCTCGACATCGCCGGTGGCGGTGGCCCGATGGCTGGTGTCGCGGTCTACGTCTGGCAGTGCGACGCGCAGGGCCAGTACTCGATGTACACCGACGCGATCAAGGACGAGAACTACCTGCGTGGGGTGCAGGTGGCCGACGAGGACGGCGTCGTGACGTTCACGAGCATCTTCCCGGCGTGCTACTCCGGTCGGTGGACGCACGTCCACTTCGAGGTCTATCCCGACGAGGCGAGCATCACCGACTCCACGAAGGCCATCGCCACCTCGCAGGTCGCCCTGCCGAAGACTGCGTGCGACACGGTCTACGCGCTGGACGGCTACCCGGGGTCCGCCGCGAACCTCAGCAGCATCTCCCTGACGAGCGACAACGTCTTCGGGGACGACGGGGGTATCCACCAGCTCGCCACCGTCAGCGGCGACACCTCGACTGGATACACGGCCGCGCTCACGGTCCCGGTCGACACGACGACCGTGCCGACCGCCGGAAGCGCGCCGGCGGGTGGAGGTGGAGGTGGCGGGATGCCGAGCGGCGCGCCCTCGAGCTGAAGCCGGTCGGCACCGCGGCACCCACTCGGGACCTAGAGTTCCCCTGTGGGTGCCGTGCTGTGTGTGGACGTGGGGTCGACCTATACCAAGGCGGTGCTCGTCGACGCCGCCACGGGTGAGGCGCTGGGCTCTGCGAGCCACGCCACCACCGTCGCCACCGATGTGATGGACGGTGTGGATGCCGTGAGTGCGGCACTGGCCGTGCACGGTGTTCCCTCCGGGACTCTCGTCTGCTCGAGCGCCGGGGGTGGGTTGCGGCTTGCGGTCGTGGGCTATGAGCGCGCCGTCACCGCCGAGGCCGGGCACCGAGTGGGGTTGTCCGCCGGCGCCAAGGTGGTGCACGTCGCGAGCGGCCGGATGACCGGGCGGGACGTGGCTGCCCTCCGGGCCAGCGCCCCCGACCTGGTGCTGCTCGTCGGCGGCACGGACGGCGGCAACGCCGAGGTGCTCCTGCACAACGCCGGTCGGCTCGGCGCCGCACGCCTGGCCGCTCCGATCGTGGTGGCCGGCAACGAGGACGCTGCCCGCGACGTCGCCGCCGTCCTCACCACCGCCCGCCGACGCCACGTCGTGACGGCCAACGTGCTCCCCAGGATCGGGGTCATCGCCCCCGATGCCGCGCGCAGCGCGATCCGCGAGTCCTTCCTGACCCACGTCATCGGAGGCAAGGGACTCTCCCGGGGTCGGGGTTTCGCCGAGCTGGTGCGGGCCGCGACCCCTGACGCCGTGCTGCGCGGTGTCGAGGTGCTCGCCGAGGTGCTGGGGGCCGACGTGCTCGTCGTCGACGTCGGGGGCGCGACGTCGGACGTCTACTCCGTCATCACTCCCCAGGGGGAGGACGCCACGATCCACCGCGAGGTCGTGGGCACCCTGTGGCACGCACGTACCGTCGAAGCCGACCTCGGCATGCGCTGGAACGCGGAGGGCATCGTCGAGGCCGCCGTTCGGGAACGGATCGCCCTGTCGGAGAACGCCGTCCGGTATGCCGGGCGCGTGGCCACCGACACGGCCCACCTCGCCTCGACCGAGGAGGAGTGGGCGGCCGAGGAGGCGCTCGCCGCCGCGGCAACCGTGATCGCGGTGCGTCGGCACGGGCGGCCGCCGCACCCCTCCGAGCGGCCTCGACCCCTGGTCGAGGTGGAGCTGGTGCTCGGTTCCGGGGGCGTGCTGCGTCACGCACCCGGAGGGCTCGCGGACCGAGTGCTCCAGGGACTCCTGGCCGACCACGCCGGAGGGTGGCGCGTCCCGGGTCGGGCACGGGTGGCGGTCGACACGGCATACCTGCTGTTCGCCGTCGGCCTGCTCATGGACCGTCACCCCGTCGCGGCCCGTCTGCTCGCGGGTCGTCTTGCCCGGGGGGACACGGGTCCTACCGTGACCACATGACCGCGAAGCAGGGCGAGGACCGGGCCTGGCCCTGGTCGGCCGAGTTCGACGCCGACGGCACCTACCTCAACTCGGCGACGATGGGGCTACCCCCACGAACGACGACGGATGCCGTGCGCGGTGCGCTCGAGGAGTGGGGGCGCGGAGTGGCCCACGCACCCGACTACGACGACGTCATCGACCGGGCGCGAGCGGCATACGCCCGGCTGGTGGGGGTCCGGGCCGGGTCGGTGGCCGTGGGGCACCAGGTCTCGCCCCTGGTCTCGATCGTCGCCGCGGCCGTGCCGGACGGCGCGACGGTGCTCGTGCCCACCGGGGAGTTCACCAGCGTGACCTTCCCCTTCGCCGCACACGCGCATCGCGGCGTGCGGGTCGTCGAGGTGCCGCTCGGCGACATCGCCGACCACGTCGACGGCGACACCGGGCTGGTCGCGCTCTCGGCCGTGCAGTCCTCGACCGGGGCCGTGGCGCCGCTCGACCCGCTCGTCCGTGCCGCCGGCCACCACGGCGTCGATGTGCTCGTCGACCTGACCCAGGCCGCGGGGTGGCTCGTGGTCGACGCGAGCCGCTTCGCCTACACCGTGTGCAGCGCCTACAAGTGGCTGTTGTCGCCGCGCGGGACGGCCTTCCTCACGGTGGCGCCGGACCGGGTCGGCGCGCTGGCTCCCATCAGCGCGGGGTGGTACGCCGGGGCCGACCGGTGGTCCTCCATCTACGGGCTGCCGCTGCGCCTGGCCGAGGGGGCCCGACGCTTCGACGTGTCGCCCGGGTGGCAGGCGTGGGTCGGCACCGAGGCGTCCCTCGCGTTCCTGGAGGGCGTCGGTGCGAGTGCCCTGCAGGACCATGCGGTGGCGCTCGAGGAGGTGTTCGCCGAGGCCGCCGGGGTCGAGGTCACGGGTGGGGCCATCCGCTCACTGCGCGCTGACAAGAGCGTGCGTAGCCTGCTCGCCGAGCAGCAGGTCGTCGCGGCGGAGCGGGCCGGGCGGCTGAGGGTGTCCTTCCACGTCAACAACACGGCCGAGGAGGCGGCGCGGGTGGGAGCCCTCCTTCGGGGTCACGTCAGCGGCTGAACGGCGCCCCCCGGACGGGCCGAAATGGGCGAGACACCTGTCGGTGGGCTGTCGTAGCCTCACGCGCATGAGTGAGCACACAGCGGCCCCGCCACGACCCGTCCTCGACCTCGTGGTGCTCGACTGTCCCGACGCGCGCGCCCTCGGCGCGTTCTACGCCCAGGTTCTCGGCTGGCAGGTCGAGGACTCCTCCGACGACGACTGGGTGACCCTCGTGCCGCCCGGCGGTGGGGTGTCCCCGCAGCAGCCCGACGGGCGCGCGACCCTGGCCTTCCAGCGCATCGGCGACTTCATCGCCCCGACCTGGCCGGCGGGCTCGCACCCCCAGCAGTTCCACCTCGACCTGCAGATCGCCGACCTGGCGGAGGGCGAGCGGCAGGTGCTCGCTGCGGGAGCCACCCGGCACGAGCACCAGCCGTCCGTGGAAGGTGGCTTCGTCGTCTACCTCGACCCGGCCGGGCACCCGTTCTGCCTGGTGCGATGAGCGCTCGCTCGGCCGGAGGGGAAGCCTGACGGGCTGAGGTGTCGTGACGAGTGGAACCCGACTGGTCTGAGCGGTGGCTCAGCCCTCGTAGGGGGTGGTCGCGAGGACCTTCACCTCGATGTGCTTGCCATTGGGAGCCTCGTACGTCACCAGATCGCCGATCTTCGCGCCGTTGACGGCGGCACCGATGGGCGACTTCTCGGAGTAGACCTGCATCGTGTCGTCGTTGATCTCGCGCGACCCCAGCAGGAAGGTCTCCTCATCGCCGAACATGGCGACCTTCACGACCATGCCGGGCTCGACCACGCCGTCGTCGGGCGGGGTCTCGCCGATGACGGCCGTCTCCAGGAGCTGGGTCAGCTGGCGGATGCGGGCCTCCATCTTGCCCTGCTCCTCGCGGGCCGCGTGGTAGCCGCCGTTCTCCTTGAGGTCACCCTCCTCGCGGGCGGCCTCGATCTTCTTGGTGATGTCGCTCCGGCCCGGGCCCGACAGCTCGTCGAGCTCGCCCTTGAGACGGTCGAAGGCACCCTGGGTGAGGTAGCTCGCCTTGTTGGCTGTCTCGGTCACGTGACTACTCCTGAATCGTGGGTCGCACCCACCGTCCGCACGAGGCGGCACTGCGGGCTACGGCAACGGGCCCGGGTCCGCGACACCGATGGACGGCAACCGCTCGGACCCAGACCCGATAGTGGAAAGAGTCAGTCTACCAACCCACCCACATATTGCGAATCCGCCACGTCCGGGCGGCCTCCTGGTGACCCACGACGTGGCTGGGGGGCAAGAAGTCGAGTCAGGGGGTGGAGGTGACGCGCACGCAGGAGTCCACCACGCCGGTCACGGCGCGGGCGCTCGTGCGCACCCGGACCTCCCGGTGCACGGAGGACGGGCCGGATGCCGGGACCCGGTCCTCCACTGCGCCCACCCGGCCCTTCCCGCTGTCCAGCGCGACGACCTGGCAGACCACCGGCACACCCTCCGGCCGGTGCAGGTCGTACTCCACGAGCACCACCGAGTCGGACTTCACCGCGTAGGCCGTCACCTCCGGGCGCACGCTGCCGACGGTGGAGACGATTCCCCACCAGATGATGACCCCCACGGCCAGGAGGCAGCCGGTGGCACCGACGACCCACCATCGCGTCGTTCCGGGGGCGGGGCGGGGCAGCGGCATACCGGTCCTGATGTCGAGGGTGTCCTCGTGCGGTGAGAGGATGGGTGTCCATTCTCGGGGACGCCCCGAGGCCGCCGCACCGAAGGGGTCCCGCAGTGTCCGACCGGCTCCGCCTGATGTGCGTCCACGCGCACCCCGACGACGAGTCCAGCAAGGGCGCGGCCACCATGGCGCGGTACGTCGACCAGGGCCACGAGGTGCTCGTCGTCTCGTGCACCGGGGGAGAGCGTGGGGACGTGCTCAACCCCAGGCTCAAGGAAGACGCCCACATCATCCGGGACCTCGCCCAGGTGCGCCGCGACGAGATGGCCGCGGCCCGCGAGGTGCTCGGGGTCGACCACGCCTGGCTCGGGTTCGTCGACTCCGGCCTGCCCGAGGGGGATCCGGTCCCCCCGCTGCCGGAGGGCTGCTTCGCCCTCGAGCCGGTCGAGGTGACCACGGAGGCGCTGGTGCGGGAGATCCGACGGTTCCGCCCGCACGTGATGACGACCTACGACGAGAACGGGGGTTATCCGCATCCCGACCACATCATGTGTCACGTCGTCTCGATGGCGGCCGTCGTCGCGGCCGGCGACCCGGAGGCGTTCAAGCACGCGGGGGAGGCATGGCAGCCGCTGAAGGTGTACTACAACCAGACGTTCAGCAAGGCCAGGATCGGCGCGTTCCACGAGGCGCTCACGGCGCTCGGGGAGGAAAGCCCCTACGCCGAGTGGTTGGAGAACTGGAGTCGGCCCGACCGCCCCGTGACCACGAGGGTCGAGTGCTCGGCCTGGTTCGAGCGCCGTGACGCCGCGTTGCTCGCCCACGCCACCCAGGTCGACCCGGATGGCTCGTGGTTCCGCGTCTCCCGCGAGGTGCAGGCCGAGATCTGGCCGACCGAGGACTTCGAGGCCGCGCTGTCCTTCGTCCCGATCGCGGAGGGCGAGGACGACCTCTTCGCCGGGCTGCCGGAGACCGTGGCCGTGGCCGATGCGCTCGCACGGTCGAACGGTCTCACCATCGCGCACGACACCCGACAGGAGCGCAGCTAGGTGAACGACCCAGCAGCCAACGACGCCGGCCCCGGTTTCCTCGCGTTCGTGGCCTTCTTCCTCCTGGCGTTGGTCCTCTGGTTCCTCATGCGCAACATGAACGCTCGGATGCGGCGGATGTCCTATCGCCAGCAGGCCGCCCACCGGCGAAACGACGAGCCGCAGGCCACCGAGTCGGACCTGGCCGCGGCCGCCGCGGCTGAGCCCCCGGTCGACCTCGAGGAGGCTGCGGCCCAGGGGCCCGCCCCCGCGGAACGGGCCAGCCCGGATCCGATGGAGGACCAGGACGACAACCACGAGGACGAGGGTGGTCGGGCGGAGCCCGACCGAACCTGAGCCGTGCCCGGCATCCGGTCCGGCGCCCGTTCGGTCAGACGGTCGGTCCGGTCAGCGCCAGGGACGCTGCCACGAAGTGGGCCGTGAAGGCCAGGATAGTGAGCGCGTGGAACACCTCGTGGAAGCCGAACCAGCGCGGGGAGATGTCCGGCCGCTTCGTCCCGTAGACGAGGGCACCGAGGCTGTAGAGCACACCACCGATGACCACCCACGTCATGACCGCCACCCCCGCATGCTCGAGGAGCGGGCTGAAATAGAAGACGGCCACCCAGCCGAGCAGCACGTAGACCGGCACGTAGAGCCAGCGCGGCGCCCCCGCCCAGAACACCCTGAAGGCGACGCCCATGATGGCGCCCGACCAGACGATGAGGAGCAGGGTCCGGGCCTGGTCAGCGGGCAGCAGGAGCGCGAACGGGGTGTAGCTCCCGGCGATGATGAGAAAGATGTTGGAGTGGTCGAACCGCCGCAGGACGGCATCCACCCGGGGGGACCAGGTGCCGCGGTGGTAGACCGCGGAAGTCGCGAAGAGAAGCACGGCGGTGCCGGCGAAGACGGCGGCGGACATCTTCTCCTGAGCGGTCCCGGCCAGCACCACGAGCACGACACCGGCGACGAGCGCCACGGGGGTCATCCCGGCGTGCAGCCAGCCGCGCAGTCGGGGCTTGACCTTGAGCACGACCGCCTCGACCTTGACCTCCAGGGCCTCGAGAGGACCGGAGTCCTGGGTCCGTCGGGGCTGGGGGTTCATGACCTCAGCCTAACCTACGCGAGCGTAGGTTGGTTGCGATCGCGAGCATCGACGGGCTCCGCCGAGCGTCCTCCGAGACCGGCGGGAGGGTGCGGAGTACCGTGAGTGGCGCCGCCGCTGGAGGACTCCCGCGGCTCTCGAGACGTGGGAGGGCAGATGGGGCTCAGTGACGTCCTGTATGCCGCCTACGCTCGCCGTCTCACCAAGGAGCTCGGCAGCGCCCCCGTCCCACGGCACGTCGGCGTGATGTTGGACGGCAACCGCAGGTGGGCCCGGGCCCGGGGCGCCGGGGCCAGTGAGGGGCACCAGGCGGGGGCGGACAACATCGCGAACCTCCTGTCCTGGTGCGAGGAGGTCGGGGTCGAGGTGGTCACCCTGTGGCTGCTCTCCACCGACAACCTCAACCGTCCCGAGCCGGAGCTGACTCCGCTGCTCGACATCATCGGGCGAGCGGTCGACATGCTGGCCGACACCCACCGGTGGCGGATCCACACCGTCGGAGCGCTCGACCTGCTGCCCGCCAACACCGCACAGCAGCTCAAGGCCGCCGGCGACCGGACCCGCGACGCCGAGGGAATGCTTGTCAACGTGGCGGTCGGCTACGGGGGACGCCGCGAGATCGCCGACGCCGTCCGTTCCCTGCTCCACGAGCACGCCTCGAGGGGCACGAGCATCGAGGAGCTGGCGGAGGTCATCGACGTCGAGCACATCGCCGAGCACCTCTACACCAAGGGCCAGCCCGACCCCGACCTCGTGATCCGCACGTCGGGGGAGCAGCGCCTGGGTGGCTTCCTGCTCTGGCAGAGCGCGCACAGCGAGTTCTACTTCTGTGAGGCGTACTGGCCCGACTTCCGCAAGGTCGACTTCCTGCGCGCGCTGCGGGCGTACGGCGAGCGCAACCGCCGCTTCGGATCCTGATCGGCGGGCGCGAGCCGTCGCTCTGCTGGCGGGTTCCTGGCGCCGTCGACGGCCGGTGATCCGTTCGGAAGCGGACACGACGTCCTCATCCGCCCCACAGGCTTCGTGAGTCACACCAATCACACTGGTCACACCGACACAGCAGCGACGCGTGGTGTTCACAGACGCCGACGGCACGAACCGGCGTGGCGGCGTGGACGGGGGTGCGGGCAGTCGTACGTTCGATGCACCGATGTGCTCGACCCCCGAGGAGTGGCGATGACCCCGAGCAAGGTTCCCGCAGCCGGATCGACCGAGGCCATGGCGACGGGTGGGGAGCAGCCGCCGCGCCGGACCTACGTGTTGGACACCTCGGTGCTGCTGGCCGACCCCCGAGCCATCATGCGGTTCAAGGAGCACGAGGTCGTGCTGCCCGTCGTGGTCGTCACCGAGCTCGAGGCGAAGCGCCACCACCCCGAGCTCGGGTACTTCGCCCGCACTGCCCTTCGCCTGCTCGACGACCTGCGCATCAAGGCCGGCCGCCTCGACGCCCCGGTACCGGTCGGAGATGACGGCGGCACCCTGCTCGTCGAGCTCAACCACACGGACACGATGTCTTTGCCGGCCGGGTTTCGGCTCGGAGACAACGACACCCGCATCCTGGCGGTCGCGCGCAACCTCGCCAACGAGGGCCGGATCGTGACCATCGTCAGCAAGGACCTGCCGATGCGGGTCAAGGCGTCGGCGTGCGGGCTCGAGGCGGATGAGTATCGCGCCGAGCTCGCCGTCGAGTCCGGGTGGACCGGCATGGACGAGCTCGACGTCACGGTCGAAGAGATGGACCACCTCTACGAGTACGGCCGGCTCGAGAGCGCGGCGGCCGCCGAGCTGCCCTGCCACACCGGCCTGGTGCTGCTCTCGCCCCGCGGGTCCGGCCTGGGGCGGGTGGGTCCCGACAAGCAGGTGCGCCTGGTGCGCGGGGACCGAGACGCCTTCGGCCTGCACGGGCGCAGCGCCGAGCAGCGCATCGCCCTCGACATCCTCCTCGACCCCGACGTCGGCATCGTCAGCCTCGGGGGCCGGGCGGGCACCGGGAAGTCCGCCCTGGCGCTGTGCGCCGGGCTGGAAGCGGTGATGGAGCGCCGCCAGCAGCGTCGTGTCGTGGTCTTCAGGCCGTTGTATGCCGTGGGCGGCCAGGAGCTGGGCTACCTGCCCGGTTCCGAGGCGGAGAAGATGAACCCTTGGGGCCAGGCGGTGTTCGACACCCTCTCGGCACTGGTGTCGCGCGAGGTCGTCGAGGAGGTGCTCGACCGGGGCATGCTCGAGGTGCTCCCGCTCACCCACATCCGCGGCCGGTCCCTGCACGACGCTTTCGTCATCGTCGACGAGGCGCAGAGCCTGGAGCGCAACGTGCTGCTCACCGTGCTGTCCCGGATCGGACAGAACTCGCGGGTCGTGCTCACCCACGACGTGGCCCAGCGTGACAACCTCCGTGTCGGTCGCCACGACGGGGTCGTAGCGGTCGTGGAGGCGCTCAAGGGGCACCCGCTCTTCTCTCACGTCACCCTCACCCGGTCCGAGCGCAGTCCCATCGCGGCGCTCGTGACCGACCTGCTGGAGGGCATCGAGGTCTGAGGCCGCGGGCAGGCGCCCCGCGCCGGGTGAGGTGTGCAGTCGCGGCCCCAACCTGAGCGCGTCCTCAGTTGTCGATTTCACCGACGCACCGGCCGCCCGTACAGTTGATGTCTCAATTGGGTAACGACGGCCTGGTCCGCCACGCCCTCCCCCCTGCTCCCGTCCGGAAGGTCCTCCCCGCCGTATGCCGCACCGCACCGCACACCACGCAGCCCGCCACGCCGTCTCCGGGCGTCGGGCTCTCGCCCGTGTGGGGGGGCTGGCATCCAGCCGACCCGTGGTCGCGACTGGTATGGCGGCGACGCTGCTCGTCGGGGGGGCTGCCGTCACCACCCTCAGCGGGGGTTCGGCCCGAGCCGAACCGCTGACCTTCGCCGTGGACAGCCTGACGTCCGACACCTCCACGGAGCAGATCGCCGTCGAGCGGGCCGACGACGTGCGGGTCGGCGCCGACCGAGCCGCGAGCAACACACAGAAGGCAGCCGTGGCCGCGCGAGCCGCCGCGGTGCAGAAGGCCAAGGCGGCCGCCCTGGCCAAGGAGCGCAAGGCCGACGCCCAGAAGGCCGCGCGAGCCGCGGAGCGCAAGCAGATCGTCGCCAACGCCCAGTCCGACCCGAAGTCCGCGGCCCGGATGGTCATGTCGGAGTACGGCTTCGGTCAGGGGCAGTGGTCCTGCCTCAACCAGCTCTGGAACGGGGAGAGCGGCTGGGACTACCGGGCCGCGAACTCCTCGAGCGGCGCCTACGGCATCCCGCAGTCCCTTCCGGGCCGCAAGATGGCCACGATGGGCAGCGACTGGCGGACCAACCCGGTCACCCAGATCCGGTGGGGCCTGAACTACATCAAGAAGTCGTACGGCTCCCCGTGCAGCGCCCTCAACCAGTGGAACAGCCGGTCACCCCACTGGTACTGAGGGCCCCTGGTTCTTGCGTCCGGCAGGTGTGGGCTCAGGGGGTCAACCTGCCGGACGTTCTGGGCGTCTGCGCGGTGGTGCCGACGCGTGGGCTCAGATCTTCCTCAGCCGGATGCCGGTCACGGCGTGGTCCGGCCCCTTGGTGAGCACGAGCGTCGCCCGGTCGCGCGTCGGCAGCACGTTGTCCACGAGGTTGGGCTCGTTGATCGCCTCCCAGATCCCCAGGGCCGTGGCGCGAGCCGCCTCGTCCGACAGCAAGGCATACCTGTGGAAGTAGGACTGCGGGTCGGCGAACGCCGTCTCGCGCAGCCGGAGGAACCGCCGCACGTACCATTCGCGGATCTCCGCCCGCGGGGCGTCGACGTAGACCGAGAAGTCGAAGTAGTCCGAGATGGCACCGGTCGGGAGGCCGTCGGCGCGCAGCCCGGGGGGTTGGAGCACGTTGAGCCCCTCGATGATGAGTACGTCCGGCTTGGTCACCAGGGTCGTCTCAGGGAGCACGTCGTAGGTGAGGTGGGAGTATCGGGGGGCCGGGACCACCGGCATCCCTGACTTCACGGCGTCGATGAAGCTCAACAGGGCCCGGCGGTCATACGACTCGGGGAAACCCTTGCGCTGCAGCAGCCCTCGACGCTCGAGCTCGGCGTTGGGGTAGAGAAACCCGTCGGTCGTGACGAGCTCGACCCGTGGGGTGTGCGGCCACCGGCTCATCAGCTCCTTGAGGATGCGCGATGTGGTCGACTTCCCCGCCGCGACCGAGCCGGCCACCCCCACGACGAAGGGGACCCGGGACGGGCGCTCGCCGAGGAACTCGCTCGTGGCCAGCCGAAGCCCGTGCGTCGCCTCCACGTAGAAGTGCAGGAGCCGGGACAGCGGGAGGTAGACCTCCTCGACCTCGTTGAGGTCCAACCGCTCGCCGAGGCCCCGCAGTCGCGACAGGTCGTCCTGGGTCAGGCTCATCGGGTGGCTCTCGCGCAGCCGCGCCCAGGCCGCCCGGTCCAGGTCGACGTAGGGCGTCGGGCGCTCGGCCGACTGCAACGGGGCGCTCACGGCCGTCATTGTTGCGCATGCCGGCTCGCCCCGGCCCACGCACTAGGCTGATGAGCATGTGTGGAATCGTCGGTTACGTCGGCCCGAGCACGGACGGCAAGGCCCAGGACGTGGTGATGGAAGGGCTGGCGAGGCTGGAGTACCGGGGCTACGACTCGGCCGGCATCGCCCTGGTGACCGAGCGCGGCATCGACGCCGACAAGAGGGCCGGCAAGCTGCAGAACCTTCGCTCCGCCCTTGACGCCTACCCCCTCGGACCCTCACGCACCGCCATCGGGCACACCCGGTGGGCGACCCACGGCGGGCCCACCGACGGCAACGCCCATCCCCACCGGGGCGGTGAGGGTGGCCGCCTGGCCCTGATCCACAACGGCATCATCGAGAACTTCCACGCGCTGAAGCGCGAGCTGCTCGAGGACGGGGTCGAGTTCGACTCCGAGACCGACACCGAGGTGGCGGCCAAGCTCGTCGGGCGCGAGTTCGACCGCTCGGGCGACCTCACCGGCGCGATGCGCGCCGTGGTGGGCCGGCTCGAGGGGGCGTTCACCCTGCTGGCCATCCACGCCGACAGCCCCGGCGTGGTCGTCGGGGCCCGGCGCAACTCTCCGCTGGTCGTCGGGCTCGGTGACGGGGAGTACTTCCTCGGGAGCGATGTCGCGGCCTTCATCGGCTACACCCGCCGGGCCCTCGAACTGGGCCAGGACCAGATCGTCACGATCACCCCGGACGGTTATGCGGTGACCGGGTTCGACGGGACCCCCTCCGACGGCAAGGCCTACGAGGTGACGTGGGATGCCGCCGCCGCCGAGAAGGGTGGGTACTCCACCTTCATGGAGAAGGAGATCAACGACCAGCCGCACGCCGTGGCCGACACCCTGCTGGGGCGCACCGACGAGGCGGGGCGGTTGGTGCTCGACGAGGTCCGGATCCCCGAGGCGTCGCTGAGGGGGGTGCAGCGGATCACCATCGTCGCGTGTGGCACGGCGGCCTACGCCGGCATGGTGGCGAAGTACGCGATCGAGCACTGGACCCGCATCCCGGTGGAGGTCGCCCTGGCCCACGAGTTCCGCTACTGCGACCCGATCGTCGACGGGTCCACACTCGTGGTGTCGATCAGCCAGTCGGGCGAGACGATGGACACCCTGATGGCCGTCAAGCACGCTCACGAGCTCGGCGCCATGACCCTCTCCATCTGCAACACGCACGGCTCGACGATCCCGCGCGAGTCCGACGCGGTGCTCTACACCCACGCCGGGCCCGAGATCGCGGTCGCGTCGACCAAGGCCTTCCTCGCCCAGATCACCGCCTGCTACATCCTCGGGCTCTACCTCGCCCAGCTGCGCGGTGAGACCTACGCGGACGACGCCAAGGCGGTGATGGCCGAGCTCCAGGAGATCCCGGCGAAGATCGAGGACCTCCTCGGCCGGATGGACCGCGTCGTCGAGATGGCCAACTTCATGGCCGACGCGCGCTCGGTGCTCTTCCTCGGCCGCCACGTGGGCTACCCGGTGGCGATGGAGGGGGCGCTGAAGCTCAAGGAGCTCGCCTACATCCACGCGGAGGGGTTCGCGGCCGGCGAGCTGAAGCACGGACCGATCGCTCTCATCGATGCCGGGCAGCCGGTGTTCATCGTCGTGCCGAGCCCGGACACCCCCCACGAGTTGCACAAGAAGGTCGTCTCCAACATCCAGGAGATCCGGGCGCGTGGCGCACGCACGATCGTCATCGCCCACGACGGCGACGAGGACGTCGAGCCGTTCGCCAACGAGGTGATCCGCATCCCGCAGTGCGCACCGCTCCTGGCGCCCCTGCTCTCGGTCGTGCCGCTCCAGGTCTTCGCCCTCCACCTGTCCACCGCGAAGGGCCTGGACGTCGACCAGCCCCGCAACCTGGCCAAGTCGGTGACCGTCGAGTGAGTCAGGCGTCGACGTGATCGTGGGGATCGGCATCGACGTGGTCGACGTCGCGCGGTTCGGGGCGACCCTCGACCGCACGCCGGCGCTGCGCGAGCGGCTCTTCACCGTGGGCGAGCGCTCGCTGCCGCTGAACTCGCTGGCGGCCCGGTTCGCTGCGAAGGAGGCCCTCGCCAAGGCGCTGGGCGCCCCCGCCGGCATGCACTGGCAGGACGCCGAGGTCCACCGGGGGGAGGACGGCCGTCCGCGACTCGAGGTGCGGGGCACGGTCGGTGCCCGGGTCGACGCCCTCGGCATCACCTCGATCCACGTCTCCCTGTCGCACGACGCCGGGATCGCCTCGGCCGTGGTCGTCGCCGAGGGAGAGGGAGGGTCGTCGTGATCGAGGCCTGGTCCACACAGGACGTGTACGCGGCCGAGGGGGCCCTGATGGAGAACCTGACCGAGGGGGAGCTCATGGCTCGGGCGGTCGACGGCCTCTCCGCCGTCGTGGCGTCCCGGCTCGCCGAACGCGGTGGTCGGTCGGTGGTCGCCCTCGTCGGTCCGGGCAACAACGGCGCGGACGCCCTGTATGCCGTGGCCCGGCTCGCCGAGTCCGGTCACCTCGCGGCCGCTGTGCACCACGACACGGTGCACGAGGGGGCGATGGCGGCTGCCCGCGACGCGGGGGTGGTCCTGGGCACCGATCCGGGTGCCGTGGCCGAGGCCGACGTCGTCCTCGACGGCATCCTGGGCATCGGCGCGCGACCCGGCCTGCCCCACTGGGCCGCCGACTGGGTCGCGGCCATCCCCGAGGGTGCTCATGTCATCGCGGTGGACCTGCCCTCCGGGCAGGACCCCTCCGGCGAGGTCCTGGACCCCGACGGCGTCTTCGCCGACGAGACGGTGACCTTCTCCGTGGCCAAGCCGGTGCACCTCCTGTCGCCCACGGAGCAGGCCTGCGGCGTGCTCACCGTCGTCGACATCGGGCTGGCTCTCGCGGCCGAGCCGGCTGTGCGGCGCCTCGACCACGACGATGTCGCCACGGCGTGGCCGGTGCCCGGGCCGGACGACGACAAGTACTCGCGGGGCGTCGTCGGCATTGTCGCTGGGGGCGAGTCCTACACGGGCGCAGCGCTGCTCAGCGTCACCGCGGCGGTCAGCGCCGGGGCAGGGATGGTGCGCTACGTCGGCACCCCGACACCGGCATCCCTCGTGCGCTCGGCCGTGCCCGAGGCGGTGCACGGCGCCGGTCGCGTGCAGGCGTGGGTGGTCGGACCCGGCCTCGACGCCGAGGCGACCGGGAGCGGGGCGGAGGAGCAGCTCGCCGTGGCTCGCGAGGCGCTCTCGGCCGACCTGCCGGTGCTCGTCGACGCCGGTGGCCTCGACCTGCTCGACGTCGAGGTGCTCCGCGCGCGAGCCGGCTCGCCGACCCTGCTCACGCCGCACGCGGGTGAGCTCGCGCGCCTCCTGACCCGCCTGGCCGGTGAAGAATCGACCAATAGGTCACTTCTTCACGCCGGTGGCGAGGTGACGCGTGCCGACGTCGAGGGCGCCCCCCTCGCGCACGCCCGGGCACTGGCCGCCGCGACCGGTGCGACCGTGCTGCTCAAGGGGTCCACGACCCTCGTCGTGGGTCCTGCACCCGGCGCCGTGGTGTGGTCGCAGGCCGACGCCCCACCGTGGCTGGCGACGGCCGGAGCGGGTGACGTGCTGGCCGGGCTGCTCGGCGTGCTGCTCGCCGCGGGCCTCCCCGCGGACGAGGCCGGTGCGCTGGGCGCCCTCGTGCACGGGGTGTCGGCCGACCGGGCGAACCCCGGTGGCCCGATCCGGGCGCTCGACGTGGCTCACGGCATCCCCGGAACCGTTTCCCACCTGCTGGGTCGGGCGCGCAGCGCCTCCTCGTAGACTTGGCGACCCCATGGACATCCCTCGATCTTCCGCGCCCGCCGGCGGACCCGACGGCTCTTCCGCCTGGGTGAGCGTCGACCTCGACGCCATCCGCGACAACGTCGCCGAGCTCAACCGACGCTCGGGGAGCGCGCAGGTGATGGCGGTGGTCAAGGGCGACGCCTACGGACACGGGCTCGTGCCGTCGGCGAAGGCGGCCCTGGCGGGGGGTGCGACGTGGCTCGGGGTCGCCCAGCTCGACGAGGCCCTACGGCTGCGGGCCGCGGGCGTCACCGCGCCGGTGCTGACCTGGCTCTTCGTGCCCGGGGCCGACGTCGCTGGGGCCATCGACGGTGGCATCGATGTCACCGTCGGGAGCGCGTGGACGCTCGACGCGGTCCGGGCCGCCGCCACCGAGCGTGGCCGGCCGGCTCGGGTGCAGGTCAAGGTCGACACCGGGCTGGGCCGGGGAGGAGTCCTCGAGGACTGGCCCGAGATGGTGGCCGCGCTGGCCACGGCCCAGGCCGAGGGCGCCGTGGAGGTCACCGGGGTCTGGTCGCACTTCGCGTGGGCCGACGCACCCTCCCACCCCACGGTCCGCGCCCAGCAGGAGCGCTTCGTGGAGGCGTGCGAGGAGCTCGAGCGGGCCGGGGTCAGACCGCCGTTGCGCCACCTGGCCAACTCCGCCGCCACGCTCACCAACCCGTCCGCCCACTTCGACCTCGTCCGTCCCGGGCTCGCCGTCTACGGGCTCTCGCCGGTGCCCGACCTCGGGGCGCCGGCCGACTTCGGCCTGCGCGAGGCGATGCGGGTGACCGCCCGCCTCTCGCTCGTCAAGGCGGCACGCGCCGGCCAGGGGGTCTCCTACGGCCACGAGTACGTCACGGCATCCGACACCGTGCTCGGTCTGGTGCCGATGGGCTACGCCGACGGCGTGCCCCGCTCGGCCGGTGGGAGCGGGCCGGTGGTCGTCCGGGGCGAGCGCCTCGCGGTGGCCGGGCGGGTCTGCATGGACCAGTTCGTGCTCGACCTAGGACCCGGGTATGCCGGTGCGGCGGGCGACGAGGTGACCCTGATCGGCAGGTCGGCCGACGGGGAGCCCGCGGCGGAGGACTGGGCACGGGCCGCCGGCACCATCAGCTACGAGATCGTCACCCGGATGGGTCCGCGCCTCCCGCGCGTCCTCGTCGGTGGCGGCGCCTGATGGTGGCGCTCGGACCGCTCCAGGGCGCGGTGGCCGCCGTCGGGGACCGGGTGGCGCGGCGGCGCGGCGAGCCGTCGCCGGTGGAGGTGGCCGACGCCTGGTCCCACACCCCCACGGAGTCGCTCGTGGTCAGCGCTGACGACGGGGTGGCGCTCGTGGTGGAGATCGACGCGCCGGAGCAGAGCAGCAGGGCGCGCCGGCACCTCGGTGGTCGCACCCCGACGGTGGTGCTGGTGCACGGCTTCGCCCTGTCGATGCAGTCGTGGATCTTCCAGCGCCGGGCGCTGATCCGAGCCGGGTTCCGGGTCGTGACGTACGACCAGCGCAGCCACGGACGGTCCGGGGAGTCCTCACTCGAGCACTGCACTGTCGACCAGCTCGGCCGAGACCTCCAGGCCGTGGTCGCGGCGACCTGCCCCACCGGCCCGGTCGTCCTCATCGGCCACTCGATGGGTGGCATGTCGGTGATGTCCTGGGCGGGTGAGCACCTGCAGGCCGTCCGCGACCGGGTGCTGGCCGTGGGCCTCATCTCGACGAGCGCCGGCGGCGGGCCGATGACCGAGTTCGGCCTCGGTCCCGGGTTCGGACGACTGGTCGGAGCGGTCGGTGAAGGTCTCCTGACCCGGCTCGGCCGTCACGCCGGAGCGATCCGTCAGCTGCGACGGGTGGGTAAGGGCATCCAGGACGTCATCGTGCGCCGGTGGGCCTTCGACTCACCGGTCGGCTCGGACCTCGTCGACCTCGTCGCCGACCAGATCTTCGCGACGCCGTTCGAGGTGATGGCTGCCTTCCTCCCCGACCTTGACGGGCTCGACGTCACCGAGCACCTCCAGGCGCTGCGCGGCATCGAGGTGCTCGTGATGAACGGGGCCGGTGACCTCATCACCCCGCCCTCGCACAGTGTCGAGATCGTGCGGCGGATCCCCGGGGCCGAGCACGTGGTCGTCGAGGACGCCGGTCACATCATCATGCTCGAGCACCCCGAGCTCGTGACCCAGCAGCTGCTCATGCTCATCCAGCGGGCCCAGCGTGGGGTCGCCGAAGGGGTGCCGGCGAGCAGCAAGCCGCGTGTGCGCCGCACCGTGCAGGACTTCTCCAGGAAGCGCGAGGTCGCTCGGGCCAAGGCGCGCCGAGGCCGGGCGTCGTGACCGGGTGGCGACACGTGCTCACCACCACCGACGACACCCACGAGCTCGGACTGGCCCTGGCCCGACTGCTGCGGGCCGGTGACCTGGTCGTGCTGACGGGCGGGCTGGGGGCCGGCAAGACCACGCTGACCCGAGCCATCGGTGCGGGCCTCGGGGTGCGCGGCGCCGTCACCTCACCCACGTTCGTCATCGCCCGTGTGCACCCCTCGGTCGGCTCCGGGCCGGCGCTCGTGCACGTCGACGCCTATCGGCTGCACGGTGCCCTCGAGCTCGACGACCTCGACCTCGACGCCTCGGTGGAGGACAGCGTGACCGTCGTCGAGTGGGGACACGGGCTGGTCGAGGGACTGTCCGACGACCGGCTCGAGGTGGTGCTCGACGTCGACCCGTCCACCGAGGTCCGGGTGGCCACGGTGACCGGCCTGGGCGGCCGATGGGGTGGGGGCGGGTCGCCGCTCGCGATGCTCGGGGGCCAACCGTGCTGATCCTGGCCATCGACACCTCCACCTCGGCGATCGCGGTCGGCCTCACCGACGGCGCCGGTCACACCACGCGTGTGGCACGCGTGGACCCGCGCGGGCACACCGAGCACCTCGCGCCCCTCGTGGCGACCCTGCTGGCCGACGCGGGGGTCATCCCCGCGCAGCTCACCGGCATCGTCGTCGGCACCGGCCCCGGGCCCTTCACCGGGCTGCGCGTCGGCATGGTCACCGGGCTGACCATGGGCCTGGCGACCGGTGCGCCGGTGCACGGGGTGTGCTCCCTGGACGCCATCGCGGCCCAGATGCCCGCCGGCGTGGGCGAAGAGGTGCTCGTCGCGACCGACGCCCGACGCAAGGAGGTCTACTGGGCCCACTACCGCTTGGGGGAGGCGGTCGAGCGACTCTCGGGGCCGGCGGTCGACCGGCCCGCCGAGGTGCCCGAGGCGCTGCGCCGGCTCCCCACGGCCGGGCGCGGCCCCGTGCTCTATCCCGACCTCTTCCCGGATGCCGTCGAGCCGCTCGACGTCGACGCCGGTGTCCTGGCCGAGGTCGGGGCCCGGCGGATCTCCCAGGGGCAGGTGATGCCGGTGGAGGCCCTCTACCTGCGGCGACCGGACGCGCTGACCACGGCCGAGAGGGCCCGGTCGTGAACGGGGCGCGACGCTCGCTGCGGGACGTCCGGTGGACCGATGTACCCGCCCTCGTCGAGCTGGAGGCGGAGCTGTTCTCGGCCGATGCGTGGTCCGAGGAGTCCTGGTGGCGCGAGCTGGCCGAGCGACCCCGCCGCGACTACGTGGCTCTCGACGACGAGCACGGGCTGGTGGGGTACGCCGGGGTGGACCACGGTGGGGAGGTCGCCGACGTCATGACGGTGGCGGTTGCGCCACGAGGGCGCGGGCGAGCGCTGGGCGGCGCGCTGCTGGAGGAGCTCGAGCAGCGGGCCCTCGCGCGGGGCGCCACCCACGTCATGCTGGAGGTTCGGGCCGACAACATCGCCGCCCGGGCGCTCTACGACCGCGCCGGCTACGACGTGATGTCGACCCGGCGCGGCTACTACCAGCCCGGCTCGGTCGATGCCCTCGTGATGCGGAAGTCGTTGTCGGAGAGGGCTGGTGGGCATGGGTGACTCGCCGTTGGTGCTGGGCATCGAGACCTCGTGCGACGAGACCGGGGTGGGCATCGTGCGCGGCGAGACCCTGCTCGCGGATGCCATCGCGAGCAGCGTCGACCAGCACGCGCGCTTCGGCGGTGTCGTGCCCGAGGTGGCCAGTCGCGCCCACCTCGAGGCGATGGTGCCCACGATCGAGCGTGCCTGTGCCACAGCGGGTGTCACGCTGAGCGACCTCGACGCGGTAGCCGTGACCGCCGGGCCCGGGCTCGCGGGAGCCCTCATGGTCGGGGTGGCGTCGGCCAAGGCCCTCAGCATCTCCCTCGGCGTCCCGCTCCACGGCGTCAACCACCTCGCGAGCCACGTCGCCGTGGACATCGTCGAGCACGGGCCGCTGCCCGAGCCGGTGCTGGCCATGCTCGTCTCCGGCGGGCACTCCTCGCTCCTCCTCGTCCCCGACGTGACGCACGACGTCCGCAGCCTCGGGTCCACCATCGACGACGCGGCGGGCGAGGCCTTCGACAAGGTCGCCCGGGTGCTCGGGCTGCCCTTCCCCGGCGGGCCGCACATCGACCGGGTGTCCCGTGACGGTGAGGTGGTCATCGACTTCCCTCGGGGCCTGACCACCGGCCGCGACATGGAGCGACACCGCTTCGACTTCTCCTTCTCCGGGCTCAAGACGGCGGTCTCCCGCTGGGTGCAGGCCAAGGAGGCCGCGGGTGAGGCGGTGCCCGTGGCCGACGTGGCGGCGAGCTTCCAGGAGGCGGTGACCGACGTGCTGACCCGCAAGGCCGTGCTCGCCTGCCGTGAGCACGGTGTGGAGCACCTGCAGATCGGTGGCGGCGTCGCCGCCAACTCCCGGCTGCGGGCCATGGCGCAGGAGCGCTGCGATGCCGCCGGCATCCTGCTGCGCGTTCCCCGCCCGGGGTTGTGCACGGACAACGGCGCGATGGTCGCAGCGCTCGGCGCCCAGATGCTGCTCAAGGGCCGCGCCCCCTCCGACCTCTCCCTGCCGGCGGACTCCTCGATGCCCGTCACCCAGGTCTCCGCCTGACGGCCTCAGCGGGACGTCGAGCAGGGGAGCAGGCCCATCCGCTCCTTGAGGGTGAGCACCCGTGCGACGGAGGCGTCGACCTTCCTCGAGAATGCCGGGTCGGCGGCGGCCTCGTCGGCGAGCGCCCTCAGCATCACGGGAGCGCCCGAGGCGTCGCCGGTGAGCACGATGTCACCGCCGGCATCCACGACCTTCACCGCGCGCTCACCCGCCGGAGTCGCCTTCACCGCGGTGGCGTTGACGTCGTCGGTGATGACCACCCCGGCATACCCCATCCGGTCGCGGAGGAGATCGGTGACGATCTTCCGGGAGAACATGGCCGGGACGCCTGCGTCGAGCTTCGTGTACTTCGCGGAGCCGACCATCACGAGCCCGGCACCGGCGTCGACCCCGGCGGCGAAGGGCTCGAGGTAAGGGTCGTCGGATGTCGTCACGTCGTCGGTGATGCCGGTGGCGTTGAAGTCGGTGTTGTTGCGGATCCGACCGAGCCCGGGGAAGTGCTTCACGGTGCCCTCGATGCCTCCGGCCAGCATGCCCTTCAAGAAGGCCCTGGAGGCGCGCTCGACCGTCTCGGGGTCCGAACCGTACTGGCGGCCGAACTTGCCGATCGGCTCGTTGGCGGTGCCGATGCTCTTCGGCACGGTGTCGGTGACGGGGGCGAGGTTGACGTTGACGCCGGCCGCCTTGAGCTGCTTCGCCCACATGGTGGCCTCGCGGGTGAGCTCGGCCGGGGCCAGCTTCGCCTGGTCCTCGGCCGACGGCGGGCGGGTGAAGCCGTCCCCGCGCAGCTGGTGCACCTCGCCTCCCTCCTGGTCGGCGGCGACGAGCAGCCCGACGTCTCCGGTGGAGTCCCCCGAGACCAGTCCCTGGAGGTGCTCGGAGGTGCGGGTGACCTTGTCGGCACCCTCCCACCCGCCGAGGTAGATGACGTTACCGACGTGGTCCTGGCCGATGTCGGCGTCCAGGGCATCCAGGGGGGCTGCGGTGTCGAAACCGATCATGAGCAGCTGCCCGAGCCGCTGCTCCTCGCTCAGCGAGGACATCGTCTGTTGCACGCAGGCCTCCGGCCCCGCCGAGGGCGTGGGCGTCTCGGCGGCCGTGGGGCCGGAGCTCGTCGAGGGGCTCTCGATGGGTGTCGAGGCGGCGGCTGAAGGGGTGGGGGCGGCGTCGTCCTGCGCGCACCCGGCAGTGACGAGGGCCAGCAGGGCTCCCGCCGCTAGGGCGGCCCGGCGGGGGGAGGCGGTCGTCACCCCGAGAACGCTACGGGATGGCTCGCGTCGTGTGTTGAGGTGGCCGCGGGAGCAGCCGCGAGAGCAGCCACCTCAGCACACGACTCGCGCGGATCCGCCATGATGCTCCACATGCCTCCGGTCCCGGTCCTGCTCGATGTCGACACCGGAGTGGACGACGCCTGCGCCCTCCTCCTGGCGGCGCTCCACCCCGACCTCGACCTGCGGGCCGTGACCTGCGTCGGTGGCAACGCGCCCCTGGCCGACGTGGTGCGCAACACCCTCGTCGTCCTGGAGACCGCCGGGTGCACCGACGTGCCCGTCGGCGTGGGTGCGTCCCGGCCGCTGCTGGAGGAGCCCGTCGACGCCCGCCACGTGCACGGGTCCGACGGCATGGCCGACCTCGGGATGCCGGGCCCCACGATGGCGCCCGACCCACGTTCCGCGCTCGACCTGCTCCGCGACACCATCGACGCGGCGGCCACCGACGGCCAGGCCCTCACGGTCGTCCCGCTCGCCCCGATGACCAACATCGCGCTCCTGGCTCGGGTGCACCCGGACGCCTTCGCCCGGATCGGTCGCATCGTCTTCATGGGTGGAGGTGTCGACATCAGCAACGCCACTGCCGCAGCGGAGTTCAACGTCTTCCACGACCCCGAGGCCGCCGCGATGGTCCTCGACGCCTGCGCCGAGCACGGGGTCCCGGTCACGATGTACGGCCTCGACGTCTTCTCCGAGCCACTCGTCACCGACGCGCAGGTCGAGGGGCTCCGCGGTGTGGGCACTCCCGTGGCGAACCTGGCGGCCGGCCTCATCTCCTTCCACCATCGCCGGTTCGCCAATGCCGGCGCGACGATCGGCGACGCCGGTGCGGTCGGCATCCTCATCGAGCCGGCTGCCGTGCACACCGAGCGGCTGCCGGTGCGGGTCGAGCTCACCGGCACCTGGACCCGCGGGCGCACCGTGGTCGACCGACGGGACTGGGGCGGTCACCTCGCGCACGACCCGCACGGTCTGGCGCCCGCGATCGTCGACGTCGCACTGCGCATCGACGGCCCCCGCATCGCCGACCTCTGGGTGCGCACCGTGGGCGGAGGTGTCCGATGAGTGGTCGGGTGCTCGTCCTCGGGTCCTTGAACATCGACCTCGTCACGCGCGTCGAGCGGCACCCCCGGCCGGGCGAGACGGTCCTCGGTGACGGGCTGGAACGGCAGGCGGGTGGCAAGGGTGCCAACCAGGCGGTGGCGGCCGCGGCCGCCGGGGGAGCGGTCGCGATGGTGGGGTGCGTGGGCGACGACGCGGGCGGCACGGCATACCGGCAGCGACTCGCGGCCCGGGGCATCGACGTGGCGGGGGTGCGCGTCTGCGCCGACACGCCGAGCGGCCACGCCATCGTGACGGTCGCCGACGACGGCGAGAACTCGATCGTCGTGGTGCCCGGCGCCAACGACCTGCTCGACGAGCGCGAGGTCGCGGCGGTCGACCGGCTCGAGCGCGGCGACGTGCTCCTGGTCCAGCTCGAGGTGCCGCGCGCGGTCGTGTGTGCGGCGGTGCGCCGAGCGGCCACCCGAGGGGCACGGGTCGTGCTCAACACGGCACCGTATGCCGCGCTGCCGGCCGACGTGATCGCGCTGGGCGACCCGGTGGTGGCCAACGAGCACGAGATGGCGGCGCTGGCCGAGGCCGGCGCCGAGCCGGCGTCGCTGCTCGTGACGTTCGGCGCCAACGGCGTGGCGTGGGACGGGGTGACCGAGCCGTCCCACCCGGTCGCGGCGGACGAGGTGGTGGACACCACCGGTGCCGGTGACGCGTTCTGCGGTGCACTCGCAGCGGCGCTCGCGGGCGGTGCCGACCGTGCAGCGGCGTTGGAGGCGGCGCTGGCCGCGGGGGCCGAGGCGGTCCGGCATCCGGGGGCTCAGCCCGACCCCGACCTCTGAGTCCACCCGGTCACGGACCCGGTGACGGCGGCACCGGCCCGTGCGAGAGTTGACCACATGGCCGCCGACGACGTCCCTGCTCCTGACTCCAGCGATCTGAACCACGGCTCGTCAGAACGGAGCTCGCACGTCCCCCCTCCACTGGTGGCCGACGTCCCGGCCTTGCGGGCCTTCCTGGACGGCCCCCACGCGGCGGTCCGGGACGAGGTGCGCGCGGGGCTGGGGCGCCACGCCGACCTCCTCGACGAGCGGGTCGACCTGCCCCGGGAAGAGCTTCGTCGCCGGGTGCTCGACGCCGTTCTCGAGATCGCCGGATCCGGGCAGGCGGCCCTCGGCTTCCCCGTCCGGTACGGCGGTGGTGGAGACATCGGCGCGTCCATCGCCGCGTTCGAGACACGGGCCTACGGCGACCTCTCGGTGCTGGTCAAGACCGGTGTGCAGTTCGGGCTCTTCGGCGGTGCCGTGCTCCAGCTCGGCACCGAGCGCCACCACGAGCGCTATCTCGCCGACATCCTGACCGGCCGGCTGCTCGGCTGTTTCGCGATGACGGAGACCGGGCACGGTAGCAACGTCCAGGCCCTGCGCACCACCGCCGCCCACGACCCGCTGACCGACGAGCTCGTGGTCACCACCCCCGACGACGGTGCGCGCAAGGACTACATCGGGAACGCCGCCGAGGATGGTGAGCTGGCGGTCGTCTTCGCCCAGCTCGAGGTCGACGGCGATCGTCACGGGGTCCATGCCGTGCTCGTGCCGATCCGCCGCGACGGGCGGCTGCTGCCGGGGGTCCGAGCGGAGGACTGCGGAGCCAAGATGGGGCTGGAGGGCGTCGACAACGGGCGACTCTGGTTCGACGGCGTCCGGGTGCCGCGGGAGGCGCTCCTGGACCGGTTCGGCACGATCGACGAGCACGGCACCTACCGCTCGAGCATCGACAACCCGAACCGGCGGTTCTTCACCATGCTCGGCACCCTCGTGCAGGGCCGGGTCAGTGTCGGCGGTGCCGCCGTCGCGGCCGCCAAGGTCGCCCAGGAGATCGCCGTCCGCTACGCGCTGCGGCGGCGCCAGTTCGAGGTCGCCGAGGGCGAGGGGGAGAGCCTGCTCCTGGATCACGGGATGCACCAGCGTCGACTCCTGCCGCTCCTCGCCCGCACCTATGCGTTGAGCTGCGCCCAGGAGGAGGTCGCCCGCCAGCTGCACGAGGTGTTCTCCGATGACACCCCGGATGCCGACGACCGGTCCCGGCGGGCGCTGGAGTCGAGGGCGGCCGGAACCAAGGCCCTCGCCACGTGGCACGCGAGCGAGACGATCCAGGAGTGCCGTGAGGCGTGCGGCGGCGCTGGATACCTCTCCGCCAACCGGTTCGCGGCGCTGAAGGCCGACACCGACGTGTTCACCACCTTCGAGGGGGACAACCACGTCCTCCTCCAGCTCGTCGCCAAGGGCCTGCTGACCGACTACTCCTCCGACTTCGGGGACCTCGACCAGTTCGGCATGGTGCGCCTCGTCGCGGGCCTGGCGGTGGACACCCTGGTCGAGCGCACCGCCGCGCACCAGCTGCTGGAGCGGATCCGTGACGTGCTCCCCGGCGGCCGTGACGCCTGGGACCAGGAGGCCGGGCTCCTGGATCCGGACTACCAGCTCGCGATGCTGCGCTATCGCGAGGAGCACCAGATCGCCGGTGTCGCGCGCCGGATCAAGGCCGCGGTGGATGCTGGAACGCCGGCGGGGCAGGCGCTCAGCGAGGTGCAGGACCACCTCATCGCGGTGTCGCGCTCGCACGTCGAGCGCCTGGTGCTCGAGGCATTCGTCTCGCGGGTGCGCGCTCTGGAGCCCTCACCGACCCGCGACGTGCTCACCGCGCTGTCCGACCTGCACGCCCTGCGGACCATCGAGGCCGATCGCGGGTGGTTCCTCGAGCACGGTCGGCTCTCGGCACCCCGGTCCAAGGCGATCATTCGGGAGGTGTCCGGCATCCTCCGACGGCTGCGGCCGATCGCGCTCGAGCTCGTCGAGGCCTTCGGCATCCCCCCGGAGGTGCTGGGAGCCGAGGACCTCATCGGCACCCCGCGCTGCCCCGTCCGACGTCAGGCGGGGTCGACGACGAGGACGACCTGACGCCCGGCCAGCCGCGTGAGGATGATCATCGCCTGGGCCCCGTCGCCCGCCTTCCGACCGATCTTCAGCTGCCGGCGGAGCCCGTCGTCGTCCAGGCGCACGCCGCGCTTCTTGATCGTCAGGCCGGTCACCCCGTGCTCGACCAGCCAGCCGCGCAGTGACTTCACGGTGAACGGCATCGCCTCGCGCACGGCATACCGGCGGGCGAAGGGGAGGTCCACCTCCGCCTCGGACAGCACGTAGCCGAGCCCTCGCTCGACCTCCTGGCCCATCGTGGCGGCGGTCAGGGCGCCGAGCAGTCCGGCCTGGCCCAGCGCGCGGTCCGGCTCGTAGAGCCACGGGCCCACGTCCGAGAGGCCCTCGGCCACAGGATGATCCGGCTCGGCCATCGACTCGTCGACCTCGACCGGGGACTTGTTGGGCGCCAGGATGCGAGCCGTGCGGCCCGTCACCTGTGCGAGGGGCCCCCACCAGACCGCGCACTCGAGCACCTCGCCGGCGAAGGAGGTCCACTGCGCCTCGGTGCCGAGGGGGATCGCGTCGTGCGGCATCGAGGGCGAGAGCTTGGCCCCGGTGGCCGGCACCGCCGTGGCCACCTGGAGCACGAACTGCCACGTGGGGCGGATCTCGTCGAGGCGGAAGACCCGCTTGATCCGTCCGTGCCGCCCGGTCTGGCCCGGCACCCGGCGCGCCGGGTCCAGCCAGACCCCGACCCGGGCGCGCAGCGGGTCCCGGGGCGCCTCGAACTCCTCGGCCAGGCCCTCGTGGGCCCGGGAGTCCGGCCAGGGGCGCAGGTTCACGTCGGCGATGGCAGCGGTCACCGGGTCGACGTCGACCCCACGCACCGTGACCCCCAGGGCGGACATGGCCACCGCGTCGGCGCCGATGCCGCAACCGAGGTCGTGCACGGTCGCGAGGCTCGCGGTGTAGAACCGCCCGGCGTGCGTGGCCGCGACCTCGAGGCGCGATGCCTGCTCGAGACCGTCGGCGGTGTACAGCATGTCGTCGGCGAACGCGCCGAACTTCGCCACCGCGCGGGACCGGAGCCGCTGCTGGGTGAGCAGCGCGGCCACGAAGTCGGGGGAGTGGCCGGCGCGTCGCAGCCGCTGCTGAACGGCCAGGACGTCGTCCTCGGCGTAGGCGGGGAGCGACCGGAGCACGGCCCGACCAGCAGGTGATGCCAGCTCCCTCACCGCGGCGACGTCCACGGCGGGCCATGATGCCACCCCGCGCGGATCGCGCCCCCTCTCGGGCGGTGCCGCGCCCGGCATCCGGACCACGGGTTGGCACTCGAGTTGACCGAGTGCCAACTGCCGACCTAGATTTGCCTCATTGGCACTCACCCCGCGTGAGTGCCAGCGCAACCCCGGGTCGGGCTCGACCCCCGCGACGGCGAGAGCGGCCCGGATAGCGCAGTCCCGTCCACTTCGACTCACCCCACAGGGGAGGAGCACACCGTGTCGGTTTCCATCAAGCCGCTCGAGGACCGCATCGTCATCAAGAGCCTCGAGGCCGAGCAGACCACTGCTTCCGGTCTGGTCATCCCGGACACCGCGAAGGAGAAGCCCCAGGAGGGCGAGGTCCTCGCGGTCGGCCCGGGCCGCATCGACGACAAGGGCAACCGAGTTCCGCTCGATGTCCAGGTCGGTGACAAGGTCATCTACAGCAAGTACGGCGGCACCGAGATCAAGCACAAGGGTGAGGAGTACCTCATCCTCAGCGCCCGCGACGTGCTCGCCGTCGTTGGCTGACCCAGCAGTCGGTATGCCGTGACCGCGCCCCGGCGTGCACCCCACCCGGGTGCCGCCGGGGCGCGTTCCGGTTGAGCATGACCACGCTGACGAGCACCACGCTGACCAGCAGCGCGCTGGAGCACACCAGAGACCACCCGTCGCCGGCGCACCACCCGTGCGCACGCCGGCACACCACATCGATAGGACAAGAATGGCCAAGCAACTGGAGTTCAACGACTCCGCCCGCAAGTCGCTCGAGCGGGGCGTGGACGCCCTCGCCAACGCCGTGAAGGTGACGCTCGGCCCGAAGGGTCGCAACGTCGTCATCGACAAGAAGTGGGGCGCCCCGACGATCACCAACGACGGCGTGACCATCGCCCGTGAGATCGAGCTCGAGGACCCCTACGAGAACCTCGGCGCCCAGCTCGCCAAGGAGGTCGCGACCAAGACCAACGACGTCGCCGGTGACGGCACGACGACCGCCACGGTCCTGGCCCAGGCGATGGTCAAGGAAGGCCTGCGCAACGTCGCGGCCGGAGCGGCCCCCTCGGGCCTCAAGCGCGGCATGGACAAGGCCGTCGACGCCGTGACCGAGGAGTTGCTGCGCGTGGCCCGCGAGATCGAGTCCAAGGACGAGATCGCCCAGGTCGCCTCGCTCTCCGCGCAGGACCAGGAGATCGGCGCCACCATCGCCGACGCGTTCGACAAGGTCGGCAAGGACGGCGTCATCACCGTCGAGGAGTCCTCGACCGCGTCGACCGAGCTCGAGTTCACCGAGGGCATGCAGTTCGACAAGGGCTACATCAGCCCATACTTCGTCTCCGACCCCGAGCGCATGGAGGCCGTCCTCGAGGACGCCTACGTGCTCATCAACCAGGGCAAGATCTCGGCGATCGCCGACATCCTCCCGGTGCTGGAGAAGGTCGTCCAGGCCGGCAAGCCCCTCGTGGTCATCGCCGAGGACATCGACGGTGAGGCCCTCTCGACCCTGGTCGTCAACAAGATCCGCGGCACGTTCAACGTCGTCGCGGTCAAGGCGCCCGGCTTCGGCGACCGCCGCAAGGCCATGCTCCAGGACATCGCCACCCTCACCGGTGGGCAGGTCATCGCCGAGGAGGTCGGGCTCAAGCTCGACCAGGCCGACCTCACCGTGCTCGGCCAAGCCCGTCGCGTCGTCGTGACGAAGGACAACACGACGATCATCGACGGCGCCGGCGACCACGACGAGGTCGAGGGGCGGGTCGCGCAGATCAAGCAGGAGATCGAGCGCACCGACTCCGACTGGGACCGCGAGAAGCTCCAGGAGCGCCTCGCCAAGCTCGCCGGTGGCGTGTGCGTCATCAAGGTCGGCGCGCACACCGAGGTCGAGCTCAAGGAGAAGAAGCACCGCATCGAGGACGCCATCTCGGCGACCCGCGCGGCCATCGAGGAGGGCATCGTCGCCGGTGGCGGCTCGGCCCTCATCCAGGCCGTCAGGGTCATCGAGGGCCTCGGCCTCGAGGACGACGAGAAGGTCGGCGCCAACATCGTGCGCAAGGCCGCTGCCGAGCCGCTGCGCTGGATCGCGGAGAACGCGGGCCTGCAGGGCTACGTCGCCGTCGCCAAGGTGCAGGAGCTCGAGTCCGGGATGGGCCTGAACGCCGCCACGGGCGAGTACGAGGACCTCGTCAAGGCCGGCGTCATCGACCCGGTCAAGGTCACCCGCTCCGCGCTGCGCAACGCCGCCTCGATCGCGTCGATGGTGCTCACCACCGACACCCTCGTCGTGGAGAAGAAGGAAGAGGAGGAGGCTGCGGCCGGTGGCCAGGGCCACGGCCACGGTCACTGACCCCACCCCCTCGCCGGCTCGGCCCGGCACGCACCACCGGGATGCCGCCCGCTCACCAGAGCGGGCGGCATCCCCGCGTCTGCCCCCGGCCCGATCCGACTCATTGCGCTGGGCCCACGTCCCGACCCCTCCAGAGGGGGCCTGGGCGTGGCTGGCGCGCAAGAAGTGCGCGTCGGGTCGAGGGTGTGCCGCAGAGGGTGCGGCCGGGCTCAAGCGTTGTTGTCCCGGATGAACTGCAGCAGCGGCGCGATGTCGGTGGCGAACGCGACGACCCGGTCGGCGACGCTGTCGTCGAGGAAGGTCGACATCGGCACCTGCTCCATGACGACGAGCTGCTTGAGCCTGATCACGTCGGCCCACGGGTCGTCGGCGTGCTCGGCGAACCCTCGGGGCATGGTCTTGACGGCGTCGCTTCGGTCGAGGTCCCGGCCGGCCCGCTGCAGCCCTTTCATCATCCTCGCGAACGGCAGCGGCTCCTCGATGATCGACTGGCGCAGGGGGGCCAGGCGCGAGGCGCCCGGCTGGTAGAGGCCGCCCGCGAGCATCCCACCAGAGGCACCGACCTGCACGTAGACCAACCCGGATGACTCGCCTTTGGTGCCGCCCGGGGTGAGCAACCCGGACACCTGGCAGGTGTAAGGGGACTTGTCGGCGCTGAACCGGACGTCGCGGTTGAGCCGGAACATCGTCTGTCGAGAGCCGCGCACGGGGTACTCGGAGCCGACGAGGCGGTCGGACGCTTCCTCCAGGAGCTGCTCGAACGGCTCCTGCAGCGAGGCCTCGAACCGGTCCTTGTGCGCGTGGAACCAGACCGTGTCGTTGTGCTCGGTCAGGCCCGCGAGGAGGTCGAACGAGCGCTGCGTGAAACCGGACCCATCGAGAGACACGCAGTCCTCCTCCCGCCTTCCGACTTATTGCGCCAAAGCCACGCGCAGGACCCCTAATCCTCGGCTCGAGCGTGGGTGCAGCGCAAGAAGTCGGGTCAGGGGGAGGTGATGCGGAGGGTCTCGCCCTCGAGGGTCACCACGTCGCCGGGGCGCAGCTGGCGGCCCCGCCGGGTCTCGACCTCACCGTTGACGCTCACGAGTCCCCGCTCGATCACCTCGCGGGCCACGCCTCCGTCGTCCACCACCCCCGCGAGCTTGAGCAGCTGACCCAGGCGGATCATCTCGTCGCGGATCGGGACGTCGACGGGTTCGGAGCTCACCACGTCAGGCTACGCGCGAGCGTCGCATGCCCGAGCACGCATCGCCCGCCCCGGGGCCCGCCCCCTCCATGGTGGTTGCGGGCCCCGGGACGGGCAACTCCCCCCGTCGGCGCGGATGCCGCGGGTCGATGGCTCGACCCGGCATCCGCACCTGCTCAGGAGGCGACGTATCCGCGGCCGGAGTAGTGGGACTCCCGCTCGTCCTCGGTGAGCCCACCCCACACGCCGTAGGGCTCGCGGACCGCGAGGGCGTGGCTGCGGCACTGCTGAAGCACCGGACACGCCATGCAGACCTCCTTGGCGGCGCTGGCCCTGCTGCGTCGCTTGCCCCCGCGTTCGCCCTCGGGGTGGAAGAAGACCTCCGGGCCGATGTTGCGGCACGCCCCTTGGAACTGCCAGTCCCAGCGGTCGGCCACTGGACCTGGGAGCCGGGTGATCTCGGCCATCTGAACCTCCACGCGCACCTGTGGCCGCTTCCCCGAGCGGCTGGACCTTCACGCTAAGAGCGGGTTGGTACAGCGAGGGCATTCGTTTGGTATGGAGTTGGTCAAGGAAACCGCGGACCCGCTCCCGTCGGGGGGTTGGCCCGATCGACCGTGGATGCCGCCCCACCCGTCGGAGAAGCCGGAGGGCGCGACGTAGAATCGGGCCATGAGCCTCGGACTGGACGAGACCAGCACCCCCGCACCCCGCTCCCTCACCCCCGGCGCTCCGGCGACCGACGACGTCACTCCCTCCGTGGCGTCCGAAACGGTCGCCCCTGCGCGTGCGACACCCGCGGAGCCGGCCCCGGCATCCCCCTTCGCCGAGCTCGGACTCACCTACGACGACGTGCTCCTCCAGCCCGGGGAGACCGACGTCATCCCGAGCGAGGTCGACACCACGGCTCGCCTGACCAAGGAGATCTCCATCGCGGTCCCGCTCATCTCGGCGGCGATGGACACCGTGACCGAGGCCCGGATGGCCATCGCCATGGCCCGGCACGGCGGCATCGGCATCCTGCACCGCAACCTCTCGATCGAGGACCAGGCCTACCAGGTCGACCTCGTCAAGCGCACCCAGACCGGGATGATCTCCAACCCGGTCACGATCGGGCAGGACGCCACCCTGGAGGAGCTCGACGAGATCTGTGGGCGCTACCGCGTCTCGGGCCTGCCGGTCGTCGACGAGGGGGAGCACCTGCTCGGCATCGTCACCAACCGCGACCTGCGCTTCACCCCCGTGGCCGAGTGGGGCCACACCCTCGTGCGCGACGTCATGACGCCGATGCCGCTCATCACCGGGCACGTCGGGATCAGCCACGACGAGGCCACCCTCCTGCTCCGCCAGCACAAGCGCGAGCGCCTGCCGATCATCGACGACCAGAGCCGCCTGCGCGGGCTGATCACCGTCAAGGACTTCGTGAAGTCCGAGCAGTTCCCCGACGCCAGCAAGGATGCCGACGGCCGACTTCTCGTCGGCGCTGCGGTCGGCTACTTCGGCGAGGCCTGGCAGCGAGCGACCACGCTCATCGATGCCGGGGTCGACGTGCTCGTCGTCGACACCGCGCACGGCCACGCGCGGCTGCTCCTCGAGATGATCCAGCGGGTCAAGCAGGACCCGGCGACCCGCCACGTGCAGGTCATCGGGGGCAACATCGCCACCAGGGCGGGGGCCCAGGCGCTGGTCGACGCCGGGGTCGACGCCGTGAAGGTGGGGGTGGGGCCGGGCTCGATCTGCACGACCCGCGTCGTCGCCGGGGTCGGCGTCCCCCAGGTCACGGCCATCCACCAGGCGTCGCTCGCGTGCGGTCCGGCCGGCGTGCCGGTCATCGGCGACGGTGGCCTCCAGTACTCCGGCGACATCGCCAAGGCGCTGGTCGCCGGCGCTGACACGGTGATGGTCGGGTCGCTCCTGGCGGGCTGCGAGGAGTCGCCCGGCGAGCTGGTCTTCATCAACGGCAAGCAGTTCAAGGCCTACCGTGGGATGGGCTCGCTCGGCGCGATGTCCTCGCGCGGCAAGAAGTCCTACTCCAAGGACCGCTACTTCCAGGCCGACGTCACCTCCGACGACAAGATCGTCCCCGAGGGCATCGAGGGGCAGGTCGCCTACCGCGGCCCCGTGGGGGCGGTGGCCCACCAGCTCATCGGCGGGCTGCACCAGTCGATGTTCTACGTCGGTGCGCACACCGTGCCCGAGCTCAAGGCCCGCGGTCGCTTCATCCGGATCACGACCGCAGGTTTGCGCGAGTCGCACCCGCACGACATCAGCGGCATCGTCGAGGCGCCGAACTACTCCCAGGGCTGAGCCCGCACCGGGCCGGTCGGGCTCGCGGGGGTTCGACAGCGAGGCGCGCTCAGCGCGGTCGGTGTGTCCGGTGTGGCCGGCGCGACTACGGTCGTTGGCATGACGTCAGACGAGGGCCAGGTGTCGGAGACCCAGAAGCTGGATCCGCGCGACGCCGACACACCGATCAGTGATGACCAGGCCGTGGCTGGTCAGCCCGACGGGGAGTCCGGTCGGGTGCAGGAGGGGCCGACGGGCCCGAACGCCCTGGTGCCGCCCGCCGAGGACTGACACCGCCCTCTTCGCTCCGATGCGGGCTTTCGAGGGAACAGAACGCGCCGTCGGGGCTGGCCCGCAGACGGCGTGTTCTGTTCCCTCGACGGGGTGGGAATCCGGCGGATCCGTCCACGACTGCGGGGCGTCGTGGCACGCTGAGCCTGCCCGCTCGTTCCCCCGTCGCAAGGAGCACTTCGTGTCCGACCTCCCCGTCGTCGCCGTCATCGTCGCCAAGCCGGGGTCGGAGGGCCCGGTCCGCGAGGCGCTCCAGTCCCTCGTCGAGCCCACCCGTGCGGAGGCGGGGTGTCGCGGCTACGAGCTCTACGAGTCGGCCGCCGCCCCGGGCACCTTCGTGACCGTGGAGTCGTGGGACGCCCAGTCCGACCTCGACCAGCACATGCAGAGCGAGCACGTCGCCGCCGCGCTCACGGCCGCCGCCGACCACCTGGCCGTGCCCCCGGCGATCCACCCGCTCACCGCGGTCTGACCACCTCCCGATAGCACCGCGCGAGGACCCCACCATCGCCCCTGCGGTCCACCGTGCTTCCGGCCAGCACGGCGCGGGCGATCGCGAGGGTGACGCAGTCGGCCGCGGCCGTCTGCAGGGCCACCTCCTCCGGCCCCGCGGGTACGTCCCGGGCGCCCGTCGCCAGCGTGAACACGGTGTCGCCGTCGTATGCCGTGTGCACCGGGGAGAGGCCCCGGGCGAACCCGTCGTGAGCTACCCCGGCGAGCTTCTGGCACGCCGCCTTGGTCAACCGGGCGTCGGTGGCCACCACGGCCAGCGTCGTCGCCGTCCCGGCGGCCAGCGCAGCGGCCTCGGACGCGCGGGCGTCCGAGTGCGACCGCACCGCGGCGGGGTCGGGTCGGGGTGGGTCCTGAAGGTCCCCGTCCCGGGCGACGCGGGCTCCGAGCAGACTGCCGTCCGGCGCCACCGGTGAGCCGACCGCGTTCACGACGACGAGGGCTCCCACCGTGACTCCAGAGGGAAGCACCGCGGATGCCGAGCCGACCCCACCCCTGATGCCGCCCGCGACGGCACCGGTCCCGGCACCGACCGACCCCTCCGTCACCGGCCCGCCCGCAGCGGCGCAATAGGCGTCGGCGCCGTCCCGGGAGCCGGGGTGGTGCAGCCAGTGGCCCGCACGGCCGAGGTCGAAGAGGATCGCCGCCGGCACGATGGGGACCCGCTGGGGTGGTGGGCCGACCGGCCAGCCCAGGCCCGCGGCATACACCTGCTCGACCACGCCGTCCGCGGCCGCGAGCCCGAAGGCGCTTCCCCCGGCGAGGACCACGGCATCCACCGCGTCCACGAGGTTGCGGGGGTCGAGCAGGTCGGTCTCGCGGGTGCCGGGACCTCCCCCGCGCACGTCGACCCCGCCCACCGTGCCGGGCGGCGGGACGACGACGGTCACCCCCGTGAGCCATCCGGGCTCGTCGCGCGTCGTGTGGCCGACGCGGATGCCGGGCACGTCGGTGATGGCGTTGTGGGGGCCGGGCCGCCTGCCCCCAGCAGGCCCGCTGCCGGCCCCCGCCGAGGCGGGGGCCGGCATCGAGCCGCGCAGCGGGTGAGTCAGTGCAGCATGACCGGGGGCGCCACCTCAGCGGGATCGTCCTCGTCGAGGAGGTGGGACTCCTCGCGCTTGCGGGGGAGGAACGCGCCGGGGATGAGCGTGAGCGTCACCAGGACGGCCGCGACCCAGAACGTGGTGCTGAACGCACTCGCCATGGCTTCGGCCACCGCGGACGTCAGCGCTGCCATGCCCGCCTGGAGGTTGTCACCGAAGGGCGCGAGCACGTCGGCGACGGCCGGGAACTGCGCCAGCAGACCGGGCACCGCGTTCGGGTCCGGCGCCCCGCCAGAAGCCTCCTGGAAGCCCCGCGCCTGGGTGAGCAGCTCGTCGTTGTTCAGGCCGTTGGTCAGCACGACCGACATGATCGCGACACCGATGGAGCTGGCGATCTGCTGGCTGATGTTGAGCAGTGTGGAGCCGCGGGCCACCTGGTGGGAGGTCAGCGTCTTCAGCGCGGAGGTCATGAGCGGCATCATGGTGGCTCCCATGCCCAGCCCCATGACGAAGAGCACGACGAGGATGTAGGTGTAGCTCGTCGTCGCGGTGAGCTGGGTGAGGGCGAACATGCCGCCGGTGATGAGCAGCAGACCCACGGGCACGATCCGGCCCACGGGGAACTTGTCCACCAGTGCACCCGCGATCGGCATGGTGATCATGGCGCCGAGGCCCTGCACGGCCATGAGCCACCCGGCATCGACCGGGGACTCTCCGCGCACCTGCTGGAAGTACGTCGGCACCAGGAGCAGCCCACCGAAGAAGGCCGCCGCGAAGAGGAACATCGTGACGATCGACAGGGTGAGGTTGCGGTTGCTGAACAGCCGCAGGTCCAGCAACGGGTGCTTGGGCTTGAAGCTGTAGACCACGAACGAGGCGACCATCGCGAGACCGATGACGCCGGGGAGGAGCACCTTGGCGGCGAAGAACGTGCCCTCGCCCGGGATCGAGGAGATGCCGTAGAGGAAGAGCGCGAGGCCGGGGGACATCAGGGCCATGCCGACCCAGTCGAAGGACTCCGACGGGACGGGGTTGTCGCTCGGGAGGACCATCCACGCGTAGCCCAGGGCCACCGCACCGATCGGCACGTTGATGAGGAAGATCCAGTGCCACGAGGCGTTCTCGATGAGCCAGCCACCGAGGATGGGGCCGAAGATGGGGCCGAGCAGCATCGGCACGCCGAGGATCGCCATGAGGCGACCCATCCGGGCCGGACCGGCCGAGCGGGTGAGGATCGTCATGCCCAGCGGCATGAGCATGCCGCCGCCGAGGCCCTGGACCACGCGGAACGCCACGAGCATCTCGATGCTCGACGCGGAGGCGCACAGGGCGGAGCCCAAGGTGAAGAGCAGCAGGGCGAGCATGTAGAGGCGCTTGGTGCCGAAGCGGTCGGCGGCCCAGCCGGTGAGGGGGATGACCGTCGCGAGCGCGAGGGTGTAGCCGGTGACCGTCCACGCCACGGCGGAGTAGGCGAGCGGCTCGCCCCCGTCGGCGAAGACGCGCTGGAAGGTCGGGAGGGCGACGTTGACCACCGTGATGTCGAGGATCGACATGATGGCGCCGAGGACGACGACACCCGCGACCTTCAGGACGGCACCGTCGATCTTGTCGGGGTACTCGGGGGGCGCCAGGGGCGCGGGGGCAGTTGACACGTGGGCTCCATGTCGGGAAAGGGTCGGAAGATGGTCTTGCCGCGTCGACCTGGCCGTCTGCCACCCGGCGCGGAGAGCGGCGACGTTGCCGAGGTCCATTGTGCAACAGCCCACCGACAGCACGAGAACCCATTTCCGCGGCCCCGCATTCCCGACGACGGGACGACGTGACCGCGTCGGTAGGCTGCCCCGGTGACCGAGATCGAGATCGGCCGCGGTAAACGCGGCCGCAGGGCCTATTCCTTCGACGACATCGCCATCGTGCCGTCCCGGCGCACGCGCGACCCCGAGGAGGTCTCGCTGGAGTGGCAGATCGACGCCTACCACTTCGACATCCCGGTCATGGCCGCGCCGATGGACTCGGTCACCTCGCCCGAGAGCGCGATCGCGCTCGGGCGTCTCGGCGGGCTCCCGGTGCTCGACCTCGAGGGTCTGTGGACCCGCTACGACGACCCGACGCCGCTGCTCGCCGAGATCGCGACGCTCGACCCGGCGGTCGCGACGACCCGCATGCAGGAGATCTACCGCGCGGAGATCCGCCCCGAGCTGGTCACCGAGCGGCTCCGGGGGATCCGCGAGGCCGGGGTCACCGTCGCCGGTGCGCTCACCCCCCAGCGCACCCAGCAGCTCTGGAAGACGGTCGTGGATGCCGGGGTCGACCTCTTCGTCATCCGCGGCACGACGGTCTCGGCGGAGCACGTGTCCGGCCGGGCCGAGCCGCTCAACCTCAAGCGCTTCATCTACGAGCTCGACGTGCCGGTGATCGTCGGGGGCGCCGCCTCGCACTCCGCGGCCCTGCACCTCATGCGCACCGGGGCGGCCGGGGTGCTCGTCGGGTTCGGTGGCGGTGCCGCCCACACGACCCGCCGGACCCTGGGCATCCACGCGCCGAGGGCCTCGGCGATCGCCGACGTCGCCGCGGCCCGCCGTGACTACCTCGACGAGTCCGGCGGCCGCTACGTGCACGTCATCGCCGACGGTGGGGTGGGCACCAGCGGCGACATCGTCAAGGCCGTCGCCTGCGGGGCCGACGCCGTGATGCTGGGCGCCGCCCTGGCCCGCGCCACCGACGCCCCCGGGCGCGGCTTCCACTGGGGGCCCGAGGCGCACCACCGCGAGCTGCCGCGCGGCGAACGGGTGGCGGTGGGCGGCGTGGCGCCCTTGCAGGAGGTGCTCTTCGGGCCCAGCCGGGTCGCCGACGGCACCACCAACCTCGTCGGGGCGATGCGCCGCGCGATGGCCACCTCGGGCTACCTCGACCTCAAGGAGTTCCAGCGCGTCGAGGTCGTCATAGCACCCTACGAACGCAGCTGAGCCGGTCTAGTCTGCGCAGATGGCCGACGTCATCGCTGACCCCGAGACCGACCCGCACGCGACGTATGCCGTCGACCCGGGCCGGGTCCGGGTCCTCGCCGCCCGGGTGGTCGCCTCGGGGGAGGGCGGTCAGCACCGCTCGGTGACCCCGATGACCGGTGCCCCGTTGGCGGTCCTCCCGGTGTCGAGCGCGGCCGACGTGGGGGTGGCGGTCGACCGCGCGCGGGGTGCGCAACGTCGGTGGGCGCGAACCTCCCTGCCCCCCCGGGCGGACGTGCTGCTGCGCTTCCACGACCTCGTGCTGGGCCAGCAGGGCGAGATCCTCGACCTCATCCAGCTCGAGAGCGGCAAGGCCCGGGCACACGCGTTCGAGGAGGTGGGGGACTGCGCGGTCGTGGCCCGCCACTACGCCCGCCGGGCACCGGCATACCTGCGCGACCAACGGCACATCGGGGCGCTCCCGCTGCTCTCCCGCACCGTCGAGAGCCACCGACCCAAGGGCGTCGTCGGCATCGTCTCGCCGTGGAACTACCCGCTCAGCCTGGCGGTCACCGATGCCCTCCCGGCCCTCATGGCGGGCAACGCCGTGGTGCTCCGCCCGGACCCGCAGGGCTCGCTGACCGCACTCGCCGCGGTCGAGATGCTCGTCGAGGCCGGGCTGCCCCACGACCTCGTGCAGGTCGTGCTCGGCCCGGGGGAGACCACCGGGCAGGCGGTCGTCGACACCACCGACTACGTCTGCTTCACCGGCTCCACCCGCACCGGACGCCGGGTCGCGGAGACCGCGGGCCGGCGCCTCGTGGGCGCGAGCCTGGAGCTCGGGGGCAAGAACACGATGTACGTCGCGGCCGACGCCGACCTCGGGCGGGCGGCCCCGGGGGCGGTGCGGGCCTGCTTCGCCTCGGCGGGACAGCTCTGCGTGAGCGCGGAGCGCCTCGTCGTTCACGACGAGGTCTACGACGACTTCGTCGAACGCTTCGTCGAGGCCGTCGCCTCCATGCGCCTGGGCACCGACCTCGTGTGGGGCATCGACATGGGCAGCCTGGTGAGCGAGGACCAGCTCGACCGGGTGCTGGCCCACGTCGGGGATGCCGTGGCCAAGGGTGCCCGGGTGCTGACCGGGGGCCGGATGCGCCCGGACCTCGGGCCGCTCGTCGTCGAGCCGACCGTGCTCGAGGGGGTGACCTCGGCCATGGACTGTCGCGACGAGGAGACGTTCGGGCCGGTCGTCGCGCTCTACCGCGTGCGGTCCGATGACGAGGCGGTGCGCCTGGCCAACGACACCGAGTACGGCCTGAACGCCTCGGTCTGGACCCGGGACGTCCGCCGCGGGCGCCGGATCGCCGCCCAGATCCACACCGGCACCGTGAACATCAACGAGGGGTATGCCGCCGCCTGGGGCAGCGTGGCCGCCCCCATGGGCGGGATGAAGGCGTCCGGGCTGGGCCGCAGGCACGGACGCGAGGGCATCCTGAAGTACACCGAGAGCCAGAACGTCACCGCCCAGCACGGCCTCGGCTTCGGAGGGCTCCCGGGGCTCTCGGACGAGGGCTTCGCCACGGTTCTGACCGGTGCGATGCGGGCGATGAAGGGGCTGGGCCTCCCGTGAGCGCTCCGCACCCCGCGGTGGGTGCGGACGCGGGTGCCGGGTCGACCACATCCGCACCACCGCGTGAGACGGACGTGGACGTCGTGGTCATCGGCTCGGGCTTCGGGGGCTCGGTGGCCGCGCTGCGAGCCGCCGAGAAGGGCTACCGGGTGCTCGTCCTCGAGGCCGGTCGCCGCTTCGAGGACGAGGACTTCGCGACGACGTCGTGGGACGCCTCGCGCTACCTCTGGGCACCCCGGGTGGGCTGGTACGGCATCCAGCGGATCCACCGTCTCCCCGACGTCGTGGTCCTGGCCGGTGCCGGGGTCGGCGGTGGGTCGCTCAACTACGCCAACACCCTCTACCGGCCGCCGAGGCCCTTCTTCGAGGACCCGCAGTGGTCCGACGTCACCGACTGGGAGGCCGAGCTCGCACCGCACTACGACGTGGCGAGCGCGATGCTGGGAGTGGTCACCAACCCCTGCGAGGGCCCGGTCGAACAGCTCATGCGCCGCACGGCGGACGACCTGGGGGTGGGTGACACCTTCCGCAAGACGCCCGTGGGGGTGTTCTTCGGGCCGCCCGGCGAGACCGTCGACGACCCCTACTTCGGCGGGGCCGGCCCCCGGCGCACCGGCTGCACCGAGTGCGGCAACTGCATGGTCGGATGCCGGGTCGGGGCGAAGAACACGCTGGTCAAGAACTACCTCCCGCTCGCGGAGGGGCTGGGTGTGCGGATCGAGCCGATGCGGACGGTGACCCGGCTCGGAGTCGTGCCGGGAACCGACGGCGAGCAGCCGGCATACCGGGTGCTGCACGAGCGCACCGGCCCGTTGGCCGGACGTGACCGCCAGGTGGTCACCGCTCGGCAGGTCGTCGTGGCGGCTGGCACGTGGGGCACCCAGACGTTGCTGCACGCCATGCGCGAGGAGGGGGAGCTACCTCGAACCTCCCCGCGCCTCGGCCACCTGACCCGCACCAACTCCGAGGCCCTGCTGGGCGCGATGACCGAGCGGGTGCCCGAGGGCATCGACCTCACCCGGGGGGTGGCGATCACCTCCTCGTTCCACCCCGACGAGCACACCCACGTGGAGAACTGCCGCTACGGCCCAGGGTCGAACGCGATGGGGCTGCTCGCGACCACCTCGGCCCCGGGTGGAACCGCGCGGCCGCGCTGGGTCGAGTTCGCCGCGCAGGTGGCTCGCGACCCGTGGTCCTTCCTGCGGATGCTCCCGATGCCACGTCGCTGGAGCGAGCGGATGGTCATCGGGCTGGTGATGCAGACGCGCGACAACTCGCTGCGGGTCTCGGGTCGTCGGGGCGTGTTCGGGCGGCGCGGGCTCACCTCGACCCAGGGGCACGGTGAGCCCAACCCGACGTTCATCCCCGAGGGGCAGGCCGCGGTGGAGGCGCTCGCCCGGCGGCTCGAGGAGGCGACGGGGGAGTACACCGCGGCGGGCGGGTCGTGGTTCGAGGTCTTCGACGTGCCGATGACGGCGCACTTCCTCGGCGGGGCCGCCATCGGGTCGAGCCCGGAGCGCGGCGTGCTCGACGGCTACCAGCGGCTGTGGGGACACCCGGGTGTCTCGGTGCTCGACGGGTCTGCGGTCTCGGCCAACCTCGGGGTCAACCCCTCGCTGACCATCACCGCCCAGGCCGAGCGGGCGATGTCGTTGTGGCCCAACGTCGGTGAGCCCGACCGCCGGCCTCCGCAGGAGGCGCTGCTCGACCCCCAACGGGGGTATGCCGTGCTGTCGGCGGTGGCGGCCCGGCATCCGGCCGTCCCCGGCTTCATCGGCGCGGTAACCGCCCCGGCGGCGGTCGCGTGAGCCGGCCCACGCCGCACGAGTGGACCTTCGAGGAGCCGCTGTGGCGGTGGCGCGAGGGCACATGGCACTTCGTCACTGTGCCCCCGGAGGTCAGCGACACGATCGACGAGGTCGTGGGCGACGCGACAGGAGGTTTCGGGTCGGTGCGCGTCGAGGTGACGGTCGGTGCGTCCGTGTGGCGCACCTCGCTCTTTCCCTCGAAGGAGGAGGGGGCCTACGTGCTCCCGGTGAAGAAGGCCGTCCGCATCGCAGAGGGCCTGCGGGAGCACGAGTCCGCCACCATCACGGTCCGCCTCCTCGACCGTTGACCTCCCCACCTCCCCACTTCGTCTGTCAGATTGCGGGGACGCGCCGGAAAGACCGGCGTGTCCACGCACCTCCACGGACGAAGTCGGGGAGAGACGTCGGGGAGGGGCTTGGGGCGGTGGGGGCGGGGGGTCAGGACTCGTCGCGCCAGGAGCGCCAGAGCGCGGCGTAGGACCCGTCGGCGGCGATCAGCTCCTCGTGCGACCCCAGCTCACGTACCCGGCCGTCGTCCACGACCGCGACCCGGTCGGCGTCGTGTGCCGTGTGCAGCCGGTGCGCGATGGCCACGACCGTGCGACCGGTGACCACCGCGGCCAGGGACCGTTCGAGGTGCCGCGCGGCCCGCGGGTCCAGCAACGAGGTGGCCTCGTCGAGGACCAGGGTGTGCGGGTCGGCCAGCACCAGCCGGGCCAGGGCGATCTGCTGGGCCTGGGCGTCGGTCAGCTCGTGCCCGCCCGAGCCGACGACCGTCGCCAGCCCGTCGGGCAGCGCGTCGGCCCAGCCGAGCGCGTCGACCGCCTCGAGCGCCGAGCGCAGCTCCGCCACAGCGGCATCCGGTCGCGGCAGACGCAGGTTGTCCTCCAGGGTGCCGACGAAGACGTGGTGCTCCTGGGTCACGAGCGCGACCTGGCCGCGCAGCGAGTCCAGCTCGAGGTCGATGAGAGGCACCCCACCGACGGTGATCCGCCCGGTGCGCGGTCCGTCGACACCGGCCATGAGCCGGCCGAGCGTCGACTTCCCGGCGCCGGAGGGCCCGACGATGGCGAGCCGCTCGCCGGGGCGCAGGTCCAGGGAGACCCCGTGCAGCACGTCGCGCCCGGTGCGGTAGGCGTAGCGCACCCCGTGCACGGCGATGTCGTCGCCCTCGGGCTCCGCGCCGGTCGCGCTGCGGTCCGGAGCCACCTCCCCGACCCCGAGGATGCGCGACATCGACGTGGCCGCGAACTGGATCTCGTCGAGCATCCCGACGAGCTCGCCCAGCGGGTCCAGGAGACGCTGCACGTAGAGGACGACGGCCGTGGCGGTGGCCACCGGGATGACGCCCTGCCAGGCTAGCCAGCCGCCCCACACGAGGGAGGCGGCCACGGGCGCGAAGAAGCCGACCTCGAGCCAGGGGAACCAGCGCAGCCGGAGCCCGGTGGTGTAGCGCTCGGCGTCGTGGCACTCACTCAGGGCCTCGTCGAAGCGCTCGCCCCGCACCCCCTGGAGCCCGAGGGCGTCGACCGTGGCCGCACCCTCGACCGTCTCCGCCGCGACACCGTTGAGCCGGGCGTAGGTCGCGTGCTCCCACAGGTAGCCCGGGCCCGCCTTGCGCAGGTAGGCCCGCGTGGGCAGGAACCAGATGAGCGGTGTGAGCAGGAGTGGCAGCGCGGCCAGCGGCGAGGCGAGCACCGTCGCGACCGCGGTGACCGCGACGGTCATGATCGAGACGACGATGGTGGGCACCCCGAACCGGATGACGTAGCTGATCGCGTCGATGTCGTTCGTCGTGCGCGCGAGGAGGTCTCCGGTGCCGGCGCGCTCGACGGTCGAGAGCGGCAACCGCACCGCCGACCCGACGAAGTCCTCGCGCAACCTCGCGAAGATGCTCTCCGACAACACGAACGAGCTGCGCCGGGCGACCCAGGTGACGACGGCCTCGACCACGACGGCCACGGCGAGCAGCCCGATGAGCCGGTCGATGCTCGACAGGTCGGCGTCCCCCCGGGTCACGGCTCCGACGACCTGCCCGATCACCCACGGACCGGCGAGGCCGACGAGCGCCGCGATCGCGTGCCAGAGCAGCACCCAGGCCAGCGGCCTGCGGTGCTCGCGCAGCAGCACGCCGACGTGGGCACGCACGACGGGGCCGGGCGCGATCGGCAGGGTGCGCCGCGCGTGGTCCGTGCGGTCCGTGAGCGGGGACACCTACTCCTCCCCCCGGATCACGACGGAGCGGTATGCCGGGGAGCTCCGGACGAGGTCACGGTGGACCCCGCTCTCACTCACCCGACCACCGTCGAGGAGGTGCACGACGTCGGCCTGGTCGAGCATGAGGGGGCTCGACGTGACGACGACCGTGGTGCGGCCGCGCCGGTGCTCGGCCAGGCGGCCCGCGATGCGGGCCTCGGTGTGGGCGTCGACCGCGCTGGTGGGCTCGACGAGCACGAGCACCTGCGCGTCACGCAGCAGCGAGCGGGCCAGGGCGAGCCGCTGACGCTGCCCACCGGACAGCGACCTGCCGCGCTCCTCGAGGTCCCCCTCCATACCGCCGTCCACGGCATACAGCGCGTCGTGGGCGTCGGCGACGGTGACCGCGGACTCGCGGGCCGCGTCGTCCGCGCCGCCCAGCGCGTCGCGGACGGCGCCGCTGAACAGGCGAGGGTCCGAGCCGGAGACGAGCACCCTGGAGCGCACGGCGGCGATGTCCACGGCGTCGAGGTCGACCTCGCCCCACGTGACACCGTGTCGCCCGGGGGCGGTGCGTCCCAGGCGCGCGGCGACGGCGGCGGTCTCCTCGGGTCGCGCGCTGACGAGCGCGGTGAGCCGGCCCGGCTCGACGGTGACGCCTGAGGCCGGGTCGAGCAGCGGCCCCCCGTTGAACGCAGGGTCGGCCGCGGTCGGGATGCGCGGGTGGTCGGGCGCGGTGGTGAGGATCCGGGCGATCCGGCGGGCGGCCACCCGGGTCGTGATGAGCTTGTCGGCGAACTCCACGGCCGTCTGGAGGGGGATGGTGAGGAATGCCGTGTAGCCGTAGTAGGCGACGAGCTGGCCCGGCGAGATCTCACCGCTCACCGCGAGGTGCGCGCCGATGCCGGTGACGATGACCACGAAGATGCCCGGGAGCAGCACCTGCGAGGCGTCGAGTGCCGCCTGGGTGCCGGCGACGCGCACGCCGGCGACCCGCACCGCCTCGGACTGGGTGCGGTAGCGCGCGAGGAAGGCGTCCTCGCCGCCGATGCCGCGCAGCACCCGCAGGCCGGCAACGGTGTCGGCGCCGAGCGCGGTGAGCCGCCCGGCCTGCTCGCGCTGGGCGCTCTGCCGGCGCTGCAGCGGCTTCATGATGAAGGCCAGCGACGCCACGAGCAGGGGGCCGCCGACGAGCATGATCACCCCGAGCAGCACCGAGCCGCGCAGCAGGATCACCCCGACGACGACGAACGAGACGATCGCGCCCATGAACCGGGCGAACACGTCGAAGGTGTTGCCCATCCGGTTGAAGTCGCTCGTGAAGGTCGTCAGCACCTCACCGGCGGGCATCGTGCGGGTCAGGGCGGGCCCGGTGCGGCGCACGGCGCGGTCGGCGATCGTCCCCGACCGGAAGGCCGCGGTGAGCCAGTTCTTGACCGCGAACCAGTGCCGCAGGTTGCCTACGGCGGCCGAGACGAGGCCCAGGCCCAGGACCGCGAGGGACCAGAGCACCAGGGCGCGGCCGTCGCGCTCGACGATCCCGGCGTCGACGGCCCGACCGATCGCGGCGGGGACGAGGGCCACCGAGAGCATCCACGGGATGCCGGCACCCGCCCCGGCGAGCAGGCTGCGCCACTGACGGCGCGCCAGCCAGACGAGCAGCCGGTCGGCATCGGCCGGCGCCTCGTCGGTGGGGTGGACGGCATACGTCCATGGCGGTCTCGTGGGCATGACCGGTCAACGGTACGTCGTGGACTGCTCTGCGAGCGAACGGGTTTCCTAGGGCCGGTGCCGCGCGCCCGGCAGGTCAGACCGCGGCGGCATCCACGGGTGGGAGCACCTCGAAGGTGTCGCCGACCTCGATGTCGCCCGACTCGAGCACCCGCAGGATCGTCCCCCCGCGGTCGTGCAGGGCCCGGGCCGCGCCGGGCGCGATCTCGTCGTCGAGGATGCGGCAGGGCGCCGCCTTGCGCACCACCTCGAGCAGCGAGCCGCCGAGCCGCACGCGGGTGCCGGGACGGGTCGGCACCGACCCGTGGCTCAGGGTGACGTTGCGCCGGGTGCCCTCGGCCGGGATCGGCGCGCCCAGCCGTTCGGCGCCCTCGGCGAGCTCTTCGGCCGACTGCACGCTGACGTGGCGGTGCCGGGTGCCGTGGTAGCGGTCGCCGACCAGCCCGACACCGGCTTCGGCGTGGACCCTCTGCACCGCGCGCATCGGCAGGCGTCGAGCCAGCGCGACGTGGATCGTGGTCACCGTCTGGGGTCGGTCGGGCGTGCTCACACGCACCATCCTCCCCCGAGGTGGCCCATCGACCTGACGTACCCTCTGTAGGGTGTTGCGGACCGCCCTGAGACCGAGGTTCCTCGGGCTCTTCGCGCTCTGCGTCCTCATCGCCATCGCGTTCGGACAGCTCGGCCGCTGGCAGCTCGGCGTGGCCGAGGACACCGCCAGCCGCGAGGCTCTCGCACAGGCCCGGTCGCTCACCCCCGTCGACCTCACCACCGTGCTGGCGCCGCACACCGCCTTCCCCGGCGAGCTGGGCACCCGGCCGGTCACCGCCACCGGTGCGTATGCCGACCAGGGGCAGGTGCTCGTGCCCGACCGCCTCCTGGGCGGGGTGAGCGGGCTGTGGGTCATCACGCCCTTCGTGCTCGACGAGGGCGGCGCGACCCTGCCCGTGCTGCGCGGGTTCGTGGAGGACCCGCAGGAGGCCGGGGCCCCGCCCACGGGCACCCTGACGATCACCGGGGCGCTCGCGCCGGGGGAGTCCCCGGTGACCGGGACGCTCCCGGAGGGTCAGATCGGGTCGGTCGACCTCTCCGTGCTGGTCAACACCTGGCCGGGAGACCTCTACAACGCCTTCGTCTTCCTCGCGGCGGAGGACCCCGTGGCCGGGGCACAGCTCACGAAGGTGCCGACCCCGGTGGCGCCCAGCGGTCTGAAGTGGCGCAATGCGGCATACGCCGTGCAGTGGTGGGTCTTCGCCGCCTTCGCGTTCTGGATGTGGTGGCGGATGGTGCGCGACGCCGCGGACGAGGGCCGGGAGGAGTCCGACGGGCTCGAGGGGGCCGACGACGGGATGCCGGTGCCCGCGGGGGACAATGGTGCGCGTGAGCACGCCTGACCCCCACGCACCGAGCAGCCCCACGACCCGCGGCGCGACGGCCATCGACGACGTCGACGGCACCCGCACCCGGCTGACCTTCTTCAAGGTCATGGCCTTCGTCGTCGGCATCGGGCTGTTGCTGCTCGTGCTGGAGATCGTGCTGTCCTACGGCTTGGGCATGAAGGGCGATGACAACCCGCTCAGCTGGTGGCCCCAGCCGCACGGGTTCATCTACATGGCCTACCTCGTCGCCACCGCCCTCCTCGGGTTCAAGGTCGGCTGGTCGCTCCCGAAGATGGTGCTCGTCATGCTCGCCGGGTGCGTGCCGTTCCTCTCCTTCTGGGTGGAGCGCCGGGTCGCCCGCGAGGTCGAGTCCGAGCTGGCGCTCGCCCGCCAGTAGCCTTGGGCGCGTGACCGATGCGCCGAAGCTGATCGACCGCCCCGTCCTCGTCGTCGACTTCGGCGCCCAGTACGCCCAGCTCATCGCCCGCCGGGTCCGGGAGGCGAACTGCTTCAGCGAGGTGGTGCCCCACTCGATGCCGGTCGAGGAGATGCTCGCCAAGGACCCGGCGGCCATCGTCCTCTCCGGTGGTCCGTCGTCGGTCTACGAGGCCGGGGCCCCCACGCTGGATCCCGCCCTGCTGGACGCCGGGGTGCCGGTCTTCGGCATGTGTTACGGCTTCCAGTCGATGGCCCGCGCCCTGGGCGGCACGGTGGAGAGGACCGGGCTGTCGGAGTTCGGGTCGACACCGGCCCGGGTCTTCGACACGGAGTCGACCCTGTTCAACGGGCAGCCGGCCGAGCAGTCGGTCTGGATGAGCCACGGGGACTCGGTCTCGCGGGCGCCCGCGGGGATGAAGGTGACCGCGACGACGTCCGGCTCGCCCGTGGCCGGCTTCGAGGACGACGAGCGCCGGCTCTACGGCGTGCAGTGGCACCCGGAGGTGATGCACTCGACCTTCGGGCAGCGCGTGCTCGAGAACTTCCTCATCCGCGGCGCGGGGCTCGCGGGGGAGTGGACGGCGGCCAACGTCGTCGACGACCTCGTCGAGAAGGTGCGCGATCAGGTGGGGGCGTCCCGCGTCATCTGCGGCCTGTCCGGCGGCGTGGACTCATCGGTGGCGGCCGCTCTGGTGCAGCGCGCCGTCGGCAGCCAGCTGACCTGCGTCTTCGTCGACCACGGGCTGCTGCGCGAGGGGGAGGCCGAACAGGTCGAGACCGACTTCGTCGCCGCCACAGGGGTGGACCTCGTCGTCGTCGACGCCAAAGAGCGCTTCCTCACCGCCCTCGCGGGGGTGTCCGACCCGGAGGAGAAGCGCAAGGCCATCGGGCGAGAGTTCATCCGGGTGTTCGAGCAGGCCGCCCGTGACGTCGTCGGTGCGCACGGCGGCGGCGAGGACCACCCCGTGGAGTTCCTCGTGCAGGGCACCCTCTACCCCGACGTCGTGGAGTCCGGGGGCGGGGCCGGCGCGGCCAACATCAAGTCCCACCACAACGTGGGGGGCCTGCCCGACGACCTCCAGTTCACCCTCGTCGAGCCCTTGCGGCTGCTCTTCAAGGACGAGGTGCGCCAGGTCGGGCTGGAGCTCGGGGTGCCCGAGGCGATCGTCTGGCGCCAGCCGGTCCCCGGCCCGGGACTCGGCATCCGCATCGTGGGGGAGGTGACCGCCGAGCGCCTGGAGGTGCTCCGCGCGGCCGACCGGATCGCCCGCGAGGAGCTCACCGAGGCGGGGCTGGACCGGGCGATCTGGCAGTGCCCCGTCGTGCTCCTGGCCGACGTGCGCTCGGTCGGGGTCCAGGGCGACGGCCGCACCTACGGCCACCCCATCGTGCTGCGCCCCGTCTCCTCCGAGGACGCCATGACGGCCGACTGGACCCGGGTGCCCTACGAGGTGCTCGCCAAGGTCTCGACCCGGATCACCAACGAGGTGCGGGAGGTCAACCGCGTGGTCCTCGACATCACGAGCAAGCCGCCGGGCACCATCGAGTGGGAGTGACCCCGAGCGTCTGAGCTTTTCCGCCGGCGCGTCCCTGGTGAACCCGCGGCGGCGGCCCCCGGTCACCCGTGAACTCGGCCCGTGGGGTTCCTCGGGAGTATCGTCCCGGCTCGTCCGACCTCCGCCCGTCGGGCCTCGGGCCTCGGGTGGACCGCTGAAGGCGCCCCCTGGTGGACCATCGAGGCGACCAGCGACGTCACCTCCGCTGACGGCTCCACACCCAGCTCGGCGCCGAGCAGTCCTCGGTAGTGCTCATAGCGACGGAGCGCCTCGTAGCCGTTTCCCTCTTCGAGGTGTGCGGCGATGAGGCCCACGACCGCCGACTGCCGAAGAGGTTCGGCACTGACCGCAGCCAGCCCCGCCCGGGTGGCGATGGTGAACTGGTGCAGGTGGGTCGCCGTGCGGCAGATCGCCTCGAGCGCCTGGAGTCGCACCAGGTGGAAGACGTCCTGTTCGTCGAGCAACCAGTCCTCGTACCAGCCCGGCAGGAGGTCACGGGTGAGGAGGTCGAGCTGGCTGGCGTCCAGAGCGCGGTGCTCCATCGCCAGCTCTGCGACGCGCCGCGCGTCGACCAGGTCGACGCCCGCCTCGATCCGCACCTCCCAGTTCGTCGCCCGGACCCACCCGTCCGGTGTCTGCCAGATCGCGCGGCGAAGGTTGGCGCGCGCCCGGGTGTCGAGCACGCTGGGCCACAGCTCCATGCTCATCAGGGAGCGTTGCACCACCGGTCCCCGCACGCCCAGGTAGGCGATGACGCGGCGCGCCGAGGCTGACAGCCGGGTCTCGGGGGCTGTCGAGAGCCTCCCGAGGACCCGGACCTGCCGGTGGACGCGCGCCATGGTCATGGGCGGCCCCTCTCGCCTCCCGGGAACGGTCGGCGTCGGAGTGGCGATCGGATCGGGATGTCCCGCAGTATCGCGGACTGCGCGCTCGGCGTGCAACGCGGTCACGACGGCGGCGGACGCTGGGCGGACGCACGAGGGACACCTCGAGGACGGGGGTGGGCCGCCCGCAGGTGCGCGCCGAGCCACCTGCGGGGACGGCTGGCGACATGCGGGGCGGGCACTCCCGACCACGGTCCGGGGCACGGTGCCTGCGGACCATGGTCGGTGCACCACCACCACGCACCTCGGAGGGACCCATGCCGGACACCCAGCAGAGCGCGATGTTGACCGCTGAACCCGAGACTCCCTTCGCCGAGCACGGGTCCTTCGGGGAGGGCGGGCTGGAGACCATCGGTCTGCTGCCGTGGACCGAGACCCCGTCGCCCTTCGCCGACCGGGGAGTTGCGGGGCTGGAGCTCGAGGACGAACAGACCGAGCTGTTCCTGGAGACCTTCGAGGAGCTGCGGGACGAGTCGTTCGACGAGGCCCTGGCCGAGCTCGTCGCCGAGACCTCCGAGGCGGCCGGCATCCAGGTGCACGGCGAGCAGCCGGACGCCTTCGGGGCCCAACGCCTGCGGCTCGCGGAAGCGCACCTGGGCCCGATCGGGACCGAGGCGGAGCGCTGCGTGCAGCGGCTGATCGAGCACGTTGGCCACATCGACCCCTCGTCGATCTCGGAGGGCGAGCTCGAGAGCCTCCTCGAGCGCTTCGACCCCGGTCAGGCGACGGTGTCCCCGGCGGGCGAGCAGTTCCTGGGCGGCCTGATCAAGAAGATCAAGGGCGTCGTCAAGAAGGTCGCCAACGTCGCGAAGAAGGTCGTCAGCAAGATCCCCTTCCTGGGCGCCATCCTCAAGAAGATCAAGTCGCTCATCTCGCCGCTGCTCAAGCGCGTGCTCGGGATGGCGATCGGCCGCCTCCCTGCAGCGCTGCAGCAACCGGCGCGGGACCTCGCGAAGAAGATCGGGATCGGCGAGCTCGAGGACGAGACGTTCGACGAGCTCGAGGACGAGGCCGAGGAGGAGACCCTCTCCGAGGACTTCGCCGGGTCGCCGGTCCAGGTCCTCGACCCGGAGACCCTCGGGGAGTCCTTCGACGCCGTGCTCGCCGGGGCGATGGTCGCTCCCGAGTCGCTCGAGGAGGGTGAGGCCTTCGGTCAGGGCGAGGGGCCGGACCTCCCGATGGGGACCGAGCTCGAACAGCTGGCCGCGGCCCGCGGGCGCTTCATGAGCAGGGTCCGGGACGCGGGTGACGGCGAGGACATCGGTCCGGCGATGGAGCAGTTCATCCCCGCGATCCTGCCCGCACTCCGGCTCGGGCTGCGGCTCATCGGCCGCACGAAGGTGGTGAACTTCCTCGCGAAGTACCTGGCCAAGCTCATCGGGAAGTGGGTGGGACCGCAGCTCTCGGTGCCGCTGTCGAGGGCCGTCGTCGATGTCGGCCTGCGCGTGATCGGGCTGGAGCACGATGGCACCGGGGAGCTCGAGGCGGAAGCCGTGCCCGCGATGCTCGCGACGACAGTGGAGGACACCGTCCGCAGGCTCGCCGAGCAGCCCGACCACGTGCTCGAGGACGAGGGGCTGCTCCAGGTCGCCGTCGCCGAGGCGTTCGAGCAGTCGGTGGCCGCGAACTTCCCCGCCTCCCTGGTGCGGCCGGACCTCCGGCTGGCGCCGTCCCTCGGAGGAGCGTTCGTCACCCGGCACGCCCGGACCCCGCACGCGTACAAGAAGTTCTCCCGCACCCCCGAGATCGACCTCTCCCCTGCGCAGGCCGCGGCCATCCGCACCTTCGGGGGCGTGACGCTCGATGCCGCGCTGCGCGCCCACGGCATCACCCTCCCGGGGAAGTTCCGGGTGCAGATCTTCGAGGCCGGCGTCGGAACCACCCTGCCGACACTGGCCCGCCTCGAGGGGATCGTCGGGCCCAGCGGGACCCACGGTGCCTACAGCCACCTTCACCCCCTGACCCGCGCCAACGCGACCGCACTGCTGCGCGAACCACGTCTCGGGGTCGACGTGCCGTCGCGGTTCCTCCAGTCCCGACACCGGATCTCGGTGGGGGAGCGCTTCTTCCACCTCCAACCCGTCGGGCAGCGTCCTGCTCCCCAGCCGGCGCCCACCCGGGAGGCCCCTTCGTGCGACCCCGGAACCCCGAGCGACCGTCGCATGCGCATCGACCTGCGCCGCGGCGAGGCCCGGATCGCCCTGTACTTCTCCGAGCCCGATGCCCAGAAGGTCGCGGCAGCGATCGGCGGCGACCCTGCGAGCCCGGCCCTGCTCAAGGCCCTCATGCAGGCGCTCCGCGCCGCCGGACGATCGGTCGGGCGCAGTGACGGTGCCGTCCAGATCCCCGCCGGCGCCCCGTCGGACGGCGCCCCGTCGGGCGGCGCGACGAGCCCCGGCGCACCCGCGGCCGGTGACGGGGATGGCGACGGCCAGTCGGAGTGGGAGGCCGAGTGGGAGGCGCAGTGGGAGGCCGAGTGGGAGCGGCGTGCGCGCAGCCGCCGGCGCCGGCACCACCGCCGCAGCCACCGGGTCTCCCCCGCCCAGCGGGCCCGGCTCCGCCGCCGCATCAAGGCGGCCGCCGCCAAGGCGCTCTCGGCCTGGGCGCGCACGGCCGGTCAGGAGTTCGTCCGCGCCGCCCAGGACGCCAGGTGCGGCGTCACCGTCCGTATCCGAGTGACCGGTCTCGGCGGGCGCGGGTCGGGTGGCACCGGCCCGGGAGGGGCGGCCACCGTCACCGTGGAGCCGGGCCGGAGCCGGCCGTGAGCACCGCGCTCGTCGACGACCTCGAGCGCCAGGCCCAGCACTGGCTCGGGTCGGCCCGCGGCTGTCTCGACGCCGAGTCCTTCGCCTCGAAGTCCGCGTGGGAGTCGGTCGAGCACGCGGTCGGGCTCCCGGTGCGGACCCAGCTGGCCCGGAGCGTCGACGAGCTGATCCGGGTCGGCACCGCGGCCGAGGCGGCCGTGCGCACGGCGCGGACCCAGCCGGGTGCCATCCCCGTCGCCCAGGCCGCCGTCGAGCGGTTCCGCCGCCGCTACCTCCAGGTCGAGACCACGTTGGACTTCTTCGGGCAGGCGGTCAACTCCAGGACGAGCCATCGCCTGGCGCGCACCATGGGAACCCTGGACCGGCTGGCCCAGCAGAGCATCGAGGCCTCGCTCGGGACGGTCGGGATCGTCGTCCCCCCCGTGCTCACCTACATCGGGGAGGGCCTCGGGGCCAGCATCATCCGGGCCGGCGTCCGGCTCTGGGCCCCGGGGACGGTCAACCCGGTGGCCGCCATCAAGGTGGTGCGGCACAACCTGTTCCGACCCACCTCGCTCTTCCACGAGACCGGCCACCAGGTGGCCCACCTGACGCAGTGGAACGAGGCGATGCGTGAGGGACTCGGTCGCGAGCTCGCCGACGACCCGGCGCTGAGGGCGATGTGGCAGCCGTGGGCGAGCGAGATCTCGGCCGACGTGTACGCGTTCACGCTCACCGGCTACGCGTCGGTGGCGGCGCTGCACGACGTCGTCGCCGACTCCCGCACCATCTTCCGCTGGCCGTTGGGGGACCCCCATCCCGTGGGCTGGCTCCGCGTCCTCCTCGGTGTCGCGATGTGCCGCGCGAGCTTCGGTCCCGGCCCGTGGGACCGGCTCGAGGAGGCGGTCATCACCGCGAACCCGATGAGCCGCGCCGATGAGTCGACGGCCCCCCTGCTGCGCCGTTCGCACGACCGGATGGACCGGATCGCCCGGGCCTGCCTCGGCTCGCCCGTCCCCGGCTTCGGCGGCCGCCCCGTCACCTCGGTGGTGGACCCCCAGCGGGTCTCACCCCGAGCTCTCGCCGAGCTCGAGCGCAGCGCCGGCGCGGCCCTGTGGACCTCGCCGCACTGGCGGCAGGCCGAGGGCATCCGCATCGTCGCGCTCGCCGGCCTTCGCGAGGCCGAACAGCCCGATCGCGCCGGCCAATGGGTCGAGCGTGCCGAGTCCTGGTTCACCGACACCGCACGCGCGGCGTGACCCGAGAGAGGAGAGTTCCGTGGCCAACCAGAGACCGACCGTCACCAGCCTGGACCAGCGGATGGGTGGCGTGGAGCAGCAGCTGGGCGGCCTCGCCGAGTCCGTCGGCCGCGTGCAGCAGTCGATCCACGTCCTGAGCGAGGGCAGTACCACCCAGTCCGAGAGGCTGTGGGGCGCGCTCGGCAGCCTCGGAGGGCTCGACGGCATCGCCGGCGGTCTCGCGGAGATCGCCGAGGTGCTCGCCCCGATGCGTCAGTTCGCCCCACCGTCGACGGCCCTGCCGCTGGAACCGGGAGTGGCCAGGGCCCTCGGGCGAATCCGCCGATCCCTCGGTGGCGACGACCGCGAGCTGAACTTCCAGCGGCTGAGCACCAGATGGGACGGACCCGTGCGCTTCATCGGCGAGGCCGTACGCACCCCCAGACACGACATCGACGGACAGGGATGAGGCCATGATTGCCCAGCTCGTGCAGCAGATTGCCGCCCAGATCGGCGGCGACCCCGTCGCGGCCCTGCAGATCGCCCAGGCCGAGGTGCTGACCTCCGACCCACTGGACCTGGTCCTGCGAATGGAGCAGGTCTGGAACGATGCCGACCTCTGGGCCCAGGGCCAGCCCCCGGCCGGGCCGGCACGCACCGCTCTCATCGACACCAACGCGTTCGCGACGGGGGAGTGGACCTCACCGCCCAACGCTCCGCTGCCGGTCCCGACGGGCGTCCAGCCGGCGTGGGACCACCTCGTCTACGCGTACGCCATCGAGAACACGAGGGCGCCGCAGATCCTCGCGCGGGTGGTCCGGGCGTTCCGCAGCGGCGAGGGCCTCGGCGTGCCGTCGGTGGCGACCCAGCGGTGGCTCGACGCGACGGAGGCGTTGCTGTTCGGGGCCACCAACCCGTTCGCGGCCTGGTTGTCGACGAGCTCGGTGCGACCGGACGCGGAGGCGGTGCGGCGCAACGCGTACTTCCGGCTCTTCGGGATGGACCTCGCCCACGGGACCGACGGCAACGCCCCCTTCGCCTTCGACAAGGCCGAGGCCTCGAACCGCGGCTTCGTCCCGGTCTTCGAGGAGCTGCTCTTCGAGCTGTGGCGGGCCATCGAGAACGTGCGCAACCTCGTCGCGGGCAACACGACCGACGACGACCGCATCTATCGCCTCGCCGAGCAGCTGGGGTTCATGCTCCGGTCTCGACGTCTCCAGGCGCTCCTCGGACGCGAAGAGCTGGCCGCCACGACGGCGATGGGCTGGGTCGAGCTGACGGTCAGCTCGAACACCTCGGTCGTGACCGACCTGCGGGCCGAGGCGACGAGCTCCGCGGACCGCTTGCGGGTCATCGGCGAGCGGGTCCGTCTCGTCCCCCACTCGCGGTCGAACTCGTTCTTCTCGATGGCCACCGAGCTCTCGCTGGTCCTGCGCGCCCTGGAGGCCGGGTGGGTGACCGGCAACGGCCAGGCGTGGCTGCTCTACCTCACCAGCGCCCCGCCCGCGACGCCTCCCCTGCCGCCCGGCCAGCGCCCGCTGGGCGCCGAGGTGCGCCGCATCATCACCGAGTGGGCCGCCGCCTCCGGCCGCGACCTCAAGCAGCGGTCGGTGCCGATCACGGTCGTCCCCGGCGCGTTGGTCGCCCCGGCCGTGCGCTGAGTGGAGGGCACGATGACGGACCTCGAGACGCCGTGGGCCACCCCTGAGGGGGTGCCCGGCGAGACGGAATGGTTCGACGAGGGGCCTTTCGCCCAAGGTGGCGAGGCCTTCACCGAGGAGTCGTGGGCGGGCGGCATGCCGGTGGCCCACGCTCACGAGAGCCAGCGGTGGCCGGAGTCGCCGTTCGAGACACCCGTGGAGGGGTTCCTGGAAGAGGGCACGACCGGTCGGTGGGAGGCGTTCGCCGACGCCGGAACCATGTCCGAGGGTGAGAGCGTCCCGGGATGTGGTGGACCCGTGAGCGGCCAACCCCCGTTGATCTACCGCACCACGTGGGCCGTGCGGTCACGCAGCCCGTGGGTCGGGCGGGCCCAGTCGCTGCTCAACGCCTTCCTCGCCCAGCAGCGGGCCGGCACCGAGAGCTGCACCGACCAGAGCACCGCGACGAAGCACTACATCGTGACGTTGCGGGCCAAGCTCGCCGCACTCGGCCAGGACCCCCTGTCCACCGACTGCGTCTTCGGGGAGGGCACCGAGGTCGCGACCCTGATGTTCCAGGCCTGCCGCGGCCTCCTGCGCGACGGCAAGGTCGGCGAGAAGACCTGGCCCGGGCTGCTCGCCCTCGGGACGGTCCCGACGCCCACCCCCACACCGACACCCACCCCCACCCCGACACCGACTCCGACACCCTCGGGAGTCCGGGTGCGCGAGGACGTGTGGACGCTCAGCGCAGCCAACACCTGGCACCCGACGATCCTTTGGTACGCCCGGGGCGTGGGGGCGCTGCAGGCCCGCAACACGTCCGGGTTCCCCGATCCTCGGTCGTGGCGCCACCTGGCCGAGACCCACGGCACGTTCATCGACCGGTCCCAGTGGCCAACTGGTGCCCGATGGAACCAGTGCGAGCACTTCAGCTGGCACTTCCTGCCGTGGCACCGCGCCTACCTCCACCACTTCGAGCGGATCGTCCGCGACGAGGTCGTCAGGCTCGGTGGGCCGGCCGACTGGGCCCTGCCGTTCTGGAACTACAGCGACTCCAGCCGCCCGGACGTGCTGAAGCTTCCCCCCGCCTTTCGTGAGGCGAACCTCCCCGACGGGTCGAAGAACCCGCTCCGGGTCAACGAGAGAGGACCAGGGGTCAACAGCGGTGCGAGCATGGCGACGGACGTCAGCACCACCGTCATGTTCGGACGGCAGGCGTTCACCCCGGCCCTGGGCCTCGGCAGCGGATTCGGCGGCACGCGGGCCCCGGTCGGGTCGCACAACGGTGCCGCGGGGTCCGAGGGCGGCGCGCTCGAGGAGGCGCCGCACGGAACGGTGCACGTGGCCGTCGGTGGCACGGGCCCCAGCGCCGGCTTCATGTTCTTCTTCGAGCGCGCCGCCCAGGACCCGATCTTCTGGCTGCACCACGCGAACGTCGACCGCCTGTGGGAGGCGTGGCTGCGCAGCCGGAAGGGCAACAACAACCCATCCGCCCGAGCGTGGCTCGACGCCAGGTGGACCTTCGGCTCCGGCTCGACGACGACCACCATCGCCACCGACCGGCTGCTCGACCCGCGGCAACCACCGTTGGGCTACCGCTACTCGGACATGCCGGTCACTCCCACCCCTGAGGCGGAGGACGAATGGTTCCAGGAGCCCACGGCCTCACAGGGTGAGGACGAGGGTCGGCCACCGGAGCTCGTCGGGGCGACCGAGGGGGAGACACCACTGGGCCCGCGGGCCACCACCGCGAGGATCCGACTGGGCCGTCCGTCGGGCCCGTCCGCGCAGCGGCTCGAGGAGAGCGCCGGGGTGCCGGCGGGTGTGACGGTCCACCTTCGCCTCGAGAACATCACCGGCACCGTGGTCCACACGAGCGGGGTCGTCGTCTACGTCAACCTCCCCGCTGGCGGTCGTCCCGCCGACTTCCCCGACCGGAAGGCCGGAGTCGTCTCCATGTTCGGCATCGTCGAGACCTCGCGACGCGACGCGGGGCACGGTGGAGCGGGACGCAGCGCGACGTTTGACATCACCCGGATCGCGCGAGCGCTGGCCGCTGCGAGGCAGTGGGACCCGGCGACGGTTGACGTGACGTTCGTGCCTCTGCCGGACGCCACGGGCGCGGTGGGGTCCGGCGACGTGAAGGTCGGCCGGGTCAGCGTCTTCTACGCGTGAGGAAGAGCCGATGACCACGGCGCCCACTGCCCTCGTACGGGTCCACTGGCACCACCCCGAATGGGTGGCGCTCGTGATCGCGGTGGTTGCGTGGCTCGGCCTCGCCGCCCCGGTGGCGACGAGCCCGGCAGCGCTCCTGCGGGCGACGCACCATCCGGGCATCGGCGTACTCGGCCACGCGGCCGTGATGGCCGGGGCGATGATGGCACCTCTCGTCCTCCCGCAGGCCCACGACCTGGCCGTGTCGAGCCTGTGGCCACGGCGCTACCGGGGGACGATGTGCTACCTCGCCGGCTACCTGGCCGTGTGGACGCTCGTGGGTGCGGCGATGATGACCGGCCTCCACGTCCTCGTGCCGCGGACCGGCGCACTGCCCCTGGTCGCACTCACGGGGGCTGTCGCCGTGGTCGTCGCGGCGACCGAGGACCACCGCCGCCGCCTCCGTCGCTGCGGAGCCACCCGTCCGCTCGCCCTGACCGGCTGGCACGCGGACCGCGACTGCGCCGACGCGGGCGTGCGGATGGCCGGCCGGTGCGCCGCGACCACGTGGGCGATGATGCTCGCGGTGATGGCGCAGGGCGGGCTCGTGGTGCTCGTGGCCGGGACCGCGTACATGGTCGCCGAGCGGCGGGGGCACCTTCGCGACGCCCAGCTGGCCAGGTGGACCCTGGCCCTGGCCCTGGTCGCCGTGACCCTCACCGCTCTCGTGGTCCGGGATGCCGGCTCGCCCGTTCCAGGTCTGCCCGTCGACCCACACCTCGGCCACTGAGCCCCCGCCGGCCGCCGTCAGCGGTCCGTCTGAGCCATCGCTCGTCAGCCGACGAGGTGCTCCAGCGCGAGCTGGTTGAGCCGAACGAAGCCGTAGTCACGATCGGCTGCCGCCTGCACGTCGAAGTCGTCGTCGCTCGCGAGGAAGGACTCGAGGGTCTCTCCCTCGGCCAGGGTGGGCTCGATCAGACTGGTGACACCGGCATACTCCACCGCCTCGGCGACCCGCGGGTCGGCACGGAAGGCCCGCGCCTTGTCGGCAAGCAGCAGGTAGGTCTGCATGCACGCCTTGGCGGACTCCCACACGCCCGCCATGTGCTCGGTGCGCGAGGGCTTGTAGTCGAAGTGCCGCGGGCCGGTGTAGCGGGGCGCGTCCGGGTTGCCCACGAACCCGTTCTCGAGGAGGTCGACGGTGAAGAACGCGGACAGCAGGTCACCGTGGCCGAAGACGAGGTCCTGGTCGTACTTCAGACCGCGCTGGCCGTTGAGGTCGATGTGGAACAGCTTCCCGCTCCACAGCGCCTGGGCGAGCTGGTGGGTGTAGTTGAGGTTGGCCATCTGCTCGTGCCCGGTCTCGGGGTTGACCCCGACGATGTCGCCGTGTTCGAGGTCGGCGATGAACGCCAGGGCGTGGCCCACGGTCGGCAGGAAGATGTCGCCACGCGGCTCGTTGGGCTTGGGCTCCAACGCGATCCGCAGGTCGTAGCCCTGGGCCTTGATGTGCCCCGCCACGGTGTCCAGGCCCTCCTTGTAGCGCTCGAAGGCCGAGTGCAGGTCCTTGGAGCCGTCGTACTCCGACCCCTCGCGCCCACCCCACATCACGAAGGTCTCGGCCCCGAGGTCGGCGGCCATGTCCACGGCGCGCAGCACCTTGCGCAGCCCGAAGCGGCGCACGCCGCGGTCGTTGCTCGTCAGCCCGCCGTCCTTGAACACCGGGTGGCTGAACGTGTTGGTCGTGACCATCTCGATGACCAGCCCTGCGGAGCTGGCGGCATCGCGCAGCCGCGACACCCGGGAGTCGACGGTGGCCTGGTCGGCGTCGAAGGGGAAGACGTCGTTGTCGTGGAACGTGATCCCCCAGGCACCGAGCTCCGCGAGGCGGTCGGAGTACTCCCACGGGTCGAGGGCGGGGCGGCTCGGGCCCCCGAACGGGTCGGTTCCCGTCCACCCGACGGTCCACAGACCGAAGGAGAACCTGTCGTCGGGGGTGGGGGTACGCGTCGATACGGTCATGCGAGTGCTCCTGACTTTGTTGTTTGACAAAACTAATGGGTGGGAGGGGCTACCGTCAAGGGGTGTCGTCACACAGCCCCCTCCCGCCCCCACCACCGGGGGGCCGGGCGTCCGCAGCGCGCACCGACCAGGCGGGGGTGCGCGCGGCCAACCTCACTCTGGTCGCTCGCACGGTGTTCGCCGCGGCGTCGCCCCCGAGCCGAGCCGACGTCGCGGCGGTCACCTCGATGACCCGCTCCACCGTGTCCCGGCTCGTGGACCACCTCGTTGCCGGCGGTGTGCTCGCCGAGCTCGACCCCGCCCGCCGAGCCGGCCTGGGGCGTCCGGGGACCCCCCTCGTGCCCGCGTCGGGTCGCTTCGCCGCCCTGGGCCTGCAGGTCAACATCGGCTTCCTCGCGGCTCTCGTCCTCGATCTCGACGGCACGGTGCGGGCCCGGCGGGTCGTGCACGGGGACCTTCGCGGTGCGACCCCCGAGGCCACCCTGGGGCGCCTCGGGGCCCTCGCTCGTGACACCGTGGCGTCGGCCGGAGACGCGCGGCTGGTGGGTGCGGGCCTGGCGCTCCCCGGCATCGTGTCCCCTCTGGGTGGAACCCTGCTCCGGGCACCCAACCTCGGCTGGTCGGACGTGGACGTCGTGACGATGTTGCGGCAGGGCCCGCTGGCCGGTGTGCCCGTCACCGTCGGGAACGAGGCCGACCTCGCTGCGGCCACGGTCTCGTCCTCCCGACCCGGTGTGGCCGGGCCCCTCCAGGACTTCGTCTACGTCTCCGGCGAGACCGGGATCGGTGGGGCCGCGGTCCTGGACGGCGTGCCGATGCGCGGGCGCCATGGCTGGGCCGGGGAGATCGGGCACGTCACGGTCGACCTCGACGGCCGGCCCTGTCCGTGCGGCTCGACGGGCTGCGTCGAGCAGTATGCCGGGAAGCAGGCCCTGCTCGCCGCCGCCGGTCTGGGCACCGACGACGCGACATCGCGGCTCGTCACCCTGGTCCGGTCCGGGGACACCCGGGCGATGGCCGCCGTGGACGTCGCGGCCCGGGCGCTGGGCGCTGCGCTGGCCGGGGTGCTCAACGTCGTCGACCTGCCGGTGGTGGTGCTCGGCGGCCACCTGAGGGAGATCGCCGAGGTGCTGGCACCGACGCTCGAGGTGACCCTGCGTGAGCGTGTGCTCTCGGCCGACTGGGTGCCGCCGACCGTCGAGGTGGCCGGAGATGACCCCACTCCGGGCGCACTGGGTGCCGCCACACGGCTCCTCGAGCGGCTGCTCGCCGACCCTGGCGCGTGGATGGCCGACGAGCCGACCCCCATGACGGGAGCCGGCTCGGCGGCAGCGGGGAAGGTCGCTAGACGGCGCTGACGGAGGACCGCCGCCGCGAGAGCGCGTCCACCCCCGCCGCGACGAGCAGCGCCGGGCCCGGCGGTCCCACCAACGCCGTGCGCGTGGCACCCGAAGGGAGGTTGGCACGGGCAGCAAGCGGAGCAGCGACGGCACCGCGCCGCAGCAGGCACCGCTACGCGCGACCGTGACTGGCCCGGCTTCGCCTGCTCAGGCTGTCGATGACGACGGCGAGCAGCAGCACGGCACCGGTGACCATGTAACGGATGTCGGCGGAGATCGACAGGAGGGCCAAGCCGTTGCTGATCGACCAGATAACGAGGATGCCGAGCAGGGCCGAGTAGGCCGAGCCACGCCCACCGAAGAGCGAGGTGCCGCCGATGACAGCAGCGGCGATCGCATTGAGGTTGGTGTCGGCACCCCCGCTGCTCTGGTTGGCAGAGGCGAGCCGCGACGCCGCGAGGATGCCTCCGAGCGCTGCGAACGTCGAGCAGAGGGTGAACACGCTGAGGTAGACGCGCCTGACGTTGATGCCCGCACGGCGCGCGGCCTCGACGTTGCCACCGATGGCGAGCACCGAGCGCCCCCACGTGGTTCGGCGGAGGGCGAGGTCCATGACGACCACCAGCGCGAGGAACAGCACGAGCATGTAGGACACGCCCCGGTCGCGGTTGAGCACCACCACGGACACCAGCAGCATGATCGCGAGGGCGCCCGCACGGACCCCGAGCGCGACCAGTGACGTTGTCGAAAGCCCAGCCGCGGAGCGGCGGCCGTTGACCCGTATCCGGGTCAGCGCGTAGACCACGGGAACGGCGACGGCGATGACGTAGGCGAGGACGTCAGGCAGGAACAGCTGGGACGCGAACCGCACCAGGGAGGACTCGAAGGGGATGTTGACCGTGCCGTCCGTGCCGAGCACCCGGATCTGCAGGCCCAGGAGGGCGAGCAGGCCCGCGAGGGTGATCACGAAGCTCGGCACGCCGAAACGGTTGAAGAGCATCCCGTACACCACACCGGTGGCGGCCCCTGCTGCGAGAGCCAGTGCGACGGCGATCCAGACGTTGACGCCGTGGTTGACGAAGGCGACGGCGAGGATCGCACCGGAGAGGCCAGACATCGACCCGATCGACAGGTCGATCTCGCCGAGCAGGAGGACCAGCACCACACCGATCGCGATCGTGCCCACCGGGACCATCTGGAGGGTGAGGTTGACGAGGTTGCGGCTGCTGAGGAAGGCGGGGTTCAGCGCGTAGAAGACACCCCAGATGGTGACCAGCCCGATGACGACGGGCAGCGAGCCGATGTCACCTGACCTGAGCCGACCCCAGGTCGACGAGGCCCACCCGGCGAGGCCCTCGGAGGCGATGAGGCGCTCGTCCTGGCGGTCGGTGGGGACCGCATCCGATTCGGTGGGGTCGGCCGGGGGCGGGACCTGCGAACTCGTCACGACAGCTCCTCCTGCGGGGCCCGGCGGGCGGCGCGGGCGGTCACGGCGTTGGTCGTCGCACCGGTGATGGCGGCGATGATCTCTTGGTTGGTGGTGTCGGCGACCCGGTAGTCGCCGTTGTTGCGCCCGAGGCGCAGGACGACGACGCGGTCCGCGACCGCCATGACGTCGGACATATTGTGGCTGATGAGGATTACGGCAAGGCCCTTCTCCCGCAGGCGCTCCACGAGGTTGAGCACCTCGGCGGTCTGCGCGACACCGAGGGCGGCCGTAGGCTCGTCGAGCATCACCACCTTGGGTGCACCCAGCAGTGAGCGGGCGATGGCGACGGTCTGGCGCTGTCCGCCGGACAGACTCGCCACCTGGGTTCGAACGCTGGGGATCTTGGCGCTCAGCTCACGCAGCAGCCGCCAGGCCTCCTGCTCCATGCTCACCTCGTCGAGCAACGGGCCGTGGAGCACCTCGTTCCCGAGGAAGAGGTTGCCGACGACGTCGAGGTTGTCGCACAGGGCGAGGTCCTGGAAGACCGTCGCGATGCCGAGTTCCTGCGCCTGCGACGGCGAGGTGATCCGCACCGGGTCGCCGTCGAAGACGACCTCGCCGGTGTCGGGGGTGTAGACGCCGGCGATCGCCTTGACGAGGGTCGACTTGCCGGCGCCGTTGTCGCCGACCAGTGCCACCACCTCCCCGGCGCGGACCTCGAGGTCGATGTCCTTGAGGGCCTGGACGGCGCCGAAGCGCTTGGACACTCCGGTCATCGACAGCACGGGGGCCGGGGAGGTGGTGGTCATGCTCGGCTCACTCCTTCGTGAGGTGAAGCGCGGATGCCGGAGGCGCGGTCAGCTGATGCCGAGCTTGGTGCAGGCGTCGCTGTACGCAGCGGTGCAGATGTCGGTGGCCTTCCAGAAGCCGTCGGCAATCACCGTGTCCTTGATGTTGTCCTTGGTCACGACGACAGGGTCGAGCAGCGTGGCGGGAACACCCTCCTTGTCGGCGCTGGCGGTCGGCTTCTCCTTGTTGGCCAGGGCGATTGCGTTCTTCGCGGCGTCCTCGGCCTGGGGCTTGATGGCCTTGTAGATCGTGAGCGCCTGGTCACCCGCCACGATCCGCTGGATCCCGGCGAGCTCGGCGTCCTGCCCGGTCACGGGGGGGAGCGGGTTGACGCCACCGCCCTTCAGGGCCGCGATCGCGCCACCGGCGGTGCCGTCGTTGGCGGCGTAGACCCCGACGAGGTTGCCCTTGACGGTGCCGACCTGTCCCTCCATCCAGGACTGGGCCTTGTCCGGGCTCCAGTCCGGGGTGTCGTACTCCGCCTTGATGGTGTAGCCGCTGGAGTCCAGGACGCTGTGTGCCCCGGCCTTGAAGTCGGCGGCGTTGGCGTCGGTGGGCGAACCGTTGATCATGACGATGTCGCCGGAGGACTTGCCGTTCGCCTTCATCGCGTCGACGAGTCCGGTGCCTTGGAGCTCCCCGACCTTCTTGTTGTCGAAGGAGATGTAGTAGTCGGCGCCGGCGATGAACCGGTCGTAGGCGACGACGGGGACACCCTGGGACTTGGCGTTCTGGACGATCGTCACGGCGGACTTACCGTCGACCGCGCTCATGACGATGACGTCCACACCCTGGGTGATGGCGGCCTCTGCCTGCTGTTGCTGCTTGGCCGCGTCCTGCTCGGCGTTGCTGTAGATGACCTCGCAGTCGGCGCAGGCGGCCTTGACGGCGGCTTCGAAGAACGGCCGGTCGAAGGCTTCGTAGCGGGCCGTCTTGTTCTCCGGCAGAAGGAGGGCGATCTTCTTGGCACCACCCCCACCTCCGGCGTCGGAGCTGGCCCCGGCGTCGCCGGAGCCCGAGTCGTCGCTCCCGCAGGCCGACAGGGCCGAGACGGTGAGTCCGAGCGCGAGGGCGGCGCCGGCGAAGCGTGCTGTGCGAGTGGTCATGCGGTTCTCCTCTGGCCATGACGTCCGCAGCCTCTCTGGTGCGGTTCACTGCGGATTCAACTCGCTCTGAGGCTTGACGTCAAGGCTTGAATACAAGAGATTGAGGCAACGGTTCGATCACGATGTCGCCGAGCCTGGTCAGACCGACGCCAGCGCCGAGCGGTCGGCCTCCTCGCGCACCTGCTCGGCGAGGGCCAGGGCGCCCTTGACGTCGGCCTCTTCGGGGTCCAGCTCCCCCAACTGCACGGTGACCGACGCCGCCGCGCTCGGGATCGCACACCGCTCGATGGCCTCCCTCATCGGGTGGAGCAGCACCTCACCAACCCTCGCCATCTGGCCCCCGACTCCGACGACCTGGGGGTTGAGCAGGTTCACGACGCCGGCCACCGCTACCCCGATGTGCCGCCCCGCGTCCTCCACGATCCGTCGACACCCGGCGTCTCCGTCGAGGGCTCGGCTGATGACGTCTTTCAGAGTAAGGGGGCCGTGCGAGTCCCGAAGGGCTCCAAGCACCGCCTGGGCGCCGACGAAGGTGTCCAGGCAGCCTCGGTTGCCGCACCGACAGACCGGGCCGTCCTCGTCGATGGTCACGTGACCGATCTCGCCCGCCGTGCCAGCGCTCCCCCGGAAAAGCTCACCTCCGATGATGAGACCGGCCCCGACAGCGTAGGAGGCCTTGATGAACACTCCGGTCGTCACGCCCTGCAGCACACCGAACTTGGCTTCGCCGAGGGCGGCCAGGTTGGCGGTGTTGTCCAACAGCACTCGCACCCCCAAAGCACTCTGCAGCTCCGCAGCGACGGGCACGCCACGCCATCCCGGAAGGATCCCCTCGGAGCCCACCTCTCCCGTCACCGTGTCGATGGGCGCTGGCAGACCGACCCCGACGGCGCGGATCTCACTCAGCTGGTGGCCGGCCGTGGCAGCGATCTCCAGGAGGAGTCTCGCCGCGCGGGTCATTCCCTCGTCGGCCGCGTGATCTGGCGGCAGCGGCATCCGCTTCTGGCACAGCACCTGGTCCCCACCGGTGCCGATGGCGACCCGCACGTCGCGGTCTCCGAACACCACCGCGGCCAGGAGCCCCTGCGGTGCGGCCACCGAGACGAGCACCGCCCGTCGGCCGTTGCGGATGCTGGGGGAGAGGGCTACCGCACCCGCGCCGTCGAGCTCGCGGACGAGGTTACTCACCGTGGCGGCGCTCAGCCCGGTGACTCCCGCGATCTCCACCTGGGTGAGTGCGCCCTGCTGCCGCACGGCATCGAGAACCCGCAGGCGGTTCATTTCGCGAAGCGAGGCCTGCGAGCCCGGCGCAGGACCCATTGAGTTCACAGCCCAAAGGTATGGGTTTGCGCGACATGATGGAAGAGAGACCTCGACGCGGCTCCTCGATCGCCACTCTGAGGCCGGGCACGCCGTCGTTGCTGGCGGTTCGGCCACCTGCCTCCGACCTTCGGCGCGAGCGGGCGAGCTCGCATTGCGTCCGCCCGGTGCCGCCGAGCGGGTCGCCGTGGGAGGCTGACCCCGGCATACCCATCGGTAACCGAGGACGGCACCCATGCAGAGCACGACCACCTCCGTCAGCGCAGCTGACCAGACCAGCCTGCACACCCATCGCTGGCTCCCCGACGGCCCGGCCCGGGCGGTCGTCCAGGTCGCCCACGGCATGGCCGAGCACTCAGCCCGCTACGCCCGTCTCGCCGAGGCGCTGTCCGCCGTCGGGTGCGCCGTGTATGCGCACGACCACCGCGGCCACGGGTCCACCGCGAGCAAGACCGACCACGGCTTCTTCGCCGAGTCCGACGGCTGGGACACCGCCGTCGCCGACCTGCGCGCCGTGACCGAGCTGGCGCGTTCGGAGCAGCCCGGGTTGCCGGTCTTCCTGCTCGGCCACTCGATGGGGTCCTTCCTCAGCCGCTCCTACGTCATCGAGGACAGCCGCGACCTCGCCGGGCTGATCCTCTCGGGCACGGCCGGTGACCCCGGCGCCCTGGGCAAGGTCGGTCTGGGTCTGGCGAGGACCGAGTCGCGGCTGCGCGGCCAGCGGCACATCAGCCCGATGCTCGACAAGCTCACGTTCGGGAAGTACAACACGGCGTTCAAGCCCAACCGCACGGCATTCGACTGGCTCTCGCGCGACGACGCCGAGGTGGACGCCTACGTCGCCGACGACCTGTGCGGCAACGTGTTCACGTCGGGGTTCTTCGTGGACCTGCTCGGCGGGATCGCGTCGATCAGCGACGCGCGCAACGTCGCCGGAGTGCGCCGTGACCTGCCGGTGCTCCTCATCGCCGGCGACAAGGACCCGGTCGGGGACAACGGGAAGGGCCCCCGGGCCGTGGCGGACCAGTACCGCAAGGCAGGGCTCACCGACGTCACGTGCACCCTCTACCCGGGTGCGCGCCACGAGATCTTCAACGAGACCAACCGCGACGAGGTCACCTCCGACGTCATCGCCTGGCTCGACGCCCACCTCCCCGGCTGACGGCACACCACCTGACCCGGGCGCAGCGGGAGTCGGCAGGCGGCGGCATCCGTGGCAGGCTTGGGCGGCGGCAGGCCGTCCGGTGTGCCGGGAGCACCATCCCCAGCACGTTAGGACCCACCCACGCATGTGCGGTATCGCCGGCTACCACGGACTCCCCGCTGACGAGGCCCTCCTCCAGCGGATGAACGACTGCCAGCAGCATCGCGGCCCGGACGGTGAGGGCATCGTCACGAGCGGTCCGTGCGGGCTCGCGCACCGACGCCTGTCGATCATCGACGTGGCCCACGGCCAACAGCCGATGGACACCGCGGAGGGGCGCTACTCCATCGCCTACAACGGCGAGGTCTACAACTACCTCGACCTGCGCGCCGAGCTCGAGGCGCTCGGTCGCACCTTCACGACAGACTCCGACACCGAGGTCGTCCTCGAGGCGTTCGCCGAGTGGGGGCCCGACGCGTTCGACCGCTTCAACGGGATGTTCGGCCTGGCCATCTGGGACCGCGAGGAGCGCCGGCTCACCCTGGCCCGCGACCATTTCGGCATCAAGCCGCTCTACGTCGCGATCGTCCCCTCCCCACGCGGCGACGGCGACGTCCTGCTCTTCGCCAGCGAGATCAAGTCGATCCTTGCGAGCGGGCTTTACGACAAGCGCGTCAACGACCGCTCCGTCTACCGCTACCTCCGCTTCCGTGCGCACGAGGACGGCACCGAGACCTTCTTCGACGGCATCGAGCGCCTCGCGCCGGGGGAGATGCTCACGGCCGGGCCGGACGGCATCCAGCGCCGTACCTACACCCGCCTGAAGGAGGAGCTGCTCGAGCTGGCCACCGAGCAGCGGCCCTACGACGCCGCGGCGGCCGCGGAGTACAAGCGCCGGCTCGTGGAGTCCGTGCGGCTACGCCTCCAGTCCGAGGTGCCGGTCGGCACATCACTGTCCGGCGGCTTGGACTCCAGCGCCGTCGCCGTGATCATCAACCAGCTGCTGAACGAGGGCGACGAGCTGTCCATGAGCTCCGTGGGCACCCGCCAGAACACCTTCTCCGCGGTCTTCCCCGGCTCGATCAACGACGAGGAGCGCTACGTCGACGAGGTGCTCGACATCTGCACCGGCCACGTCGAGGCGCACAAGATCCTGCCGACCGCCGACGAGTTCAAGGCCGACCTGCTCGACTTCATCCGCACCCAGGAGGAGCCGATCATCTCCTCCGGGCCTTACGCGCAGTACCAGGTCATGCGCGAGGCCAGCAAGCACGTCACGGTCCTGCTCGACGGGCAGGGAGCCGACGAGATGATGGCCGGCTACATCCCCTACTACTTCGTCTACCTCCGCCAGCTCCGGGCCCAGGGCGCGACCGCGGCGGCGACCGAGCTGGCCAAGAGCCTGGACGTGCTCTACCGCCTCGGCCGCTTCAAGCTCAAGGCCAAGCTGCGCCTGAAGAAGGCCGTCCCCACGACCCAGCTGCTCGCGAAGGACTTCGTCGAGACACACCGCGGCGAGCGCTTCGAGGTCGAGGGCACGAACCTCAAGAAGCGCCTGGTGCAGGACCTCTTCCACAACTCGCTCCCGAGCCTGCTGCGCTACGAGGACAAGAACACCATGCGCTTCTCGCTCGAGGGGCGTGTGCCGTTCCTCGACAAGGAGGTCGTGAAGTTCATCTTCAGCCTCTCGGACGAGGCGATCATCAAGGACGGCTGGAACAAGCGCGTGCTGCGCGACGCCACCCGCGGCCTCCTCCCGGAGTCGATCAACCGGCGCCGCAACAAGATCGGGTTCACCACGCCGCAGGGCGAGTGGTTCATGCGGCTGAAGAACCACTTCTACAACATCTTCCTCAGCGAGTCCTTCGCCAACCGCCCCTACGTCGACCAGACCGAGGTGCTGCACGCCTTCGAGGGCTGGATCAAGGGCACCAACGACGTCGACACCATGACCTTCTGGCGGCTGCTCAACCTCGAGCTGTGGATGCGCGAGTTCATCGACGAGCGTGACGACGATGCCGATGCCGCCGCCCTCGCGCGTGCCGCTCACGTCAAGTCCGACCTCGAGCCCAACGCCCGGCGCGAGCTCGACATCGTCACCGAGCGCGGGGAGCGGGCGCGCCGCTACCCGGTGCGCACCGACCTGGTGGACCGCGACGACGACCTCGACGCCCGCGTCATGCAGCACGTCGACGCCTTCTTCGACGCACTCCCCGACGCCGGGCCCGAGCACGCCGCAGCCACGACCGGCCAGTGGTGGTTCTTCATCTCCGAGAAGATCGTCGCGATCACCCAGGGGCGCTCCTACTTCATCTGGGACATCAAGGTCGGCCGCCCGGCCCGCGTCCTCTCCCGCTACGTCACCCGCACCCCCGCCGGCATCGGGCTCGGCAGCCCCTTCACGATGCAGCTCGCCATCCAGGAGGCCGGCCTCCCGCGCGTGCTGTATGCCGCTGCGGGCGGTGCCGTCGGCAAGGTCACCGGCAGGAAGGGCGCGTTCTACGAGCTGGTCGGCAACGACATCAGCGCCATCGACGGACCGACCGAGTACTCGGCCTACCCCTCCAACGTGTCGGCCAAGCTCGCCCCCAAGGACCCGGATGCCGTGGCTGCCCGCCTCAGCGCCGCGATCCGGGACCGGGTTCCGGAGCCCTGGCGCAAGACCTTCGGCGGCACGGTCGTCATGGACGCCAACGACATCGGCCGCACCGTGCTGGGCTCCGACGTGCCGGGTGACTGGTCCCGTTTCGAGGAGATGTTCGCCGACAACCCGCTCGGCCAGGGCAGCGAGCAGACTCCGATGGCGATGGTCTTCCTGCAGGACTGATTCCGGGGAGCAGCCGGACCTCCAGCGCGGCGGTGTGTGTCAGTCGGCCTGTCCGAGAAACACCAGGAGTGCACGGTCGAGTCGAACGAGGTCGGTGTCCTCCAGTCGTCCCAGCCGATCGCGCACGCTGTCCCGGGGCATGGTCGTGACCTTGTCGACCATGATCTGGCTCGGCTGCTCGATCCCCGTCATCGCCGAGGGCTCGACGGCGATGCGGCTCAGGGGCGCGTCAACCACACTGGTCGTCAGGGGGCAGACGGTGATCGACGCCGTGGCGTCGAACCGGTCATCCTGCACGACGACCACGGGCCGTGGCTTACCCGTGTACGCACCGCGGGCGGCGGCGACGTAGATGTCGCCGCGCCTCACTCGGCCGGACCCGCAACGTCGTCCCAGGCCTCCGAGATGGCGTCGACGAAGGCTTGGTCATCGGCCTCGTGCTCACTGGCCGCAATGAGAGCCGACTGGCGGTGGGCCTCCGCGATGAACTCCGGCGCCCGGACGTCTGGCACCCAAATCTGGATCGGTCGAAGACCTTGCTCCCTGAGCCTCTGCCGGTGCTCGCGAACTCGTTCCCGCGTGCTCGCCATGACGCGATGTTACATGTAACGGTGGCGTTGGGCAATCAACGCTTGGCACGGTACCGCGGCCCAACTGCGGAGCCCGGTCAGGCGAGGACGGCTTCCTCGCCCTCGGGCAACGGCTCGGTCTTGGGGCTCGCCGTCCACGCGACCCAGCCGAGGGCGCCCAGCGGCACCTCCATCAGGTGGGTGAAGATCGTGAACAGGATGACGCCCGCGGCTGCGCCCACCGAGTTGGCGCCCCACCCGACGAGCACGGCCACCGTCGCCGTCTCGGTGACCCCGATCCCCCCGGGCGTGACGGGCACGGCCGTGAGAAGGCGACCGATGGCGAAGGCGGCGAAGAGGAGGTTGAGCGGCAGCACCACCCCTGTCTCGCGCATGATCAGCACGAAGAGCACGTAGTAGGCGCCGAAGAAGCCCACCATCCCGAGCGTCATCGACACCCAGCCGCTGCTCACGACGTCGCTGATCCTGGCCCGCAGGTCGCGCACCAGCTCCTCGATGCTCATCGTCGAGGCCGGTCGCCGCCGCCGCACCAACGGGCGGATCACCCGGTCCAGCCCGCGTCCCACGCTCTGCGCGGCGCGCTCGCTGGCGATGACGGCCACGAAGACCCCGAGGATCGCGAGGCCGGTGATCGACCCCGCGACCGCGAGGTCGGTCAGGGCACCCGGCAGGGTCACCCCACCGAGCCACAGCGCGAGGATCGCGATGACCGGCAGGGCGATCCTGGCGAGCACGTTCCAGACCCCGGTGACGATGACCGACGTCGACGTGGCCCGCCTCGAGAAGCCCCACGACCGGCAGATCGCGAAGGTCGCCGCGAGACCCACCGCGCCGCCGCCGGGCAACAGGTTGGACACCGAGGAGCCGCAGAGGTTGACGATGAGCGCCTTGCCGTGGGTCAGCCCTCGGAGCGACCCCGTGAAGGTGAACGTGTAGGACCACAGCCCGATGAGCATCAGCATCTGGAAGCCGACGGCGTGGTGGGCCGGCACCCTGCGGATCTCTCCCCAGATCTCCGCCCAGGACGTCTTGGCGAAGTAGGGCAGCCCCCAGATGAGCAGGGTCGCGGCCAGACCGAGCCCCACCACCACCTGGAGCACCTGCCTGGTGCGTGGGCTCATCAGATCCCCTCGAACACGTCGGTGCGCACCGGACCCCCCGGCGGCAGGCTGGGGTCGCGGAACCACTCGCGACCGAAGACGACATCGTAGAGCGGCCGGGGGATCTTCAAGAATGCCGCGAGCGTGCGATCCCCGGTCTGGCCCCCGTCGCCCACCTCGCTAGCCCCGCCGCCGGTCGACTGCGACGCATGAGCCCGCATGGCCGCCCGCTTGGCCCCGGCATACCGACGCACGTCGACGCGGTGCGTGATGTCCGCCCGTGCCGTGAAGGCGCGCTCGAAGGAGCGGGGGTCGAACTCGTCGGGGAACCGGTAGACCCGACCGACGGCGCGCACCGCCCGCACGATGGTGTCGCGGGGCACGGTCGCCTCGAGTACCCGCGGCGTCCCGGCGATCTCGGCTGCGCGGGCCCCCACCTCGTGCACCCGCACGTGGTCACGGTGCCCGTAACCGCCGTTGGCGTCGTAGGAGAGCAGCACGTCGGCCCGCTCGGTGCGCAGCACGGCGGCGAGCCGCTCGGCGGCCTCCTCGAGCGGGGCCCGCCAGAAGCGGGTCACGCCGGCGACCTCGGGTTCGGGCTGCGAGCCGCTGCCGCTGTCGGCGTAGCCCAGCCACTCGATGCGGTGCACCCCCAGGGCCTCGGCCGAGGCCTGGGCCTCCTCCAGCCGCAGCGCGCCGAGGCCGTCGCCGTCCCCGACGTCAGCGGCGGCGAGGCCGGCGCCCCCGTCGGTGGCGAGCACGAGCACGACCCGGTGGCCCTCGGCGACGGCACGCGCCATCGTGCCCGCGGTGAGCAGGGCCTCGTCGTCGGGGTGGGCGTGGAACGCCACGAGAGTGCGGGACATCGTCGCCCATTCTCGCGCATGGCAGGCTGGACCCTCGTGAAGGTCGCCCTCCTGTCGGACTGTTACCCGCCCCGGCTCGGCGGCATCGAGTCGCAGGTGCGCGATCTTGCCCACCACCTCGCCGCGGCGGGGCACGAGGTGGAGGTGTTCACGGCGACGACGGGTCCGCACGGTGAGCGGGGCGGGGTGATGACGGTGGAGGGCGGGGTGCGCGTGCACCGGCTCGCCATCCGCGTCCCGTTCGGGGCGCCGGTCAACCCCTTCGCGCCCCCGGAGGTCCGGCGTCGGCTCAGGGCGGGCCGCTTCGACGTGGCCCACGCCCACCTGGGGGTGGTGAGCCCGTTCGCGACCGACCTCGTGCCGGTCGCCATCGACCTCGGGCTGCCGGTCGCGGCCACCTTCCACTGCGTCATCGACCGGTCGGCGCCGGCCTTCCGGCTCGTCGGCCACATCGGCCGGTGGGCCGGTCGTGGCGTGGCCCTGGGCGCGGTCTCGTCGATGGCGGCCGCGCGGGTCGCGGCCGTCGCGGGCGGTGCGCGCGTCGACGTCGTCGGCAACGGCATCGACGTGGCCCGGTGGCGTCCGGCGGGCTCGAGCCGGCCGGCGCGAGAGGCGGTGCACGTCGTGTCGGCGATGCGCCTGGCCTCGCGCAAGCGGCCCGTAGGGGCGCTGCGGGTGCTTCGGGCCGCCCGAGCGGTCCTCGACCCGAACATCGCCATGACCGCCACCATCTTGGGTGAGGGACCGCAACGGAGTCGCATGGAGCGCCACCTCAGCCACCACGGCATGGACTGGGTGTCCCTGCCGGGCCGGGTCGACCGGGACACCCTCCGCGACCTGCACCGGGACGCCGACATCTATCTCAACGCGGCTCGCCTCGAGGCCTTCGGCGTCGCCGCTCTCGAGGCACGCACGGCCGGGGTGCCCGTCGTGGCCCTTCGCGGCACGGGGGTCGAGGACTTCGTGACCGACGGGGTCGACGGCCTCCTCGCCGACTCCGACGTCATGCTCGCCGGAGCCGTGGCCCACCTCGCGGGTGATGCTCCACTGCGCGAGCGGATGCGTGCTCACCTGCTGGCCACCCCGCCGGAGCAGGACTGGGCCGGGGTGGTCCGCGCGACGGTGGCGCAGTACGTCCGGGCCGGGGCACCACCCCCGTGATCACCGTGACCGGCTGGCGCGGCGAGCGCCTCGTCGAGTCGTTCGCCCTCGTGCACGGCGCGGACCCGCGCGCCGAGCTCGCGGCCCGAGGCTGGGCGGTGTCGCTCCTGTCGGTGGAGGGCGCCCTCGGGGAGCTGACGATCCGGTATGCCGTGGAACCCGCCAGGGTCGAGCCGGTGCCGGACCTGGCCGAGGGGCCCGGGCTCACCGACGCCGAGCGCGACGGGGTGCAGCCGCGGCAGCGGGTCGCGGCTTACGCCGTGGTCGTCGCCGACCGACGGCTCCTGCTGACCCAGCTGTCCGGGAGCACCGGGGCCGCAGGACGCTGGAACCTGCCCGGGGGTGGCATCGACCCGGGGGAGACCCCGACCGATGCAGTGCTTCGCGAGGTGGGGGAGGAGACCGGGCAGGTGGTGGACCACGTGCGCCTCGTCGACGTGATGACCCAGCACTGGGTCGGCCGGTCGGCACGCGGGGCCGAGGACTACCACGCGGTGCGGCTGCTGCACACCGCTCGCTGCGAGCGACCGACCCGCCCCGTCGTGCATGACGTGGGCGGGTCGACGTCGGACGCGCGCTGGGTTCCGCTGGCCGAGCTCGGGGCCTTCCCCGTCGTCGCCAGCGTGCCGGTGGCGCTCGCGGCGGCCGGCGTCGCGAGCCACTACTGACTCAGTCCCGGGACCGGCTGGCGCGCAGCCCCAGCGCGCCGAGGAGGAGCACGACGACGCCCGCCGTGACGACGGTCCACGGCCCGAGCCGGTCCCACTGCACGGTGGCGTCGGTGAGCTCCCCGACGAGCACGGCGCCGGCCACGAACAGGCCCAGGAGGCCGAGCACGAGGGCGAAAAGGGCCGGGCCGGGGAGGTAGGGCCTGGCGGGTGGGGCCGCCGTGTGGACGCTCGGGCCGGATGCCGCGGGGGCGCTCGGGCCGGATGCCGCGACGGGCTCCCGGTCGAAGACCTCGGTGGCGAGGGTGTCGTCCTGGGGGTCGTTGGGGGTGCTCATGTCAGTTCTCCTCGGTGATGCGGATCTCGCCCAGGCCGAGCTGGGCCGTGACGAGGACCTCGGGTGGCCCGTCGCCGATGACGGTGCGGAGCTCGCGGCCGGGGCCGGAGTCACTGTTCGTGCCGACGTCGCCGCCCCGGCCGGGGCGGGTGATGGTCCCGATTCCCACGTCGGCGACGATCCGGGTGGTGACGCCGCTCGGCACGAGGATCTCGAGGCCTCCGGCACCCATCTCGACGTCGACGTCGATCGGGGACCCCGCGCGGGTGGGGAGGCCGCGAAGGTCCAGCGTCGCGTTCCCGGCACCGAGTGAGTAGGCCGCGTCCGTGGTCGACACGGGGCGCCAGGTTCGTTGGCCGACGCTTCCTTCGGTGTCGACGTGCGAGACCGCGGTCGAGCCGAGGAGCAGCACGGACAGCACGAGCGTGAGGAAGCCGCTGAACCCCGAGGCGCGGCCGCGCAGCCCCAGGGCGAGCACGATGGCCGACACCCCGACGAGCGCCATGATGAAACCGAGGCTGGCCGCACTTCCCGGGAAGCCCAGGGGCTCGTCGAGCAGGGCGCCGAGGCCGAACCCGACGATGGCGGTGCCGATCGAGATGAGGGCGACGAACCCACTGGGTCGACGACGGCGGGGTCGCGGCGGCGGCGGCGGCGCGATGGGCCTGGGCGGTCCGGGCGGAGTCGGACGGCCTCCGTAGGGGTGGGCCGGGGGCTGGGAGTAGGTTCCCGCGGGCGGCGCGGCGTAGGTGCTGGTCGGCGCGGACATGGTGGCTCCTGATGTGGGGGGTGCGGGGGGGCCTGCGCTGGCCCAGGTGGGGTGGGGCGCCGACGCGGGCGGGCCGGCATACGGAGCGGGGGAGCCGGTGGCCGGCGTGGTCGACATCCCGGGGCCGGTGGGGTTGGCGACCGGGGCGGGGCCGGCATACGGGTCACCGTTCCCGCGGCGCCCGCGGGTCAGGACGAACCACCCCACGATGCCGATCGGGACGAGCCACAGGGGGGCCGACCAGACCCGGCCGTTGCCGATGGAGAAGAAGCCTCCGAAGAGCAGCAGCACCGCCGCGACGAGCAGGATGATCGGGAGCACGTCACCGTGGCGGATCGCGCGCTCGCCGAGGATCTCGCCGCGCCGGTCCGGCATCAGCAGCCAGAGCACGACGTAGGCGGTGATCCCGATGCCGCCGACGAAGGCCAGGACGATGGCGGCGGCTCGGATGAGGACCGGGTCGACGTTCCACCGGGTGGCCAGCCCCGAGCAGACGCCGCCGAACCAGCGGCCCTCGCTCTCTCGGGTGTAGCCGCTCTCGCGCAGCCTGGTGAAGCTGTCGTCGAGGAAGGACGTGGACTGCTGGGTCTCGGGATGCTGGGTCGCGTTCGGTGGCGCCGCACTCCCGGTGGGGTTCTCCGTCATGACAGCAAGACTGCTGCTCAGGGCGCGGGCTCGCCATGAGGGTCGACCCTGACTCGGCCCTGACCGGACCCCGGCAGAAGGGCCCTCGGGGCCGGGTGTGCGTCAGGATGGAGGGGTGCCCACCCCTTACGACGCCGCCTCGGCCCCTCCCCGGCGCCAGCCCGCGCCGGGTGAGGGTCGAGCCGCACCCGCCGCGCCGGCACGGCCGCCCTTGACGCGTTCCCGCCGGCGGGGGTGGACCCCGGGAGTCAGCGCAGCCGTGGCCCGCCACCTGGGCATGTCGGTGCGCGCGGTCAGGTGGGGCTTCGTCGTGCTCACCTTCGCGGGCGGCGCCGGGGTCGCGGCCTACCTCTTCCTCTGGGCCATGACACCGGAGGGCGAGGTCACCGACCCGGGGCAGGCGCCCGGCACCGGACTCCCGGACGAGCGTCGGCGGTGGGGTGGTGTGCTCGCGGTCGGTGCGGCCCTCGTGGTGCTCGGCGCCGTGCTCCTCACGCCGAGCATCGGTGGGTCGATGCTCGGCTCGGTGCTGCTGCCCCTCTTCGCGATCGCGGTGGGAGCCATCGTGGCGTGGTCCAACCTGGACGAGGCGCAGCGGTCGAGGTGGTTGGGAGAGGGCGAGGGGGCTGGTCGCGCCGCCTGGCTGCGGCTGGGCCTGGGGTTCGCGCTGGCCGTGGCCGGCATCCTGGTGCTCGTCACCCGGGGTCGCTCGATCACGGTCGTCTGGGACGCCCTGCTGGCCGCCATCGCGGTGCTGGTGGGCGCCCTCATCATCGCGGCACCGTGGGCGGCCCGCCTGTGGGCCGACCTGCGCCGCGAGCAGGTCACCGCCGCCAGGGCCACCGAGCGCGCCGACATCGCCGCCCACCTGCACGACTCCGTGCTCCAGACCCTCGCGTTGATCCAGCGTCAGGCGGGGGACGCGCCGGCGGTGACCCGGTTGGCGCGGGCCCAGGAGCGCGAGCTGCGGTCCTGGTTGTATGCCGGGCCGCAGGGCTCCCAGGCCAGCCTCGCCGCGGCAGTAACGGAGGTCGCGCACGAGGTGGAGGACCTCCACGGGGTGCCGATCGACCTGGTCGTGACCGGAGACCGACCGCACGGTCCGCACGGGGTCGCCCTGGCCCGGGCGATGCGCGAGGCGCTCCTCAACGCCGTGCGCCACGGCCGGGCTCCGGTCACGGCCTACGTCGAGATCGGGCCCAGCGGGGTCGCGGCGTTCGTGCGCGACCGGGGGGTCGGGTTCGACCCCGACGCCGTGCCGGCCGACCGGCTCGGGGTGAGGGAGTCCATCCTGGGACGGATGAAGCGACACGGGGGCACTGCGAGGGTGCGACGCATGGAGGACGGGACCGAGGTGGAGCTTCGGCTCCCCGCCATCGAAGGAGACCAGCCATGACCGAGAAGAAGACCTCCGGCGCGGAGCGCACGGGCCCCGTCCGGGTGGTGCTCGTCGACGACCACCGGATGTTCCGTACCGGCGTGCGCGCCGAGCTCACCGAGGCGATGACCGCCGCCGGGATGCCGGCGTGCGAGTTCGTCGGCGAGGCGCCGGACGTCGACGGCGCCATCGCGGTGGTGCGGGCGGAGCGGCCCGACGTCGTGCTGCTCGACGTGCACCTGCCGGGCGGCTCGGGCAACGGGGGCGGCGACGTCATCCGCGGGTGCGTCGGGGTGGAGACCGGGGCCGGGCAGCCGGTGCGGTTCCTCGCCCTGTCGGTGTCCGATGCGGCGGAGGACGTCATCGCCGTGATCCGCGCGGGGGCGCGGGGGTACGTCACGAAGACCATCGGCTCGCGGGACCTGCTCGTCGCGGTGCGGCGGGTGGCCGACGGTGACGCCGTGTTCTCGCCGCGGTTGGCGGGCTTCGTGCTCGACGCCTTCGGCGCGGCAGCCGGGGAGATCGCCGAGGTCGACGAGGAGCTGGACCGGCTGTCCGCGCGCGAGCGGGAGGTGATGCGGCTGATCGCCCGGGGCTATCAGTACAAGGAGGTCGCCAAGGAGCTGTTCATCTCCGTGAAGACGGTCGAGACCCACGTGTCCTCGGTGCTGCGCAAGCTCCAGCTGTCCTCCCGTCACGAGCTCACGGCGTGGGCGATGGGCCGCCGCCTCGTGTAGCAGGGGCCAACCCGAAACCCAGCGGGTCAGGGGAGCAGGAGGAGCTTGCCCTGGGTGCGGCGGCCTTCCAGGTCCGCGTATGCCGTGGCGGCGTCGGTCAGCGCGTAGCGCCCACCCACCTCCACCCGCAGGGACCCGTCGGCCACGGCGCCGAGCACCTCGGAGGCTCGCCACTCCAGCTCCTCGCGGGTGGCGAGGTGGTGCCCGAGGGTCGGGCGCGTCACGAAGAGCGACCCTCCGGAGTTGAGTCGCTGGAGGTCGAAGGGCGGCACCTGGCCGCTGGCCCCACCGAAGAGGGCCAGGGTTCCGCGCGGGCGCAGGGAGGCGAGCGAGGCGTCGAAGGTGTCCTTGCCGATCCCGTCGTAGGCGACGTCGACGCCTCGACCGTCGGTCAACCGGCGCACCTCCGCCGCGAGGTCGTCCACCTCGCGGTAGGGGATCACGTGGTCGGCCCCGAGGGCGGACGCCGTCTCGCACTTCTCGGAGGTCCCAGCGGTGGCCACGACGTGGCCACCGCGGCCCTTCACCATCTGCACCAGCAGCTGCCCCACCCCACCGGCCGCCGCGTGCACGAGCGCCACCGTGCCCGACTCGACGGCGTACGTGCTGGTGGTGAGGTAGTGCGCGGTGAGGCCCTGGAGCATCACGGCCGCAGCGATCTCCAGGTCAACGCCATCCGGGACCGCGACGACCATGGCCGCGGGCACCACGGCATACCGGCTGGCACTGCCCAGGGTCTGTGGCCAGGCCACTCGGTCGCCGACCTCGATGCCCTCGACGTCGGGGCCGGTGCCGACGACCACGCCGGCACCCTCGTTGCCGGCCACGTAGGGAGTGGGCATCGGGTAGACGCCCTCTCGCTGGTAGACGTCGATGAAGTTGACTCCCGCGGCGGCGACCTCGACGAGCACCTCACCCGAACCGGGGATGCCGGCCGCGCGGTCCTCCACCCGCAGGACGTCACCCGAGCCGGTTCGGGTGACGACGAGGGCGGGGCCGGTCGACTGGGCTGCATCACTCATGTCGGCCAGCGTAGGCCGCGGGCACGGATCAGCGACCGGTCGGGACCCAGTAGCGTCGCTGGTCCCCGCGGATGTCCTCGAAGACGCCACCGCACGTCTCGATGACCCTGCGCGACACCCCGTTGGCGACGTGGCAGGTGAGCAGGGCCGGGCCGATCCCCAGCGCCCCTGCCTCGGCCAGGCCCAGGCGCAGCGCCGCGGTGGCGACGCCGCGCTGCCGGGCGCTCGGCCGCACCGAGTAACCGATGTGGCCGCCGAAGTCCAGGAGGAAGGGGGTCAGGTCGTGCCGGAGCGAGAGCGACCCGAGGTAGGTCAGCGGGTCGCTGTCCTCGACGATCCAGAAGAACGTGCATGGCACGTGGCCGGTCGGGCGCGCGGAGTCGGGTGAGGCGCGGTCGAGGCGCCACTGCACGAAGGCCGCGAAGCCGTCGTCGGTGCCGAGGTCCTCGCGCGTGAAGGCCCGCCCGGGGTAGCCGCCGTCATCCGGACGCTCGGCCCATTCGCCGTCACCGTCACGGTGGGCGTCACCGAACTCGTCGGTCGCCTCCAGGTAGCTGTGGTGCAGCCCGGAGGCGGGCCGGATCAGCGTGATCACCGGGTGTCCTCAGTTCAGCGGGACGATCGCGAAGGCCTCTGCCAGGCGCCCCTCGGGCAGGCCGAGGGCACTGCCCATCCGGGTGCCCCACTGCCGGAGCATGTCCTCGAGGCCGTCGCGGTGACCGGTCTGCGACGCGTGGGCCCGAAGGGCCGCCACCTTGCGGTCGAACTGGTCGGTGATGTCGACCGGATGCGTCGGGGTGGGGTGGGCCATCAGCCACAGCTCGCCGACGTGCCAGAAACCGAGATCGAGCTCGGGCCAGGCGAAGGGGTTCTCGGCCGCGGGGTATGCGGCGCGAACCGTGGCCTCGCCGGCGGCCAGGTGGTCGGGGTGCGAGCTCTGGATGCGCTCGTAGTTCCGCTCGGGGGACTGGGTGAGGATGCGCTGCGGTCGCACCTCGCGGATCACCCGCACGATCTCGCGCTGCAGGTCGAAGGTCGGCTCGAGCCAGCCGTCGCGGTGGCCGGCGAGGAAGCGCACGTCGGTGAGCCCGAGCTCGGCACTCGCGGCACGCTGTTCGGCCTCGCGCAGAGCGGGGATGGCCCGGATGTCGGCCTCCGGTCGGGCTCCCTGCTCGCCGTGGGTCAGGCACAGCAGGGTGACGCCGATGCCGGCGTCGATCCAGCCGGCTATCGTGCCCGCCGCGCCGAAGTCGGCGTCGTCGGGATGGGCGGTGACGACGAGCGCGCGCTCGATGTCGCTGTCTGGGCGGGGTCGTGGAGCCACCACGGCAGCGTATGCCGTGCGAGCGCGCCGCGCTCGCACGGGCCTGGCACTCACGGGCGTAGCGACGCGAGGACCTCGTCCAGCATGTCGGGGGTCAGCCGCTTGGTGAAGGTGTTGTGCGGGCTCACGTGGTAACACCCGACGAGGCGCACCTCGGCTCCGTCGCGAGTGGTCAGACGCACCTCCGCCGCGTGGCCGAACTTCGGCCTCGGGCGCGGCACCTCCCAGCCCATCGCCGTGGTCGACGCCAGGGCCGCAGCCCACCCGATCGCCCCCAGGCAGAGGATGGCTCGTAGTCGTGGGGCCGCCAGCTCGAGGTCGCGCCGGAGCCACGAGGCACAGGTTGCCTTCTCGGTGGGACTCGGCTTGTTCTCCGGTGGCGCGCACCGGACCGCAGCGACGATCCGGATGCCGGTGAGGGCCTGTCCGTCGCCGGCCGCGACGGAGGTAGGCAGAGCGGCATACCCGGTGCGGTGCAGCGCGGCATACAGGAAGTCGCCCGAGGCGTCCCCGGTGAACATCCGGCCGGTGCGGTTGGTGCCGTTGGCGGCGGGGGCCAGCCCGACGACGAGCACTTCGGCGTCGGGGTCACCGAACGACGGCCCCGGACGACCCCAGTAGGGCTGGTCGGCGAACGAGGCCCGGCGCCCGGTGCGAGCGACCGACTCCCGCCACCGGACGAGCCGCGGACAGGCCCGGCACACGGACACCCGGGCCTGGAGCTCCGATATGCCGGGTGCGCCGGTGGCGAGGCGACGTACCTGCGCAGGGGTTCGAGCCACCGGCGTGTCGGCGTCCGCGGGGTCCCCGGGCCACCCGGTGCCCGGCGGCACGGGCGACTGGAACAACATGCCGGTGACGGGATGTGGTGCAGGGGCGGGCGACTCGCTCACTGTCGGAGGCTAGACCCTTCAGCACCTCGCGTCGGGGGAGATGATGCGAGGATCCGTGCATGGCACGGGTGACGGTGGTGGGCGCGGGCGTGGTGGGCCTGACGACGGCCCTCGAGCTGACGGATGCCGGTCACTCGGTCACCTGTGTCGCCGATCAGGCGGTGGGTGATTCGGTCTCGGGAGTGGCCGGGGGCCTCTGGTTCCCCTATCACGTCGAGCCACGGGACCGCGTGCTCGCTTGGGGGAGTGTGGCTCTCGAACGATTTCAGTCCTTGGCCCGCGACCCGGAGGCCGGCGTCACGATCCGCGAGGGGCTCATGGTCGAGCATGGGGCCGCCGACCGGTGGTGGACCGAAGGGCTCTCGACGTGGCGTGAGGCCGCGGGCCATGAGCTCCCGGCGACGGCGGATCGTGGCGTCGTCGCCACCGTCCCGATCGTGACCATGCCGGTGTTCCTCCCGTGGCTGGAGACGCAGTGCATCGCGGCGGGTGTGGCTTTCGTGCGGCGCCGGGTCGATGACCTTCGAGAGCTCCCCGGGGACGTGGTGGTCCTCGCCGCCGGCCTGCGCTCCGGCGAGCTGCTCGGCGCCGATGGAGCGGGCACGGTCCTGCCCTCGCGGGGCCAGGTGGCGCTGCTGGCGAACCCGGGGATCGAGCGCTGGTACGTCGACGACGGTCACCCGGGCGGGATGGTCTACGTGCTGCCCCATCGGGACTGGGTGGTCTGCGGCGGCACCGACGTCGAGGGCACGTTTGACACGGTGCCGGACCCGGTGGTCCACGAGGGCATCGTCTCGAGGGCACGGGAGGCGGTACCGGAGCTGAGGGATGCGGAGGTGCTGGCCAGCAGGGTGGGTCTGCGACCCGTCGCTCCCGCGGTGTCGCTGCACAGGACCACGGTCGAGGGCAGGGAGGTCGTCACGAACTACGGGCACGGAGGTGCGGGAGTGACCCTGTCCTGGGGGTGCGCCGTGGAGGTCGTTCGGCTCGTCGACACTGGCTGAGTGCCTCTGGTCGGTACGGGCATCTGATCCGTCCCCACGGAGGCTCGCGTTTGGTGGGATTCGTTCTGCTGCAGGCGAACACGGTGGTTTGGGATCTTGTGTTCGTACGGGTGTTCGAGTAGGGTTGGGTATGTCCAGCATCCAGCCCGCGCAGTGCGCCGACCCGCGTGCCGCGGGTGTGGCGGCGCGGTTGGCGGCGGTGCGGGCGGAGCTGTCTGAATCGCCCCGGGTCTGGTGGACGGTCTGATTCCACGGAAAGGTGGAGTTATGCCAGCACCGAGGAAGTACCCGGATGAGCTGCGTGATCGGGCGCAGCGGTTGGTCGCGGAGGCGATGAGCGCTGATCCCTCGTTG